>CAZPFU010000001.1:0-210309 GCA_964585915.1 uncultured Methanomassiliicoccus sp.
ATAGCCTCCAATCGTGAGATGAACTCGGAAACAAGTAACCCTATTAATAAGTTTTCTCCTTGCCAAAACAATCACCATCTTTTTACTGGATAATAAAAAACGAAAAGGAAGAGGTTTAACTGTGACCCATCTCTTGCAGCACCCGCCGCAGGGAGACCATGCTCACCTGGTCCGCCTGGACCCCGTGCTGCGAGAGCCGGTGCTCCAGATCGTCGAAGTCCTTGACGTCGCCCAGGAAGACCGGGACGTACGAGGAGGTGCCGGTGACGTTCAGCACGGCTATCCTCTCCCCGGCCTTCATCTGGTGTCCGTCGCGGGCGGCCTGATACCTGACGAAGCCTTCCAGCTCCTCAGGCATCTCCTCTTGGGTGTAGATACCTACCAGGTGCGCTTGTGCCAATCCGACGCCTCACAGGGTGACCTTGATCTCGTGGGCCTCAAGTCCCAGGGAGGACTCGGGCAGGCCCAGAGCGAGGCCGTAGAGCTGCGCCAGGTGTATGACCGGTATGTCGTATCCGGGCAGGTCCTTCTGGCCGCGGTCGAACTGCAGGTGGCAGAACGGGCAGACGTCGATGATGAACTGGGCCTTGACGGCCTTCATGTTCTTCAGCTTGGTCTCGGTGAAGCTCAGGGCGAACTTGGCGTCCCTGCTCCTCACACCGCCGCCGGCGCCGCAGCACATGTTCTTGTCGGCATAGGGGATGCTCTTAGCGCCGGTCCACTCGACCAGCTCGTCCAGCACGTGGGGCCTCTCGGGGTCGTCGATGTGCTTTATCTTGGTGGGCCTGGAGAAGTGGCATCCGTAGTGCACCGCGACGTTGTAGGACAGCGGCTTGGTGAACTTCTGCTTCATCTTCTCGATGCCGATGTCCTTGAACAGGACGTCGGCGAAGTGGCGTACGTGGACCTTGCCCTCGTACTTCATGCCGACCTCGGCCAGGATCATGTTGACCTTCTTCAGGAGCTCGGGGTCCTCCTGCAGCATGTGGTTCGCTTCGTAAAGAGAGCCGTAGCAACCGTTGCAGATGGTCAGGATGTCGCAGCCCTGCTTCTCGGCGATGCACAGGTTGCGGGCCGCAAGCGCCAACCAGGTGGCCTGGTCGAAGGAGCGGATGACACCCGGCGCTGGACAGCAGCCAGCTCCGGTCATCTCCTTCAGGTCGTATCCCAGGGCCTTGAACAGCTCCCTGGTGGCCTTCTCGATGCCGGGGTACCTCAGGGGCGCCACGCAGCCCAGGAACAGGGCGAACTTGTCAGCGGCCATCTCAGGCACCTCCGATCAGCTTCTCGAAGCCGGTCTTGGCCATGATCTTCTTGAAGTCGGCCAGGGCCTGGGGGTCGGCGAGGGTGGTCGGCGGGTCGGCGGAAAGGCCCATGCTGACGCGCATGGCCTTCAGCTTGTCGGAGGCGGGAACGGTGTGCCCGCTCTTGAGCAGGGAGCGACCGACCTTCTTGTGGTCCTCGGCCATGTAGCCCTTCTGGACGGCCATGTTCCTCATCAGGATGATGATATCCACGATATCAACGTCCCTGGGGCATCTCTCCACGCAGGAGTAGCAGGTGGTGCACATCCACAGGTCCTCCGAGGGGAGTATGTCGTCCTTCAATCCGAGCTGGGCCTTCCTGATCAGCTGCCTGGTGCGGAACGCGGTGGTGCGGCCGGAGGGGCAGCTGCCAGTGCAGGTTCCGCACTGGTAGCACAGGTCCAAGGTCTTGCCGCCGGCATCGATGATGCTCTGGGCGAAGTCCGGGTCTGGTATCTTGACATTAGACATGAAAGTCTTCCTCTTGCTCCGGGGAGCGGAGATATCCTATATAAAAGTGAACGAAAATTCGTACGAGTGTTACCTATATAGGTTACACTAAAGGGCAGTGCTCGGACGGAGCGCCCTCAGCACATCCTCCACACCGGGCGCCGGGCGGTACAGGCAGAGGATGGCGTAAGGTATGGAGGGCTCGTCGCCCCTGGGACGGTAGCCCTTGCGTACCAGCAGCCCCTCGCTCACGAAATGGCTGTGACCGCTGCGGACCAGCGCGCCTAACGACGAATAGGTCCGGACCACCCGGTACGGCTTCCTCTCGGCCTCCAGGGAAAGGAAGCCCAGCCGCTGCGGTCCGTAACGGAAGGAGGCGTAGTCCTCGCCCTTTCGCACATGAAGAAGTCGGTCGCTCCCCACCTCCTCCCAGTTGTATCCCTCCGACTCGTAAGCGTAAATGGGATCGTCCAACAGCACCAGGTCCAGAAGTCCGGCCCGGAAGTCGGTGATGTTGTGGCGGTCGTCCGAGATCACCATGTCCGCCTCCCCCTTGGGGTCGGCGGCGTTGAGCGCGTGCATCAGCAGTTCCTCGGTCAAAGGGGTGCAGGCCACCGCCAGCTGCTGCCGCTCCTTCAACTTGCCTTGCAGGGCCAGCTGCTCTTTGGCAATGGTCTCGCCAAGCTCGTTCAGCACGGTGCCCCGGGCGCCGCACTCCATTATGGGGGCGCCGGCCTTCACCTCCACCTGACGGAGATGGCGGCAGAGCACGGGGGCGGAAATCCCTAGCGAGCGCGCCGCCCCTCTCTGAGTGCCGTTGAGGTACAACGCGAGAACGGCCTTGGCCTGCTTGTCCGTCAACACATGACCGTTCACCTGCACGGTGAGCGACGCCTGCACCTTGGACATGTTCCACCGATAATCGAGGGATTAGATTAATCCGCCGTCCCGCTCCGCAAAAGGTAAAGTTAATAACCGCCGCCTTTCTTCGGCGGAACGATGAAAGCGTCCCGTTTGGTGCTGGGGATAGGCAGCCCGCTGATATGCGATGACGGCGTGGGCTTCAAGGTCGTGGATGAGATAAAGAAGATGGACCTTCCGGACCTGGATGTGGACCAGCAGTCCGTAAGCGGTCTGGACCTGATCGAGATAATGATGGACTACAGGAAGGTGGTCGTGGTGGACGCCATAGTCACCGAGAAGTACCCGGCCGGCACCGTGATGCTGCTGGAGCCGGAGGACTTCAAGAACGCTTTGCATGGTACGAACCCGCACGAGACGAACATCCACATGGCCATCGAACTGGGACGGCGGCTCTCCCCGGACCGCATGCCCAAGGACATCCAGTTCATCGCGGTGGAGGTCAATGACGTCTGGACCGTGACGGACGTCATGACCGAGGACGTGGAGAAGGCCGTGCCGACCGCCGTGCAGGCGGTCCTGAAGGTCCTGAACGACTAGAAGTCCAGGGACTGCATGCGCCTGGCGGCCGCCTCCCCCTGCTTCTGGGGGGCGAGCAACGCCGCGCACATTCGTTTTCTTTGAAATATCTCGTTGATGACCCGCATCACGTCCTCGCGGCCCACCTTCTCGAATTCGGCCAATGAACGCTCAACATCGGCCAGCTCGCCGTTCAGCATGTAGTGCTCGCCCTGCCAGTACAATCGGCTGTCGGTGCCTTCCAGTTTTCGCACCAGCATGCCCTTGATCCAGCGCTTGGCTCTGCGCACCTCATCATCCGTCGGCCCTTGGTCCTTGAACGAGGATATCTCCTTGGCCAGGGTGTTCATGACCTGGTCCAGCTTGCCGATGGAGGCCGAGAAGAAGGTGTCCACTATCCCGCAGTCGGTGTACGATTGGGGGAAGGTGCTGATGTGATAGACCAGACCCTGGTCCTCGCGCACCGTCTGGTAAAGACGGGACGATGTACCGCCGCCCAATATGATGCAGGCCACCGTCAGCGCCTTGCGGTCCGGATGCCTGCCTGGCAGGCCGGGGAATCCAAGCTCCACGTAGGCCTGGTCACCTTCCCGGGGGAAGACCTTGGTGCATGCTTTCGGTGACGGCGGGGTCCGTCCGTTGCGCTGCTTGGCCCAGGCCAGGCCGTCGAAGGTGCGCTCGGTCCAGGACACCACGTCCTCCGCGGAAACGTTCCCGCAGGCCACCACGCACATGTTCGGTGGACGGTAGTGGTCTTCGAAGAAGCGGCGCAGGTCGTTGGCCTTCAGGCCCTCCACGCACTCCGGCCGGCCGGTCTCGGTGTTGGACATGGGATGCCCTTCCCAGATCGATCGGTCCAGAAGCACCCGGGAATAGTCCTCCGGATCATCCTCCAGCATGCTGATCTCCTGCAGGACGACGCCCCTCTCCAGTTCCACATGCTCCTCGTCTATGAGAGGCGCCGTCATCATGTCCGCCATCAGCCCCTTCATGACGCCGAACGTCTCGTCCAGGGAGAACACGTGGAAGGAGGTGGATTCCTTGGTGGTGTAGGCGTTCATTTCGCCGCCCGCCCCTTCCACCAGCTCCGAGAACTGCTTGGCGTTCCGTTTTCGGGTGCCTTTAAACATTATATGCTCAAGGAAATGAGCGGTGCCGCAATTGTCCCTGTCCTCGTCCCGGCACCCTACGCTGAAATTGACCGAGAGCGCCGCCGTCCTGGAGCGGGGGACCTCCTCCACGATGACCGGTATCCCCGCCGTCGTGCGGTGCAGCCCCAACCCTGATTCCACCACGTCCCTGGAACGCTCTCCCTGGATAATGGCCTTTCGATTGCCGTACCGTCAAGTATTAAGTCCCTCAGCTACCTTTCAACGCCAGTGATCCCCATGAGCGAAGGCGAGATATTCATTCACGAGTACGACGAGATAGACCTCAAGGACGGCATGGTCATAGTGGGATTCCCCAGCGTAGGGTTGGTGAGCTCCATCGCCTCCAACTACGTGGTGCGCACCATGAAGCTGGCGCGAAGGGCGGCCATCATCTCCAAGCATTTCCCTCCGTTCACCATAATCCATGACGGGATCCCCTCGCCCCCGGTGCGCATTTACGCTGGTCACCGGGAATGCGAGAAGGGAGAGAGGTGCGAGAAGCTCGCCGTCATCACCTGCGAGTTCATGCCCCAGCCCGAGCTCATCAAGGAGCTGTCGGACGACATTCTTGGCTGGTGCAAGAAGAAGGGGATAGCCACCATCCTGACCTTGGAGGGCATAAACATGGGCGGTGAGTCGGAGACCAAGGTCTTCGGGGTTGGGACCACCGAACGCACCAGGGAGATGCTCAAGACCTACGGGATCAAGGAGCTGCGGGAGGGCATGGTCACCGGCATCTCCGGGCTGCTGCTGTCGGAAGGGGAACGTTACCAGATGGACGTCATCTGCCTATTGGGCGCGGCCCGCACGGACGTCCCGGACGCCCGGGGGGCGGCCAACCTTCTGGAGGTGGTCGGCGACATGCTGCCTGAGATCAAGCTAGACCCGGAGCCGCTGATCAAGGAGGCCGAGCAGATCGAGAACGAGATGCAGAAGGCCATGGAGTCCGTGCAGCAGCCGAAGAAGCCGGTGGAGTACTCGCAGCTATACGGTTAATCCTCGTTGGGCGGGGCGACGGTGTCCTTGGCCTCGAACACCTTCTTCCCGGCCAATAATAGCTCCAGGCTGGCCAGCTCGCCGACCAGCTTTCCATCGCTGTCCACCACGGGAAGGTCGTTCAGGTGATCGTCGATCATGATCTTCATGGCCGCGCTCAGCTTCATCTCCCTGGTGACGGTCCGCCCTTTGACCATGATGTCGTCCGCTGTCTCCTTGAGGGTGTCCCGCAGGAAGCGGAAGAAGGACGCGCCCCCATACTCCCTGATCCCAAGACGGTAGCCCATCAGTCTCAGTACGGTCTCCGTGCTCACCGTCCCGACGTATCTTCCTTCGGCGTCGGTGACGTAAACCTTACGGGAAAGCGGATTGGCCAGCATCTGGTCGACGACCATGGCGATGGTGGATCCTTTCCCTACCTGGGAGGCCTTGAGCACGAACTTGTCGAAGACGTCGTCCACCAGCACGTCCTCGAACCTCTTCTCGGTCTTGGGCATGGCGGGTTATTCTGAGTCGGGATACATTACTATTGCGGCGGAAGGCACTTGACGGCCCACCGCTGGACACGCCATAACCTGGCCGAGTGAAATGAATATATAGACGCCGGCCGCATACTGTGAATGGGATGGCGAAGCGCCAGTTCGTTAAGAAGATCTGCCTTCTAGGGGACGGGGAGGTGGGGAAGACCAGTCTCATTCGACGATATGTGCTGGACCAATTTGACGACCAGTACATACAGACCTTCGGGGCCAAGGTGACCAAGAAGGTACTGGACCTGGAGGATGTGAGCCTTACCCTCATGATCTGGGATGTGCTGGGCCAGAAGACCCAGAAGACCCTTCACTCATCCTATTACACCGGAGCGAACGGTGTGTTGCTGGTCTGTGACATGACCCGGCCGGATACGTTCGAGCATCTGAACCACTGGGCGGCCGACCTGATGGAGGTCTCAGGAGAGATACCGGTGTTGGTCCTGGGCAACAAGTGCGACCTGGAGATGAAGATCGACCCTCTGGACCTTGAGGACTTCGCCGCCACGCTCGGTTGCTCGTTCATGCTGACCAGCGCCAAGACCGGACAGAACGTCCAGGAAGCGTTCATGGCCATTGGCCAACGGACCATGGAGGGATGACGTGGGCAAGGACATGCGGCCCTTCTTCGTCATGCCCGGTTCGGCCCTCAAAGACCTGAGAGAGGAGCTGCAGCTGCTGAACGGCAACGACGCCGGACGGACCATGGAGCGTTACGGTTTCCGGGCCGGGGTCGGGCTGGTCAGGACCCTGGGACTGGAGTGCGCTGACATTCAGGAAGCGAAGGCCATCATCGAGCAGGTCTGGTCGGAGACCGGCCTTTCGCGCATGAACATCGAGATGATCAACGATACGGAGATCGTGATCACCTTCAAGGAGTCGGTGGAGGCCGAGAACGGGGACCACTGCGACTTCACCCGCGGCTATCTCTCCGGCATCATCTCCTCGCTCATGCGCCGCCGGTACGACGCATACGAGGCGTCGTGCATCTCCGATGGGGCGGGAAAGTGCGTGCACGTCTTTACTCCCTCCACGACATTCCCGACGGACAAGGGCGAGGCGCCAAGTAAGGTGGAAACCGGCCGTAAGTACCTGCTGGAACCGGGGACGTCGTACCTGGTGGAGTCATCATCGTTGGACGCCGCGTATCAGATGTACCGGGACCAGGTGGCCGAGGGCTGCACCGGGATGGTTCTTGCTAGAGAATACCCTGAGAAGGTGCAGAAGATGTACGGCATCGGCGAGGGCGCACTGCTCTGGCTCTCGTACGAACGTGGAAAGCGTTACGCTCGCGAACCGACGGACATTCCGATGATCTACAGCGAGATCAAGAACTTCTTTGAGGCCAACAGCAGGGCGGTGGTTCTGCTCTCGGGACTGGAGTACCTGATCAGCCAGAACAATTTCCTGAAGGTGCTCAAGCTGCTGCAGCTGCTGAACGACAACGTTTCCATGACCGGTTCCATGCTCATCATCCCCGTCGTTCCGGAGGCGCTAAACCCCCAGGACGTCAAGATGCTGGAGCGCGAACTGCGGGTGTTGGAAATTGATTGAAGGCAAACCTTAAATCGGCAATCTGTTTTACTTCGAAATTATGAATCTAGTCCCGAAGAAGTTCTTCGTCACCCAGGGATCGGCCGTGAGCAAGGTCTCCGACCTCAACGCCTTCGACGAGGCGCTCATGAAAGCGCACATCGGCGAGCAGAACCTGGTGTCCGTATCCTCCGTGCTTCCCATAGGCGCCAAGAAGGTGGCGGTCAGGGAACTGCCCATGGGCGCCATCACCCACTGCGTCCTGGCCCAGATGAGGGGCGGCGAGGGCGAGATGATCTCCGCCGGGATAGCCTACGCCCAGCGCAAGGACGGCAAGGGCGGCTACGTCGCCGAGGGCCACATGCACGGGACCAAGAAGGCCCTGAAGGAAGTATTGGAGTGGAAGATGAACGAGATGTCCGCCCTCCGCGGGATCAAGCTCTGCCGCATCAACTACGCCATCGAGGAGCTGTCCATCCCCATGGACCATTACGGCACCTGCCTGGGCGCCCTGGTCTTTGTCGAATACTGATGTTCGGAGCCGTGGTCTGCCCCCGCTGCCGGAAGGGCTTCGCGGTGGACCTGGAGCACCGCTCCTCCACCTGCCCCCACTGCGGTCGCCAGGTGCAGACCCGCCGGATGAAAACCCGTTTCACCTCCAATTCTGCGTCGCTGACCGCTCGAGCGGTCGCTGAACTGAACACCAAAGGCCGGGATCTGAAAGGATTCAAGGGGAAGCTGGACATGGTACCCAAGACCCCTGCTTTCAAGCCTTCCGCCCTGGAGGACATGGCCAGGGAGCTGGGGGAGTTCGACATGGTCGAGCTCGGGAAGGCATTGGACGGCAGGATGGACGCCGAGGACGCCTTGAAACGCCTGGTGTCCTCCGGCTTCGTCTACGAGTGCGCCCCCGGGCGTTACCGGGTGGCTTAGAACTCTTCCCTGGCCATCATCATCTCCAGGGTGACCGTCTCCTCGCTCTCCTCGTAGCTGATGACCTCCCAGTCCTCGGTATATTCAGGCATCTGGCTCGGAGGCGTGTCGTTGGGAACGGAATACGTGACGTGGTGGTAGGCGTTGTAGAGATCGTCCGCGTTCCCGTTGTCCGTATACTCGCAGAACAGGTTCGGCATCCAGACCAGGAACTTGTCGTTCACGATGTCGATGGTGACGTTCGTTCCGCCGTCCTCGGTGGGCATGAACATCTGCACCCAGGCGTGCCCGCCCATCTCTCCGCTGCTCGGACTGTAAACGGCGCCAAGCTGCAACCACGCCGGCACCCCGGCCGAGCGGGCCAGCGCGCAGAACAATATTGATTGATCGTCGCAATCGCCCTTCAGCTCATCAAGCGTTTCCAATGACGAGAGGGGACCGTCATGACCGGTCCAGATGTGATAGTCAACATTCTCGTCTATCCAGTCGTAGATCGCCTTGGCGATGAGGTACACGTTGGTCTCATCGCCCACGATATCCTCCCGCAGCGCCTCGATCCCCGGATCGTTCACGATGATCCTCCACTCGTCGCCCAGGTAACTGTCAAGATAGTGCTGGGGGACCTCGTTCGCGTTAAGGACGCTGCCTTCGTCGAGTTCCCAGACGCGCATCCTTTGAGTTACCTCCATGGTCATGGTAAGAGTGAACGTGCCGTAGAGGTCCTCCCCCTCCCAGACCATGGTGTCGTACGTATCGTTGTCCCAAAGATGATCGTAGGGCTGGGAGACGGATAACCGGTCCACCTTCTGGAGATAGACGCCGTCATCCACGATGCTCACCGGTCTGGGAAGATCGATGATGTAATTCGATATCTCGCCGCCGTTGGCGTCCAAGGTCAGCGTCCGGACGAACTCCATCTGGACCTCCTCGGGGTATTGCGGGGAGAAGGGATCGACCAGATACTTCCTCAGGAGGTCCTGGGTGGGCGGCAGCAACAGCAGCAGGACCACCACCAGGATGACGGCCACCACCACCAATGTCTTTCCGACCTTTCGGCTGCGTTCGGACACGTCCGTTCCAGGGAGTTCTGGCTAAATCATCCTTTCGCCTTTTCCATCGCCTTCAGGGCGTCCCTCACCACCGCCGGAAGAAGGTGCCGGTGCACCTGGGCGTAGTAATAGACGACCAGCAGCGTGGCCAGTATCACGCCTGTCCAGGCCAGGTAGATGTTGTCGAAGTTGAGCGGGATGGCCATTAGCAGGTTGAACCCTATGTGCAGCAGTCCTGCCTGGGCGAAGTATCCCCACATCTCCCCGCGAGCCGAGCCGGTGCCGATCATGGCGCCGGCGGAGGCGTGAAGGAGCACCATCTGGAAACCGAGGATGACCACTGTGATCCATCCTCCGACGCCCATACCGTCCGATTGCTGCAGGGTGTAGAACACCGCCCCGAAGGCCATGGTGCTGCCGATGCCCAGCCCCAGCGAGAGACCGTAGAAGGAGGTGTCCAGCTTGCGGGAGAAGCGCGGCATGTTGAGGATTATCAGTTTTATAAGTTCCTCGAAGACCGCGAAGAGCAGGGCGAACAGGAGATATCCTAGGTTGAAGTAGGACTGCAGGACGTAGACGACGACGCCGAGGACCATTCCCGCGGCCAGGAGCAGGAATAGTTTACGATCATCGAAGAAGGGCCGCTCCACCTTCGGATAGGTGTAATCGCGGAGGGTCCAGAACATCAGGGCCAGGGCCGGACCTATGCCCAGTGCCGCGGCCAACATCATCGTCCAATCCATGTCCAGGTCGCTCCACTTCCCTTCGATTATTTAACGCCTGCGTAGACCGGCTTCCCTTCCCCGGCCTTGACCAGCTTGTCGTAGTAGTGCGCGACCACGCAGGCCTCGGCGCACTTGCCGCACTGGCGGCATCTGCGTTCGTCCACCTTGAGCTGCCCGTCGGCGGTTATGGCGTTGAACTTGCAGTTGCGTTCGCATATGCGGCAATTGGTGCAGAGCTGCCCGCGCAGGAAGGCCTTGACCCCGGCCTCGAAAAGGGCCTGGGCGCCCTCCATGGTCGGAGCTATGGCGGATATGTGCCCGCCCCCGAACATCTTCAGGGTGCCGTCCTTGGTCTTCACCATCACCACCTCGAACTCCGGGGAGTACTTGACCTTGCCCACGGTCTTCAGCGCCTCCGCCACCTGGGAGAAGTCCCTCCTCCTGGGCACGGTCAGCACGCCCTCCATGGAGAAACCCCCCGCCACGCAGGGGCTGGCCCCCTTGGAGATCCTCAGTTCCATGCTATCGCTCCTCATCTGCGGCACCTTCATCTGCAGCTCCTCGGCCACCAGCCTCATCTTGGGCGGCAGCGACTTCCAGCGCCAGAAACCATAGCGCACGAAATCTGGCGATACCCCGACCTGCTTTCCCCATTTTCCAAGCGAGGCTTCCCATTGCGCGTGCAGGTCCAGGTGTATCTTCCCGGTGGCCTTCCACTCGCTTCCCAGGCATGATGCGCACAGATAGCACCCTATGCGCTCGAAGTCCTGCTCGTACAGGGGGTTGAACTCCAGGTCCTCCATCCATATGTAACCCCAGACCTCGGCGGCCAACCAGAAGCGTATGGGGTTCAGCACGGTCTGGTTGGGCACGAAGGGATTGCGCTCCACGAAGCCTATGTCCGACCTGGCGAACGATTCCAGCGCCCGGTTGCCCTCGATGGTCACCGTCCCATTGCGATAGTTCTCCTCGATCAGCGTGGTCATCGGCCCCAGCTTGCATACCTTGCAGCACCAGCGGAAGTCCTTGGCCGGGGGCCCGAAAACCCCGACGTTGTCCCAGAAGGCGTTCCCGGCCTTGGCCACCTTGAGGCGCTCGCCTTTGCTCCTGGCGAAGGAATGCACATACTGCACCGTCTCCGGGAACTCCAGGCCGGTGTCCACGAACAGGAGGTCGAACTTCTTGAGGGCCTTTTTCGCCAGACCGTAGCAGGCCAGGGAGTCCTTGCCCCCTGAGAAGGACAAGGTGATGGGGAGCTTGGTGTTGTTCACGTAGGAACGTATATCGCTAACGGCGCTCGCCTCCAGCTGCGTCAGGTGCTTCCGGTTGGCCTTGACGAAATCGTTCCAGTCCGCCGAGACCAGCGGGAATGGGATATCGGGCTTGCACACGCTCCGCAGGTGGACGACCTTCTCGCCCTCCTTGACCTGGGACGAGTCGACCCGGGCTTCCCCGGCGGCCACGTTGTTGCCCATGACCACCACCACCGGGTCGCCGGCCTTGAAATCGCCATTGAACTCAATGACATCGGTCCCGTCCAGCTTCTTCCCCTTGAGGTGACCCTGGGGTCGCCTGGCCTTGATCACGCCTTTCCGGGCCATCTTGGCCAGCAGAGCCGCCCCTTCCGCCTTCAGCTCCAGGGAGAAATCGTCCTTCACCAGCTCGAAACGGACCACGGCGATCACCCTGCCGTCCAATATCACCTCGTCGGTGCGGTCCTCACCGGCCACCTTGTTCAGGAAGACGTTCCTGGTCCGAAGCAGTCCGGAGGTGCCGAAGTGCCGGTGGAAAAGGTCGGCCACGGTGTCCACGCCCTTCCCGAAGCAGGGGCGGATGTCCCCAGGCGCGGAGACCTCGAACTCACGTCCGGGGCGGCCGCAGATGCCACAGACCTCGCCCAGGACCAGGGTGCCGCAGGTGTCGCACCATCGGAAGACCACTTTGCCGTGCTGGTAATGCCTCATTTCCGCAAGCTATCGGCCGCGGACGTACTTCAACCTTGTCCTGCGGCGTGGGCGGGTAACTTTTATAAACGAGGGGGTGCAGTGGGCGTCCTAGATGTACGACGAATACGGGAACCTGGTGATCCCGCGTGACTACGGCCGCATCCATTTCGGCCGGCAGGAGCTTATCCAGATAGGGATCAGCGTGGCCGTGCTGACCGTGGCCTTCACCATCGTGCTGCTGGGCGGCTTCATGGGAGATCTGGGCAGCTACACCGCCGTGGTCTGGTTGTTCGCCCTGGGCGTTTCGGCCATCGTGTCCATCACCGGCTTCCTGCTGCACGAGCTGGCGCACAAGTTCGTCGCTCAGCGCTATGGCGCCTGGGCCGAGTTCCGCATGTATCCGACCGGGCTGTTCATGGCCCTCATATTCTCCTTCCTGGGATTCCTGTTCGCCGCGCCTGGAGCGGTGTTCATCTCCGGACGCATAAACCGCAAGCAGAACGGGATCATCTCCTTGGCGGGTCCGGCGACCAACATCGCCTTCGGTGCCATCTTCATCGCCCTGTGGCTGATTTTCCCGGACGCTGGGATATGGAGCTTGGGCTTCAACCTCATCGGCCGCCTGTCCTTGATGCTCGCCGCGTTCAACCTGATCCCCCTGGGACCATTGGACGGAAGGAAGATCTGGAACTGGAACCCTACTTACTGGGCCATATCCATGATCGTCGCGGTGGCCTTGCTGCTGCTGGGCTGGGGCTTCTTCACCTGAGGTCCCGGCAGGGATAGCGAAGATCGCGGATGATCCCGCCCTCCCATTGCATCAGCTTTCCCGGGTTGAGAATGTCTTGGGGGTCCAAGGCTTTCTTGATGGCCAGCATGGTGCGCCAGGCGTCCGGGCGTTCCCGCATCATGTAAGGCGCCTTGGAAATGCCGACCCCGTGCTCTCCGGTGACAGTGCCGCCCAACGAGATGACAGCGTCGAATATCTGGCCGACGGCCCTCTCGCCGCGTTTCCAGGAATCCTCGGAGCAGGGGTCCAGAAGCATCTTGGTGTGCAGATTTCCGTCGGCGGCGTGACCGTAGGTGCCGACCATCACCTGGTTCTCCTCGGCGATGCGGTGGAAGGCCACCACGGCGTCCGGGATCTTGGATATCGGCACGGCCATGTCGTCTGCGAGCGAGACCGAGACCAGTTGGTCGCCCAGGCGGCTCAGTGCGGACATCACCGATTTACGGGCGCTGGTCCATCTGGCCATCTGCCTGCTGTCGTCGGACACCTGAACGCTGGAGGCCCCGCTCTTACGGGCGATGTCCTCCACCACCTTGAGCTCCTTGGCCACGATCTCCGGCTCTCCGTCCACCTCGATCATGCAGATGGCCTGGACGTCCGGCAGTCCGGCCTTCACCGCCTTGTTGACCGCCTTGATGCAGATGTCGTCCATGAGCTCGGTGGCTGACGGTATGAGCGGAACGGAGATGAGGTTGGAGACGCACCTTCCGGCGTCCTCCAGGCGGTCGAAGGCGGCCAGCACCATCGCCGACCTATTGGGCCTGGGGGCGACCTTCAGGGTCACCTCGGTTATTATGCCCAGGGTACCCTCGCTGCCCACGAACAACCGTTCCAGCTGGTATCCGGAGGAGTTCTTGATGGTGTTGGTGCCCACATGGATTATCGAACCGTCGGCCAGGACCACCTCCAGACCGAGCACGTAATCCCGGGTGGCCCCGTACTTGACCGCCCTCATGCCCGAGGCGTTCGTAGCCACCATCCCTCCGATGGTGCAGGCCTCCCCGCTGCCGGGAGTGGGGGGAAAGAAGAACTTGAAGGGGGCGAGCGCCTCGTTCAGACGGTCGTACACCACCCCGGCCTCGGCCACGCAGTAGAGGTCGTTTATCCTCAGCTCCTTTATCGAGTTCATGCGGGTGAGGTCCATGACCATGCCGCCGTTGATCGGCACCGCCGCGCCGCAGAGACCGGTTCCTCCGCCCCTGGGGACCACGGGCATTCCTTCCCGCGATGCCAGCTTCACAAGGAGGGAGACCTCCGCGGCACTCCTGGGGCGAACCACGACGTCAGGCGTATGATGGTGTATGGACGAATCGAAACCGTAGGTGTAGAGGTCGGCGATCCTGGTGGAGCAGTTGCCCTCCCCGACTATCGAAACGATCTCCTCGACCAGCCCTTCCTTGAGAGTCATAACGGCCGAGATACGCAGCCGGTGATAGATAATCGTTGCCCGGGACGAAATGATAATCTACCATTCAGAAGAGATACGGGACCATGGAACTGCCCAAGAACGAGAGGTTCAAGAAGGTGGCGGCCCATGAACTGGACCCGATGCTCCAAAAGGCAGAGGAGCTGGGATTCCTGATGTTGGACGTTCGCAGTCCTGAGGAGTATCGGACCGAAAGCGTCGTAGGGGCCAGAAACGTTCCGGTGGACCAGCTCAAGAAAGACCTTCAGGACCTGGACCGGAGCACATCGCTGCTCGTATACTGCAAGGTCGGGAAGAGATGTATCCGGGCCGTGGACGAGCTGGAATAGATGGGTTTTAAGGACATCATGGTCTTGGATGGGGGAATCGAGGCCTTGAGAGCACATCGTATGAAGTGACCAGCGCCCAAGGGATGCAGATCGATGATCGCAGAACGCCCTTCCACTTAGATTGACTTGATCATATTCATGAACTTTCTCCCGTGCTGAGAACAGGCAGTCGGTGGCCTTCTTGGGTAGTGTGGGTTGCTATATGAGCGCTCGTAACGAAAAAGGGAAAACGTTTATCTTCTTATTACAGCCGTTATCTGGATGACTGACATGGTAAAGTGTTACAAGTGCGATTGGGAAGGAGAGGAGAGCGATCTGGTTGAAAGGCCGGGTAATCTTCAATTCTATGATAACATCTTGAAACAGCAGACCACCGCGGAGATCACCAGGATGGAATACTGCTGCCCCAGATGTGGAGAGATGCTCAAGAGCAAGCGTTTTGTGGACGGCATACAGTTCAACAGATGATAAAAAGTCGTGACATATTAGGCCCACCTCGAAGATCGCCTGCCATCCTTTCTGGTGGTTTAATGGCCAAACGTGACTGTCACTTGAAACCATTGGAAAAATGGCGATGTTAGCCCGATGAAGAGTACCATGATCGGCCTAGCCTTGGTCAAGAACTGATGGTCGGGGCTCAATAATCCTTTTGAACCAGTAAGCCGTTCCTGGCGACTGGAAACGATGAACGATGACTTCAAGGTCACCCCCTGGGAGGTAACCGGGGAGATCGATTACGATCAGCTCATAACCCGCTTCGGGACCAAGAAGATGGACCAGGAGCTCATCGACCGCCTGGCCGGTTACGGCGAGCTGCATCCGATGCTCCGCCGCGGCGTGGTATACTCGCACCGGGACTTCGATTGGCTTCTTGATGAGTACGACAAGGGAAACCGGTTCTTCCTTTACACCGGACGGGGACCGTCCGGGGGAACCCACCTCGGCCATCTGATGCCCTGGATGTTCAACCGCTACCTGCAGGACCTATTCAAGGTCAATATGTACTTCCAGCTCACCGACGACGAGAAGTACCTCTTCAACGAGAACCTCAGCCTGGAGGACACCAGGAAGGCCGCTTACGAGAACGTCTTGGACTTCATCGCCCTGGGGTTCGAACCGGAGAACACCAAGGTCATACTGGACACAGACAACATCAAGCTGCTGTATCCTCTGGCGCTCAAGGTGGCCAAGCGGGTGACGTTCTCAACGGCCAAGGCCGTGTTCGGCTTTGAGAACAGTCACAACATAGGGCAGATATTCTACACCAGCATCCAGGCTGCGCCCTGCTTCATCGAGGACGCGCTGTACGGAAGGAAGACGCCCTGCCTCATCCCCTGCGGCATTGACCAGGACGCCCACTTCCGTGTCGCCAGGGACGTGGCGCCGCTGCTGGGTTATCCGAAACCCGCGCTCATCTACAACAAGATGTTCCCCGGCCTTACGGGAACGGACAAGATGTCCTCGTCGCAGCCGCAGACCACCATCTTCACCACCGACAAGCCAAAGGAGGTCAAGAAGAAGATCGGCAATGCCTTCACCGGCGGCCAGGTCTCGGTAGAGGAGCAGCGCAAGCTTGGCGGCCGCCCCGAGGTCTGCTCGGTCTTCAAGTACCAGTACTACCTCTTCGAGAAGGACGATAAGGCCTTGGACGACCTGACCGAGAGATGCCGTAAGGGGGAGATTCTATGCGGAGAGTGCAAGCAGCTGCTGACCAAGAGGATCAACGAGTTCCTCGAGGAGCATCAGAGGAAGAGGGAGGAGGCCAAGGAGCGTCTCCACGAGTACCTGATCCCCGATACGTGCTGAGGCCAATAGGAACCGTAACGTCCGTTGACGAGGACGGCACATCTACCATCGAGATAATGCCTGAGTTCATCGACGGCCTGTTCATGATAGAGGGGTTCAAGGAGCTGGACGTCCTGTTCCTTTTCGACCGCAGCGTAGGCTTCGACCTGCTTGTCCATCCCCAAGGGAACGTGAACAACCCGCTGAGGGGCGTCTTCGCTTCACGGAGCCCCCGGAGGCCGAACCCCATCGGGCTCACCAGGGTCCGCTTGGTCGAGCGCCGGGGGAACATTTTGAAGGTCCAGGGCTTGGACGCCTTCCCGGGCACTCCCGTCTTGGACATAAAGCAGGCCCCTGCTAAACCATGCGACGCCCAAAGGAGGCGCAGACCCTGAACGGGGAGTCACTCTTCCAGGGCTATCACGGCAAGGTGATGCTGGTGGCCTGCATCGGCTCGCTCATGGGAACGCTGGACAGCACGATCGTGAGCGTTTCCTTGCCCACCATCACCAAGGACCTGGGCATGGACGGTAGCGCCGCACTTTGGGTGCCAGCGGCGTACCTGGTGACCATGGCGGTGCTGCTATTGACCGTCGGGCGATACTCCGACATGTACGGGAGAAAGAAGGTCTATGCGGCCGGCTTTTCCTTGTTCACCATCGGTTCCCTGTTCTGCGCCCTCGCCGGGGACGGCACGCAGCTGGTTGCCTGTCGTATCTTCCAGGGGATTGGAGGGGCGTTCATTACCGCCACCTCCGCCGCCATAATCACCAACTCCATGCCCCCGGCGATCCGCGGCCGGGCCTTGGGCTTCTTCACCATGTCCGTCTATGCCGGCCTCTCCCTCGGGCCTCCTCTGGGGGGGTTCCTTACCGACAGCTTCGGCTGGCGTTCCATCTTCCTTCTGAACCTGCCCATTGGCATCGTCGTCGTGACCCTCGCGCTCATCTGGCTGAAGGAGGGGGCCTTGCCGGAGATGAGGAAGCGCTTTGACATAGCCGGCGCGGTCGCGTTCTCCGTGGTCTTGGTGGCGCTGATGGTGGCCCTCACCTTGGTGGGCCGTCAAGGCTGGGAGGATCCCCTTCCATTCGCGCTTCTGGGGGTCGCCGTGGCCGGATTCCCGATCTTCGTGACCATCGAGCGCCGGAGAGGCATCTGGGCCATGTTCGACCTTTCCCTGGTCCTGAGGAATCGGCTCTTCGCCGCGGCCAACCTATCGGCGCTCCTCAACTATCTGGCATATTTCAATATCAGCTTTATGCTCTCGTTCTACCTGCAGAGGGTACTGGAATTTTCCATCGTCACCACCGGGTTCATACTATTGGCGCTTCCGGTGACCATGACGGTGGTGGCGCCCATCAGCGGAATGTGGTCTGACCGACTGGGCTCGCGTACCTTGGCCACGTCCGGAATGGTTCTGGTGGCCTTGAGCATGCTGGCCATGACCACCTTTGGGCTCCATACCGAGATCTGGCACTTACTTCTGCTGTTGTCCCTGCTGGGCATGGGCATGGGATTGTTCTCCTCCCCCAACACCAGCGCGGTGATGGGATGCGTACGCAGGGACCAGTTGGGAGTGGCCAGCGGAACGGTCTCCCTGATGAGGACCGTGGGCATGTCCCTCAGCTTGGTGGTCATGGGATTGGCCATATCGGTGTTCGGTTCACCGGAGGTCATGGCCGCTTTGGGCAACGGAGGGAGCGGGTCTCTGGACCCGCAACAGTTCCTGGACGGCATGCGGGCCTCCCTGATCATATCCAGCATCATCGCCTTGGTGGGAGCGGGCACATCTTCGATGCGACCGAAGGGGTGTGGCCCCATGCAGGATAAAAGCCCATAAGTGTCTAATAGGTAGGACAAAATCTCCCAGGACATGAACGCCACCGAGGTGTTGGAAGGTCTCAGCCATTCCGAGAAGAAGGTCCTGGTGGCCCTGCAGAAGCTGGAAGGCAGGGCGTCACCGGAGAAGGTCTTCGAGGCGGGGGACTTCCAGCAGCTGGTGGAAGTGATGAACGCCGCCTCCTGGCTGCAGTCCAAGGGAGCGGTGGACATCGAGGAGAGCGCCCGCAAGGCCTACGCCCTCAGGGACCGCTCCTTGTTGGAGAAGGGAGTTCCGGAGAGAAGGGCGGTCGTCCTCATCGGGGATAGAGGTGGCTCGCTGGGCGTTAAGGACCTGGAGGCGGCCATGGGCAAGGAGGAATCCTCCATGGCCATCGGCTGGCTGATGAAGAAGAAGCTGGCCCGCCTGGACAAGTCCGGGACGGAGCCGATGCTGCATCTCAGCGACGAGGGACGCGCGAACCTGGGCAGGGAGATGCCGGACGAGGCGCTGCTGAAGAAGCTGGGGGAAGGCGACATCTTCGAGGACCAGGCGGACAAGGCCGCCCTGGAGCTGCTGAAGGCCAGGAAGGGTGTGCTGCAGGACAAGCTGATCGTGTCCAGGGTCCTGCGCCTGAACCGCCTGGGGAACGAGATCGTAGCGCTAGGCGTGGAGATCACCGACGAGGTGGCTCAGCTGACACCGGAACTGCTGCAGACCGGCAAGTGGAAGGGTGCCTCCTTCCGCAAGTACGACATTCGGACCTTCGCCCCCTGCCAATACCCGGCCAAGAAGCACCCCATCACCAGGATCGCCGACGAGGTGCGCCGCATCTTCATCGAGATGGGGTTCAACGAGATCGACGACGAGTACGTTCAATCGGCGTTCTGGAACATGGATGCGCTCTTCACACCGCAGGACCATCCCGCGCGGGAATTGCAGGACACCTTCTATCTGAAGAGCCCGGGGACGTTGCCATTGGAGGACGAGGAGATAGTCCAGAGGGTTAAGGCTGTCCATGAGAACGGTGGGGACACCGGTTCGCTTGGCTGGCGCTACGCCTGGTGCCGCGAGGAGGCGGAACGGGCGCTGCTGCGCACGCACACCACCGTCAACACCATAAAGTACCTGGCCAAGCACCCCGACCCGCCGGCTAAGGTCTTCTGCATCTCCCGGGTCTTCCGCAACGAGAGCATCGATATGACCCATCTGCCGGAGTTCCAGCAGATCGAGGGGATCATCATGGAGGAGGGGGCGAACTTCGACATGCTGGTCTGCACCCTGAAGGACTTCTATCACCGCATGGGCTTTGACAAGGTTCGCGTCCGCCCCGGACCGTTCCCTTACACCGAACCGTCGTTGGAGGTGGACGTATTCTATAACGGTTCCTGGATGGAGCTGGGAGGCGCGGGCGTCTTCCGGCCGGAGGTCACCGGGCCACTGGGCATAAAGCACCCTGTGCTGGCCTGGGGATTGGGCTTCGAGAGGCTGGCGATGCTGAAGTGGAACCTCAAGGACGTGCGCGAACTGTACGTCACCGACCTGGACATGCTCAGGCAGAACCCTATCTTCTGAGCGCCTTGCGGGAGTACTCGCGGGCCTTGTCCTCCATTCCCAGCTTCTCGTAGCAGGATGACATCGACCTATAGATCTCCCGCTTGTCTCCCGGTCTTGCCAGACCGAGAGACTTGCTGAAGTTGGCTATGGCCTCCTGTGAGCGGCCGATGGACGCCAGCACCTGCCCTTTTCGGAAATATACCTCTTCCAGCAGGTCAGGGTCATCTATGCCGCCCCGGCGGCCGATGGACTCGATCAATTGCAGCGCTTCCTCCTTCCTGCCCAGAAGTCCATAGCATTGGGCGATGTCGCAGTCCAGTAGCGGGGAGGGCTTGTTGCGCTTGACCTCGATCAGATCGTCCAGGGCCGCTTGCGACCTGCCTTCCAGCAGAAGGACCCTGCCCTTGAGCTCCAGGCCGTCGACCGCTTCCTCAGCGTCGCCGGTCAGCATCATCTCCTGCGCTACCTGATGACCGAACTTTACATCGGAGTTGCGTAAAGCCGCCTGCCCCTGGATCCTACGAACCTCCTTGGCGTAGCGTGGAAGCACTGAGCCCATTCCCTTGAGGGATTCCAGCAGCTCCGGTCCAGTGGAACGGGCCATCTGCCATCCGCGGGTGGACAGAAGCATCTGCGCCTCCAGGCTGCGGTTCGCGAGCAGCAGGTGATGCAGCCTCTCCACGTAATCCCCTTCCCCGAGCCAGTAGTCGGCAGCGAAGCTGTGCGCCTCCCGCAAGGCGTTCTTATCCAAAATTACGGGTATCGATGCACGAAGGGATTCCGGCAGTTCGGCCATCCCGTCCTTGTCCTCCGGCAGCAGGCTCACCGTGGTCTGCGGCAGGGCGGACCTCTTGAAAGGCCTACGGAAGACCGCGGCCTTGGCCATCAGTGAACGCGAGTCGGGGTTGAGCTGCGCCCAGAGGTCCTCGGCCTTGCATTTCTTGAGGTCCAGCAGAGGGGATATCTCTATTCCCTGGCGGCTGGCGAAGTCCTTTAGGTTCCTGGCCTTGGCCTCGCCCATCTCGGTCAGGAAGTACACCTTGCGCTTGACCGGGCCGGCCCTTATGTGAGCTATGCGTTCGGTCACCGTTCCAGCCTCCTTGAGCTTCTTCAGCTCGATGGCGGCGTGGGCCCGGGATATGCGCAACGCCTCCCCTATCCCATCCTGGCTCACCTCGAAGGGAGCGTCGAAGTCATTCAGGTGCTTAGAGTACTGGGCCAGATGCAGCACGATCCTTTCCCCTACCGTGATGGGCGTAGCCATGTCAATCCGGACATCGAAGGGGTCGGGACATTAAACTGCATACGGTTACATGTAGCGTTTTTGATAATCATGAATCGACGTCCAAGCGGTCTCCGCAACCGTAATATCCCCTGAGCTGGTTGGCGGTCCCATGCGTCTGCTAGTGGCGAGCGTTCCCGACCCGGCGAGCCTGAACCTTCGAGACCGCCTTATGGAGGCGGCCGATTGGTCCGTGCGGGAAAGATACCAGGGACGGCCGTGCCACGTGTTCCGGGACATGCTGATGGTCTCCATGGACCAGCTCCACCTGCATCTCGATCACGTCGATCGGGCGGTCGGGCGCGAGCTCGGTGTCCAGATCGAGGAGGTCGTCTTCCTCTCCAAGCACCGGGCGGCCTCGGGAAAACCGACCCTGACCATGCATCCCATCGGCAATTTCGGCAAGGCCGATTATGGGGGCAAGGAAGGTACGCTCGTCCCGGCCTCCCCCTCCTTCCTGAGCGGGCTGCTGAGGGCGTTGTCGACCAGTGCCAAGGGGCTGCCGTTCGAGGTCTCGTACGAGGTCACCCACCACGGACCGTTCCTGGACGTGCCGACCACTTATGTGGAGATAGGCAGCGACGAGACCAAGTGGGGGAACCTGGACGCCGCCAAGGCGATGGCGGAGGCACTGCTGAGCTGGGTTCCGGCCGAAGGACCTATAGTGGTCGGCATAGGCGGGGGGCATTACGCCCCGCGCTTCACCGAGGTCACCCTGGCCAAGAAGGTCCGTTTCGGCCACATGATCGCCAAGCACGTGCTGGACGGGAGGACGGACCAGGAGGTCCTGGAGATGGTGGGAAAGGCGATGGTAGCCTCGGGGACCAGGTCCGCGTACGTGCACAAGAAGTCCTTCTCGCGGCCGGAGGCCAGACGTCTCAGCGATCTGCTGGCAGGGGCGGGTTACGAGGTGCTCGAGGGCAGCGACCTGGAGGACCTTCAGAGCCTGCCCCGTTCGATATCCTCGGAAAGCAGCGCGTAGCCGCAGTTCGGACAGGCCTTCCACCCCGGCCTGAGCTCCTCTCCGCAGGAGGGGCATGTTGGCGCCTTCACGGAGCTCTCGGGAGGCTTCCATTCCTTTCTTCCGGAGGGCTGGCCGCTCCGTTCCGCCAGAGCGCCGAACCCGGTGCTGGCCGGCTTACGGCGGTGCCCGGACATCAGGTGAATGAGCAAGGACCCGGCCATCAGCAGTATCGCCCCCACCACGTCGGTGAAGGCCCCTGCCCCGTAAAGGGAGTCCGATCCCTGATAGTCCCGGCGGACCAGCAGGAAGGTCGCTATGACCAGCAGTGCCCCGGCCATGGAGATGATGGCCTGCAGCAGCGGGAGCCGGTTCAGCGGCTTTCGGGAAACGAACACCTTGACCAGGATGATCGCTGTCAGGAACACCAGCGACCCGCCGATGGCCGAGGCCGCCGGAAGCGTCGAGTAGACGATGTCGGAACTGAAGAGGTCCAGGAATGCGAGCGGCTCTTCCTCGAACACCACCCAGGGCAGCAGGGCGGAGGCCACCATGAGCATGCCTCCAATGATGGTGAAGACCCCTCCGGCAAGAATGGCATCGTGCTGGACCTGGGGCATCTGAGCCTGAGGTTTCGCGCGGGGAGGGGCGGGCGGGGCTTTCCTATCACCCTTCTTCGGAGGGCGCTTGTCCTTCCCTTCCTTTACCTCACCCTTGGAGAATAGGCTAATCTGAAACCACCGTCCCTTTGATGGGCTTGCCCTCGATGGCCGCCCTCATCTCGTCCAGGTCCCGGCCGTCCACGATAGCAATGTCAATATGATTGTCCCGGGCGATCTGCGCCCCCAGCCTGTCGAACACGTTGGAGGGCCCGGCGCCGTGCAGACCGACGTTCACCAGCTCGTACAGCTGCTGATGGGTTATCTTGGACAGACGTTCAGCGCGAGGGTCCTTGCGCGGGTCGGCGGTGTACGCCGCGTCGACCGAGGTCCCGTTGATTATGCGGGCCGCCCTGACCTCCTTGGCCAGCATGGCGGACACTGCGTCGGTGGTATGACCGGGCACCGTCCCGCCCATCACCACCACCTTTCCCCTCCTCTCCAGGCGGTGCGCCTCCAGGATGTCTGTGGGCACCTTTCCCACGGAGATGTCGCCGAGCGAGTAGGCCACCAAGGTCGCGTTGATGCGCGTGGACAATATTCCCATCTCGTCCAGGTCGGGCTCCGTCAGTCCCAGGTCCCTCCCGACCTTGATGTAGTAGCGGGCGATCTTCCCGCCGCCGCATACCAGGAATATCTGATAGCGGTCGCAGAGCGAGGCGACCATCTCGGAGAATCGCTTCAGGAACACATCGTCGTTGTCATCTGGCACGATGACCGATCCGCCGAGGGAGACCACTACCTTGTCCATTTGCATACCAACAGATATAAGTGAGAACCGTTTTCACCTAAAAAAAGGATAGGTCTTGGATAATGGAAGGAATAACCGGCGAGACCCTCTCCGATCGTCAGAAGTACGATTTCAAGAGGTCTCTGGAGGAGATCAAGGAACTTAAGGGACGAGGCACCGAGCTCATCTCAGTGTACGTGCCGCCCAACAAGCAGATCTCCGATGTCGCCGCCTATCTTCGGGAGGAGTTCTCCCAATCGTCCAACATCAAGTCCCAGGGCACCCGGAAGAACGTTCAGGGCGCCATCCAATCCATCCTGGCCAGGCTGAAATATTTCAAGGCGCCGCCGGCCAACGGGGTCATCTTCTTCGTCGGGGAGGTCTCCTCCACCGGCGACCAGACCAAGATGGTACAGTACGTCCTGGAACCGCCGGACCCCATAACCACCTTCCTGTACCGCTGCGACTCCGATTTCTATCTCGAGCCTCTGCTGGACATGCTGGTGGACAAGAAGGTCTACGGACTGGTGGTCATCGATCGAAGCGAGGCCACCATCGGCATCCTGCGCGGGAAGCGCATTTCCGTCATACGCAACCTTCCCTCCCTGGTGCCGTCCAAGCACCGAATGGGCGGACAGTCGGCCCAGCGTTTCGAGCGGTTGATCGAGATCTCCGCCAACGAGTACTACAAGAAGGTCAGCGACATCATGACCGAGTCCTTCCTCAACCTGGAAGGGCTGCAGGGCATACTGGTCGGGGGACCTGGACCGTCCAAGGAGTTCTTCGTGAAGGAAGGCTACCTGCATCACGAGCTGGCCAAGAGGGTCATCGAGACCTTCGATACCGGGTACACGGACGAGTACGGCCTCAAGGAGCTGGTGGAGAAGGCCAAGGACAAGCTCTACGACCTGGACCTGATGAAGGAGAAGCGCTACATACAGCAGTTCCTGAGCGAGGTCCGTAAGTCCGAGGGCGGCCTTTCCGTTTACGGCGAGGAGCAGATCCGCCACGCCATAATGATCGGGGCGGTGGACGTCCTGCTGGTGTCGGAGGGGCTCCGCAAGCGAAGGGTCACCATCGATTGCCCGAAGTGCGGGACCCTGGAATTGACGGTCGATAAGAGCCCGGACGGCACCACCATGGAATGTCCCAAGTGCGGGACCGTGGGGACCGTGGCCAAGGACGAGGACCTGGTGGACGACCTGTTCGACCAGGCCGGCCTGATGGGCACCAGGGTCGAGCTCATCTCCCCGGAGTCGGAAGAGGGGGAGATGCTCCTGAAGGCCTTCGGGGGCATAGCGGGACTTCTCAGATTCAGCATAGGTGTGTAAATGGACGCCCTAGGTCATTTCGAGGAACACATCAGGTCCAAGTTGATCGCAGAGCTCGGCGCCTTTGGGTTCGTAGGCGAAGTGGTCCTGGAAAGGCCGGACCACGAGATGGCCGATCTCGCCCTGCCGTGCTTCCAGTTCGCCAAGCAATTGCGCAAGGCACCGCCGATGATCGCCCAGGAGCTCAGCGCCCGCATTTCCCCGGACGATCACATCGGGAAGGTCTGGGCCGATAAGGGTTACATCAACTTCCGGGTGAACGAGTCGCTGCTGAGCGAGCTGGTCATCAGGGACGCCCTGCAGCGCCGCGAGGAGTTCGGCAAGGGCGACCCCAGGCCGGGGAAGGTGCTCCTGGAGCATACCTCGGTGAACCCTACCGGGCCGATCCATGTCGGAAGGGCCAGGAACCCGTTGATCGGGGACACTCTGGCCAGGTGCCTGCGCATGTGCGGGCATGACGTCAGCACCGAGTATTATGTCAACGACGTCGGCAAACAGGTGGTGCTGCTGACCTGGGCCCTGTCGAACCTTACAGAGAAGGACGTTCCCCCCTCGGAACGCCAGAAGGACGACCACCGGCTGGTCGGTTACTATCAGGCGGCCAACAAGATGATGGAGTCGTCGGCGGACGTCGCCAACGACATCGCGGTGATGACCCAGAGGTTCGAGGCCGGAGACCCGGAGGTCATCGCCCAGGTGCGCCGTACCGTGGACCTCATGCTGGACGGCATAAAGGAGAGCCTGGAAGGGGTGAACGTATTCCTGGAGCGCTACACCTACGAATCGCAGTTCATCTTAGACGGGTCGGCCAGGAAGATCGTGGAACGGTTGAAGGCCTCCAGCTACGCCGAGGTCGACGACGGTGCCTACTATCTCAATCTCGAGGAGTTCGGGGTGCACGGACGCGACACGCGTTTCTTCTTCACCAGGAAGGACGGCACCACGCTCTACACCACCCGTGACCTCGCCTACCACCTGGACAAGTTCAGCCGGGCCGACGAGCTGCTGAACATCCTGGGCGAGGACCAGAAGCTGGGACAGAAGCAGCTGGCCTCGGCCCTGAAGATCCTGGGATCGGACAGGTCCCCGGAATGCATCTACTACTCGTTCGTCTCCCTCCCCGAAGGACGAATGTCCACCAGGAAGGGAGTGGTGGTCTATCTGGACGACCTGCTGGAGGAGGCGGTGGAGCGCGCGTACCAGGAGGTATGCTCGCGCCGCCCCGACCTGGACGAGGAGAAGAAGCGCGGTATCGCCAGTGATATAGGGGTCGGTGCGGTCCGTTACAACATCATTCGAGTTCAAGCTGAGAAGCAGCTGATTTTCAAGTGGGAGGAAGCGCTGAACTTCGAGGGCAACAGCGCTCCCTTCGTGCAGTACGCCCACGCGCGCTGCTGCTCAATACTTCGTAAGACGGGAGATTTTAATAAAAGCGCGGACGTATCGGTTCTGACAGACCCTTACGAGCGCAGGCTCGTGTGGATACTGGCGCAGTTCCCGGAAGTGGTCCGGCAGGCGGGGGACAAACGCCGCATAAACATGCTCCCCACCTACGGCCACGAACTGGCCTCGGCCCTCAACCAGTTCTACGGCGCGGTGCCGGTGCTCCGATCGGAGCATCAGGACGCCAGGCTGTGCCTGGTGGAGGCGGCACGCTGGGCATTGCGAAACACCTTGGTGACCATGGGAATAGCGGCTCCGGAGGAGATGTGATGGTGGACATAAGGAAGCTCAAGGACGACGACAAACCGCAAGTGAGGACGCTGGAGCTATTCTGCATACGCGAATATCTGGAAGGTTCCCTGCAGAAGAGCTGGGACGACCTGCCGGCCGAGCTCATGGAGCAATTGGGCGCTTCCACCAAGGACTCCTACGAGTTCTATCGTGACGGCGGCATGAGCTATGTCGCCCTGGAAAAGGGACAGGTGGTCGGCTTCCTGTTCTCCCAGATCATACAGCACGTCAACAACATTGAGAAGGTGCTGTGGATCGAGAACATCGGGGTGCACCCCGACCACCGCCGTAAGGGCGTGGGCCTGAAGCTGCTCCGCCGTGCCGCGCTGGATGCCAAGAAGAAAGGCGCCAAGGCGGTTCAGAGCGTGGTCATGCCCGACGCCAAGGACGCGGTCATGCTGCACAAGAAGGTGGGCTTCTTCATCGACGGCCGAAAGTTCGCCTTCCTGGACCTGGAAAACTTCCAGTGATCAGAACTGGAGGATGAAATCCTCCTTTCCGTACTTTTCTTCCACCAGGGCCCGCACCCTCCCTTTCTCCCTTTCGTTCACCGGTATGCACACCGCCCTCTGTTCAAGTTCTTCGGAGAAGGCCCTGACCAGGGCGTCCTTGACCTGGTCCATGTCCGGCGACATTCCCAGCTCGTCGCGCAGGCAGGTCATCTGCTCCCTGGTCCGAGAATGCTTGTCATGCCTTGGGCGTAGCACGCGCATCATGCGGTCCAGGTCGGTGTCGACCAGGAGCGTCCCATGCACCATGAGCATTCCTTTTTTCCGCGTCTGGGCGCTGCCGGATATCTTCCTTCCCTTGACCACTATGTCGTTCGGGGGCTTGTGCTCAGCATCAACGCCGAGGGATCTCAGCGCTTTCACGATCACCCCGCAGGTCAGGGAATAAGCGTCCTCCGGTTTCGGTATGGCGCCCTGATCTACCGTCAAGGAGAAGATCAGCTGGCCTTGGTCGGTGAATATTGTGCTCCCGCCCGAAATCCGGCGGACGAGGAAAACGTTCTCGTCCAGAACGACCTGCGGATCGATGGCCACATCAACCTTCTCGAAGTATCCCAGGGATACCGTCGGCCTGTCCCTCACGTACAGGTGCAGCGTGGGAGGCATCAGGCCTTGGGAGCAGGACTCCAGTATCGCCTCCTCTAGCGCGACCGAGTAAAGTGGATGGCAGAGACCGGAGTCGACAAGACGCAGCATTCAAAAAATAAAAAAGAAAAGGGATGGTAAAAGGTTTTGCCTTACTTCTTCTTGGCCGGCGGGGCGGGCTCCTTCTTCTTGCCGGACATCATGGGCAGCTTCTTCCTGAACAGGAAGAGCACCACGACCACGATGATCACAGCGAATATGCCGCCGTAGAGCAACCAGGACTTCCAGGCAGCCTCCTCCACGGTCAGGGACTTGGTGGCGGAGTTGTCGGTCATCTTGGAGGTGACCTCCTTGTCGGCGCTGACGTTCACCTGCAGGGTGTAGTCGCCCTTGGAGTCGAAGGAGTACTTGAACCTCAGCTGACCGGTCTCGCCGACCATCAGCTCGGTGTCCTCGGTGTCGTTGACCAGCAGGACGCTGACGTCGGTGAGCAGCTTCCGGGTGCCGTCAAGGTTGACCTTGTACAGCTGGCCATATATGCCCTCGGCGGTCGCGGTGCCCACATTGGTCACGTTGACATAGATGTAGCCGTCCTCGCCCTCCACGAACTTGGTGGGATCGAAGGTCACCGCCCCGACCCGGAGGTCCGGGCGGGCCGAGGACTCGATCTTCAGGCTGGAGGTGGTGTTGGCCACGTTGCCGGCGTTGTCGGTCAGGGTCAGCTTCACGGTGAAGGTCTTGATCTCCGAGTAGCTGTGGACCGGGGAGGCCAGGGTGCTGTTGGTCCCGTCGCCGAACTCCCAGAGGTAGCTGGCGATGCCGCTGGCGTCGCTGGAAGCGGAGGCGTCGAAGGTAAGCGTCTGGTTCTCCTTAGCGCTGGTGACCACGGTGCCGTTCAACTTTACGGAGAACTTCACGGTGGGCTTCACGGTGTCCTTCACGGTGACGGTGACCGCCTTGCTGGTGGTGTGGTTGGCCACGTCGGTGACGTTCAGGAACATGTGGAAGACACCGGCCGATGCCCAGGTCTTGGTCACGGTCTGGTTCATGCCCATGGTCACAGTGGTGGTGTTCCCGTCGCCCCAGACCCACTTGTAGCTGGCGATGAGACCGGCCTCGGTCTCGTTCAGCATGTCGGAGGACAGGGTGCTGTTGAAGGTGTACGCCTTGTTCTGATCGACGGTGAGGGTCGATCCGAGCTCGGTGACCTGAGTGACCTTCGCGATCGGCGCCACGCCGTCCACCTTGACGATGAAGGACTTGTAGGCCGTCAGATTCGCCTGGTCGATGACCGTGAGGTTCACGGTGAACTGCTCGGGGCTGGCGTAGGAGTAGACGTAGGTAAGGTTGGTCACCTCGCCGCTGTTGTTGCCGTCGCCAAAGTCCCACTTGTATTTCAACGGGTTTCCGTTGGGGTCAGCGGAACCGGCTGCGGTGAAGGTCACGTTCTCGCCCATTGCCACTATGTAGTGCAGCAAGGTCGAGCCGTTCATCACCTTGTAGGCGGTGGCGCCGGTGGTTATGGCCGCGACAGCCGTCGGGGCCACGGACTTCTGAACGGTCAGGGTCACGTCGACATCCTTGGTGCCTGAGCTGACCTGCACATCGGTGTAGCCAGTGACGGTCGCACCGGAGCTGGTCACGCTGAACGTGGCGCTTCCGACCTTTTCGTAGAGGTCGGGGAAGGACACTATGTCAGTGTAGCTCATGTCGGTGGCGGTCTTGGGGATGGATACCTTGACCGAGTATGAAGACAGACCATTGGTGACGCTGTTCTGCGTGGCGTATTCAGCGACCATCTCGATGTGGATGTTGCTGGTGCTGGTGACCGAACCCTCCAACCCGGTTATGGTGTAAACGGGATTGGCGTCGTCGGAGACCAGTATCTCAGAGCCGACGGTGAGCATTCCAGCGGTGGTGACCTCTATCGGGCCGAAGGCCTCCATCTTATCGACGAAGAGCGCGGCCTCGGCGGCGCTCACGACGCCGTCGCCATTGCCGAACACCAGGTCTATCTGCATCCTGGCACTGGGCAGCTCAGCGAAGTCCAGGCCGGGAACGGTGTTGTCGTGGTCGACGAACAGGGTCTTGGTCAGGGTGGCCATGTTCCAGTCGTCAGCGTCGAACACGAAGGCGTTCTCGGTCGTCTGAACGTTCTGCTTGGACAGCTGCACGTTCTTTAGCGGGTTGCTGGCGTTCACCATTATGGCTTGGACCGATGCCAGGGCACCCTCGGCGTCGACCAGCAGGGTGAAGTTACCGACATAGGCATCGAAGCTGAAGAAAGGCGAGGTTCCGGAGGCCTTGATTACCTTCCGGTCGGTCTCGACCAGGGGATCGTCGCCGACCAGGTAGGCCACCACTCCGGTGGCCGGGGCTCCGTCCACAGTGACCAGGCCGTTGTACTTCACGGCGGCGGCCAGGGTTATGTTCTTGACCACGGAGGCGCCGTTGATGACCACGTTGCTCTCCACATCGGTAGCGTAGGTGGAGTTAGAGCAGACGATCGAGTAGGTGCCGTTAGGCAGCTGCAGGGTGGCGACCCCGCTGACGGTGGTGGTGGGTATCGAGGTGGTCACGTTGTCGATGACGGTCTTGACGACCACGGAGGCGCCGTTGAGGGCACCAGCGGTACCGTTCACGTTCACGGTCAGGGCGTACCTGTCAGTGGACATCATCTCCAGCGGTACGGAAATGGTGTCCGCGGCGAGATCGGTGAATCGTATGACGCTTTGGCTCTGGTAGGTGTAATACCCATCGCGGGTTACGGTAACCAGATAATATCCATCGTAAGGGGTGAACACGGCCAGCCCGTCAGACAGAGTGGTCTTGGGGGTGATCGGGCTCTGCTGGTGTACGCCTATCAGGGTGACCTTGGCACCAACCACGGGATTGGCGGTGTTCTCATCATAAACGATAATCGATAGATTGTTTCCGGTAGTCGCGGCGCTGACGTTCGAGGGCAAGACCGCCATGAGCGGCATGGCCAAGAGCATCAGGACCATCAATCCGGTCGCTAGCTTCCAGGTTTTGTTCGATTGCATTATTTCCCTCCCTCACGATAGGCGCACCTACAGTGCTGACTGAGTCTCGGGTTATCTCGGAATAGTGTTGTTCTTTATAAAGGTTATCCAAACGAAAAAAACAGACTGGCCACGGCGATAAAGAGGATGGAAAAGGGGTTTGCGAAGTATCGCTCAGGTGATTATCTCCGCCACCCGGTCCTGCTCAATGGCCCTCCGGACCTCCATCGCCAAACGCCTTCCGGTGCTGACGCTCTGGCGCCACAGGGAATTGGCATATGGGTGGCCGACGGACATGTGCACGTTAGTGCCTCCGCCGATGCGGGGGGCGACGTCATAAATGAAGAACTTGAGGTCCTTGTCCACGCAGGTCTGCAGACAGAAAGGACCGATCATGCCGGGAGCGAAGTGCTTCTCGGCCGCCTTGACGAACTTCTCGGCCAGCTCGAACGCCCCGTCCAGCAGCGATTCGCGCATTGTGGACGAGTTGTGACCGCAGACGGTGTACTCGGGAATGCGCTGCTTGTCGTTCAGCGCCAGCTGTTGCTCCGCCGGCAGGCGGACGAAACCGTCCAGGGAGGACTCGAAGCGCCAGTCGATCCCCAGCAGCTCGATCTTGGAACCCTTCTGCTCCAGGGGGGAATAGAAGAAGTCCAGGTTGAAGACCGGGCCGATGATGTACTCCTCCATGCGGGCGTCGGCCAGGGAATCCTTCTCGATAACACCGTCATTGATCAGCTTCTTGGCCTTCTCCCAATACTCTTCGGGCGTGGAGGCGGTGAAGAACCCCCGCTCCAGCTTCTTCTGCTTATGATGAAGCTTTACGATCGTCAGGGCGCTGATGTCCTCCGGTTTTTTCACCTTGCGCGGGGAGGGCATTCCAGCCTGCTCCAGCACCCAATAATAATCCTTCTCGCCGCCGCGGTCCTCGCAGCGGAGCAGGTTGCGGGAACCGACCAAAGGGACCGCGAAATCGTTCTCCACCGAGTCTATGCCGCAGTAGGAGGTGAACGAGCGGTTCGGCACGAAAAGAACGTTCTCCTTCAGCAGGCGGTCGACCACCGGTCTGCTCGTCGCGTCCTTGAACTTCTTGAGCATCAAGGCCTCGTCGACTATGCCCCTTCTCAACTGTCCGTTCTTCTCCCGGTAGGCCTTGAAGTACTTGGTGTAGGCCGAGTCGCGCCCTTCCTGGCATACGGCTAAGGTGCGGAAGCCCTCCTCCACCGCGCCATCGCAGACGTCGAGCGCGGAGTGCGAGGCTAGCACCCCGATCTTGATCTTCTCCGGATCATAAGCTTCCAGTTTGCCCAGGATGGTGTCCCTGTCGATCATTCAGCTCCCTCAGGAATGGTTAGGGAACGTTCCATAGCATATTAAGTTGTGCCAAATCAGATGGAAAGGCCTAACATGACGATGGCGGCCATCAAGGCCAGCGAACCGATGAAATCGATGGCCGACGACGTTACCGGTATGCTGTGATCGTCCGGGTCGAGGGAGAACATGAAGGTGGTCACCGCCACGTAGTAGGAGAGGAAGTTCAGCACGGTTACGGTCACCAGCCCGGCCAGCAGGCCCAGGGTGATCATTATCAAAAGACCTGGAGACGCCAGTCCGAGGGCGAGGCAGACGAAGTGGGTGGCTATGCTGACGAAGGTGAACACCCACAGGGCGAAGATGTAGATGATGGCGAAGTTCTCGTAGCTGACCTTGCCGGGGACCTTTCCGGGAAGCATGATACCCATGTGCAGGAGGGAGGACATGCGGGAGGTGAGTATCCCCCCCAACGCATTGCAGTTCTGCAGGAACAGCGGGATCAGCACTAGCAGGGCCGGGAACGCCACCAGGTGGCTTATCTGGTCCTCGATGGTGAGACCTGCGCCCAGGTCCAGAAGGATGCATATGATGAGCACCGGGGAGCTCTGCACGAAGATGCGCTTGGCCTCTTCGTCCCTTCTGTACAAGGCTTCGTAGATCAGGTAGACCGTGATGACGAAGAACAGCACCATCATAACGTCGTAGAACAGGACGGCCAGGTCCCCGCTCCAGTTCAGCACCAGGATGCCGGCCAGGAAGAGCATCGGCAAGGTGACGATATCACCGGCGGCGGTGAGCAGCGGCGCGCTGATGTTGTCTATGTCCCAATTTCTACGGAAGCCGAGGTTGGCCACCACCACGTTCACCACCAGCAGCACCAGCCCGGCCAGGACCCCGCCGAAAACGGAGATGAAGATGAACTGCTGCATGCTGATGCTGTTCACCCCCAAGGCCGCAGAGACCACCTTGGCCAGGAATCCCATGAGGAACGATACTACCATGGTCAGGATGAGGGAGGCCTCCATGTTCTGACGGAGAATGCTTCCCTTGCGGAGCGAGAGCTCGAAGGTACCCACATGCATGGAGGTTCCCAGCCGGCTTCCCAAGGCTCCGAAGATGTTCCCCCTCATCCCGATGGCCGCCGGGATCAGGATCATCAGTCCGGGGAGCAGCTCCAGGGTGTCGGTCATGAAACCAAGCGTAACCCCGGCCATGATGTCGCCGAGCGAGGAGATGAGCAGGGCGGTGAACCCCAGGGTGAAGACCGTTTTATTGTTGGAGAAGAAAGTCTTCACTGTCCCGCTCATCCTAGCACCCGCTAGAGGTAGGATTTGACTCTATTAATAATAAGCCATCCACCTGACCAGATGGTCGTGCTCTGGCAGCCTGGAGAGGTTCTATCCGACCAAATTCGCAACGATGATATATGGCTAACCTCATAAGGAAGGAACGGCGGGTCCGCCAGGCCTCGACGGGCTGGTGGTTCCGTGAGGCCAACTGAGATGTCACGAGCGATATCCTTGTACAACCCCCGCAACAGCTGGAGGTCCATCGCTGTGACCCGGCGCAGGTGTTCTTTTTATGTATGACCTTGGAAGGGAGCAACGTCTGGACAAATACGATCTGGCTCACGCCACGGTCAGGGAGATACTCACCGAGATGAAGGACATCTCGGAGATCATGGTCGACCTGGCCTACGCGTCCATCATGTTCGACAGCGAGGAGATCGCCGAGGAGGTCAAGAACCTCGAGGAGGACATGGAGGAGCTCAGCAAGAACATTCGCATCAAGGCCATGCTCTCCGCGCGCACCCACAAGGACGCGACCAAGCTGTCTTCGTTGCTGGAGGTGGCCGCCGCCTCCAGGCGCATATCGAACGCCGCCGGGGACATCGTAAAGCTTATGGAGTGCGAGGTCGACAAGCGCCCGTTCCTGACGTTCATCCTGAGGGAAGCGGAGGAGAAGATCAAGCGCCTGGTGCTCGCTGACTCCTCGGACATGGTCGGGCGTCAGATAGGTGATCTGGGAGTGGAGTCGGAGACCGGGATGCGCATCATCGCCATCAAGCGCGGGAAGCGCTGGATATACGACCCGGAGGAAGAGACCAAGCTCAAGGCCGGCGACACCCTGATCGTTCGCGGCACCGACGACGGTTGCGAGATCCTACGCTCCTTCGCCAACGGCGAGGAGAAGTGGCCGGTGTACCCGGAGGAAGAGGAGGAGGAGGACTGATGGACCAGCTTGACGAGATGCTGCTGGAGCTCAAGGACTCTTCCGAGCTCATGATCGACCTGGCCTATTCGTCCCTGTTGTACAACAACAAGGAGATCGCCGAGGAGGTCATCCTGATGGAGGAGATGCTGGACGAGCTGGCCAACGACATACAGCGCCAGGCCATCGCCCGGGTCATGCAGGACCGCGACGAGGGGAAGGCGTTCACCGCCATCAAGCTGGCCGCTGCGGTGGAGGAGATCTCGGACGCGGCGATGCAGATCGCCATGGTCACCATCCACGACGACGAGCCGCACCCGGTGATACGGCTGAGCATCAAGGACGCCGACACCACCATCACCTTGGCCGAGGTCAAGCAGGGCTCCGACCTGGTGGGCAAGAGCCTGGGAAAGATGAGACTGGCCAGCCAGAGCGGCATGTGGGTCGTCGCATTAAAAAGGGACCGAAAGTACCTCTACGGCCCGGACAAGAACGCCGTTCTGGAAGTGGGCGATGTGATAATAGCCCGCGGACCGCCGGACGCCGAGAAGTACTTCCACGACCTGTGCTCAGGCGAGGAACGTCTGGAAGAGCCGTAGGATAAGGAGTAGCCCCGGGCAGATTCGAACTGCCGTCGCAGGATCCAGAGTCCCGCATGATTGACCGCTACACTACGGGGCTGTGCGGAACCGAGGTAAATGCTACCTGGTTTTAATCTTTTCGCAGGAAGATGGTTCAGGCGGCCTTGACGACCGCCGAGATCCGCTTGTACACATCGTCTATCGGACCCATGCCGTCCACGGATCTCAGGACGCCTTTCTTGCGGTAGAACTCGGTCAGGGGGGCGGTGCGCTCTGTGTAGGTGGTGAACCGCTCACGAACCACCTTCTCGGTGTCGTCGCTCCTCTGGTACAGTTCGCCGCCGCACTTGTCGCAGACCCCGCTCTTCTTCGGCGGGTTGAACTCCAGGTGGAACACTGCGTTGCACGCGCGGCAAGACCTCCTCTCGGTGAGGCGCTTGATCAGCGCCTCCTGGTCCACCTCCAGGTCGACCGCCATCTCCACCTTGAAGAACTGGTCGAGCGCCTGGGCCTGCTCCAGAGAGCGGGGGAACCCGTCCAGCAGCACGCCGCCCTTGAGCCCCTTGAGCTTCTCTCTGATCAGTCCGACGACCAGATCGTCCGGCACCAGCTTTCCGGCGTCCATGAAGGACTTCGCCTTCACGCCCAGCTCCGTTCCGTTCCGGACCGCCTCGCGCAGCAGGTCCCCGGTGGATATCTTGGTGAAACCGAACTCAGCTACCAGCCTCTCGGTCTGCGTTCCCTTGCCCGATCCCGGAGGCCCCAAAAGCACGATCTTCAGGTCCATGCTCGGCCATGCCGCTCCCCATAAATCATCTTTGCGATTTTTCCGTCCCGGCGGCAATAGGATTATGTCCTAGCCTGGCAATCAAACCCGCATGCTAGGTGGGGAATTGGTGGGGCTGGTGCCCCTGCAGACGACAGACGAACTGGCGCTGTATAAGTGGCTGAACGACCCGCGGGTCCGCAAGGCCTCCGGTCGCCAGACCTGGAAACCCGCCTACAGCCTGGAGCAGGTCCAGGACCTCATAAAGGAGCAACTGGCCCAGCCATCCCGCTTCGACCTGATGATCGTCGACCGGCAAACCGAAAGGCCGATGGGATTGATCGAGCTTGCCCACATCCAGCCGATGAGCGATTCCGCGCAGATCACTATGATCTGGGGGGAGAAGGGCGACGATGAGATGGCGACCGAGGCCTTGATACTGGCCGCCGGATACGCCTTCAACTCCCAGAGTTTGCATCGCCTTTGGACCAGGGTCCCAGCCAGGGAGAAGGACAAACTGGGCCTCTTCCGGAAGGTGGGGTTCGAGCAGGAGGGCATCCTCCGGGAGGACCATTTCTGTGAGGGCGGATGGCAGGACTCGGTCCTGCTTTCGCTGCTCTCGGCGGAGGCCCGGCCATGCTGAGCGGTGAGATCGTGGACCTGGTGGCGGCGGAACGCGCGTATGTCCCAATGTACGTCAAATGGATCAACGACCCCGAGGTCACCCAATGGCTGAAGGCCGATCCCCCCTTCAGCGTGGAGATGGAGCACGGATGGGTGGACCGCCTGCGGCGCGAGGGGAAGACCACCTTCACCATCCTGACCAAGGACGGCCGGCCGATAGGCAACATCGGCATGGAGGAAGTGGTCTGGAAATACCGGCGGGTGACCATAGGCATCATGATCGGGGAGAAGGATTGCTGGGGCAAGGGTTACGGCAGCGATGCTATCACGACCCTTCTGCGCTACTGCTTCGAGGAGCTGGGCATGCGACGGGTGGACCTGATCACTGATTCCGAGAACCACCGGGCGCAGCACGCCTACAAGAAATGCGGGTTCCGGGTGGAGGGGCTCATGCGGCAGTACCGCACCAAGAACGGGCGCATAATCGACGACGTGATGATGTCCATCCTGTCCAGCGATTGGTTCTCCCTGCATCCCCCGGAGGGGCGGGGGGCATAAGGTATTTGTACGAAAATATCATTGGCGTTAATCCTAGGCAGGGGTAGCCAAGCCTGGCCAACGGCGCTAGATTCAGGGTCTAGTCCTTAGTGGTCCGAGGGTTCAAATCCCTTCCCCTGCACTTTTTCCCCTTCTGAAGCATCACCGGTCCCGTCATCCTTTCTTCATCCTCAGGACCAATAGAACGACCAGCATGGCGATGATGGCCGCCAGAAGAACGATGACCACCAGCAGATACGTCTCCGTAATGTCCTTCTTCTGAGACACCTCACCAACGTTCGAACCCATGAGCAGACCGTAGTACGTCGTCCCGGGACCGGGGAACTCCGATCCGGCCGGGGCGTGGCCACGCAGGTCCGACGGGGTATGGAGTATCCAATCCGTCCCCACCTCGATCTGCGCGGAGGAGCCGAGGAAGGTTATGTTGTCCAGCGTCAGGCAGTCGGCGAAGGCGTACGTCTGGACCTCATTGACGCTGGCGGGTATCGCTATCGAGCTCAGCAGCTTGCAACCGGAGAAGGCGGACATGCCGATGACCTCCACGCTGTCACCCATCTCCACCGTTTCCAGCTTGGTACAGCTGAAGAAGGACATTACGCCGATCTTCTCGACCCCGTCACCTATCCTTACGGAGGTGATGCTGCACCCGGCCACGGAGAGCATGGATATCTCTCTCACGCTGTCCGGGATGGTCAGATTCCCCGTCTTTCCGGCCGGGCACTGCATCAGGACGGTCACGGTCTTGTTGTACAGGACCCCGTCGATGCTGCGGAAATATCCGTTGTCGGGGTCCACATCGATCCACGATAGGCTTTCGCACTCGGCGAAGGCGTAGTTCCCGACCTCCTCCACGCTGGCCGGGATGGTCAGGTTGGCCAAGGAGGTGCAGCCGGCGAACGCCCCCATGCCGATGCTCTCCAGGCCGGAGGGAAGGTCGATCGCGATGAGGGATTCGCAGTCCTGGAAGGCGCCGTAGCCGATGCCCCTCAATCCGAACGGTACCGTGAAGGTCTCCAATTTCCCGCATTCGCTGAACGCCATGACGCCGATGGTCTGAAGCTGGCTGCCTGAGGAGAACGTCACGGTCCTCAGATCGTCGGCGCTCTCGAACATGTAATCGTCTATCTCGGCCACCCCGCTGCCTATGACCAGGTTCTCGAGGTACCGGCAGTCGTCGAAGCAACCATCGCGGAGAGAGGTCACGGAATCCGGGATGGACACGTCCCCGGCCAAGGCCGGGGGGCATTTGATCAGGGTGGTGAAAGCGTCATCGTACAGGACCCCGCCCACGCTGGTATAGTAAGGATTGCCGATATGCACCGATATTTCCTCGAGGTGATAGCAGTTGTAGAACACCGCGTCCCCTATTGAGGAAACGCCGCTGCCGATGTACGCCGTCACCAGATTATCGCAATTGGCGAAGGCGTAGTTCTGGATGGTGTGCACGCTGCTTGGAATGAGCACTGATGTCACATGATACCCGGAGGCTCTGTTGAACGCCTCGTAGCGGATGATGGCGGTCGGGTACCCGCCCAGCGTGGCAGGGATGCTGATGTCCCCACCGGCTCCGGTGTAAGCGGTGATCATGGCCACCGCGGGATCGCCGGTCAGCTCGTACTCATAATCCCCGTCCACCAGGGCGGCGGCCTCCTGAGGGACCAGCACCAAGGCTGACATCAGCAGCGTGAACACTATCATGATCGGCATAACGACGTTCTTCGGATGGGCATCCATAACGACCAGCCACCTTGTCCTGAGGGAGATTACGCCCTTGCCAGGGATTTAAGGCGTTCGCAATCGCGGGCAGTGCTCAAATAAATACAAATACTACATGTAATCATATGGTGATTATGGTGATATAGGTGAGAATAACACCGGCGAAGTATGACGCGGAGTACGCGTGGCTGAGGAACGGGGAAGTAGTGCCAGCAAGGCAAACAGAGCCGAAGATCAAGGTCCGGAGGCAAGCCCACGTTACAGATTCCTGGAGGATCGGCCGCCCTACGGTCATGGGATTGGTCCTCCAAGGCCTGGGAGCGGTGGTCCTGGGCGTTCTGGCGATGGACGGACACATGATCACCCTGCTGCCCCTGACGGCGCTGATCGGAGGAGAGGTCATTTTTATTTCCTCCCTGGGGCATAAGGGAGAGCGTTCAGCGGGAGACCATTGAGATGACCAACGTTACCATCAGGGGCATCGACGACCAGACCTACCTCAAGTTCTCGGCCCGGGCCACCCTGGAGGGAGTGGCGATAGGCGAGCTCGCCACCAGGGCCATGAACGAGTACCTGGACAAGGACCAGGGCAAGATCTATCGCATCGGTAACCTGGAGGACATCGCCATAAACCGGAACGACCTGGAATCGCTGGATGGGGCGGTGATACTCCAGAACATTGAACGCCTTACCTTGGAGGACGACCTGGACTGGAAACTGGTGAACGAACGGATCAGGTCCATCGAGAACGTGGAGATGCTGGTCCTGCCTAAAGGGATATCCAAGTTCCAGATGCTCACCAAGGCCAGGAACGTGGAGAAGATCCGTACCGCCTGAACGTAACGACATCGATTAATATCATCCACGGCCATGGACGGGCATGGTCGCGCTCACACCTGAAATGCAGGAGCTTTTCAAAGGAACCAAGTATTTCGCACTGGCCACCGCCTCCAAGGGGGGCGAGCCGAACGTAGTACCGATAGGAATGGCCATCCTGATGGACCCGGAGACCATCTGGATCGGCAACCAGTTCTTCCATCAGACCTTGGCCAACCTGAAGGAGAACCCCCGGGTGGCCTTGCAGGTCTGGACCTTCGGCGTCCCTGGCTGTCTGAAGATCAAGGGCGACGTGCAGGTCGTGGAAAAAGGCCCGGACTACAACAAGATGTACAACATGGTCAAGGAGAGGAAGCCGAACCTGGAGTGCAAGGGCCTGGTCATCATGAAGATCACCGACGTCTTCGACTGCCGTTCCGGGGCGGAGGCGGGCAAGCGCCTTCTCTGAACTACGCCTTATCGGTGAAGGCCGGCTGTTTCAATGCTAGACGCACCGCGTCGATGAACATGATCAGGCCGATCAGCGCCAGGAAGAAGCCTAGCAGCCAGCTGCCATAGAACTCCACCGGCGGCGCCTTGGTCTCGCCCTGCGCGAACAGGGTGGCCAGTATCATCGGCACGAAGGCGAAGAAGCTCCGCGCCCAGATGCGTCGGTCCTGCACCGCCCAGACCGATAGGAGCGCGACGAGCATGATCCAGTAGCCGCCGTGCACCTTGGGATAGAAGGTGAAGAAGGCCATGAGCATCAGGGTGACGCTCTGCCACACGGGCATCTTCTTATAGTACGGGTAGAGGTAGGCGATGGCCATGGCCCCTCCCAGGATGGCCAGCTGCACGATGCTGGGCAGGTTCCACCCGCCCATGTACAGGAAGTGCCAGATGGAGTGGCCGCCGGTCGGCCTTCCCTCCTCGCCCAGGAAGTAGAAGTTCAGGAAGAAGGAGAAGTCGTCCCAGCACATGACCACGAAGGGCAAGGCGATAAGACCGGTAGCAAGCCCCAGGAACAGGACCGACGCGATCCGCCCTTTCCAATCCCGCTGCTGCAGGAAATGGACCGGGAACAGCAGGAGGGGGAACATCTTGGTCCACACGCCGACGCCGATCGCTGCGGAGGCGGAGCTCTGGCGCTTCAACACCATGAGCACCACGGCCAGCATGAAGATGAAGGCCACTATCGACTCGTCCTCCCCGGTGCCCGACTCCACGATGGTGTACGGCGACAGGAGGACTATCATGCCGGCGAGATAGGACTTGTTCTCGTCCAGGTGGCGCAGGCCCAGGTACAGCAGCGCGGCCAGAAGGAAGGCGAACAGCGAGAAGTAGGCGCTCCAGACCCAGTCGTGCTCAGCGCCCCCCAAGAGCTGACCGGGGACCAGCAGGTAGTTGATTATCGGCGGGGTCTCGGTGTGCACGTCACGATAAAGTAGTCCGCCGTCCAGGATGGTCTGCGTTCTTGCTCGATACACATCCATGTCCGGATGGCTTAGGTCGGGATCGATGGCCGCCATCAGGAAGGCGTTGTCCACCACGATCATGGTCCCGTAGACCAGCAGGGCGATCGCTCCATACAGCAGGAGCTTGCGTTCCGGTGAGAGGGAAGCTATCCTTCCCAGGAGCCTGTCGAAGCGCGCCGCCATGCTGGACATCTGCCACCCCTAATCCTTGCGGCGGAGGGCGGCGATCTCCTCCTTGTGGTCCTTCTTGAACTTGGAGAAGTCGCGCAGGGTGATGAAGGGTACGGTGTAGAACTTGATGTATGATTTTCCGGACGGACGGTCGTAATGGACGATCGGCACCTCGGCGATCTTCATGCCCTTGAGCGCGGCCAAGGGCAATATGAAGCGGTGCAGGCCCTGGTAACCCTCGGGGTCAAAGCCCATGGCCACCGCCTTCTCCCTGCGGAAGGCCTTAAAACCGCTGTTCTGGTCCTTGATCTGCAGCTTGAACTTGCGGCGGATTATGAACCTGTTGTACGTCCGGGATATGAAACGGCGGATGAAGGTGTCGGTGCGCTCCCGCCTCCAGCCGGTGACCACGTCGAACCCCTCGTCCATTTTGGACAGGAAAAGAGGTATCTGCTTGGGCTCGTACTGGCGGTCGGCGTCCATGATGATGACCACCTCGCCCTTGGCCTGCTGGAAACCGGTACGGATCGCATACGACCGGCCCAGGTTCTTCTCGTGATGCACCGCCCTGACGTTGGAATGGCCCTTGGCCAGCTGGTCGCAGAGCTCCCCGGAACGGTCGGTGCTGCCATCGTCTATGAGGAGCACTTCCCCGTCGATGTTCTTTTCAGCGTAGACCGCCAGGATGTCCTCGGTGAGCGGTCCCACGTTCCCTTCCTCGTTCTTGAGCATCAAGACGGTGGTGCACTTCAGTTAAATCCCCTCTGGTTATTGTCGGCCTCCTTGGCGGGGGAGGGCCGGACGCGCTGGTCTATGACCATGGCTAGCAGGCTGACCGGCACGGACAGCCAGATAGAGGTTATCGCGCTTAAAAGCCCTGCGGTCGCCGCCACGTGCGGGTCCAGCCCGCTGGCTGTGAACACCGCGGAGGACATGAGGACGTTGCCGCTTCCGGCGGTCAGCACCACCTGACTAAGGGATGCCAGGCTGGCGGAGGCGATCACCGCCACCAGCGACACGTGCACACCCAGAGCCTCGATGATCAGGTACAGCCGGACGATCTCATTGGCCCATATGACCGCGGTGAGCACGGCCGGCCAGACCAGCCGCTTCCAGCTGCCCTTGTAGCTGAGGGCCTCGTTGAAGGAGACCACGGTGTCCATCAGCTTGCCGGAGAGCTTGGCGCCCTTGTCCCCCTTGACGACCTTGGCGGTCAGCCTGGCTCCCCAGCCGCCCATTTTTAAAAGCAGCTTGGGACGCGCGAGGACGTAAATGAACAGCAGGTTGGCCAGTACCATCAGGGCCACCAGGAACATCAGGTACCCGCGGAACTCCTCCACGATGTGCGCAAGCAGCAGGAACAGGCTGGTGACCGTGAGGATGGTCAAGAAGGCGAAGTCCATGATACGCTCGGTGACTACTGAGGCCAGCCCCTTCCCGACGGCCACCCCTTTACGGGTGTTCATCTCGATTATGCGGGAGGTCTCGCCGACCACCCGGCCGGGAATGAGGTTGTTGATGGCCTGAGATAGGGAGAAGGCGGCGAAAATGGTGCGGAAGGAGATCTCGTATCCGGCGTGGCTCATCAGGACGCCCCAACGGTAGGCCTTGAACACCAGGTTGACCAGATAAAGAACGACCACCAGGGATATCAGTTCATATCTGATGTCCTTGAGGGCGACCCAGACCTCCTCCGGGTTCGAGGCCAGCACTACCAGTATAATGAGGGCGATCGAAACGCCCAGCCTTATCTTGGTGCCAAGGCTCATTCTCCCCGTGGTCCATCCCCTTCCCCGACCAGAACGGACCTGTCTGTCGTAGCGACGATCGGACCCGTTGGCTGGTTGATGACTAGGATGGACTTATATGAAATTTTGGTAAGTGCGATCGGGTTCAGCAACATGGAGAGCAACTAATGTAATGCTAAAGGTGCATGACGGGGGGATAGCATGCGCATACTGGTCATCTACGACACCGTCTCCGGGAACACGGAGAGGATCGCCCAGTTGATCGCCGAGGAGCTGGGCGTGTCCGGCCACCAGGTCTCCTGCCGCCGCCAATCCGTCTCTGGAGAGGAGGATTTCATGGGCGTTCCGCTATGGGTGATCGGCTCGCCGACCCATTGGGGCCGCGTTCCCTTCCGCTTCAACACCCTTCTGCGCAACGCTTTGAAGGACGCCGGGAACGATCACGCTTATGTCGCCTTCGATACGCGTTACGAGAAAGTGCACTCCAGCGCCGCTGACCGGATGCACCAGATGATGGTCAAGGGAGGACTGCGACCGTTGATGGGGCCTCAGCATTTTATCGTGGAGGGCAGTGAGCTGCGCCAGGGCGATGAAGATAGGGCGAGGGAGCTCGGACGTACCATCGCCTCATTGCTCTAGCCCGTCCTCTGGATGGGGATCGTCCGTCACCACTTCCACGTTCGTGGAGAACAGCAGGAGGATGGCGCAGATTATGAACAGCGAGGAGAGCAGGAAGAGCGCCTCGTAGCCGAAGTACTGGGCCACCAGGCCGCCGAGGAGCGAGCCGGCTATGGTGGAAACACCGCGGACAGAGGAGTACATGCCCATGGACTGGCTGCGGAACGACCGGTAGGACATCCTGGCCACCAGGGAGTCTCCGGCCACGGCCAGCAGGGCCCAGCACATCCCGGCCAGACCGCTCAAGACGCACAACAGGGCCAACACGCCCCCTAGCTCCAGTGGAAGCAGGGTGACCAGGAAGAACGAGGGGAATATGAGCACGCGCAGTCCGAAGGCCAAGGCCTGGACCTTCCTTCCCCCGTACCTCTCCACCAGCATGCCGGCCTTGGAGTACAGAAGTGCGGACACGAACGAACTGGACAAATACACCGCGAACACCTCGGCGCTGCTCATGCCGACCTGGCGAGCGAGATAGGTAGGCAACGCCACGTAGAAGCACAGGAAACCAGTGAAGGCCAGGAACACCACCGCGTAGTACCGCCTGAGGTTGGACGGGAAGTTGCGAAGGCGGAGGTTCTTCTGGGACATCTCCACCACGTAGAGCAGGCGCTGCGGCATGAACCGGATCTTTTCCATAAGGTAGGAGGGGACCTTGAGAAGCTCGATCGGCGGAAACTGATGGCGACTGAGCTTCTCCAGCGGCTCTTTCATATAGCGCCAGCCCAGGAACACCGAGAGGAAGCCCAAGGCGCCGGCCAATATGAAGAGCGCCCGCATCGGATTGGCGTCCCCGTCCGAGGGGAAGGCCATCAGCCAAAGCGTTCCCAGCAGCAGCCCGATGACCCAACCTATGCCCCCGACCTTGCTGAAGTCGCCAAGCCTTTTAGGCCACTCGTCCTTGCGGAAGCATTCCAGCACCATGACGGTGCCGACGGGGGCGATGGCCGCGCCCAGGAAACCGAAGATGAAGTTGGCGATGTAGTACTCGGATATGCTCTGCGACAATCCCATGAGGATGAGCGAGAAGGCCACCCCCAGGAAACCGGCCAGAACGAACGGCACGCGGCGTTTGGAGGTGTCCGAAAGATTCCCCCACAGTATCCCAGCAGGGACCGAGGCCAAGGAGGTAGCTGCGCTGACTATGCCCACCTGGGCCACCGTGCCCTTCAATCCCTCGGTGATGAAGAGGGGTATCAGGGCGTTGGTGCTTCCTCCCGAGATGTTGTACGGAAGGAACGAGTAGTACCAGCGGTCATCCTTGAGGCGGTCCTTGGCCATGTTCAGAGGGGATTGTTAGCCCTGGTGGATAAACCCTGCGGTTCCACAAATGACGATGCCTATGCCGCTCCCAACAGGACGGCCATCGCCACCGACAACAGCACCGCCAGGGACACCAGTACGAACTTGCGGTCGCGTTCCCTGATGAACACGCACAACGCCCCGATGACCCTGGCCAGCGGAGTGATGATGAGCAGCACTATGCCCAAGGTCAGGAACGCCGCGGGGTCCATTTCCAGTATTTCGGAGGGTATCCTTTCGAGGGGGACCACCGATGCCTCGTGGCTTCCGGTGACGATCCCCAGCACTAGCCCGAAGAACATCAGAACCAGGCTCAGGATCATGCCCCAGCGCAGGATCGGCTGCACCACGCCGCAGAGGGTGGACTGGGAGGGCATCAGGCACCACCCCATAGGCCGAAGGCCTTCAGGACCATGGTCACCGCTACGATGAACAGCAGCACGGAGAACCACTTGCGCAGGTCGCTGGCCGAATACTTGGCCATGAGAATGGTTCCCACGTACGCTCCGGCGAAGGTGCCCAAGGCCACCGCCCCGCACAGGTAGGCGTCGAGAAGCCCGTGGCCGTAGAAGATGATCGCTCCGGTCAAAGCGGTCACACCGATCATGAAGTTGCTGGTGGCCGCGGCCGCCTTGAGCGGGACGCACATGCAGACGTTCATCACCGGCACTTTGACAAGCCCGCCGCCCACGCCCAGGAGCCCGGACAGCATGCCGGCGACGCTGCTGTATGCCAAACCCTTCTTCAACCCCTTAACCCCGTAGCTCACCTGGCAGGTGCTCCTGGGGTCCACGTACTGGCAGGACAGGTCCACCATCTGACCCTCCGCCGCCACCTGTTCGGGGGTGAAAAGAACCTCCGTGCGGCGGAGCATGGTGAAGCCGGCATATACCAGGAGCATGGAGAAGAGCAGGAACAGCAGGGTCTGGTTGGTGTACACGGCAATGAGCGCGCCGACGATCGAACCGACGGTTGTGGACATCTCAAGGAACAGGGCCAGACGGACGTTGGTCAGCCCTTGTTTCACGTACTTGGTGGCGGCGCCGGTGGACGTCGCGATCACGCCTATCAGGCTGGCCCCGATGGCCTCCTGCATCGGTATCCCGAAACCGAGCGTCAGCAGCGGGATGATGATAAGCCCTCCGCCGATGCCCATCAGCGCCCCTATGGCCCCGGCGCTCATGCACAGCAGGGCGATCAGCAGCAGGACCAGCGTTTCCATCGTGCGGCGATGACCTGATGAGGACATAATGCTAGCGGGAGAATGGTTTATTATCCCGGGCTACATGAAAGGGACATGGGCCTGCTGCTGGTCAGGTACGCGGAGATGGGACTGAAGAGCCCGGGAGTGCGCCGTTACTTCGAGAAGGTGCTCACCCACAACATGATGGCCGCCCTGGCCGGGGAGAGGCTGGAAGCCTTCGCAGAGAGCCAGTACGGCCGGCTGTTCGTGACCACCGACCGGCCTCAGGAGGCCGCCGCGGTGCTCAGGCGCGTTTTCGGCATATCCTCCCTGAGCCTTGTCCAGGAATGCACTTCGGAGGTCAAGGACATCAGGCGTCTGGCGCTTCAGGTGGCCACCCCGCTGCTGAGCGAAGGTTCCACCTTCCGGGTGGAGGCCCGACGGAACGGGGTGCATCCGTACACCAGCATGCAGCTTGCGGCGCAGGCGGGCGAGGAGATATACGAGGCGCACAAGCACCGGGGGGTGCGGGTGGACCTGCATCATCCCGACCTGATCGTGTACGTAGAGGTGCGCGACCGCCGGGCGTACGTGTTCAGCGAGTACCTGGACGGCCCGGGCGGACTTCCCATGGGCAGCCAGGGTAAGGTGGTGGCCTTGGTCCGCAATGAAAGGGACGCCCTGGCCGCCTGGATGATGATGAAGCGCGGTTGCCGCGTGCTGTTCCTGGTGGAGGACGAGGAGGCCATGCGCACCCTGCAGCGCTGGGACCCCGAGCCGCGCCGGGTGAGCGGCCCGGCCGGCAAGGCCGTGCAGGCCAACAAAGCATTCGGCCTGGTGGTGGGCTGGTCCCTGGAAGAGCTGCAGGAGAACATGACGTTGAACGCCGATGTCCCGATGTACCATCCGCTGATCGGGATGGGAAATGAAGAAGTGGAAAGGCGTTTGAAAGAGATCAAAGGGTAGGCTCTTCGCCTACTTTATCTGCCTGTCGTGGGCCTTGACGGACGGGCGCGCCTTCTCCGCACCCTTGCCCTTCCAGTGCAGACCGCGCCCCTTGCGTCCGGCGGAGGTCTTGCCGCGGAACACCCGGTTCTTGTTGGCGTTGTCGCACAGCCAGTTCAGGTTCTTGTCCGCCTTGATCGAGGGGTGGTGCTTGTCCACCAGGATGATCTCGTACCAGACGTTCTTGCCGTCCTCGCCGACCCAGTAGGAGTTGAGCACCTCGAGGTTGGGGTAGCGCTTGGCGGCCCTCTCCTCGGCTATCCGCTTCAGGCTCTTGCCCATGGTAATCTTCTTCATACCCTCGCGCTTGGCGCGGCGCCCCTTGTATCCGAAGCGCTTCTGCAGGCCGCCCTTGCGGACGTGGCCGCGGACCATGATGATGCCCTGCTTGGCCTTGTAGCCCAGAGCGCGGGCGCGGTCCAGACGGGTGGGCCTCTCCAGGCGGCAGAAGTTGGGCTCCCGCCTCCAGATGATGAGCCTCTCCCACATCAGTCCCTTCACGTAAGAAGCATCGGGCCGGTCCCAGGCGTCGGAGATGTAAGAGTACATGCTCTTTCCGTTCACTGGCCTGGGCCCTTCCTCGTTATCGTCTACCTTCTTGTCTACCATTTGTATCACCAGTGCCGCCAATGGCGGCGCTTCGGGATTCGCCCCTTACGGGGTACAACTCCGGCGAGACTTGTCTCGCTACGAAGGCCACAGATAATGTAGCCTTATTTAAATGATTTGACGCATAAGTAAAGGTCAGATATCTATCCAGTCTTTGGTCGTTCATGTCTTGGATCGACTGATGAGCTTGTTTTTAGATTTCAATGAGTTGATTGATTCTACGGCGATGTGAACGTTCGTGCACGGATTCGGCATATCGATCGCTTCGCGACCTTTTAAACCATTTTTATCCCAAATGTGATCAGCACGCGTCAATGCCCTATTCATCAAAGGAAATAGCACCCCATTGAAATTTCCAGATTTTGAATAACCTTTGATGAACTTTCCTACCAATGATGTTAATTCCCCTACTGTCATAAATCGTTCTACATCGGTGAAATGGATAGCTATCCATAGCTCGAAACAGGGATTGGATGCTGCCAATAGGATATTGTTCTCGCGCGCGATCTTTGCCGCCCTCTGAAGTTTTTTTTCCGGGTTGTTATCAAAATCGAATACGCAAATCGCGAGATCTCCGTCCTCTGGTTCGATCCCATAATGTCCCATCTGCTTTTTACAGAACCTTACGAGGTTCTCAGCATCGGTCACTGATGATATTGGAGTGATTATTGAGACATTGCACCATCGTTCTTTTAGTCCGGAAAAATATCGTTTCTCAGTTGTTCCTTCAGTTACTAACAGCACCCGATTGCGTGCCTTCCGACCGCTCTCAATTCTTTCGAGCGGCCTACCCATCATAGCACCTTGCCTGGAACGATGGCGGGTATGGCTCCGTATCGCCCAAGCTGATATGCCTTCTGGATATCACGGTCCTTCCGTTCTCCGAACTCCACAAGGGAGTACAGCTCGGAAGCCCCGGTCTCTGGATCCTTCTCAGTGAACCAGATCTGATCGCGGCGGAACAGTTCCTGGTCCAGAAGTAACTGGTTGTGGCTGTTGAATATCAATTGGGCACCGTGTTTATTTTGTTCAGGATCGTGAAATAGCTCTACCAGCCACGTGCTTATATCATGATGGAGCTTGGTGTCCAGTTCATCAACGACCAGCGTTCCCCCTATCTGCAAAGCTTCGATGATCGGGCCGATTATGCTGAAGAGCTTTCGTGTGCCCTCTGATTCGAAAATGTGAGGGAGGTCGATCTCGCTCTCTGACCCATCCGCGCCTACCACTCTGTGTTTGAACCTTAGGTCTGTCTGCAGGGCTTCGTTCCCTACCATGGTCATAACGGCCAGTAATTGTGGGGGGAAACTGTTATAGAGCTTTTGAAGTGGTACTTTCTTTAATCGGCCCTCTACACCAGTGATGCCCAGGTCCGCGCTCTGTAACGCTTGAACCATCAGCTTTTTGGCCTTTTTATTGTGGTTCATATACTCTATGGCATTGTTTATCAAGCCCGGCGAGTCGGTATTGTCAAGGGCGACCAGTCCCTTGGTGAACCATGTGAACGCAGGCATGTTCCTTGAATAATTGAATTGAACGGAGGTGGATAAGTACAGTGCATTCTCCAAAGTCCTGCGCGATATTACCTCCTGCTCCTTTTGATCGACATTAAAAGTAAATTCGTTCCCTTTCCTGGAAAATATCGATGAGATCCTGCCATTCGGATAATACGATAGTTCTTCGGCTACAATTCGTTCCTTATCATAAGCCATTGAATAATTGTACCGAACCCCCTCATGTACATAGATCGCGCTGAATGAGGTGGGCTTGTTCATACTGTCTTTATCGAAAGCGAATGGTTGATGGTTCAATCTTATTCCTTTTTGATGGGTGTGGGAATTGACCACGAAATTTTTCATGATGGTCAACGCCAGAACCAGATTGGACTTACCAGATGCATTGGCACCATAGATGACGGAACTGTTGAGAGCTCGTTTTCCCTTCAGCGCTTCTACATCGGTCAGATTGTCCGGACTGCTTTTATCCGATGATGCGAGCATGCTGAGAGTTGTTTTATCCCGAAACGACCTGAAGTTCTCCACGGTGAATTCGAGGAGCATGAATTATGCTTACGAGATTGTTAGATAAATAAATTTGTGATAAAATCACGTTTTTTGATTTTTAATTATTATATCAATAATTTACATGAAGTCATCCAAAGAGAGCTTCTTGTCGGTCTTCTTTACCTGTTCGAGCTTGATCTTCGGCCTGTCCTGCTCGGGCGCATAGTCGAAAAGGCTGGCCTGCTGATTGCCGTTCAGCAGGTCCTTCTCTCCCCAGCCGAAGACCTCGGTCGCGCGGGACAGCGTCTGCGCCAGGCGTTCCGCGTAATAGCGGTAATCGGGAGTATAGGTGAACTCCTGGCCGGATATGTACGGCTGCACTTCCTGCGGCTTCTTGCGGAAGTTGGTGACTATCCATGACACCTTCATCCCCGGCACGAACTCGTACCCCATCTCCATGAGCTTCTTGGCCGTCTGCACCGTGGCCTGGGCGTCCGGGTTGGCGTATTCGCTGAACTTGCGGCAGCCTTTGGAGATGACCAGCTTCTCCAGCGGGACCTTGCCGGCCAGGGTGTCCTGCACATAGCCGCGGGCGGCCTTCACCGCCTCGTCGGTGTTCCCGTCCATGATGAACTCGAAGACGGTCATCAGCGACTCGGACTGCAGGTCGAAGGAGTCCGTGCGGCGCACCTCATAACCGCGGATGACCAGCTCCTCCTTGGGCCAGACCATTCGGCCCACGTATCGCTTCTTCTTGCCGTGCGAGAACAGCGGCTCCATGATCTTCTCGAACTCCAATGAGCCGCCTTCCTTGGAGAAGCGAGCGGCCAGCTCTTTTCCGAATTCCAGCGAGCCCTCCAGATCGTCGTGGGGCGATTGGACGAATATGGAGTCCGTATCGGAGTAGATGACGTTCACCCCCTCGTCCGTCAGGGACTTTATGATGCCCTTGGTGGTCTCCCTGGCGAAGGCGGTGATGCTTCCCCCGATGGAGCGGTCGGTGAAGCGGTAGAAGGAGGAGGCGAAAACGCCATAAAAGGAGTTCATGAGTATCTTGATCGCGCCTTGCAATCCGTCGTAATAGTGCGCCTCCTCGGGGTCCTTGGCCCTTTTCGCCAAGGCCTTCGTCTCATCCCTCCGGCGCATCAGGTCGGCCAGGATGGACGGTAGTATGCCGGGCTGCTGCTCCTTGCTCAGGAAGTGCACGCCCAGCGGGGAGACGATCGTCCCGCGGTCATCCCGGGTGGTGAAGCAGATGTTCCGGGAGATGATGAGACTGGGGTACATGGACTTGAAGTCCAGGACGCAGACCCAATGATACACGCCCGGCGAGATCTCGTGCACATAGCCGCCCTCGATGGCGTTCTCCTCATCGTCGTCGTAGTTGCCAGTGAGCGGTACCGCAACCTGCGGTGCGTGGCGGTCGGCGGCGCGGATCATGATGGCGTCGATGAGCTGCGAAGAGCCGGAGTTCAGAACGTCGTCCACCGGCATGCGGGACACTGCCGCTAGGTCCATGCCTTTCCGGATACGGCCGACCTTGCCCAGTATCTTTAGGGCCAGCTCCGCATCCCTGGTGCAGTACGCCAGCACCTTGTCCCGGTTGTTCAGCCACTCCTTGTCGATGGCCCGGGGGTCGTAATCCTCCCCGACCTTCATCTTCATGTCCACGTCCAGCTTCTCCTCGCCCAGCAGGGACTTGGAGACGGCGTTCAGCGTTTCCTGCTTCGGCTTGATCTCGATCTTGACCGCCCACCAGGCGTCCGCTATCAACCGCCCGGTGCAGCGCCAGAACTTGTTCATGACCCGGCGGGGGGTGGAGTGGTCCCTTCCCCATTTCAGCTCGTCAATGCCGTACTTCTTGGCCCGCTCCATGATGAACGGGATGTCGTAACCGTCGATGTTGTATCCAGTAATAACATCGGGGTCCTCCATCTGGATGACCTCGGAGAACCTCTCGATCATCTCCTTCTCCGTACCGATGACCGGTTCGCCGGCCCTTATCCCCCCTTCGTCCTTGATGACGTAGCAGATGGTGTAGATGGTCTCGTCGGTGATGGAGTTCTCGATGTCGAAGCTCAGGATCTTGAGCTTCGGGGTGAACGGCGGTATCTCGGTGAACCCGCGCAGGTTGACCACCAGGTCGGTGGTGTAGTCGCCCTTGACCTCCTCCCCGCGGGCGGTGAAGCATGCAGGTAGGTCATTGTCGTAGATGAAGCGGTGATGGAACGGTATGTCGGCAGCGAAGACCTCCATGCCCTGGCGTTTGAGCTCGCTGCGGTACTGCGGCACGGCCCAGGGAAACTTTATGACCACCTTGGAGCAGTTCTGCACCCGGCCCTTGTTGATCAGAAAGAGGTCCACCGGTTCGATGGTGAGGAAATCATCTTTGCCTTGGACGTAGGGAAGCACGTCCTCCGGCGGGGCGGCCACATGGAAATAGGGACGGAACCCGGTCTTGCGCAGAGTGATCGAGCGACCGTCGCGGGTCTTGCCGAAGAGCTCCACGATTATGCCGTCGTTGTCCCCCTTCGAATATGAGGCTGTGAGCAAACGGACATCCCATTCGCCCATCTCTACCTCTTGGCCACTATGGTCATCACGTCCTCGTTCTCCAGCAGGTGGTCGTGACCGACCACGCGGTGCGTACGGGCGTTGATGGCCCGGATGAAATTGTCCCCCAGGTCGGTGTGCACCTTGTAGGCCAGGTCCCTGGCGTTGCTTCCCTTCTTAAGCAGGAAGGCGTCCGGGAGCACACGGCCGTCGTGGTCGGTGAGGTGCGTCTCGTCCTCCACCGGGTAGACCACGATCTGGTCCAGCAATTGGTAGGTCACCGTCTCCAGGCACTTCTGCACGCCGGTGCCGTCGTACTTGGCCATGATCTGGGCCATGAAGTCCAGAGCCTTCTTCTGATTGGCATTGAGCTTGGCGGGGTCGTTGACCTTGAACCCCTTGTCGCCGGGAACGTACGAGACCAGCCCGGCCTTGGCCGCTCTGCGTAAGGCAAGTTCGGTCTCCGAGCAGGTGGGGACGGTCAGGTATCCCTCGAGCTCGCTGAGCCTCTTGATCGTCTCAGGGTCCGCCGCGTCCGCCTTGTTGAGGGCGATTATCATGGGCTTGCTCAGCATCCTGATGTTGGCCGCCAAACGGTAAAGGTCCTCGTCCTTCCAGTCGATGATCTTGTTCGGCATCTCCGAGGTGCGGAGGGCCGCGGACACCTGCGCCTCAGTGACGCCAAGACCGGTCAGCCGGTCATGGATGACCAGCTCGATCTTCTGGCCCTCCAGGTGCGCGCCGCGGGCCAGCTTGTCGAAGCCTTTCATCATGATGCCCTTGATCCACTGGTTGATCTCCCTCTCCAGGAACCTCAGGTCCTCCACCGGGTCGTGGCTTCCCGGCTTTACGGCGTTACCCTCAGCGTCGGTGGAGCCGCTGGCATCGACCACGTGAATGAAGGCGTCCGCCTGGCGCAGGTCGTCCAGGAACTGGTTCCCCAGGCCCTTTCCCTGACATGCGTCCGGAACTAATCCGGCCACGTCCAGCAGCTCTATGGGCACCAGGCGGACCCCGTTCTCGCAGGCCGAGTTCCGGGGGTTGCACTTGACGTTGAAGTCCAGGTGCGGGCACTTGGATCGGACGTAACCCATGCCCTTGTTCGGCTTGATGGTGGTGAATGGGTAGTTCGCTATCTCCGCGGTGGCCATGGTGGCGGCGGAGAAGAAGGTCGACTTACCTACGTTGGGTTTACCGACTATCCCGATCAGCATGTTCTCTCCTCTCCTCCATAAGGTGGCCCAAGTTAAAATGATTGCCCGAGGGCCTTTTAAGATGCCCTACCTGCCGTCGGGGAAGGCCACTTGAGGACGCTTGGCGAGGAACGACGCGGGAACATCTTGGACCATCCTATCCGCGTCCTTGAGCTTCAATCCCAGGGACATGAGGTCCGGCGGCATCCAGCGATTGCCGGTGGGGTCCACCGGGCCGATGATCAGCGCCTGGTCCGGACAGTTGGAGGCCAGCCCCGCCGGGTAGCTGAGGAAGGAGGCGCAGCTGGGACCCCATGGAGCGCTGGTGGAGGTGAAGGCGTCTGGCGTCCCAAAGTGGTGCAGGGCGAGCAGGTTGCGCAGCTGCTCCGCCCTGGCGAAGATCAGCAGCGACCTCGGCTTCCCTTCGTTCTCATCGAAGACCTTGCAGGGAGTGACGCACAGGTAGTTCACCGGCGGTCGGATCTTACCTACGAACGACTTGCTCCTCATGACCAGGTCCGGGTCCCGCTTGAGATGTTCCGCCTCCCCGTGGCGGAAGGTCGGGGACCCGGTGGATATGAAGTACCTCAAACCCTCGGCCATTTCGACAAGTCCGGTCCATGTCTGTCCGCCTGGGCACACGCCGGAACGGGCGTCCTGGCCAATGTAAAGAAGGTCCTCCTGACCTTTGGCGCACATGAACACCGCCTTGGCGATGCATCGGTCCACCTCCCCGAACGGCTTACCCTTCTCAGGCCGCTTCTCGCTCTCATAGACGCAAAGAGGATCGAGGTCCAGATGCCCGGCCTCCTTCAGCGTTCTACCTATCACGGGAATGTCGGCCTTCACATCCTTGTTCATTTTTTCCCCGGAAGTGATATCGGCGGGACCGATAATCAAGGTGACCGTCAGGGATGCGCGGTCAGGGCGTCCGATAGCTCGGCGATCTGTGCCGGGGTGAGCCTCTCCACCCTCTCGTCCAGATACGGGATCCCGGACCGGTCCTCGGGAAGCATCCGCTTCTGCTTGAGAACCGTCCCGATCTTCTTCCGCCTCTGCTGGAAGAGCAGGTCGACCAACCTAAGGAAATGCTTCTCGTCCCGCACCGGGAAGGGGGCGGGCCGGGGGGTGAGCATGACCACGGTCGAATCCACCTCCGGTTCCGGCCAGAACCTTGAGCGGGGAACGTTCTCCAACAATTTGCATTCGGCGCGGTAGAAGACGTTGACCGACAGCCGCGAATACTCGCTGTCGCCGGCGGGGGCGGCCATGCGCTCGGCGAACTCCCTCTGGACCATGATCACCGCCCGCTTGAACTTCATATCCAGAAGATGGAAGAGCAGCGGCGAGGAGATGCTGTACGGGACGTTGGAGATGAACAGGTCGAACTCGGGGGGGTCGATCTCCAGGAAGTCCCCCTGTATAACGTCCATCTGCGGGAACGAATCGCGAAGATAGCGCACCGCCCCTTCCTCAATCTCCACGGCCGTGACCTTGGAGGTCCTTTCCAGAAGCGCCGAGGTCAGAATTCCGAAGCCGGGGCCGACCTCCAGCACGCGGTCGTTCTGACCGATCCCAAGGTACTCCGCCTCTCGCTCGGCGACGCGGCGGTCTATCAGGTAGTTCTGTCCCTTGGACTTGGATGGCCGCACGCCGTACCTTTCCAGAAGGGAGCGCAGCTCCCCGATGCTTATCATCTCAGCGGGAGACGAAGACGCGGTACTTCTGGGCGGGATCGGCCAGCTCGAGCTCGATGCGCTTGGCCACTACCTTCTCGGGGTGCTTGAAGGTCGGCAGCCGGGCGGCGATGTCGGCGAAGGACTTGAACGGTCCCTTCTTGCGCTCATCGAGTATGGCCAGCATGGTCTTCTTTCCCAGGCCGGGAAGAAGCTCCAGCACGTGGTAGCGGGTGGTGATGGCCTCCGACTCGTTGAAGAACTTGACGTAGAGGTCCTCGTTCTCCTTGACCACTTCCAGAATGACGAACGGCAATTCGTTCTGTGAGCCGGCGTTCAGCTCCTCGAAGCCCACGCGGCGCTTGACATGGAGGATCTTGTCGCGCTTGTCCATGTCCTTCCCGATGTAGACCACCTCGCCTGGCGAGATGATTACCCCGGGCTTGGGCACAAGCTCGAACAGCTTCAGTTCAGTGCTTCCGAGGGCGTACGCTACTGGTTCCTTCCTGAAGCCTCTCTCCGTAGGCAGTCCCTGCGGTAGATAATCTAGAATGTGGGCGTAGTCCTCCAAAGCAACACCAGCCTAAAGGTATTCGTTCACCAATTTAATAATCTGCTCGCCCTGCTTCTTGTCGAGCACCCGCCTCTCCTTCTGGAAGATCAGGCGGACGTCGTCGAAGTGGGTGGGCAAAAGGTCGGTGATCTTGACCGCCACTGCCTCAGCGTTGTTCAGGTCGGCCACGAACTCCAGTTCGAGCAGCTTTCCCTTCAGCTCCCTGGCCTGCTCGGCGCTCATCTTGGCGCCTTTGGCGTGCTCAAAGGCCAGCTTCTGCTCGGGGGTGAACTCCCGGGACTCCGCTTCAGCCTCCAGCATCTCCTTTACCTCGGCCAGGGTGACGTAGCGATCCTTGGGCATCATCATCACCGTCAGTTCTTGACCTTGCGCATGTGCTCGGGCCGGGACACGACGGTCTTGTATTTATCGCCGTCCCTGACGGACAGCAAGTAGGCGCGACCCTGGGCGGCCTTGACCGTCCCGGTCTTGCCATGGAAGCGCAAGTGCGGCGCGCCCTTGACAATGCTGGGGTCCAGGTGAATGTGGGCCTGCTCTCCTACGTCGAACTGAACGAACTCGTGGGTGATGGGGGAAAGTCCACGAGCCCTGGGGCTCCTCCTCAGAATGTTCCGGCCCTTCCCTCTCTGTCCGTGCGATGCTTTGACCATATCTATACCTCGTTGTTGTCGATGACCCCGATGACGTCCAGGGCGTCCACGGTGCAGGGGACCCCGAGCATCTCGGAGAGATTGGGTTCCGTTCTTCCCTGGTCGCCGTGCACGAACTCCTTCACGTAGGTGCCTGATTCGGTGCGCAGGCGCAGCGTCATGCGTTCCTCCTGGAAATCCTCCAGGACCACGTAGACGATGTACCGCTCGCGTTTCAGGTCCGCGCGTCGGTGGGACACCCTAACGGGCGTCCGCTGGACTATACGGGTTCTGTTGAACGTGCGAAGGACCTCATTGACTCTCTCCTTATTAACTTTGCCGTGAATGGATACCTGCACGCGGTACTCCTTGTCGTGCGCTGAATCCTTGACCAGGCGCACTTCCTCCCGGTCCGAGAGGCGCAGTTGCTCGACCTCCACCAGACCCTTGCCCTTCTCATTGATCTCCTTCTCGATGGCGATGAGGTCCAGGCTTCGGACCACCGGCGAGGATATCTCGATGACGAAAGGCCGCCCGGTGCCCAGCATCAGCGCGTCTATGTCCTCCCTGCCCATGCCATGGAAGAAGTGCTCCTTGGCCTGGGCGTAAGGAAGGATGACATCCCCGATCTGCTCCTGAACGCTGGTCTGGTACATTTTCCCGGTACCGCCGCAGCGCGGGCATCCCTTGCCCTGGCAGACCCGGCAGGGCCACTTGGTCTGAGGGATCTCCCGAGATAGTTTTCTGTAACGACCGTAGAGGAACAGCGGCGCCACGTCCAGCTCCACGTGGGCGAAGCGGGTGTCTACCAGCGCCACCACCTGCGGGCTCTTGAACTCCACCGCCTTGCCGTTCAGGGCGAAGACCGCTTTCCCGATCTCGCGGTTGAGCTCGGACTTTATGGGCTCGGCGTGCTCCTGTCCTACCAGCGACCAGAGCTCCTCCTCTTTCGCCTGGACGACCGGGTCCACTCTCGTCCCGACCAAAAAGTTGTCGTACTGGACCTCTTGCAGCTTGAGATCGACGGCCTCCGCAAAGCGGGGAACCTGTTCAAAGATCTCATCGCAGAGCCAGCACCTCTCGTGCTTCATTGGACCCAGGCCGCGGGAGGCGCGGTCCTGGTCGATCAACGCCCTCAGCTCCTCTCCTCTCTTTAGATTGGTGGTGCCGGTGCCCACGTGAGCGAAAAGGCGTCCAAGGCAGTGGTCGCACAGGTCGCGGTCCTGGGCCTTCAGGGCTTGCTCGAGAACTTCCTTCATGGTCGTCCGGCCTACTAGTGCTCCCCTAGATAAATTGTTGTCCGTTCCTGTTGCACGTCGAGCACCCATTTTCAATGATGTGCGGCATATGCTCTTATTCCTTCCTTATATGAAATTTGTCCATGGCGGTCCATCATCCTGAACTGGTCCTACGGTACAGGGAATTTGCCAATATCAGGGACCAGGCGGTTAGAACAGGTGTGGTGGACCTGAAGAAGGTAAAATTCCTGACACCCACGACCATTCTTCCGTTATCCATCATGCTCAGGACTGAAAGGCACCTAACTCTGGTCCCTCCCCCTAGTCCTGATGTACAAAACTACCTCTGGTGCATGATGAGGGATCATGGTTATGATACCCTCAACAGATCGACCTACCTGCCTGTGGTGGGATTGCCCCATGATGAAGATCTGAGCCAACCCATACTGAAGAAGGTTTACGGTCTGGCAGGCGATCCTGGTGGAAAAAACGCCTTCAGGTATATGGTCGGCGAGCTGGTCGACAACATCTATCAACATTCCAGATTTGCAAACGCATTGATAATGGCCCAGCAGTACAAGAGAAATGGAGATATGCACCTGTGCATCATAGATGACGGAATCACCATAGCTGGAAGTCTGAGGGAATCGGGAATGTCCCTAGATGATGACCAGGCGATTGTGGACGCGATCGAGGGCGCGTCCTCTAAGATGGAAAAAGAAAGAGGCCGGGGACTTGGGACCACGATGAATTTGACATTGAAAGGTTATGGTGGATGTATGCTGGTGGTCTCTGGTCAAGGCGCGATCTATTGTGATGGGGATAATCAGTCGAGATATCGATTATCCGATATGAATAAATATAAAGGAACTTTGATAAGCATGAAGATACCATTGACATTAGAGGAGGTGGACCTGTATGAGCACACAAGGCTGTAGGATATCGATAGCACATGAGCTGTCACCAGACCTTGCGCTGCGAGATATAGCCTCTTCGTTCATGGACAAGGTCGAGTCGCTTAGATGCCCAGAGATCGTCATTGATTTCTGTGAAGTGGAGACCATCACTCGCTCGTTCGCGCATGAATATGTCACCAGGAAGGAAAGGTCATCCCTACGCATCAACGAGGTGAATGTCCCAGACAATATTGACCGGATGTTCAAGGTCATTCATAACTCGGAAAAAAAGCCGAGGTTCGAAGGTCTTCGCCAATCCCGGACAATCATACTTTGAGAACTTTTTATGTGGGAGCGGGCTCAGTTAACGGGGGAAAGTGCTTAATCCCGTGCAAGGCATGCCGTTGCGAACGAAGCTCATGGCCGAGAACGGTGATCTGCTCAAGCCCCTCAGGGAACGGGGATACGACGCCAGGTCTCTGTCCGTTTCACACCTGGAAGAGGTGCGGGAGGATGTGGAGGGCCTGTACAACCAGGGCCTGCTGGCCGAGGAGCTGTACAAGGAGTACCTTTTCCGTTTCAAGTATTTCGTTCCCGTTTCGTTCCCGGAAGCTAAGAGCATCATCGTGGTCTCCGTTCCGCAGCCGACCTGCGAGGTCAGCTTCATCGTCAAGGGACGCAAGGTGCGCACCATAGTGCCGCCGACCTACGCCAAGGCGGTGGACGTGGACATGGAGATCATGGACCTTCTGGAAAAGGGGGACGGCAACGGAGTGCAGCTCATGAGGGCCATACTCCCGCACAAGACCCTGGCCGCCAGGACCGGCCTGGCCGAGTACGGCAGGAACAACATAACCTACGTTCCCAGGTTCGGCTCCTTCCACCGCCTGACCAGTTTCTTCACCAACCGGGAGCTGCCGGACGAATGGCAGGAAAAGAAGGTCATGGACCGCTGCGCGGAGTGCGGAGCCTGCGTTAGAGCGTGCCCGACCAAGGCCATCGATGATGACCGCTTCCTCCTTCACGCCGAGAGGTGCCTGACCTTTCACAACGAGATGCCTAACGAGAGGGCGTTCCCCGATTACGTGCTGGAAGGGGTTCACAACGCGGTCATCGGCTGCATGATCTGCCAGAAGGTCTGCCCGGTGAACGCTCAAGTTCGGAATTGGATGGTGCACTGCACCGAGTTCGACGAGGACGATACCTCCTATCTTCTGAAGGGCGATTTCTCCGGGCCGAGGGCCAAGCTGATGGCGGCCAGATTGGAACCCCTGGGACTGGAGCTCCAGCTCTTCCCCCGGAACCTGACGGTCCTCTTGGAGCGGACGTCATGACCTTCAGGGGAAACCTTTGAGATACATCGGACAGATGGTCGTCCGATACTATCATGGCCGAGACCAGACGTATTCCGTTCCTCACCATCTCCGAGTACGCCCCGCGCGTCTGGATCACCATGTCCGGCTGCAACCTGCGCTGCCGGGGCTGCTTCTCCATAGCCCGGGAGGAGGTGGGCGAGCCCATGACCGTGCCGCAGCTGGTCGCGCTGGTCGAGACCTCCGCCCAGGAGCGTTTCGGAAAGGGACCGGAGGAGGTGGTGCTCACCGGAGGGGAACCAGCGCTGGACCGGGAGTACCTGTTGCGGCTGATGTGGGCGCTGCGCAAGGTGTCCCGGGAGGTGGTGCTGCAGAGCAACGCCACCCTGCTGGAACCAGGGTTCCTCGAGGAGCTGCTGGCCACCGGCGTGGACCGCATCATCGTGGACCTCAAGGCCCTGGACGATGAGAAGCACGTATGGTACACCGGAACGTCCAACCGGGACCTGTTGAACAACCTGGCCTATGCCGCGCCGCGGGTGCCCATGGTGGTGAACACCCTGCTGATACCGGGGTTCGTGGAGGGCGAGGAGATTGTCGGGATGGCCAGGCTGTTGCGGTCGTTCGAACCGCTCGAGCTGGAATTCCGAATAAACCCGTTCCGGGCCGACCTTTCCCCGGAAAGGATGTCCCGCACCCCGTCCGACCAGGAGCTGGAGGCGGTGGCCGAGCGGTGCCGACAGGAGTATCCGGGGACGGTGAGCAGCCGCAGCTGCCTCCGGGAGAGCCGCGGGGGGCCCAGCAAGACCTGGCTGACCGTATACCCGGACGGGAGTACGGAGCGCCGGGGCTTGCAGGACTATCGTCAGCAGAACCGGATGATGTTCCGGTCCTAGAGCTCGAAGCCCATCTCGGCGATGTGCAGTTCCGCGCGCTTCCGCTCCAGGAACTTGTACACCGTGGCGTGCTCGCTGCCGCTGAGCAGCATGTCCACGGCGTTTCGCGCCACGGGCATCTGCACGGAGTTGCCGATGATGCCCACGGTGTCGCCGTAAACGGAAAGGTGAACCCCGACCAGGTCCTCGATTATGCGGCGGGTCTTGCCGCCGGCACCGATCACCCGGGCGCGCATGCGCACCAGCTGGTTGGTCCCCTTGCCAACGTAATCGTCGATGTTCATTATCTCCAGGTACTCGTCGTCATCCAGAAGCCGGAACGCCTTGTGCGGCGCGAAACCGCGGCCGATGGCCTTCACGATGTCCATGACCTTCAGCGGAAGGAGCGGGTCCTCGGTCTTCGTCTCGTCGAAGGACACCTCGCCCTCCTCGGCGTCGATGGTGATCTTGAGACCGGTCTTCTCCTCCAGGTACCTCTTGGTCTCGCCGCCCTGGCCGATGAGCACGCCCACGCGCTCCTTGGGAACTTTAACGATCTTCATTTCTCTCTGACCCCCTGTACGTACTTCAGGACGGTCTCGTCGCTCCACACCTTGATGTCGAGGTTGCGGAAGTAGCGGTTGATGTTCTTGACATCCCTTTTCAGGAACTCGATGGCGTTGGGATGGTCGGTGAGCATGGCCTGCCCGCAGTCGATGATGTACGGCATGCCGTCATGCATCAGGATGTTGTACTCGCTGAGGTCGCCGTGCACCAGCTTGGCCTTCTGGAAGGCCCTCTTCATGAATCGGATGATCTCCCGGTACACCTTCTGCGGTTCGTCCAGACGAACCGAACGAAGCTGCGGAGCGGCCATCACCGCATCGCCGAGGTAATCCATGACTATGATGTTCTTCATGAAACGTCTGGGATGAGGAACGCGCACCCCGGCCTGCTCCAGCCGGTTGAGGTTCTTGAACTCCTTGGTGCACCAGGCGTAGATGAGCTTGCGCGGGTTGCCGGTAAGGCCTTTGAAGCGGGTGTCGCCCTCTATGTACTTGGAGATGTTCTTGAAGGTGGCGTTGGATGTTCGGTATATCTTAAGCGCCACCAAGGTTCCGTCCGGGGCCGTGGCCCGGAAGACGTTGCCTTCCTTGCCGGTGGACACCGGGAAATCCACGCTGGCGATGCGCTTCTCGCAGGTCAGTTTGAAAATGACGCCCAGGGTGAGGTTGTCGAAGACCTCTTCCATTACTTTACGTCCTTCCTGCGAGCTTTCGAACGAGCGGGTCAGGCGGAGCTTATCCACCTTCCGGTCCAGCTTGAGGATGTTCTTGTCCTCTTGTGGCATATCTCCCTCAGAATATGTCCAAGTTCTTCGGCAGAACCTTCTTGCGGCTCAGATGGCTCGCTTGGGTTTTAGTGTAACGGTAGAGGACGTCGCACTTGTCCTCCTGGAAGTCCCAGGGGCGGACTATGACGAGGTCTCCCTCGCGGATCCACATCCTCTTCTTGATCTTCCCGGGAATGCGGCCCATGCGGGACTTTCCATCGGCGCACATGATCTTGATGCGGGATGCGCCCAGCAGCTGGTCCGCTATCCCGAACATCTCGCCCTCTTTCTTGTTCGGGTACGGGAGGCGAAGTATCTCTTCGCTCTCAGCGCCTTGGTCCCCCTGGGTGTAAGGTTCGTTGCTCAATGGAATCCTCCAATGGTAAGTTTCCTTTAAACCCGTTCCTCTATATAACATTGGTGTAACGGGGTCAAGATGTCAGGCGTGCTGGGATGATGGCGCTTGTTCATTCCAGGGCGCTCTGGATTATCTTGGTCATGTCATCGATGTTGTACGCCGTTCCACAGTACGAACAGAACTTGAGGCCCTCCTTCTTGGAGTCCTTGTCGATGGTGATGCTGGCTCCGCAGGAGGAGCACTTGTAGGGGATGGCTAGACCTTTCGTTCCCACCTGGTCGATGAGCTCGTTCATGTCCACGGTGATATGTTTTATGACCTTCTGATCGTCCAGTCGGCGCATGCGTCCGGCCTCTTCCCAGAAGCGGTACTTCTCCATTATGACGGCGGCCTTCTCGAAGTTCCCGGCCTTCTCCATGTTCTTGGCCATTACCAGGTCGTTGATCATGGACTCCTCGGGCAGCTTGTTCGGGTTATCCTGCTTCCAGGACCTGATGAGCTTGCCTAGCCAGGGGTCCCCGTTCTCCAGCCCCTCCACCCTGCTCATGTAAGCGTACGCGTTCGCCTCTTCGCTCTGCTTCTGCTTGATCGCCGCGTCCTGAGCCTCCTGGGCCAGGACCTTCTGGCATTCAGCGCACGCATATCCATAGGCGGAGCTGTGCCTCTTCTTCAACGCGGGAATTATCCCCGCCCCCATCACCGGGGCCATGACTATAAGAAGAATGACCGACAAGGCGATGTACTCCAATCCAAGAGGAATATAATCACCAAATATGTCCTTCACCCAGGGCTCTTCTGAGATGTACAAGAGATTGAAGAAGAACGTGATCATTAGATAGCCGATCATCAGAGCGGCGATGGCGGTGGCGACGGATACTTCATAGAAAGGCTTTCCACATCGCTTGCATTTGCCATCCGAGATGAAGAAACCGGAGGTATCCGAAGGCATGAAACGTTCGAAGTGCGATTTTTATTATTAAATATATTTGTTGAGTACCCCAAACACCATCGACCAGTTTCAGTGAGACGTGCCAGTTTTCCAATGGGGAGCGTGAAGGATTGCACCAAGGTTTAAGTAATAATTTCCATATCAAGCGCCATCCACGCTCCCGTAGTGTAGTCCGGCCAATCATTCCGCCCTTTCGACATCGCTGCAAAGCGGTGGAAGGTAGGCGAAGACCCGGGTTCGAATCCCGGCGGGAGCACTTTTTTACCGTCAAAAAATTGATATAGCCATACGTCTTTTTAGTATCATGGAAGGCCTGAAAAAAACGTCAGACAAACTGTCGGACAAGAAGGCTTCCGGCCGCCCTAATCAGGGCAAGACCGAGACGATAAGGCAGCGGAAGATAGACGTTTATCTGCCTACGGTGGAGCTCATGCAGCAGTGGAAGAAGGCGGCCGAGGTCTCGGGCATGCCCCTTTCGAAATACATCCTGGAGGTGGTGGAGCAGCACCGCATGGGTGCGGTGAGGGTCACCATGCCCCCGGCTTTGCTGGAGGAGAAAGCCAACAAGCTGGAGAAGGAGCTGGCAGCGCTTCAAATGCGCTTTGATACGCTGAACTTGGCCTTCCACAACCAGGAGGTCGAGCTTTCCCGGTTATCCAGCGCCTATCAGAGCGCCAAGGGCGGAAGCGTGGACGTCACCATGGTCAGGAGTTTGATCCAGGCATTACAGAGAGGTCCGAAGGGCGGCATGCACATAATCGACCTGATGGAATCGATGCAGTTGGACAAGAACGACAACGACATGATCAACAGATGGAGCGACGGACTGAACTTCCTTCTGGACGTAGGATTGATTTCTAAAGACACCAACACCGGTAACCTATGGTGGAAGAATGCCCGCTGAATCGATCCGCGTGCCGAAGATGATGAGCAGCGTCCTTCTCGACCCGGAAATGTTCGACTTGTTGGACCAGTTCAAGACCGAGTGCAACCTGCAGGGCATGAGCAAGAGCTCTACCACCAGTTACGTTTCGTCGATGCGCATCTTCATGTTCTTCCTGATGTCCAAGCGCAAGACGGTCTTCGAAGTAGATAAGGATGTCCTGAAGTCATACATCGACTACCTGATCAATCAGAGGAAGATCGCCTACCGCACGCTGAGCTACAACTTCTCCGCCTTAGCCGCATTCTACGAGTGGCTGCTGTTTGAGAACAAGATAAAAGAGAATCCGGTGCAGGCGGTGCGGAAGCGGTATCTTAAACGGTACAAGAACGGGGAAGGGATGCAGCAAGAGGGCCGCAAGCTTATCTCCGTCGAGGAGATGGCCATGCTCGTAAGGTCGATCGTCAGTTTGCTCGACCGGGCGATCGTGGTCACCTTGGCCAAGACCGGGGTGAGAAGAGGCGAGCTTATCAGTTTGGACGTTGACGACATCGATTGGCAGAAAATGTCCATCAAGCTCAAGCCCACGGCCAAGCGGAGCAACCGGCTGGTGTTCTTTGACGAGGAGGCGAAGCAGGTGCTGATGGAGTGGATGAACATGCGCCGCCTATACGCTCGTCCCGATTCCAAGGCCCTTTTCATCAGCCAGAGCGGCGGAAGGCTGAACAAGAACCATGTTTACGATATCGTGGTCCTGCACGCGGGACTGGTCGGCCTACACGATGCGAGCTCGGACAAGCTGGATGAACATTTCACACCCCACTGCTGCCGTCACTGGTTTACTACACACCTCAGAAGGGCGGGAATGCAGCGTGAGCACATTCAGGAGCTCAGAGGCGACTCACGCCCGGACGCCATCGACATCTACTACCACATCGACCCGGAGGACCTCCGGTTGGCCTATCTGGCGTTCATACCGAAGTTGGGGCTGGGTTCAACGAGATAATATTATGGGAAAGAGCAAGAAGAAAGAAAGGAAGGCGAATGTTGACCCTGAGAATCTTGAAATCGAGGATGTGGTCGCCATCGAATGGTATGATGTTCACGCGTATGAGCGAATTGAACTAGCGAAATCGATGATCTCGCAGAGCCCGAAGCTACTCGTTGTTGGGGCGCGGTCGTCCGAAAGGGGAAGAATTTCTTGTTCATCGCCTCAGAAATTGGCGATCGGGAATCGGATGGTGTATGGATAGAAGCCATCCCTTACAACATGATCGAGGCCTGCAAGGTGATTGACAGAGTCAAGATAGATGACTCTTGAACCCACCCAAGATAATCGTAGATCAATGGAACATTAATTGGCTTACAAATTCACAGCCCATTATAGGTTCGAATCAACTCTCTCACTCAATCGTGCTGGGTGATATTGGCAGAACTGAAAAATTCCTTTTATTCCCTTTCTCTTATCTTTTCTCACTAACAAATTTGATCAATCCATCAACATTCAGTCTATACTTACTACTCCTTCTCAAATCCCTGACTCGTGAATTTTAGAGTCTTGCCATTTTCCGTTACAGTACGGACCACGTTATCTGGGACTCCACTGGGAATTTCAGCTTCTATCTCTAAGGTAACCTTGACATTGGAATTAACTAATCCAGCTAAGTGGGAAATGACTTCGTCTGCAATTTTACTAGCATCTCTTCCAACTCGTGCTGAATCTAGCGTAACACTCGCATGGAATCGTTTTGGTAACGAATTCCCAGGAGGTGAAACATCTCCCTTGACAATCTCAACCTCGGCCTCTGCAGCCAAATCATCAATCTCTGCAGTTACTACGAACTCTCCTTCTTTCTGACCGGCCAGGAAGAGACCGTCTTCCGTTATTGTGCCGCCTTGAGCAAACCATTTTGCTTTGGATAGTTTCTTAGAATAGCCACCTTTTTCAAAGGCTTGCAGAAAGAACGAGATCTGCGTACCTGGATTCACTTTCAAATGGGCAGGTGTAATTTCCAAACGAACTGGTTTGATTTCAATTTGGCCTTCCGCAATTTCAGATTTCACTAGCAGCCCAGAATTACCCTCTTGAATCGAAACGCTTTGCCCTCCCCTTAACCCCCGGTAGTGATGAGTCACATCGTCATAGCTATCTGCATAAGCGAACGTGTCCACAACCCAGGTTAAGAGCCTCAATCCATCACAAATTGCGTTTATAAGCACTGTCGCGTTTTTTAACTTAGGCAGGTATAGATATGATGCAAAGTCCTCTTCAAGTTGTTTTATTGAGACACTTTCCCCTCTCCATAGTGGAATTTTATCAAGGTCCATTCTAAGGCGTGTTCCAGCAAGGACGGTGACTAATAATTCTTCACTTTTCAATTTCTTGCTAGCCCGGACTGCTAATTCATCTTGCCCAGTGAGACGTATTGATAACAATTCCACGGTAGATTTAGGCGTTTGTTGAATTGGTACTAACAACCATTGATATGTTTCCGGAATTTGGGCTGTTACCGTTCTATCAACCATATCTTTCTGTGTCAGGGCTTGTTTTACCTGATGTGGCGTGAGATCGAGCACATCCTTTTCTGCGAGTATTGATTCCCAGGCAAGATATTTTCTGATGACTTCGTCAAGGTCCTGTAAGCGCGTCTTATCAGCTGCAAGGAAAATCAAGGTATTGCGGTATATACGCGAATTACTTCCACGAGTCTCAAGTATTTTTTTAGCAAATGTTTCTGCTGGGTTTCCAGATTCTTTACTATATGCATGATTTATTCCAAGAACAACTAGTTTGATTTCATAGGACTCGGGTACATCGCCGCTAGATGTGGGTAAAGGATGCACGCGGTCAAAATCGCCTGTTTTTCTGAGGTCGTTTCTGAGACGTCTATCGAGTTCATACTCAACTTTTTCCGGGTCTCTTTTAAACTGCTCAGCTCGATCATCTGCCAATTTTGTTACCGTCGGCTGGGTAGAGTACCAATATCGGGGCCCATCTTGGTATAAATATGTGGCAGAAGAAGCTAATCGCCTCAATGCATCTCCAAAGACAGCCGGAGTTTCACCGGGAACGACACATCCCAATTTGATTCGGCGATCCTCTAATCCTCGATTTGCGGCTGACGGATTTGGGGCTGAGCCTAGGTAAATTGTACGAGCTACGCGGCGACTTGCTGCAAACTTCCCCAGATTTGGAACCTCCGCATCAATCTGGAGTGGCAGTGAATTTGGACCGTCTACATCCTTCTCAATAATTGGAATCCAGTTGTCTGAAAGGTATCGAGTTAGTTCAAATTGGACACGTTGATCCTCGATAGGTATACTTGCAGGCATGATGAGCGCGTTCCTGTCTCCTTTTTCCCAAAGACAGTAAATGACGGCAGCCATTAATCGCAGTACGCCACGTGTTCGTTGAAATTTTACCAAGGTTGACCAATCTGAGTAGAGTCTATCGAAGACCTCGGGATGGATTGGATAGGCTGCCCTCAGACGTTTTTCATATTCAATATCATGACACTCTGGTGGAAATTCTTGTTGTTGGCTACGGTAAAGATCTGCAAAAGCTCTTGCTATAATATCTCGATCTTTAAATTGATCCGGATCGGTCATTGGCTCGAATAATCTACGACGAACGATCTCAAATCCTTCCTCAGCACTTGCTGGCCTCCAGGTGGCTTCGACACGACCGACCACATTACGAAGTCGATCCAGGGCTTCTCTTCCCCGCTGACCTCCAACCTCGACATCATCAGCCTGCGTGTGTGGTGATCCCGATGTGTCCGAAGCTGGAAGGCTGATGACTAACATGCTGTTCTTCGCCAGTTTAACTGATTCTGTTAGGGCCTGGGCGAAACTAAATTGCGTCTCAAAACTACCAGCGGGAAGATCGCTATTGTCATGAAGCTGGCGAGCATATGCCACCCATTCGTCAATAAGAATGATACAAGGCCCATATTCGTTGAAGAGCTCCCTTAATACATCGCCCGGGTTTGTAGCTTTTTCATCATCCGCTTTAATCCGCTCAAAGGCCTTTCTACCACCCAGTTGCCAAGCTATTTCTCCCCACAGGGTCCTAACGATTGTACCGTCCGGTTTGGTCATAGGATTGCCTGGAGATATCTTATTTCCAACCAATACCACCCGGTTCGCCTTTGGTATAGTCTTAATCCCCGATTCAATGAGCACGTGATCGATACCCAATAGTTCGCTCGATTTTGCCTTCCCAGAAAACAGATGGTAGAGGGCAAGCATTGAATGAGTCTTTCCCCCACCGAAATTTGTTTGAAGTTGGACCACTGGGTCTCCCCCCTCACCAGAGAGTCGCTGCAATCCATTCAATAATAGTCGATTAAGGCTCTCTGTAAGATAGGTACGCCGAAAGAATTCCACTGGATTCCGATATTCATCCGTTCCTTCACCAAGATGGACTTGCCAGAGATCTGCTGCGAATTCTGCTTGCTGGAAACGACCGCTGGCTACATCCTTATGCGGGATGATAATTTCGCGCCACGGCTTAAGAGTGCTCGTGACACCCTCAACTGAAATACTGGCTGTTTTCCGACGTTCACTTCTTGCTTGTTCATCAAAAATCAAGCGGCGGAGCTCCATTTTCATTTTTCTAATTTCTTCTGCTTGGGGTGCAGAAATTGCAGTTAGTAGCCTCTCAACGGAGTCTAGCGCACGGTCTGTATCATCGCTGGAAAATGCCTCCTGGTGTGCCCACTTGTTGCGTACTTCCCTAAGTTCACTAACTAAGCTGCGTTCAGCATAACCAAAGATATTACGGAATATATCGTTCCAGGTATTCCAGATTAATTTGAGCAGTGCGGCAGAGTCCCAATCTGAAATTGGCTTCTTTATTAGTGGATCGTTCTCATCGAGTGAAATAATGGCCTGCGAAATAGCCTTTTCCTTATACACATTCTGGAATTCCCGTTCAACGAATGGCCCAAGACCGCCCCTTAGTAATTCCAACGCCTTTCCAATTCGTTCATGATTGGTCATAGCCATGGTTTTTATTCCTCCTCGGATAATTTTGTCTGCCCCTTTGGTAGAACTGAAACCTCTTTTAACAATTTTTGCATCTCTGGCCAACTCTGAACCAACGAATTATAGATGAGGGCCTCCTTTGCACGTTTCTTTCGTTCACAAATTGTGAAAAGCCTATAAGCCAGTTCACGTGCAGCATCTGCTTTATTGCCCAACTTCTTTTTCAATTTTGCTGCATCCTGTTCTCCTCCATTCTGAAGAACCCGGATAAGTTGGTGCGTAATTTCCCAAACAGTGAGTTTTTCTTGATCATCGGGATTCCACTCTGGAGATAACTCTTCTGGCTTGAAGAGCCTTACTTTACCATTTTTTGAGAACAGAATACCATCCGACATCATTCCTAAAACGCTTGTATTTTTAGCCTTTGATAGAGTTTCTGCGACCCCATACTCCCCAAGATTGAAACCAAATTGTTCGAACCATGCTAATGCCCAACGACTTTCGGCATCAAAATCCCCTTCTTGTTGAGTAAGAACTTCATCAAGCATTTGGTTGATCAATGACAAAGCTTCCCTTACTGTAACAGCCTCTCCCTTTGCGTCGATTATTTTAGAGTAGCGGGAAAAAATACCCATTCCTGGACCTATCGCAGCTTGCGCCAAATCCACTGGTGCAATATTGCTTTTCTGTAGTTGAATGAATGCCGGAGGTAATTCTGTTTTCATGGTATTGAGAAATTCTCGCCTTGTTATCACAGGGGCATTCTTCTCCCTGGTCCGACAGACCAGAACGATGCTTGAGGCCAATGCATTGGTGTTCTTTGCCACCATCCTCCCGGCACCCTCCGTTCGAATAGGCCAAGTTCCACAAATTGTGAAACCGGCTTTCATAACAGCCTCGATAAACGTCTCCCAACCAGTCGAAACAGTTCCTTCATCATCGTCGGTTTCAGATTGCTTGAAGGCGTAATATATAGTAACCGGATATTCTGGGTGTGCATGGTCTGCTAGCCTTTCCATGGTCATAGTCATGCCATCGAGGAAAAATTTTTCTGCCGACTCCCTATCCTTATGACGAAATGGAGTAGCCACGAGTTCTTCGGTTTTTGGAACAGCCATAGTGGAGAATAATTCTGGATAGATAGATTTTAATGAACGTCTTAACCACACGTAAAAAAAGTCTGAAAGGTCTGCATATCCGATGTTGTCATAATATGGAGGGTCGGTGCTGAAAAGGATTTTTTTATCCAACCTTTCTATGACTCTCGCATCTTGTTGAAATACGTTGGCACTTTGACATCCTTCTGCAACTTCCAAATAATTAGTAATTACTTTTGCACATGTTGATACATCTCCACTTGACTTTCCGAAGGGGTTACACTCTGCAAAATCCCACGTCATAGCCAGTGCTTGTCTCGGCATTCCATCTCTTAGAGCATTGTCCTTTGTAAGCCAGGTGGTTAGACTGGAACCGTAATATGCCATCCGATCGGTTATACATGCTAAATAAATGGCTATGGAATCGGCATATGCGGTGGCACTTACTCCCCCTTTATCAAGTCCTCGACCGTCATCGGTCAAACCTGCTTCGACAGCATCAAATAGAGCCTGATTTCTAACTTCCGTAATCAAATCTGTAAAAGTAATAAGGGATAAAAGTTGACGCTGAGTAAAAAGATCCTGCCACTTCGTCATACCATATTCCTGAACACGGAAACCCAATGCTTTTTTGGGAAGGTCTGTTTCTGGGGCATTACTCGGGTGCACATTTCGAGCAATATTTTCAATATCCATTGTCGGTGATAAATATACTCTCCCCCGTTTACCCTCCGCAACGATAGCCATAAGACTCTGACCCATACGGCCCTCTTTTGCTTCTCTTCTAATATATTCAAATGATATTGGGGTCCCAGACATCAGACACAAGAAGCTGCTACCACTGCTGCCGGCCTTAGTACCCATCTGAGTCTTCTGCAACTCATTTGGTTTTCCAACTCTTACCTCGAAGTGATAACCATCGTCATGGATTATCGGTTGAATATAGACTTCTCTTCCATTCTTACTTGAAAGCATAAATGTCGTCGTTAGCGGTACATCCACATTCGCATAGGCTGGGTTGGGACTTTTCACTGTTCTTGCCCAAATCCATGCAATCACAGTAAGTTCCTGTCCGATATATTCGCTTAGTTCTGGCTGATTTTTTACCAAATTTTCATCAACTTTGATATTTGGATAAAAATGGCCAATCCGTTTCTTAGCCATCTCACGAATTAGTTGACTATAATACTGTACGTCAACCGCAAGACCCTGAGTATTATACCAACCACCTGACACAAGTCCGCTTTGCTTTCTTGACTCAGGATTAACCGGTGCTAGCCCTGAGAATTTAGGGGGAATCTCAATCAGAGCCTTGTTGATCAGTACAGCTACTGGATTAATATCTGATGAAAGGGTTTTCAGACCTAAACGTTGGGCTTCTAAGGGAATAGAGCCCCCTCCGCAAAATGGATCATATAATAATGGGAGTTCTCCATTTGTGGATTTAATTATCTCCTTATGAACCTGCCCTAAAAAGGATTTATCATTTGAATTTTCCCATTTTATTAAATCTTCGATTAAATTTAATAACCTCTCTCTTTCTGCATTTTGGTCTTTCTCAGTTGGAAATTTATCTGGCCTACTGGATGGGTCGTCTATTAAGGACGCAAAAAGGACAGCGCGGCATGCTGCCAATGGTCTTTGCGCCCACCATTTATGGAACGACGTCGGAAAACCCTTAGGTGCCTTTTGTTTACGGCGTAATGATTCCTCATTTATTGCATTAAGTGGTAAGGCAACCTCTATAAGTTTCTTGCTCATAAACATTCATTCCCCAGTACTTTAATGAAATCTTGAAATTGCTTATACACCAGATACACGAACGATGGCAGCAATTTTGTCATCGCGGCACCTCCGCTCGTTGAATCAATTCAGCAAAATTGTAATTAACACTCGTAACCCCAAAGTCGGGCTCGCGCTGGAATGGTCTGCGGACGTAGTGGATTTTATATGAATCGTCTGGCATAAACTCTACAATTGCCAGAATGAAATCGTCGGGTTTGTTGAATGAATAAAGAATCTCGTTCTTTGTCACCGTTATTGTTTCAGCACCAGAGATTCGCCCTTTAACTTCTATGAAACGTAATTTTCCTGTACCTGGAATCCGACTTTCTACATCGTAACCCAACTTTTCAAGCTCACGGTCTATTGGATCGTATCCTAGGGTCCTTTCCACTTCCATTACTGCAGCCCTAGCCTTAGCAGCTGAAATTTGGGTGTCTATGGCCTGTGACGAACTTAGAGCTGATTTTCCAGCCATCTTGGCCAAGAGCCCGGCTGGGATGACCAACAGACCACCGAGGACCACTGGAGGCAATGCGGATATCTGTCTTTCCAATTTCAATTCTGTCAAGCGTTTTTCCAGTCGTCCTTGTAAACCATCAGCCCGTTTACGGGCCTCCATCGAATTCAGGCGGGCATTGACCTTGCCTGCTTGCTCCTGAAGTTTGAGATCCTCTGCACGATGGTCCCAGTAAGCGATCTCCTTGGTCAATCTGTCCTTGACCGCCGCTTCTGTCTTGTCAATGAGCTCCAACTTACCCGAACTGACCTCTTGCATATGCTCTGGAATTACATGCGCCACTGCATAGTCCAATACTTTTTGTTCCAATTCTCGTGTGATCCATGCACATTCGGGGAGAGCAAGTAATGCATCCATTTTTGGTTCGTTTTCTCCAAGTGGCCGGTAGTCAAGATAAGGAGCATAATGCAAGTGTCGCGTGTTATTCGATTCATCCATTTCTACATACAGCATCCTCTTGGAGATGAGGCGCCGTTCACCTGATTTAGTAACATTAGCATCTTGAATACCATGTTCCAGATAGAAAAGGATCCGTGGCTTGGTTCCGGGATCTCGCTCATCGACCAAGACAGTTCCCCGTCTCAGTAGGTCTTGATGACGCTCCGTGATCAGGTCGGTAACGGCTTCAAGCAAGGGATGGCCTGGACATATGAAGGCGGCCAATGGCTGGCCTTGGGGTGCTACCTGCGATTTGTCGAACGCGATTCGTTCATATCGAGATAAAACTGGCTCCCCCGTGCCTATGAGCCGGTCCCGATTGCGTATGATGGATGGCACATGGGTGATCTCATAACGCCGAGGCTCACGCTGTTTCATCGTGCCGCCCAAACGCTGGAATGCTTCGGAGAAGAAAGACTCCACGTAATGTGGTTGGAGCCTTCGGGCTTCGGCACGCTCCATGTCTTCCCGAATTCTAAAGACGCGACTTGCATCCATGGAATCGTGAGCCAGGGCTCGTTCCTCCAGAATATCCTGTAGCTTTTCCTTGTCAAATGCGTTTGCGACAACTGTCGTGAGGCGTGCCCTGACTTCGGGTGTTTCGCCGTATCGAATAGCTTCGATCAATAGGTCCCGAAGAGGTTTTCCTTCAAACTGAAGTCGACCTAAAACATCGAACACTCTGCCGCCCATTGCCAACCTTGCTTGTTCCAATTTTTCAAGCAATGTAAGATAGACGTCACCTTCCCTGGTCTCCTCGGCTACCAGATTCCAGAGATGGCAGACTTCGGTCTGGCCAATACGATGAATTCGTCCAAAACGTTGTTCTATGCGATTCGGGTTCCAAGGCAGGTCATAGTTGACCATGAGATGAGCCCTCTGCAAATTGATGCCTTCTCCGGCCGCATCAGTCGCGAGCAATACCTGTACCTCAGGATCGTGCTTGAATGCCTCCTGAGCCTTCATCCGTTCCTCGCGCCCCATGCTGCCGTGGATCAGTACAACGGACTCCTTCCGGCCTAAAAAAGTAGTAATTTTAGCATCCAGATAATTCAATGTATCGCGATGCTCTGTAAAAATCACGATTTTCTGATGGGGGGAGGATACCGGTTTGGGAATCGTTCTAGGCATTTCGAGCTTATCCTTTGATATATCGCCATTCATCGCCGTCACTGGAGAGAATATCTCACCTAACAAACTCGCAAGTTCGCACCATTTTCTATCCTCCCCTGAATGACGAACAACGCCAGCTAACTTAACCAGGTGATCGAGGGTTTCGATCTCCGCATTTAGCTCGCTGATGGTACGAGATGCGGTGCTCTGATCCAGAATTTCCTCTTCAGCGATCTCGACCTCGTTGTCTGGTGCTTCATCCAGATCTTCTACGTCTTCAGCATCTAATGGTTTGAATCCGAGATCTTGTGAGATCTGCCCCCCACGTTGTAACAGTTCCAGTTCTCTCAATTTACCCTCTAAACGCTGTTTGCGGCGTTGAAGGGACTGATAAATGGCTTCTGGCGAAGAGGCCAGGCGGCGTTGCAATATAGTTAATGCGAAACCTACCGTTCCAGCCCTTTTATCGTTCTGGAGCTTTTCGGCTCGATTGAACTCCTCGCGAACATATTTCGTTACTTCATAATAGAGCTGGGCTTCGGTTGAAGATAATTTATAAGGTACTGTGTACGCGATCCGCTCGGGGAATAATGCGGTGCCATCGAATTTGTAGAGATTCTCTTTGACCATCCGACGCATCATGTCAGAAACATCGGCTGCGTGAACCCCATCCCGGAATCGTCCTTCGAATCGATCCCCATCCAACAACGCCATGAACAGTTGAAAATCCTCTTCCTTGCCATTATGTGGCGTAGCGGTCATCAACAGAAAATGGCGTGTCAATGTAGAGAGTAACTGACCTAACTTATAACGACGCGTATACTTGATTTCTCCACCAAAGATCGTTGCTGACATCTTGTGCGCTTCATCGCAAACGATCAAGTCCCACCGACAATCGGGCACTTTCAGCTTCTCTTGGACATCCTCATTACGCGAAAGTTTATCCAATCGAGCAATGACCAGATTGTTTTCCATGAACCAATTGCCAGTGCGGGCGGCTTCTAATTTGTCGTTGGTCAGGATCTCGAATGGAAGATGGAACCGACGATATAGCTCGTCCTGCCATTGTTCCGCGAGGCTTCCTGGACATACCACCAGACATCTGTGCAGGTCGCCTCGTGCGATCAACTCCTTCATCAGAAGTCCCGCCATGATGGTCTTTCCCGCCCCTGGATCGTCGGCCAACAGGAATCGAAGAGGCTGACGTGGCAGCATGGCATCGTAAACAGCGGTTATTTGATGAGGAAGGGGCTCGACAATGGAAGTGTGGACCGCGAGAACGGGATCGAACAAGTAAGCGAGATGGATACGGTTGGCTTCGGACACGAGTCGGAAAAGGTCTCCATCTCCATCGAAACTCCATGGACGACCTTCTTCTACAACTTCAATTCTTTTCTCATCGTGCCGATATAGAAGCTCACTTGCAGGTTTTCCATCTGGTGCCTTATAGGTAAGCTCTAAAGCTTCTGACCCAAACCAGCGGACATTAACGACTGTCACTAAACCATTGGGGAGAATACCACGGATTGATGCGTTTGGACGAAGATCCTCAAGTTTGCTCATGGTCGCGCATTTTCGGAAAGGTCTATTCAGGCCAATAAGCTATCGATGGTTTTCTCAATTCATCCATTAACTGAGCATCGATTTCAATTTCCGAATTTGCGATTCAGAAGATTCTGTTTATAGACCAACCTATCTACCAACGAACTATTGAATGGGTTTTGATATTTATCGACTGACGCACGATTCCCAAAATAGAAGCGATTTGAATTCTATTAGAGATTCCAAGCGTATGAGTGGAGGGCGATCTACCGTAGCTAAAACATGATGGCCACGCAATCTTACTCAATCGGCAAAGGGTCAATCATATCAATATTAAAAAGCGACACGTCCAGGCTCTCCAATATCTTGATCCCTTCTGGCGAATCGGGATCAAAACCCAGGTTTTTGAGCAGCCCCTGCTCATCGAGATAATCGAAATAAATCTCCAGAGCTTGGAACATGTACATTTCTCCGAGAATCCCCTTATCAGTCCTTAGAGGGAATCTAATTCCAAATCCATCAGGTGATGCGATAACGATCCACATTCCTGACCATCGTTTCTGGAGGCCGAAAACCGACTGTTCTTTGACGACATCCCCGAGGCGAGTCTTTCCACGAAAGATGTCTTTAGCCATTTGAATGGCATGAGTCAGAAAACCCTCAAGTTCGAAATTCATTGTTTTTTTATCATAAGAACCTGGTTTGTTGAAGTAGGCTAATAGTTCCGGATTAAGGACGGCGATCTTCTGACGAGGATTCCATTTGTAGGCGCTCTTGTCAAAAGCTTGTTCTAATCTCTTCATCATTTCTTCTTGAGGACATGTCTTCTGCCAGATGATTTCTCCATTGTCCTTGATGTGACAATCAATCTCCCCTGCCAGATTGACACAATATGTTAGTTTCACATTCCTCTCTAAAGATTGGACCCCCATTGTAAATCCGGACACAGTAGGAGAGAAATACATTGAGACGATGGGTATATCCGCCAGCGTCAAATGCATTTTAGAACGTTTACTGTCCGTCATATTTAGTTGTTGACCTAATTCTTCTAAGATTCTTACAGAGAACTGAACTCGAAAGTCTATGTCCAATAATTTACCTGGTTTATACCTCAGTTATTTGCTGAGAATCGATTAGTATACCCACACTGTCGTTTGAATGGGGTTTTGGGTATATATATATGGACTGATGCTGGGTTTCGTAAAATGAAATATATTGAGATATGAAGAAAACGACCATTTCTCATCCGGATTTGATTATCGTGAGTTAATATGTCCTCGGAGAGTTTTCGCTTCAGGCCTCTGAATAAGTCACCCCATTCACCGATTCAATGAAAAGTTTAAAAATTAATTCTATTATTTATTAATTGGCGTATCTTTATAAAATTCTATATATAGATTTTATTATTCTCCCAGCGCCCGTTTCATTAATTCCAACTCAGCATCGATCTCGTCAACTCGAGATCTGAATTTTTTAACCCATTCATCTGACATTTGAAGTTCTATCATCATTTTTTGGATTCGATCATCGTCCTTGGCGTCCTTATCTCTCTTTACTAAATTTTGATGTTCCAGGATATGTTTTTCAACAAATGCTGATAAATCACATTTTGATTTAGGGATGATAATTATATTATTTGGTAGTTTGAAATAATCTGGATGTTCCTTTATTTCGTTAGTAACGATGAGAACATTGCGTGGGAATCTTCCAACGAGAAGGTCGATACTCGAGGTGATGGAGCAACCATCCATCATCGTACATAGTGTCTTAATCCCATTTTTAGCGAAGATATATGCGCCCTTGCTTGACCAATCAAATGCAACACCATCATAAGGTCCGTTGACCCAGAATTGCATACCATTGTGATTCATTCTTCCACCGAACACATGGTTAAGCGCGGCGGGTGCAGAATCAACGGCCCCTGGGTTGGTGAAGCAATTTAAAAGTGCTTGAATATCAGCGTGTTTAAGAAATAGAAAAAGTCTGTGCGAAGCATTCTGTTTCAATTCGACGTGTATCTGACATAGAACCTTTCGAGTATCAGCGTTTCCTAATAGATATGCGAAAGTGCTTGCCATTCCTTCGCTGATCCAACTATCGGCAATACCCTCGAAATCGACGGAAGTCAGTTGTTTCACCTTCGATAAGGGTTGATTGGCCAATAAGTAATGATGTCCTAGTTCGTGCAATAGAATCGCATGAAAAGTCAATTGCAAGGAATTTTTATTGTTTATATCGAACAGATCCCGCTTAATCCTCTTTGATAGTTCTTCAATTCTACTGGTGCATAGATAGATGTGCGTCCGATATTCATTAGTAGATATGGCCTGCGGGATCCAAAAACCAAAACTGGTGTCAATGATTGCCTTATTCTGTTTTTTATAAAATTCAATGACCGCATCAGAATTTGACCAATTTACAGATCCATAATCAATCAATTCTGGCTCGTATGCCATCACATTCAATTTTTTTAATCTCTTACGTTCTTCGTCATATTCAACTTGATCCAACAGATGAACGGTAGAAACCGGTTTAGCAATCGAATATTTGAAAAGGGTTCGCTGGCCATCACCATAGGCGATGTCTGGACCTAGATTATCGAGCAATTTCGCTATCCATTTTTCATATATTTCTGGGATATTATTATTTCTGATAATTTCAGGTCTCATCAGTTGCTTCCCAAATCAAATTGATTTTTTGGTTAGATTTCTTTCGTAAAACGGTTTCTCAATGTATGTAATTGATGTCTAATCTCTGATTAATTAACGTAATTCTCTAAAGGAAATGGAATCCTATTCCATTTCTCCAAGGGTCAAGTTATTTTTTTCTCTTAACCCTCCATACTACGAGTCCAATTACAATACCGAGGATCACTATCACTATTATCGCGATGAGGATGAGATCAATCCCCACCTCGGGAACCTTCAGGCTGATCTCACCGCTTGGGTCACTGCTCGTATAGCAGTTATTGGCGACTATGTAATACCCATAAGACCCGCCGATCTCAATATCAAGGTCGTTATAGGCAGTGGAGTTGACCGTTGCTATCTTAATGAAATCGCCATCATTCGTCGACCGATAGATATCATATGAAGTTATCACCGAGCCCCCATCGTCATCGGGCGGCGACCAAGTGATCACGATCATCCCATCGACATAGGCCGCCTGAACGCTGCTTACTGTGCCCGGGCTGGTCACGGTTATCACTGTGAAATTGAAGTACCGTACGGTCTCCAAATTCCCAGCCTCGTCCATCGATCTATACCTAAGAACGTGTGACCCAGGTGATACTACCTCAAAATCCTCTGAGTAGTTTTGCCACACATCGTTATCTAGGCTGTATAATATGGAATCGACCCCGCTGTTATCATCATGTGCTTGCAAGGTCAGCTTGAGCTGGTTTGCGTACACAACATCCTCGACAATCAAACCATCGACTTCCAAATCTGTCGTAGGGGCAGCGCGATCCAATCCCCTGGATGCGTTGATCAATATAGTATTGCCAACGAGATCGCTCACCTGAAATTCTAGTAAATAGAAACCGTCCTCTGAGATAGAGAAGGGGTTCGAATAGATCATCCAATTTCCGCCGTTGAGACGATACTTTGCGCTCTCTACCCCCGCACCATCATCAGAGCACACAAGCTCCACAACAAAGGTATCATTGTTCCAAATTCGGTCCCCACTGGAGAAATTCACCTCGCCCTCGGGGGCGGTGACATCGACCATTATGATCTGATGTTGATGCAGACCCTCGTTCCCGGCATTATCGACGGCATAGTATTCCAGATCATATTCGCCGGTATCGTTGAAAAAGATCGTTCCATCGTATTCCGTGAAATCACCAGGTCCAATACGATACCACAATGCACTGATCCCGCTCACGATGTCGACGGCAGACAGAGATGCCGCCACCGGCTCCTTATTCCATCCTGAGTCGTTAAAAGAGTTGCTGAAAACCGCCACCGTTATAGGCATCGTTTCATCTATATTCACGGTGACGATCTCGGTCTGACCCTGGTTATTTGTGTTGTCTACAGAATAGAATTCCAGGGAATTGACACCGTCCTGGTCCAATGTCAAGGTGGTTGGAGATGCACCGATGGCCCATTGCCCGCTGTTCAATCGATATCGGATCTCCTGGACACCGCTGCCAAGGTCTTCCCCACTTATGATTACGGTCACGGGAGTAACATACCATCCATTATCGCCCATGGTGCCATTGAGCGATGCATTGGACGAAGGGGCGATCGTATCAACGATCACGACAGCGTCATCATTCTCCTTGTTCAACTCGAAATTCCCGGCTTGATCGACAGCGCATGATTTTAATCCGTAGGTACCGTCCCCCCCGAGAACACTGGTGGCCAGTTGTATTGTTCCAGGTGCAAAAATGCCATCAGGGTGAGTAGCATCTTGATATGGTATGTAATCAGTTGAACCGTCCGGCGCATAGAAGACGTATACGCCAGCGATTCCGCTTCCAACATCGAAAGCTGCGACCTGAACATCGAACGTTGAGGCGTTGGTCATGGCAGGGGCGGTCAACAGGGAGACCGGGCGTCTGTATTCCGTTGCCCAGAGGGAGACATCATCGATATAGACACCTTCATACGGCCCTAGGCCAACGGTATTGTCGCTGTGGAAGGAAAATTCGAATGCCGTACTTCGGTTGTTCAATTGAACCGTCACTTCTTTCCAACCACCACTGTTCATCTGTGGCTGTGTCCAAATGGTATGCCATGAGGATGAATAGTACTCTCTCAAGACGAAATAATCATTGAAAGAGAGGGACCCCGTGACAGCCCAATAAGCGAACTCCATACTCATTTCATCATAAGCGGTGACATTGAGATCCAGGACCACATAGACATCAGCATCCATGCTCTCATCGTAATAATGGTTGACGGAGTTTAATTCCCCATTATGGCTATTCGATCCAGATTGAGCGCACCATGCGCTGTATCCCCCCGATAGTGAACGATAATCAGATAATCCCCAAGTATCCGTTCCTGCATCTGAATTCAAATCTCTGATGTACCAGCTTTGTTCCAGGATCCCGTCAAAATCTTCGTTGATTACCAGCGTACTGCTCCGCCAATTGGAGATGACGATTCCCGGAACGTCTACACCGCCCCTCAAAGGGGCGGAAATATCTGAAGGATCCCCCTGAATATATCCCGCATCATACCGTTCTATCCTGAACTCCACGACGCTACCTGGGATGGTGCTACCATCAATTGATAGCGCGTAACTTCTTACCCCATTTTGAAATTCCGTGTCCAACTCGGTAATGTCCAGGCACATAAAATTGGGTAAAACATAATTAGCAACACCCCTCCAGAACGGCTCAATGGTGTTGTATATTCCTGATACAAACGAATACGCGCCGACCTGCACATCGCTATCTCGCGATGGGGAAGGTGTGAATTCCCAAGCAGCGACCATCTTAGGTTGATAATCAACCTTATCGAGCAGGGTCAATGCCCCCAGGTGATTCCCGATCTCTTTGAAGGCCCCATAGGTCATCCAGAAATATCCATTATCACCCCATGCATCTCCCCAGGAATTCACGATCTTGAATGCACCGAGGTCTCCATCATCTGTTACGGTGTCATCATATCCTACGATTGTCACCGCATGAGATGTGGTGGTCGAATCGTACTCCGCCGATGAAAGAATGAAGTTACCATCGGTAAAGGCGCTACCGGGATTACCATTGATAAAGGAAGAATCCATGGATATGCTTACGGGATGATTGGAGACCAGCATATCCTTGACAGTCTGTACCATGGTGCTCGCGTCATAGGGCATAATAACAAAATCATCGATTCGATGCAAAGGCGCATCTCTCCAAGCCCCCTCTCCTCCCCAGTTCGTACTGTCCCCATTAACGAAAGGCATCTCGGCCCATGAGCTGACCCCAATATCCTTGGCGATCAATGCATTTTCTTCCTTATAGGAGCCGCTCTCATCCACCTTCACTTTATTGTATGTCCAGGATGGACTCATAAGGTGGGCATCATTGCCCGTGGAAGCATCCGTCCATCCGTTATCTACTGCTTCCAGATATCCATAGTTATAATAGATGACCGCGAAACCCGCACAAGCTCCCTCCTGCCCTTGGCTGCGAACCTGTGGGAAATATGGTTCTATTGAAAGATCAAATGATGTGGGCAGGTTTAGTGAAGAAGCAACAACCGGTTCGTAAATTAGGAACTTTCCTACAAGACTTTCCAGATAATCAGCGTTGGGAACGAGGAGCCCAGTAGCATAAAGAGCACCAGGATAGTCTCCTGTTCTGTTAGTAATATTATCACCCTCTAACAACTGTTGTTTCATCAATAGAATGTCAGAACTAGTTGCTAAGTGATAGTTGATCGGATCTAACACTGAATCGAGGTCATTTACCTGCATTTGGCCGTCTATGTCGTTTTCTTTCGAAGTAAGATCAGTTTGGTCATTCATGGAAAGGGTTGAGAGACCATTCGTGTCATTGTTCACTAGAGGTAAGGTTGTGAGAATTAGTGTGATCGCAAGTAGAAATGCGGTTATCATTTTCATGATATCATCAAAATAATTAATGAAATCCCATATAAGGATTGTGATAGTTTTATAATAATATGAAATTTGAATTGCACATTTTCATATTTATAACTCTCTGGTAATAATTGAATGATGAAATGCCCACTTGATCTATTAATCTTCGACTAACATCAAGTTGGGAATGACCGGGCTGTACAACCCAATTCTTATTTTTTAATGGGAATCAGATTTAATATGATCGTTTTGTCGTCAAATTGAATATTATTCGAAATCGGGATTTATTTATTAATCTCGATGAATAATTGAACTGGGCAAAATTAAATAAACATCCTTAGTCGAAAAATGAAAAATGCTGGTCATTATTGACCAGACGTTTTCGATTGGAACGTATCTTTACTCGTCCCCCCCAGTAGTAGGATCCTCAGAGTCATTATCCTGTTCTTCATCCTCCTCTGACCCTTCAATTTCTGTTTGATATTCAAGGAGGATATGGATAACATACTCCTGTAAGGTCGCGCCCTTAGCCTCGGCCTCTTCCTTTAGCCAATCCAGCATGGGGGGCCTGATCTCGATGTATTCTGTTGACACGTGTTCACCTCCTTTTTGTTTACCCCGATTAATAGCGGGGGCATAGGGTCATATGGGGATGACGGGTTATAATGGTTTCTTCGGGCTATTATATCAGACAGGGAATAGCGGATGGAACGGAGAGATTAAGTATGCCTAGACCCATATGTACTTAAAAGGTGGAACATGAGGCTCCTGGGAACGGTAGAAGTGATGACCAACAAGAGGGTCACTATTCCAAACAAATTGCTAGACGTCCTGAAAGCAACGGAAGGAGATTTTCTATTGTTCTATGAGGACGACGACGGCAAGATCGTCGTCAAGATGGAGAAAGGATAATTTACTAAACCTGTATTGAATGATGTGAGGCGCCCCCGAAATACCACCTTACCGCTGATCTGATCCCTCATCTTTACAGGACAAAATATGCGCCCATCTCACATTTTAAAATAATTTGTAGGCTCCATTCGAATATATGGTAGTACCACCGGTTTGAAATTATCAGGGCGAACCTCCACCGTTCTATCATTTTTAGAATCGCTGCAGAACAATAATAAAAGGTCTATGACGCTCTTTCCGTGCATGTTGTGTAATATGAACTGCAGGTTCTTCGTCAGTTCGGATCCTTCTGGCGGGATGGTCTTTCCAGAGAATTCGTTTGAAAATTCTCCTCCCATTTTCTGCATCAGTTCCTGCCAAGGAACGCTTGGATTCCAGTGATCCATGTACCATCTGAATATCTTATGCCTATTAATCTGAGATTCTGTCAGATTGACACCTGTGGATGTGACCTCAGAAGACATATCCCATTTACTTTCCAAAAGGTACGCTGTAGTTTCGGTGATTATTATTGCATCGAATTCACCGAATAATGCCTTGCTTTTTCCACCGCGCCCAAAGCTGGGGCGATAGAACACCATGCACCCATCCAAATCTGAAGTGTCATTGAATTTGGCAAGTATCTTATCAAGATCTTTGGTCAATGCCTTGTAAGTCAGCGCATCCTCACCATAACCAATTATTTCACTCATGCCTATTCCAATGTTTCGTCCACATAATCAAGTTGATGAGGAAGGGATATCGATTATCGAAAAGAAACGATTGCCATTTATTACAATTATAATTTATTATTATATTTGGATGTTACCAATGAGCTTACAGCTCTCGATCAACCTGTATGGAATGGCTTCGACCCAAACCCCGTCCGAATCCTTGTCACCTATCTCAGATGCAATGAAGAGATAGTTATCGCCCCTACGCACAATCGCTCCCCAGCAAACGGTCGGTTCCGGTTCATCGAGCTCGTCGATCTCGCTCATCTCAATCCTTTCATATGCGTGAACGTCGCACCACCGGATCTCAACGACATCTCCTACCTTCGCTTTCTCTCGGTCGAAAACTACATCGTCATCGTGAGCTTTTCTAGACTTCTTTTTACCCATCTATATCGACCCCAAATCCAAATGTGGATAACGTAGCGCGTGATCGGCAGTTGGATTCAATCATTACTATCTTGTTCTGATTATTAATAACTTGACCCTGAAAAATCGTATGCCAGCACTTCGCTCATATGAGTGAAAAATGCCATTAATTAATGGTTAAAACGAGTGATATTTATGTACGATACGAATCATTATATTTCATTAACAGGCGAAATGATATGAACGAGATCGCCGGGTTTGACCGTTCGAGAAGGTCGGGAGAGGATGCCCTATGCTGCGCCATGCGCCGTGGATACCTGAAACTGCATACCACAGGAAGGGAGGTAAAAGCATTGAGAACGGGCGATTCTGTGACGATTACCATGACCTCGTGGCCGTTCTACATATGGATGGAGGCCAGAAAGGATGATGTCCTGGTGGATGAAGAAGCGCATCTTATTCGTCAGAATTTCACGTTGCTGATCAAAACGGTCAATGAAAATGGGAAGATGGCTCTCGAGAACATACCTTTTACAAATTGCCCCAGATGCGATAAGCGATATTCTGGGAAATTGTGTATCTTTCACGCCATCCCGCCTTGGGAATTCGTCAGGTGCTTCTGTTTGGCTCACCCGGATTTAAGGAATCGCAATTGTTGGGACCGTCATGACCCTGGAAGGTCAGAATGCCCCATGAACTGCCCGCATTGGGATTTGATCAAGGGTGAGATGAGAATAGCTTCACCAGCGGGAGGACGTAGCCTTACAGCGGAAAAATGCGTACTTAAGGCGCCTAGTGATGTGTCGGCCCATTCCTGCACAACCGAGATGGTGTTCCGTCACCTCGTTCCTTTTTCGAAATGACGCGAGATTAATAGAAAGCCGGATCATTCGCGCTGCCGAGCCGGAGCGATAACTCTCTCCCGGTCGTGGATTATTCTCTCAACGACCTCGATGCCCCGCGAGAACTTCTTGAAAATGGACGGAAAAGGTTTAGAAATATACTCCGCACATGTCCTCGGTCACTGTCGTTCCATAAGGTGTATCCACGACGATTGTCACGGTCGTCGATTCGCCTGGAGCCAAGATGACCATCTGTGTGTTCTCATACGAGTCGACACCGATGTTGACGTAGCAATATAGCGCTTCAGAACCGGATGCACTACCTTCGTTCGATACTTGAACGGTGAACGTAGTCGGTCCTAATACGGATTGATCAATGATAAATGACCCCACCTCCAGATCTGCGCTTTCGCTTTCGCCATTTCCCTGCATCATCAACAGTAAGATTGCCGCGATCACCAACACGATCGCGACTCCGGCGATTATGAGCATCGTTTTCCTCTTCTTACCCGCACCTGGTGGCGCTGCAGCAGTGTCGACATTGTTCTTCTCTGGCATGATAGACCTTCAGGAATGCAGACACTTGGAACCATATAATACTTCCTTACTTCCGTGATTCCTTGGCTTCCTATAAATTTACATTAAGGATACTAATTGATTATGCCAAAGGAGCGAGTTGGCGAGTCACGGGTCACCACCAAGGGTCAGATTACCTTGCCCAAGGACGTCAGGGAGGTCCTCAACGCGGAGGAGGGTGATTACATCATATTCTTCAAGGAGGAGGGCAGGGTCTATATCGAGGCGGGCTCGTTGATGACTAAAACCAGGGGTAAGTGATCACTCAGTGCATGGGTTATCGTTGGTAATCAAATAATCGTCGTCGCTACTATGCGAGAATACCATCGATGTTCTCAATTGTGATTGAATTACTCATTGTCGCGGGTTACTGTTTAAGATAAGAACAACATACCCGATAAATAACTCTCAATTCGTTTTTCCTGTCGACTGTTAATCTTTAGTGCACAACCATTCGATTCGAAAATGATGGTCATGAGGTCAAATTAACATTTCTGAAATCTTCGATATCGTGTATGTATTCTGCCATCTCGTGCGATTTGATTCTTCGGTTCATTTTCACGTATTCGAGCTGGGAAGATACTGCATCGTGTAGCTGGGAAGCCTTTCTAATTGCAGAATCATCGACCAATCCTAGGTCATTATAGCAATGGTTTGACAAGATCTGGCTTTGCGACATCCCCTTACAGACCTTACAATTGCATTCGACATTATGGGCTGGCAGGGATCGCCATAGCTTAGAAGTGAGCATTGCTCCACCAGGATGACATGCCCAGGAATAGTCATTTACCTGATCGAAGGAAGATGGATGAGGTTTATTCATCTGTTGTATAATCCATGCAGGATTGGCAGTTTTTGTCAGAGGAGTTATTGTATCAATTCCATAACGCTGGAGCGTTATCGATGGTGTCTCGTTAATACCGGGGCTTACCTCTTTTTTACTCCGAGGAACACTAGAACAGTTCAGGATGGCCGGGATATCCCTGTTTTTCCACAGTTCTAAGTACTGATGAGGATGAGTGTCGGGATCCGCATATACCAAATTAATAATCTGTATAGAGCCTGTTTCGGCTAGACTTGATAGCATCTTAAGCTTATCCTTAAAGACCCTAACATCATCCGCTAAGGTTAGCTGAGGTATTACGCCCTTGCCAATTCCCTCCACTATGCCAAGTGAGTATGCAATCGTCTTTTCCATAACAGATGGATTATTGGTCTGAAGTGGCGGCATAGAAACATAGTTAAGAGTCTTCACTCCTCGTTGCATCTCCAAGAACAGCTTGATTCTGGACAAATCTTGAACTGGTTGTCCAGGGACGTCGAGGATGGCGAAGTTCTCGAAACAACATGATAAATCGGCCATGCTCGTTAATCTGCGTCTGGCGTTGATCACTGAATCGTTCGTACCTAGGAATTTTTGAAGTCTCTGTCCACGAAGATCCAACTGAATGGCGCCCAAATTGCCATCGAGGGTGCCTCTGAAACCGAGATATTGCTTTGCACCGAATTCAACCGCCGAAAATGGCCGCGTCGGTGTCTCAAAGCTTGGCTTTGAACTTAGGCGTACAGAGAGAGTTCGACCCCCCAACCCTGAGATTGTCTCATCCACACTGCCGACCTTGACCGAAGTAATCACTGCTCTTCCACCCTGATTTCATCGGTTTTAGTACGGCTGGTAACTCTTCTTCTGTGTAGAACGCGTTCGAAAACAACGGATTCTTTGGCATAATCTGGGTATTTTTTATAGACGTATTTCATCAATCCTTTCGCGCCAAGCTGATGCCAATCCAGTCTTGCCTTTTGATATTCATGTTTTTGAACCTGACTAAGTTTATTGAAAGAGCCTGCAGCTAAATCGACACCTTCTTTAGTTAATTCGAAATATTCCCCAGATGCCCCCTTCCTGCCCTCAGCGATGATGACTCCAGCGTCTTCAAAACCAATAATCACATCCTCGATTCTCTCAGAATACGGACCGAACTTATAGGCTTTGAAACCAGGGTTTTCTGTAGGAATATTATGATCTGGAGCAAACTCGATGAATGTTAGGAACAACATCTTCTCGAAACAGGTTATTCCTACGACAGGCATCGGCTGGGCATACATCAATGCTAAAACCCAATCATGGACGAACATGAACTGATGTTTCTCTGAGTAATCCCATAGCTTTTGAAGCTCACGCATTGGATAGATCACATATCCACAGACCTTGCATTGCAAGTAGTTGTACTCTATGCCATCTACCTTGCGATCAACACGCTCGTAATCGTGTTCGGCATGCTCGATCTTGTGTTTTCTGGATTGCGCACTCATGTGATTGGTTCCAAGTGTGTTATCCTTAGGACACTTGCTCCATTTACATTATCTCTGTCTAACAATATACTAAAAATCTTCCTATCGCGTCTAGAGCAGACTTGCATTGTTGTTTTTCGGAAAGGTTTTCCTCCTGTTTTACCCTTCTTTTTTTTAGGACATTCTATTGTATCTTTCAACATTCCGCAAACGGTTTCCGGGGACATTCTGAACTTAAATAAGTGAGCGGTCCCGGAATCACTCATATAGACTGGGAGTACCACTTTTTGATATTCGTAATCGCAAAATGGGTCATTACGACCCGTTAAATCCCCCACCATAATGAATATTGAAATAAATTATTCCTAAATTAAACTATGCATCAATATAAAAAAAAGGACCATTACGAGCTTATTGATAATTCTGAGTCGCTTAGAAATATCACAGCGGTAGTCGCATTTTTTACTCTAAATGAAGATATCCTCCTAGGTAACAACTTCAGGACTCACCCGGCCCAGATATCTCTCGAACATGCTTCTCGACTAGCTCAGGAGCATCGATATCATTCCCTATCGAAGCATTTAGCTCCTTGAGTCTGCGGGTGGTCACAAGAATCCTTCGTTCGTATGAGCCAACGGCTTTGTTATACGAGTCGACTGCCTTTCCAAGACCCTTTCCGATGTCTGTAAGATTCTCGGATAGGGTACTAATGCGCTGATATATTTCCATAGCAAGCTCGTTGATGTGCTTGGCATTTTCTTCTATTGCCTCTTGAGTCCACCCCTGAGCGACCACCTTTAAAAGGGCAATGAGCGTGATGGGAGTCGCCAGGACAACCCCGTTTTTAAAACCATACTCTATTAATTCTGGGTCCCGCTCAAGTGCGGCGCTGAAGAAAACCTCACCAGGAATGAAAAGTACAACGAACTCGGGAGTTTCTTCGAGTTGCTGCCAATACGCCTTGGCTCCGAGTTGGCCAATGTGGCTACGGATGGCGGAAGCGTGGTTATCCAGCTTCTTGAGCCTTTCCCCATCATCTTGCGCTTCCAATGCTTCCAGGTAAGCGCTCATGGGAGTTTTAGAGTCGACCACGATGCTACGTTTCTCAGGCAAATTGATGATCATGTCGGGGCGAAGATTTCCGTCTTCAGTAGCATATGTCTCCTGCTCCGAAAAATCACAGTGGCAACTCATCCCAGAGAGCTCTACGACGCGGTGAAGTGTAATTTCGCCCCAACGCCCCCGGACAGTCGGATTCCTAAGTGCCTTGACTAGGTTTCCAGTCTCAAGCTGGAGCTTAGCCTGGGCACCGTTGAGAGAACTAATTTGCTCAGTCAGCTTCGAATAGGATTCTACCCTAGCAACCTCAATATTCCGCATCTCAGTGCTGACTTTCTCCAGCGATTCTTTTATAGGCTTTACCAATTCATCAATGGATTTCTGTCTGAGTTCGAGGTCCCCCTTAGCCTTCTCCTGAAACTTTTCCAGTATCTCATTAGCAAGCTGGAGGAACGCCTGATTATTGGTATTCAGCGCGTCTGCGGACAACGCCTTGAAGCTTTCGATTAACTTCTCTCGACTCTCACTAAGCAGAACGATCTTCTCCTCTGCCTTCTTCGCTTCCTCGTTGCTCCGGGCACTTAGCTCAGATAACTGGGATAACAACCCTGTATTCTTGTCCATAAGTTCTGAAATTCTAGTGTCCTTTTCAGCGATCGTCTTCTCAAGCTGGGGTAAGCGTGTGTTGCGTTCCTCTGCTGCCGATCTCTTGCCCCCCTCCTCGCTCAGTTGCGTCTGGAGGTGATTCCCCTCTTTTTTTAATTCCTCTAGTGCAGTGGATAAGTTATTGATCGATTGATCTCTTGCTTTCAGCCCTTCAACTAGCGTGGCCTTCTCTGCCGCTACCTCTGCTTGCGCCCTTTCTTCCATTCCTTCCCGCTTTGACTTTATTATGTAAAACACGAATGCTGCGCCTGTGATCAATCCTATGATGAATAAAACGATTGCCAGAATGTCCTCCAATATCCCACCGGGAGGGTAATACGTTATCACATGATAAATAATTATGATTAAATGATATTATAGCTGTTTACGTAAGGGGATAAATTGGGATTGCTAAATTCGTTAAAGAAGGCGTTAAACCCCCAGAGGAGGGAAGAGCGAAATAATGATGTACCCAGAATGGAACCGAATCATGAGATAAACGGCAACAACACGGTCCCATATGGACCGTCTATGCACATTCCCATCCCAGGTAACTTAGAAGATAATTCATTAACGAATTCTCTTACTTCATACCGCACCGTGCACGGCATCCCCAAAGAAATCATCGATCTAATGTGGTTTAGAGATGGACCGATGAAGAATATTGATCGCGAGCCTCGATTTGTTCACAGGACCGATCTATTCACAATCGAGGTTTCCTTTCTTGGTTCTATTGAACCCAGCGCCATAGGGATCACTGATACAATCCATCCCCCGATGGATGGAATGGTGGTCGAGAGACCTCCCTATTACCCGACATACGAAAGAATGACCCCGGAACAAAGATGGGTGTATCTCAGTTGGTTGATCGATGTGGACGAGGAAGTCAACATTGGATATGTCTTCGTTTTCTATTACGGCCTGGAGCGCCATCTTTTCCTCGGCCATTATGAAGCAGCGTTCGATATGATTCTGCGCCTCCGACGTGTGCACCGTAATAGCTCTTTCCTCAGCTATTCATCGAACGCATTAATCGCGACGTGTATCATCCATAACCGGCCAGACCTGTTCGTTCGATTCCTGCAGAGTCTTGTGGAAGTCACTGATGAAGATGTGAACACCATGTACCTCTTGGCGAAACGCTCATTGGGACTGGAGCTAGAACCAAAGGAGATAATGTTACTGGCTCGAGAAGTAGGGTTCACAAATAAACGGTATCTAGAAGGAGAAAGCGCACTTTTTGAGAACGAACTTAAGAGACGAATGGTGCAGGTACTGGGAATAGAGACGATAGACCTGAGACCTTTGGCATTGAACGATACCCCGACCCACCCAGTGATGTTCTCAGCTAATTTTTCATTACCTGATAAACAACGTGTAGTCCATATCCCCGATCTGAGTCAGAATAAGGCGTTTCGTGCATTGGTGTATCAGCTCCTCTTGGACACCCATGATGTTGTTAAGGAAAGAGTGAAGGAATCGAGAAAGGCTGAAAAATCTAGTGATATACAAATGGACAATGAGTCTGAATTGCCGATTCCATGTCCGTACTGTAACAACCCAACCAAACCTCCCAAGACCAAGAGGGTTTGCCCATCATGCAAAAAGATCATTGTTGCTCGGACTGATCCCGATTCAAAAAAGAGGGTTTTCGTTACCGAAGAAGGAGCTGCAAGATTAGATGCTAGAAAGAAGGACCTGCAAGTCATCAGGTTTGCTGTCAAGTGTATGTGGCCTTTTGGGATGACAGCTGAGCAGTTGGAAGGTATGACCGGGGAGATGCGGGATAAAGCTCCTTGCACCGTTAACGATGCAGTTTGGAAAATTGTCAATACGAGTATGCAGAAGTGTGAAGCAGAAGGTACGATACCGTCTCAATATTGTTATTTAGCAATGGCTAACTTTTTAGAGTTTGAAGGGAAGGATAAGAGCGAGATGATGGCGAAATATCAGGAAGAGGATAAGAAGGAGTTGGAGAAAAGGTATAGAAATTTTAACACATAGCTGATGAATAATAGGTGCTCGGGCGGAACTGATTAGTGAGTCATTTTGAGTGTCTTTCATTTACTGTGAATCACTATCGTTTTTTAGCGTAAATCCATTCTATTGGTTCAGTAATCTCTCTGACTTGCATTTAGTGTGATTATCACTCGTTATAAATATTAAAACACTGGCCTTTCATTTATTCAGTGATTTATGACTGAAGATGCACATATGAATTTTATATGGAAATGAGTGAGAAAACATCGCTAAGAGGTTTATATCAATATCAATATATGATGGAAATTGGTGGGGAGTATGACAACTCAGCAATACCTGGAACAGGTGCTTGCCAAGTATAATCTCAGCAGCGCTCAGGAACAATCATTAAAGAATAAACGAATGCGCGTTGAAGAATTTCTTCAGAAGAGATATCCGTCCAAGATCAGGAGCTTTTACTACTCGGGGTCCTATGCTAAGGACACTGCAATCAATCTGAAGTACGATCTAGACCTCTGCATTTACTTCAAGCATAATGCCTTCCAGACCCTGGCTGAGATGTATAACTCGGTTTATGAGAACCTTAAGTGTATTGATCAAGTGAATAAACAGCGGGTCTCCATCCGCATGCCCTCGGGGAAGGAGTCCATAGACGTGGTCCCGGCAAGGTGTATTGACGATACTTCTGACTACGCCAATCTCTATGTGACAACTGGCAGTCAGATCCAGACCAACATTAAGAAGCACAAGGAGTACATCAGTCAAAGTGGCTGTCGTCCGATAATTAAACTGATGAAAGTATGGAAAATTGAACACGGCATACATTACAAGTCGTTTGCCCTAGAGTTACTGACCATTCGAGCCTTGGATGGCTTTAAGGACCCTGATTATGGAGAGCGGTTCGTCCATGTTCTTAAGTTTATAAGGGACAATGTTGAAAATGTCCGCCTTATTGATCCGGCGAACCAAAGCAATAATGTGGCAGACCTCATCAGTGTCAATGACAAGCTAAATATGAAGAATCAGGCAGCGGCCTCCCTGCAACAGACGTGGGAGCAAGTAATCTCATGAGGTCAATGGCCCGCGAGCAAGACCCTCGGAAACTTTTCGCAGGATTGCAGGAGGAGATGCGTTCCACACTTGCCGCGGGAAAAACGATAGATCATCCGGGAGCCAAGGGAAATGACTCGGAGATGAAATGGGTTGAATGGTTGCAGCAATATCTACCCAAGCGATACAGTGCCAGCAAAGCGTTCGTTCTCGACTCACAAGGGGGTTTGAGCCATGAGATCGACATAGTGATTTACGATCGCCAATACTCACCCTTCTTATTCTTCCAGAAGGGGGCGTGCTATGTTCCTGCCGAGAGCGTGTACGCAGTTTTGGAGATCAAACAGGAGCTGAACCGGCGCCACATCAATTATGCGAAACAGAAGGTAAAGTCGGTAAGGTCGCTGCATCGGACCAGCGCCGATATCGTCCACGCGGGCGGCCGCCTTGACCCCAGGCCACCGATACCGATACTCTCTGGGATACTGACTTATGAGAGCGGGTGGGCCGATCCCATAGGGGTAGACCTAAAGAGATCGCTGAAGAGTCCGGACGAGCTGGAACGCATAGATATGGGGTGTTCCATATGTAATGGGTCATTCGAGGCGGCCTATGATACTGCTGGTAATGCTACCTTAACTATTGCGGAGCGGGAGAGCGGGCTAATAATATTCTTCCTTAGAATGCTAGCAAGACTTCAAAAGGTAGGAACGGTCCCAGCAATGGACATAGACCAATACCTTAGGATGATCAAACCATAATGAGGTTTCTGAGCCACATCCTTCAGAAAGTCGAGTGGGTGTTTATAACCTGCCGTGGAGGGAGAGATACCAATAAGATATCAAAAATCTGAATTGATTGGCTTCAAATGCCACTTCACTGATTTTTTTTCTAAATCAATGAATTGAACTTGAGCTATTATAAAAATTGGGATATCATTAATATTTGGTCTGAATAATCAGGTTTAATGCATTTGTCCCAAGTAACTGCCAATGCCTTCTTCAGTTCAATTTCGATAATTGAAGGCGTTTTTTTCGCATTCTTGGTTTCATTTATTATGTATAATATTCAAGAAATGAAAAGTTATAACGAATGTATAATAACAAAAATTGGTTTAAATTTACTACATTTTATTGTATTTGCCGCAATCCTATATGCACAGATGATCCTCTTCTTATGGTCATTACTGGAAGTTGAATCATCCGGATTCGAATTCGATTACTCCACATCAATAATGTACGTATCCATTATTATATCAATGGTCGTATTAATAATAGTAATGATTAGAGATTATAACAAGCATAGGAGGTGGAAAAATCGATACGGCTCAAGCTAATGTCTTTTTTTCAACACTCGCTCAATTGTCTGGAACGCTCTCAATAATCTTTTTTACTATATGGACATACTTTTATGACAAAGAAAAATATGTTGTTGGATATAAATTAATTATTACGAAAAGAATGAAAAAATGGTTATTGATGTTATTTTTCATTCAGCTTATTATCTGTGTCACTTCTTTGATTTCAATTCTCTTTCAGCAATCGATTGGTGATTATTCGGAAATAATCGGAAAAATTCTACTATTCGCATCTTTTGCTGTAATCATATCTATTTTATTACTTGCAACATATAATTTGGATGAATCAAATTCAATTGATTCACTAGCATCTGCTCAAAATAATTATGTTCTAAGCATGGTAGAATCTGTGGAGGGACAGCTTGAAGAGATACGGAAAAATATGAAATGATACCAATTTTATCGAACATTTGGAATTCCATTAATATTCTCCGCGTAGAGAGCGTTTGAGATGCCATCAGACGTTCGATAAATGACTATGATAAGATAAATGATAAACGACAGAATCCCTTAATGACAAATCGTGGGAGAATGAAGGATCATATCGATAATAATGGGTCGCAGCGGCCATTCGTCGAAGAAAGTCCCTCCATCGAACAACTATCCGAATTAATTACTAAATACGGGAAACCTCGACCCCATCTGCGTACTTGGGACCTTTCGCATCTGGACGAGCCATTCTCCCCTCCTTCTTGCTCGGGGGAGGTCGTTCTGATCATTCGAACCGATGAGTCGAAGATAGTTTACGTTTCACGGCGCGGCCATCCGAAGGACTGGTTCTTACCTATGGGCAGGATACAGGTAGGCGAATCGGTAGAAATAGCAGCAATTCGGGAGACGTATGAGGAGACTGGTCTATCGATAGATGTCCTAGGGATCCCATTGTTGTATAAGGTGGATATCAGGTTTAAGGATTGGACTCTTAGAAGATGGCATTTCATTGTTGCTGGAAAACCACATAGTAGTAGTCTTCAACCAATCGACAAAGAGGAGATAGAGAAAGCATTCTTCTTTCAGAACCGACCTCATAATAGCGATCCTTTCTTGAGGAGATGGTTGGTTGATATTCTTAACTGTGTATAAAGAAAATAGACGTTAGACGATTTGAGGTTGGCCAAGTCCGGAGAGACCATATTCATCACGAGATGGAGAGAATTTCTAAAAAAAAGTAAGTAGAGTATAGTCGAGATGATGAAAAAATGATAAATATCAATTTATTTACCGAATTCGCTCATATGAGTGTTGAATGTTCTTTATTGAAATTGATCGTCATCTCACTCATTAATCGTGCTTCTCCCATTCTATGACAATAAAATTGACTAAAACTTAGGCTTTCTGAACCTTAACAATACCAATCTCGTCCTTCAATTGCTCTTCAAGGATTAATATGATCATTGGCATCTCAATCCCCAGTTGTTTCTCGATGACGATGAAATTTAAAGTTGATTCATGAGCCTTCTTTGAACAAGCGAACAATTGGCCGACGATCTTCAGATCTCTGCTTCGATTTTCCTCACAGAGGGATGGGACGTTTTTCCTCAGCAGTTCATCAATCACCAAACGCAGACCTTCCTCCTCTTTTGTAAGGTCTGCAATAAGAATATCATCCATTTTTATAATTCCGAACGCGGCCTTATACCGCTCCTTAGACGACCTGAGGATATCATCATTGACCATTGCCAGAGATTGATATGGATGTGGAACATAGTACTTGACGAACTCTAAAAAGTCATCCATGCAATTGAAAAAACCTTCACTTCGGTATTTCGCCAATTTCCGTGCCCTGGTCATTACCTCAGAGATATCCTTCCAATCAATCTCCTCTGGCAATTTATTCTTCTCTTTTGCTAATTCATTGAATACTTGTTGTACAAGGAATAATGCATATGCCGCTTTTTTCTGGACGACCTCAAACGTTTCTAAGTGGACTTCAAATAAAATTTTTACCCGCGTATTCGGAATCTTATTGAGGGCTTCGTGCGCTCTCTTACTGTTGCGTTCGTTTAATATTCTCCCGAGAACGACCGTTGTATCGGGAGTATTATCCATTATTAGCCCTCAAACATCAATCTCTTCTATAGGGTAATCGAGGGGCCCCCAGATAGGTGCACCGATGTTTATTGTCGTCAAGAGTGTCAATGTATCTCTCAGCTCGGCCATACCTATCTTTTTTCGACGGAACGCCTCAATTCGCACGATGGCATAAAGAGAGAAAATTAAAACATCATTGATCAATTTCTCTTTTACTGACTCCTGAGCTCTTTCGATTTCATCCAAACCAGTTTTTATAATATTCATCGCTTCGAGCACGATTGTTTGAGAGGTTAGTAAATACTCGAATTTTATCTGGTTCTCTGCCATTATTGTTTCCAATGCCAATTTGGAATGAAAATCAGATAAATTATTTGACATGATATCCAAAGCCTCAGTCAGGTAGCGAATCTTTGCGTTTATCGACAGCGTATTGTATTGATTTTGGATTAAGTCGAGGGTCTTTCCCAAATTACCCACGTCTGCTATCCGCGAGTTATACTCCTTCATTCGCTCAAGAGTCACCCTCGCTGAAAAAAGGTCGGTTATGGCATCCATGAATTTTTCTATCTCATCATATCCAATATCAGATATTCTCTTTAAATGATGCTTCAGAACGCCCCGTTCTTTTACTTCACCCTCAGGAATACCAGTTAAAGGTGCTTTAAGGGCCGCGATGGTGCCGAAGACGGTCTCGATATCACTGAACGCAGCAATCTCATGATATTCTGATTGAACTGCATCGGCTCCACTCATCTCAACGACCGTTAGAACGAACGTTCTTCCGATTATAAATAATTGTTACTATTATTCAATATTTATATAATAAATTACGCAATAGATTGCACGCTCCCATCATTATAGAATTCAAATCTATGTGGCCATTGTATCTCACAACTATGTCCGGATGTTATGCGAGGGGTGCGGGAGACGGCTGAGCTGATCATGATCAATCATTGGGAACCTTGACGCTTTAACTAATTTGTTGATTTGAAATCCATCCAAACCAGCATCCTGATGTTGTGCACCGCGATCCTCGAACATACCTCGTTTTTCCTTCCCACGTCCGAACGACACTTTATGCGGTGGCCGAACTGGCCACCGATTATGTTGAACGTCGTCTCAGCATGATTGGCAATTAGTTCGATCATCAGATTAGATGTCGGAATTATGATTCGAGGTAAAACGAGGTGCGATACAAGCTAACAATGTTCAATCTGTATCAACTAACAGTGACCGGGTTGTCCCGGTCACTGCAATCTTGCAACAAGGCCTTTTAAAATAAGATATTATTATTTTTTATAGTACAGATGGCCTTATTAATTAAAAATCTATTCAAATCAGAGACCCAGGGGGTGCGTGGAATGAAAAGGAAGAGGGTAGCCATTGTTGCAGTGTGCGTTGTAGCGATCATTGTATTGGCGGCCATTTTCTTTAATACAAGACCTTCAGACGATCGTGACTATGAATCGGCATGGAAGAAAGATATCATCGCCAGCAACGTTCCAATCGTGCTTCTGGGTAACAGTAGTAACTCGAATGAAATAATCGAAGTATTAACGTTCGCTACCACGAACTTCACTCAAACCAATACAATGGATGGTCTGCTATCCCAGATTACCAGCAACAATACGATCGTGATGATCGATGCTTTTTGGGCAGAGAGCCAGAACGAGAGCGAGCTTGTTTCCTCCATGAAAACGATTCTTGATCAAGGAATACCCATCCTGACCATCGGTGAGATGCTGGACACTGTGAACAAAACCGGATATGCGATGAGCTACGCCACTGGGCCCAACGTGGTGATATACGGTCTTAAGATATGCGAAAACGGCATAACGGCTTGCTACAACGGTGGTGGATCGATCTATAATGAGCTCGACCTGAAGGCTGCCTTGGCAGGCGCTAACAATTGGGCTCTAGATTGGGTGTGGGACGCTTCAATATGATCTGGCTTTGACGCTTAACTAACGATTCCCTCGGAAATGACGGGGAGCCAGTCAATTTTCATCACTAAATAATATGAGGGATTTATTGAGTTTAGCTTCAATGATTAAATTATTTAACAAGATACATATCAAGTTATTTATGTAAATATATGAATTTTTTAATGCTCCTTAGTATTTATCTACACACAGTCATTGATTGTTTGCAATGATACTCTGGGGAAGTATAACCGATGCTCTATTGATTACAACTGCATGGGTGATGAGATCTGTTAATGCGATCTCAGCTCAAGCGATGAGCACGTATAATGCATTAGGTTTAGTGAAGCCAACTATTCCATTGGTAACAAGTTCTGCTGAAACTTCCAGCAACCCCATTATAGACTATCTGATCGTAGCCATAATCGCTGGGGTCGTTATTGGCATCGTATGGTTAATTTTGAGGTCTAGGAAGAAACGAGTCTGATAGTATCGTGTTTAGCGTTACTATGAGCCTCAAATCACACAAGGGAGCCCTTAAAGCCATCGAGATGCCGCCTCATCCTCGATCCCCAGCGCGTTATAAGGTATTGAACTTCTGATATTTAGTTGCAAACTGCCAATCACGGATTATCTCGATATTTGGTATTGAATGGACTGAACCTCGAATCTGCAACAGACTCGGGTTTATGCAAAATTATTAAATATCAACAACCCATTTTTCTACCCAAAGTTGAAATATAAGAAAAAATGTGATAACACCGTTAATATTCGATGCTGGCTTTAATATTTTACTGGCAAAAATAACGGTAAATATGGGGTAGGAATCCCGGCGGGAGCACTTCAATTTTATCCATTAAGTAAATTTGAAAATTTAATTCGGGGTTTTATGCACCAACTCGTCTGGCAAGTGAAACCTTTTACGTTTATCATTTACCTCAAGGTAATTAAGAAGAGCATCCCCCTCTTCGCTTCACTTTTCTATCCTGTTTCTCATAAAAATCGTTCAACAGATGGGATTGAAGAAAACCCGCTGGTTCATCGGGTTCTCTAAACCTCTTATTGATTTTTCAGATAATGAGGATGAAATGATTATAGTCAGAACATTTTTTCATGAGGTTGAGGGATCCGCACATGTTAGAGTAAGATGGGGTATAATTGGGATATATGGAGGAGAGGGCACTCGCGGATTTATGCAATTGAGGATAATGGAAGTATATCGTCAAAGCCAACAATCCAAATATCTCACCCTTCCATATTGGCGTCGCATAAATCTGATAATGAAGGGATATTGATTAAGAAAAACTCTGAAAAGATATTAAAAGTGATTACTAATCACTATTTGGAATCGCGAGATTATAATGGTATTAGTTTAGAGAATCTTCAAAATAAAATCGGAATCACCCCAAATGAGCTGATACCAGAATTAATTTCCCTCATACAGAATGGAAAAATATCAATCAATTTTGGCGATAGACATCCAAATCCTCATATCAAAGCACTTGAACCAGAGTCGATAACAGAACAGATTGATAAATTGGACAAATGTGATTACCAGCAGACTTGTGCATACCCTGAAAAGTTACATCTGAAAAAAGTTGTTAATGTTCGGGATTACGATGGACGACCGTTTACACTTCGTTTAGCACTAGGTGAGCCACAACTTTCTTTTTCATCCTTCGATTTGAGTGTGTTAGAAACATACAGAAATGATCCAAGGTATTCGTATACAACTGATGATATTCACGGGCGGATTAGTATCCATGATGAATATTATAAATCGGAAGATATGCCAGAATCGGATAAAGTTTTATTACAGTCATTTGGTTTTTCTTATGACAATTCTCTCAAACGTGCGGTTGCAGTTTTTTTAATATATCTTTCAAAGCTAAGTCCTGAACATCAGCAGATATGGAATGCTAAGTTGCTTAAGGGGGCTTTTTTTCTTCACCCAGAGTATGTTTTAAGCTCATCTGGTCATTTCCCAGAAAACGAATCGATATTTACAGCTTTTATCAAAGAACTCCAAATTATCAATGATATGTGTATAGCAATGGGAAAACCTCGGTTATTTAGAGTAGACTATAAAGATAAAGGAAAACCGAGAGGTTTTGCGTTTTTAATTAGACCAACTGCAAAAGAATTTCAAGACTTTGTTCTCATACTGGATAAAATGATGTCCGATAATCTAAACAAGGATTTCTTTAAAGGTGAGGTACCATTAGAGATAGAAGAATGTAGAGCAGATGGTAAAATTCAAGTTGGTCTAAAAGGGACCATTACTCTTTTAGACGAATTTTTAAAAAAAAGGGTTCATCTGAATGATCCAGAACCGATGAACACGATTATTAAGGGATTTAAAAATGTTAGAGAGTTGAGGCAAAGACCAGCGCATGCTTTAGATGATAACGATTTCGATCAAAAATACATTAAACAGCAGCAAGAACTCATCGAAGAGGCTTATTCTAGCATTCGATATTTGCGGTTAATTTTTGCAATGCATAAAAAATGTAAAAAAATTGATATCCCAGAATGGCTGTGCCAAGGAAAAATTATCTCTTATTAGCACATTTACTTGGTTTGAAAATAGACAAAAATCCACTTGCACATCAGGGCCACTAAATTCCTTTTTCTATTTTTATTTTAATAAATGATTGGAATGTTTAAAATAGCCTTATAACCAAATAATGGTGGGGAATCGCTAGCCTTCCCATTATGATAAATGGGAACTGGCTGAGATAATGGTGGGTTGAAAAAGATGACATCTCAGGAGTATCTCGAAGGATTACTTGCAAAATATAATTTGACGGACGCGGATGTAGAAAAAGTTCAGAACAAGAGGAAGGGTGTCGAAGAATTTTTAAAAAAACGCGTTGGAGATAAGATTGATCGTTTCTATTACTCTGGCTCTTACGCAAAGAAGACGGCAATAAGCCTAGATTACGATCTAGACCTGTGCATTTACTTCAAGCCGAATAGCTACACTTCGCTACGAACGATGTATGAAGATACTTGTAAAAATCTCAAGGATTTTGGACAGATTGATCCTCGAAACGTCTCCATACGTCTGCCACAGGGCAGTGGGTTATCTGTTGACGTTGTTCCTGGTAGACTCATCTCAACCGCTTCAGATGATATCAACCTATACTCCAGGTTAAAAGATACATCGATGAAATCAAATATTCCGAAGCATAAAGAGGAGATTAGTAAGAGCGAATGCCGCCCGATAATCAAGTTGATGAAGATATGGAAGCACCAGCATGGAATCCACTATAAGTCGTTCGCTCTTGAACTATTAACGATGGAGGCGCTTAAGAATTTTCCAAAAAACGACTATGGAAACGCACTTATGCGGGTTCTCAACTTCGCCGTAGATAATGTTGAAATCATAAAATTAATCGACCCCGCCAATAGCGGGAACGACGTATCCGATTCCATTTCCGCAGTAGATAAAAACAATTTAAAAAATCAGGCTGCATCATCGCTGAAGCAACAATACTGGGAACAGATTGTTTGGTGATAACGTGGCTGGAAGCGTCGATCTTAAAGAACTGTTCAGAAGCTATCAGGCGGAGATGGAGAAAACACTCTGCGTCAGTAGGACTATCGGACACGCCCCCACAAAAGGGGACGAGACCGAGGCCTGCTGGATTCGATGGTTTAAGGATTATTTACCGAAGAGGTATCAAGCGGACAAGGGCTTCGTAGTCGATAGCAGAGGTTCAATAAGTGAGCAGATAGATGTAATTGTTTATGACCAGCACTACTCCCCCTTTTTATTAAACAGGGGCAATTATGTTTATGTTCCAGCAGAGAGCGTGTATGCTGTTTTTGAGATTAAGCAGACTATGAATAGCGGTTTCCTTGAGTACAGCGGAAATAAGATTGCCTCTGTGAGGGGACTCGATAGAACGAGTGCACCGATAACATATGCTGCCGGAAAATATGGGCCGAGGGAGCTTTTTAACATCCTTGGAGGTATTCTATCCTACGATGTGGAATGGAGCCCTCCGTTCGGTGACACGTTCAAAGAAGCTCTTATGAAAATGGAGGATGTCCAGAGACTGGACATTGGATGTTCAATCTTAAAAGGCGCATTTGAGATCCGTTACATAACTGAAAAACAAGAGATAATGAGTGAAACCAGCGATGCGCTGTTGTTTTTCTTCTTGCGATTTTTATCGAGACTACAGGAACTAGGAACGGTGCCAGCCATTCAACTAGATGCCTATTTGGATTTGGTAAGGAAAAGATAGTCGAAACCTCCCAACTCACATTTTCAGCAAGGTGAATATCTCTTTGTTTAGCCTTGTTGCTGCACCACGATGACTATACTACCTTGGTCACAACAATTTTATTTGATGAATATTGACTGAATGTTTATGTTTAACGAGACCATCTGGTGTCCTGATGCCGGAAGAGAAATCCGAACCGAAATTTTGGGGAACGTATCAGGGCAGAATAATTAAGGCGATAGCTATCGATGGCGCAAGAACCTGGGAGGACCTTCGGGAATTAACTGGATTCAATCCGCGCACCATCAATGGCGTTTTGAGCGACCTCTTCAACAATAATGCCATTTACAAAATTGACAATGGTGAATATCGAGTGGCCAAGGACCTCTATTCAGAATACAAATCTTACTTCACCGGTTCAACTGGATCGTCCTCGGGTACACTAAAATTGAAGCAAGAGGACCAGCAGAACATCGTTAGAGAGTTCCAGAACTGGTTGAGCTTGAAGAAGACCCCACTGACCGATAAACACGTGTTCTTAGATGGCGGAAGATTAGATGGTCTGACAAGCCACCTCATCGAGAATGTCCGGACCGAGTTGCTGATCGTAAATCCATTCATCGGAAAATCGAACATGATCAATGTGATGAAGGACCGCGCTCAGAAAGGAAGCAAGATCAAGATACTTACAAGGCTCCAAGATACCGCGGAAAAGAATGATGTCATCGCCCATCTCCCAGAGTATGGGATGGAGATCTTTGTCAACCAATCTGTGCATGCCAAGATAATGATATTCGACAGAGGCGTAGCTATCATTTCTTCGATGAACCTTAATGCATTTTCCGTGGGCGGGGGAAGCTGGGAGGCAGGCATAGCCACTTGCTCCGAGGATGTGGTAAGTGATATTTTGAATGGCATCAACATGAAGTTCGATGAGAAAGAAACGCGCCCATGGAAAGAGATTAAAATGGGGTAACAATATGCTTTTAATTAATGCGATGAGCTCTTAGGAGGTGGGGTTATTGATGTCAAATATTCGATTGGTAACAAGTTCGGCTGAAGCATCCAGCAACCCGGATTTAGACATCGTAATTTTAGCTATATTCGCTTGTGTTGTTATTGGCATCTTATGGTTATTTGTTCGAAGAAGGAGTAAAAGAGTCAGAAAGTGACCTATGTAGTGTTCCAATAATCCTTGTTTCGCACAGTGGGAGATTCGAAGCTTATGAGAATTCGTTTAATTATTAACTTTTAAACGATTGGTAGCGAAATACTAACCACGTTTATTTTAATGATTGAATAGATAATAATTGGAATACGAAGCAGACCATGATCATGCAAAAATCATTAAATATCAACAACCCGTTTTTCTTCCAAAAGTACAAATATATGAAAAAAGTATGTAACACTGTTAATTTTCGATACTGGCTTTAATATTTTACTGGCAAAAATAACGGTAAATATGGGGTAGGAATCCCGGCGGGAGCACTCTTACGCATATCCAGGTAAATATTCTCTTGGCTTTATCAAAACATTTATTGGAGTTCGGCTTGATTTCGGTTCGGGTTGTTTATCAAGCCCTTCTTCCTTTTTCGACCATGCTTCTCTGAGCTTACTTCCAGCGTCCACAAGGTCCATATCGGCATAGAACCGCTGTGTCGTTACCGTAGACGAATGCCCAAGCTGTTTGGATACTAGTGGCATGAGGTTGGGGTCCTTCTGGACCGTTAAGGAAGCGAAGGTGCTGCGGAAGTCCTTTATCTTGAACCTGATTCCTGTTGCATCCTGCAGCTCCTTTTTGAGCTTCCTAAAGTGGTTCGAGGAGTAGGGTGCGTCCTTCACACCCGATAGGTTGGGAATCAGATACTTGGATTCCTTCACGCCCTTTGTCCTGAGATACTCTCTGCGTTCCGCTATGAACTCTCGGGTGGCTTCTTCAGCCTGAGGCATGATGCTAACAACCCGTTTCTCACCGTACGATCCTTCCCCCTTAGGATGCCTGACCAGGATGGTCATATCCTTTAGGTTGATATCGTCGATCCTCGCTAGCCTTAATTCCGATGGCCTCAAACCCGTTGCAGGGTAGATTGCTGCTATGAACCGCATTATGGAACCTTTCCATCCATCGAATTCTCTAGCTGCTACCTGTACCCTCTCCACCTCTTCTTCAGTAAGGTGAGCGATGGGTTTTCTTCCCCGCTTTGGAAACAGATTGGACGAATCCTTTTTCATATCTTGGATCACTCGATTTCCGCAGAACTCAAGGACCCCATCCAAATAACGAATGTATTTCTCCAGGGTCTCATTCACCAGAGGCCTATCTCCATCCTTCAAATGATCAAGGACTGCCCTGACATCCTTCCTGCCCATTTTATACGGATTGCAGGTGGACATCTCACCCTTCTTCTCCATTTCCTCCAATACGCCGACTAGATACCAGAGGATACGGGATTCGTTGCTCAGGGTGCTTTTCTTCACTCTATCCTCCCTCATTGCCAGATATTTATTCGTAGCAGATCGCAGGGGGAACTTCAATGCTCCCCGCCTCCATCCGCCACGATGTTCCAGCTTGGGGCGTCCCTTTTTCTTGGGTTCATTGACGCCCTCTGGTACGTATAGATCCTCAGATTTATTTTTTTTATTCACTGAGAATCACCACTAGAATGAGATCCGCCCATCTTCCTCCTCTCGATCTCAAGAATTCCCAGCATATCTTTGGCAACCTGAGGAAATACCGTTTCCAGTTCTCCGTTTGGTATACTTCTATCGATGTATATGCCCAGGTCTTCTTCGTTGTCCCCTTTTCGTAAGCGTGGTACCCCTTCGGCTAATTCAGGACAATAAAGAAATATTGTGTCAATTGGTACAGCGTAATGATAAGGGCCAGTACATCTAGCGTCGTGAAACCTCCAGTGGCAGTTGCGCACAAGAAAGTCCTCTATGTAGGCTGTAACCAACCAATACGGATCATCGCCGTTTTCCTCAAGACCTTGAAAAGTCATACGGAGTTCAGGAAGTGAAAAAGAGAGGGTGACGTTCCCATTCTTCATTACCCTGGCTTCGACATACGAAGACCCTTCGTACCCAAGTATGTTACTTGAAAAGAGAAATCTTCCCTTATGCAGCGTATATCCAATGTGCTCTAAAGGGCCTGAAAGGAAATGACGGTACAGTAATGTGCCATCCCCCTGATTGATCGGAATTTCAAGAAATCCCATGCCCGCCCTGGTGGTGCGAAAGATGTACGCATTTCCGAATCCTGGGTGAACCCTGCATTCTATGGGTTCGAATTCCTTGGACCACCACCCCTTCTCCCTTCTGAGAAAAAAGCGGGGACCTTTCTCATAAAGACGGGGATTCTGCCCATAATACGGCACTAGAATACCCATCCTTAATGCGATTTCTTTATACCGATAAACTTGACTAGGTGAGACTGCCAGCAGTTTTGCTACCCACTCTGCGTGACAATTGTTTGCCAACAATTCCACGATCTTGGTTGGTAGAGCGGAATCCTTACGATATTTTCTGCAAGGTTTTGGGAGGTCTACTGCTTCCCTTCGAATTTCAATATTCGAATTTTCCAGATTTGCGGTTCTCCCGCTATGGTTTTTCATCAATTTTGTTGATGCTATATATAATATCCAATGAGAATTCACTATATATGTGACATAATAATGTCACATTGAAACATTATGGTTAAAGAAGCTTTATTCACCCATAATGACATCCTAATGCTGGAACATCTATCGGGATCTGCACCAGATATGTGCCCATTCGAATCCGATGCCGCAAGGAGGCAGGCCATATCCCGTTTACGACGTAGAATCACAAATGATGCCGCCGACTTTTTCGCTGTCCACCTGGAGGAATGGCGAGCAATCAAATCATCATTCGAATACAATCTTATTGGAGAGGAAGAACAAGAAAGGATCCAGACGCAAATTTGGAACCAAAGAGAATCGCTATATCGGTTCCTTATAGATTGGATTCCTAACGATTCACTTGATGAATTCTTGAATGAGTTCTTAGTAAGAATGTACACAGACGAGATCCTCAAGAACGAAGGGGCATTCAATCCATTAATTCCAATGAGGTTTTGGGGCAATTATCTGGCTCAATTCGATTTTGAGGATCCTCTGGTTCATCGAGTTTGCGAGAGAATGTCAAAGGAAATGGCCAAGTTCGATCAACTTACTGCTAACAAACGATCAATAGTAACATTTGACACGACCGAGAACGAAGACGGATTGAGCAAAGTCTGGATTATGGACCCAGAAATGTTCGACCAGTTCATGGCTTACGAAAAATCTGACCAACAGGACAATTTCGTCTATGTTATCCCAGGTAGCGCTTTTCAATCAGGTGAGCATGATTTTCTCATAGCTTTCAATTGTTGTGTTCTGTGGAATCATTGGATTCTTAGCGTGGCATATCAGATATTTGCCGAAGGAAAGAAAGTTGCAACCAATAACCAGCTAATGAATAGATTGAGTCGGCTAATTTTCCATAATTTTCACATGAGCACGAACGATTTATTACTTCACTATGATTCAATAATCGAAAACCCAGACTTTCTTCAAGAAAATTTCCAAGAGGTAATATTAGTGCTTCTGAACCAATATTTCGACAATTTTCGCACAAACGAACCAGGAAGGCCTTCGGTAGCAAGAAGTAAGAGACAGGATTCGAATGGTTTTGAGATTCGTGATGACCTCTACGTTAAGTCACTGCTGAAATTCCTTGGGAATCAAGGTGGAAGAGGAAGGAGAGCTCCCTTGGACGAATTGGGGAATCCATCGACGGGAGCTGGTAGGGGGTTCAAAGGATTCCTACGAAAAAGGGTCAACGAACTGGTGAAAATGGGGTTGATCGAATCGGTTGGGAAAGGCTTTGCGATAACTTCCAAAGGAATCGATGTGTGGCGACATAGGCCCATGATGGGGGTCAATTCCTATCTCGTTCCCTTATCGCTGGATAAGCTAAGAGAACGTATACAGCACTATTCAAACAAAAATCCTAATGCTGCAAAGGAGAACCTGATTCATGCAGCCATCAAGTTTGAATTACCAGGTGCTAAGATACTCAATCACCGAGATATTTATAAATTTATTATTAATAAAAGCTTGTAGAGAGGCTATCTTGCCCTCCAAAATCAGATTTGTAGCCATATCCATACAATTGAAGTATGAATGCCTACTTTGAAATTTTATATTTATCATACTGCATTATAATAAAATAATATTCATCAGGGGGTCGATGTGGCACTACTTCAGTATACGCATACTCCCGTGCAGATGTTACATGTAATTGTTAACAGATTTTACGAATGCTATAATAAAAATAATATTATTATATATTATATGTAATTCTATTTTTATGCAAAATTTGGGAAACATAATATTAACGGAAGAGCATTGACCCGGTAGTGGGGGTTGGTTGATGGCAAAAACAAAGAAGCCCGATAATTCAGTTGAACAATATCGTCATAAGGATAAGGAAAGGGTCAATAATCCCCCAGTGGGCTTAGTAACATCTGACACAGACAAGGATGGCGAAAATAAAATCTATAGCTATGATCCCCACCTCGACCCTCAATTAATTTGGACTGGTAAAGCAGAACATGTCTCATTTGAAGTACCAACTGTTTCACTGCATGTCCATGAAAGAATTGATCCTCGAACAATCATCCAGGCTGTGATGAGAAAGGAAAAAACCCATCAAATGTCATTATTTGATTTTGCAGAAGAAAATCCACCTCTCAGAGAAGCAATTGAGTTTTACAAACATAAGCATGGATGGTCAAACAGATTAATAGCAGGGGATAGCCTTCTTGTGATGAATTCCTTACTAGAGAAGGAAGGGATGGCTGGAAAGGTCCAGATGGTTTATCTGGATCCACCATATGGAATCAAATATGGATCAAATTTTCAACCTTTTGTATCAAGACGGGATGTTAAAGATGGGAATGCTGACGATTTAACTTCTGAACCAGAGCAAATAAAGGCGTTTCGTGACACTTGGGAGCTTGAGATTCATTCATATTTAACGTATCTGAGAGATCGCCTTTTACTATCGAGAGATTTGTTAACGGATTCTGGAAGTATTTTCGTTCAAATTAGTGATGATAATTTGCACCATGTAAAAGAATTGATGGATGAGATATTTGGTCCCACCAATTTTATAAAAATAATTGCATTTCAGACAACCAGTGGACTAGTCAGTCGTCATTTGAAAGGGGTTTACGATTTTATTATTTGGTATGGAAAGGACATTAGTAAAATAAAATATCATCAATTATTCACTGATAAGGCGGTAGGTCTCAATTCATATTATGATAAAGTAGAGTTACCAAACGGCCAGGTAGTTGCTTCTACAGAAATTGAAACGATACCCCCGGGCGCTAAATATCTGACATATCAGCCATTGTTATCGGGTGCGTACTCTGATTCCACTACATTCGTATATGAATATAATGGAAAGAATTATTATCCTGGGCAAAATAGATGCTGGAAAACTACAAAGAAAGGTTTAGATAATTTGACGAGAGCTAAAAGAATCTATCAATCGGATAATACATTAAAATTTATTAGATACTTTGAGGATTTTCCCGTAACAGAACTTTCTAACTTTTGGAATGACACAATGGATTTAATCGGAAAAGATTACGTTGTCCAGACTGTCCCAAAAGTAATTGAAAGATGCGTATTGATGACAACGGACCCGGGAGATTTGGTCTTTGATCCTACTTGTGGGAGCGGAACGACTGCATTTGTTGCAGAAAAATGGGGTAGACGATGGATTACCTGCGATACATCACGAGTGGCAATAACCCTTTCGAAACAAAGATTGGTCACGGCTGCTTATGATTATTTTGTTCTCGCCCACCCTCTTGAAGGAGTCAGTAGCGGGTTTAAATATGAGACCGTACCCCATGTCACGTTGAAATCAATTGCAAATGATGAGCAAACCGAATATGAAACCCTATACAATCGCCCAATTATTGATGACCTGAAATATAGAATTTCAGGACCATTCACAGTAGAAGCGGTTCCATCACCAGTTGTGCAACCTCTTGTTGATGAAATAAATACGTCACCAGCCGATGAATCAATAAAACGATCAGGAGAAACTCTTCGTCAAAGTGATTGGAGAGATGAGCTTGTTAAAACCGGTATACGGGGTAAAGGTGGACAGAGCATAGAATTCACTCGTTTGGAGACGCTGCCCGGAATGCATTGGCTCCATGCTGATGGGACGACTAAGGAGTCGAAACCTAAACGAATTGTTGCTTCTTTTGGACCCGAACATGCCCCTCTAGAGCAAAGGCAAGTGGAACGAGCAATCGAGGAGGCGAGGAGGTTGGTCCCAACACCTGAGTTGATCGTTTTTGCAGCATTCCAATTTGATCCTGAAGCATCGAAGGATATCGATGAAACTCATTGGCCGGGCGTAACTTTATTAAAAGCTCAAATGAACGCTGATTTATTAACTGAAGATTTAAAAAAGAAGAAATCGAGTAATGAAAGCTTCTGGCTTGTAGGTCAACCCGATGTGAAGAAAGCCGTCTTGAAGAACGGTGATTACCAGGTAGAGGTTCTCGGTTTTGATTATTATAACACAAAAACAGGGACGATAGAATCGGGCAGCTCTGAAAAAATAGCCATGTGGATGTTGGATACAGATTACGATGGTCGTAGCCTCTACCCACGTCAGGTGTTCTTCCCTATGGCAGGAGACAAGGATGGTTGGTACCGTTTAGCTAAAAGTCTTAATTCTGAAATCGATGATAATTTAATAGAACAATATCGAGGTACAATTTCGATCCCGTTTTCCTTGGGAGAGCATAAGAGAATTGCGATTAAAATTATTGATGATCGTGGTATCGAAAGCCTACGTGTGTTGGATGTGTAATTGTGACCAACATTGACAAATTGATAATAAATTCGCCATACGTAGTACCTTCACAATACTGGAACTATGATCGAAAAAACCGTCAGTTCGTTAAAAAAGATGGAAGACGCCCGGCTGGTTACATCGTCGCTTCAGAAAGTTCGAAATCATTCGATGATCCTGGTTCATTTGTTGAAATCCCTTTGGTTAATAAAATAAGACCGAGAATCAACAAATGGAGAGAGGCCGGATATCCGGGTATAACTTCGGTAACTAAAACATTACTTGAACACTGGTATGATAAAAACGTAAGAGAGAACCATCAATTTTTCTTCTGTCAGCTTGAAGCAATCGAGACCTTGATCTGGCTAACAGAAGCCCCTGATTCGGACAAAGTTGGAATTGATATTCCAACAGATGGTGGTGAATTTCAACGATTGTGCTGTAAGATGGCTACCGGATCCGGCAAGACGATTGTCATGGCTATGTTAATCGCCTGGCAGGTGATAAATAAAATTACATACCCTCAAGACTCGAGATATTCGAAGTATGTATTAATCGTGGCACCTGGCTTAACTGTAAAAAACCGACTACAGGTGCTATATCCTACAGCTATCGGTAATTATTATGATGAGTTCGAAGTCGTACCCAATGGAATGGATGAGAAGTTGAGACAGGGAAAGTTCAGAATTATTAATTGGCACATGCTTAATTGGGAGACCGCCGAACAGATTAATAAACGACGTAGCGTCGACAAACGTGGACCGAAGAGCGACGAAGCATATGTCCGTGAAGTTCTCGATGAATTGTCCAAAGGCAATAATATTATTGTCATCAATGATGAAGCACATCATGCGTGGCGGGTCAACGTCGCAGCAGAAAATAAATATTTGAGACAGCGGGACCTGAAAGACAGCGCTGAAGAAGCTACCATCTGGGTTGGTGGCCTAGATCGAATTAATAAAAGCCGTGGAATCCAAAAATGCTACGATTTTTCTGCAACACCGTTTTCACCCTCTGGAGGTAAAAGCAGTGAAGAGACCCTATATGGGTGGATAGTAAGTGATTTCGGTCTTAACGATGCCATTGAATCGGGATTAGTAAAAACTCCGAGAGTGGTAATCAGGGATGACGGAAAATTGAGTTCTGATTACCGTTCGAGATTGTATCATATTTACATGGATCCCGATGTTAAGGATGATGTAAATAGAAAAGCCGAAGAGCACGAACCATTGCCTGATTTATTGATCAATGGATACTACCTATTAGGAAAGGATTGGCTGGAAACCAGTCGGGCCTGGAAATCGGTCGGACAACCAACACCACCCGTAATGATAACCGTAGCAAACAGGACAGAGACCGCTGCCAGAATTAAGTATGCCTTTGATCATAAAAAAATTAAGATTGATGAGCTTTGCATTCCTGAAAGAATCCTTCATATTGATTCCAAGGTCATAAAAGAGGCTGAAGAAAAAACAGGTGCTTCGGAAGTGGAAATCACATCTGATGAAGACGACCTTGACGAGCCAGCAACGAAATTAACAAAGGTAGAAAGAGCTGAACTCCTCAGACAAACTGTCGACACAATTGGTAAATTTGGAAAACCAGGAGAGCAGATTCACAAAGTCATATCAGTGGGTATGCTGTCAGAAGGTTGGGATGCCAAGACTGTTACACACATAATGGGATTGAGAGCGTTTAGCAGCCAACTATTATGCGAACAAGTGGTTGGGCGTGGATTACGTAGAACATCATATGAAATTGATCCTGAAACTAACTTATTTTCCCCCGAATATGTGAATATTTTTGGAGTCCCCTTTACATTCTTACCCCACGAAACGGTTCATGGACCACCGCCAGCACCTCCAACCGCTAAAACCGCTATAGAACCGGTGGTGAGTAGAATTGAATTCGAAATTTCATGGCCAAGCATAAAAAAGATTAGTCCAGTGATAAAGCCTAAATTAAGCTTAGATATCGAAAAAGTACGGGACCTGGAATTAAATGTTTATGAGATGCGGACCCTGGCGGATCTGGCACCTGTCATCGATGGAAAACCGGATGTATCAAAAATCAAATCAATAGACCTCGAGTCATTGGCTAAAAAGTTCCGATTGCAAAGAATTATATTCGAAACTGCGGGGGAAGTATTCGATCAAATGAAGCCGGACTGGAAAGGAGATAAAAATTATCTATTAATTCAGATTATTAAAATAGTTGAGAAATTTATAGAATCTAATAAAATAAAGATAATTCCTGCAATATTTGAAAAAGATGATCTAAGAAGGAGACTCTCCCTCACATTAAACATGAACAAGATAGTCCACCATATCTGGGAAGCTATCAGATTCGAAAATTCGGAAACCCTAGTCCCAATATTTGATGAGGAAAGGCCAATCCGTTCGACTGGTGATATGAGAACCTGGTATACTGGTAAGCCCTGTGAACATACCATTAAATCGCACATCAATATGTGTGTGTTTGATAGCACTTGGGAAGCTAGCGAGGCGTTTGAACTTGATCGTAACGATGAGGTTACAGCCTGGGTCAAAAACGATCACCTGGGATTTGAGATCTTTTACATTTTCGAGGGGACTGTTCACAAGTATTACCCAGATTTTATCATAAAATTAAAAAATGGAACCAACCTTATTATGGAAACAAAAGGTCAGGACTCTTTAAAAGACAAGACGAAGAGAGCCTACCTTGATGAGTGGGTAACGGCCATAAATGAACATGGTGGGTTCGGAAGGTGGGAGTGGGCATTATCTACTGATCCTGCTGATGTAAAATCGATTATTCACAAATACGCTTGACAGGCTGCCAATTTTGAGCAGTCCTGTTTATGATCGGTTTGACAAGCCATTTCGTTATGTCAGTGAAACGCAAATCAACGAAGATCACCGTTGCCTCGCTACAATATTTAAAAGGAGCGGTGATTACGATGGGCAAAGGATTTGTAAATAGGTTCTACTCGAACACCACTAATGTCAACAAGGACGATTATTACCAAGTTTTTCGCCGTGATCCAGTCGAACATACCGATTCCTGGACGTTTTCGAGGGTATGTGGATGCAATGAAAGGTGGATGAATACATATATCTAAATAATTAAATTATTTTATCTAATTCCATTTCCGTCCTCCCCCCAGCCCTGCGGATGTAGTACTCCGCCATTGACAACTGCTTCCAACCAAAAATATCACACAGTATCAGCGGGTTGTGCACTTTATAAGCCAATTTTGTTGCTGCTGTAGCCCTTAGTGAATGTGGGTATACCCGCTTTTTCAGATCAGTTCGAGATACCACCTTTTGCACAATTCTATACACTGTCATTCTAGTCATATCCAAGGATGCATGTGCTGTAAAATACGTTCTAATGGCTTCCCAAGCCCTTGGCGATATCTTCAATGCGGGGATAGTCCTCGCACTGTCAGGACGCTTTGGCGTCCATCCTTGCTCCGTCTTTGAGGGAATTATGATATGTCCTCTCTGAAAGTTCAACCAAGATGATTGAAGAGCGGCGATTTCACCTTCACGGAGACCTAGTTCTCCAGCCAACAAAATGATGACACGTTCTCGAGGATCGTTTGTGGCGCACACATCGAGAAGTGCTTCGAATTCTGAATCAGAAAGGGCATCGTCCTTGGAAGACATTATAATTAGAATGTTACACATTGTATTTAATTTGTAACATTTTGTTACATAAAATGATGATTTATATATAAATCAATACTAAGTTGATGAGAAAAATGTTACAAAATACCCTATTATGTAACACAGCATATCTAATAAAATATTAATTCCCCACATAATAATATGGGAAATTAGATTTAGGTGGGTGTAGTATACCAGGATGCAGTTTATGAGGAGACCCCAAAAACAGATTAGAGTCGGAATTAATCCCGAACTAATAAGATGGGCAATAAAAAGTTCGGGATGGAAATATTCCGAACTCGCTGAGCGATTGGACATCGATATTAGTGTAATCAATTCCTGGGAATCGGGAGATAGCCAGCCCACGTTGAAACAACTTGATAAGTTGGCTACTACATTGAAAAGGCCAATTGCAGTATTTTTCCTACCCGAAGCACCTAAAGAATTGCCAATTCCGAAAGATTATAGAATTTTGCCAAGCAACATTGGTGAATTCGATAAGGAAACAATTATGGCGATTCGAAAAGCGAGAAGATTGCAGAAAACCAGCATGGAACTCCTAGAAAATCAGAACGAGCCGGTTTATCCTAAGGTCAATCATGTTACTCTAAACAGCAATCCTTTCGAGTTAGCACTTAAAATAAGATCTGAATTTGGCATTACTGAGGATCTCCAAAAAAGATGGAAAAACGCATATGATGCGTTCAATTACATTAGAGAGAAAATCGAAGCTAACAATATTTTCGTCTTTCAGATGCAAATGCCCATCGAGGATGCACGTGGCTTCGTGCTAGCTGATTCAAATCCCTTTGTTATTGTTGTTAATTCATCAGATAACATCAGCGCACGAATTTTCACACTGCTGCATGAGTACGGCCATGTCTTGCTCAAAGAATCGGGAGTTGACAACCCGGATTGCTCTGTTGATAACCAACAATATGCTGTCGAAAGATGGTGCAATGACTTTGCTTCTGAATTTTTATTACCGTCTGACATATTAAAAAAGGAAATCGCTACTAGAGAAGCTGATCTAATGGACTTCGAGACGAATGATAGGTTCATTACGAAAATGAAGGTTAGTAAATCAATGTTTTATTATAAATTATATTTAAAAAATTATATTGATAACCGAGCCTTCAATGAGGTTATGGAGATATTAAGGAGGGGGAGTCCGAACAATCAGGATATTGACGGATTTGGAATGACAGTCGAGCGCAGAGTTCTTAGGGAGAAGGGTCAAAAATATGTGTCATTGGTATCAAATAATATTGAAATGGGATTGATCAATCACAATGATGCACTAGACTATCTATCGATAAAAAGGAAGGACCTGGATAAGGTAGCCTCCAAAGGACAATGATGAATGTCCGCACCATTTACATTGTAGATACAAGCTCTTTCATCAGTTTGATGATATGGAATCCAATTGATATTTTTCCAAGTGTTTGGTCTAAACTATCAGAAATGGGTAAACAAGGGTTGATAATTGCACCAATGGAAGTAAGAAAAGAGCTAGCAGTGAAAGATGATGATCTGGCAGACTGGACGAAAAATAATCATCAGATTTTCAAACGATTGAATTTAGCTCAAATAGAAAAAGTCCTAGAAATTCAAAGCACTTTCCCCGCATTGATCGATCCGGATAAAGAAACACCGACAGCAGACCCATTTGTTATTGCATTAGCATTAATTTCAGACCCACAGAAAACGATAGATGGGACAATTAGGCAGAGGCAGGTTGTTACACAGGAAAAACTGAACGGAAATCGAATCAAGATCCCGTTCGTATGCAATAATTATGGAGTTCAGTGGTGTCACGTTCAGGAAATGTTTAGAAGAGAGAGATTGATTTTTTAATTGCGATTGGCAATATTATTGCTATTCTATCTATGTATTATATTTTATTGGTTAATATATTATCAATATAATATATAAAGATATGACCATAAACGAGCTTAATTAATGAAAAATTTATACAAAAAGGTCAGAATAATCCCATAAGGAGAAATAATTTATATATGACATTTTTCTATAAATTCATATGGTGAATAGCACGTCAATATCTTCAGCGGTAAATTCCGGGTATGGCCTCCTTTCAGCAATCGGGATGATAACCTTCTTGTTGACTTTTCTTGCAGCTTGGTTGAGCAATGATCCGAATGGAATGTTATCCGCACTCCTTAACAAATTTTCAGGAGGACTAGTTTTAGGAACGATATTTACATTGCTGGGATTGATTGCGGAAGGTTTTGAGAGGTAAACATCGTTAATAAAGGAAATGAAAGGTTTTCCATACCCCATTAATTTAGGTCCGTTTCGAGAATAATGGCTGCACTCGGGTTCGAACCCCCGTTAAAATCACTTAACCCAGCTCTTAAACCAATAATCTCCTTGATTAGAAACCCATAATGATCCATCAGGACCTGGCATGATTATTGGATTCGCTTCGAACCCTATATCGTAATGGACTTCAGGACCATTCACCAGTTTGATTGTGAACATTGACCCCTTATCATGAGAACTATTTTCTCTTTGACCGAAATAGGCAAATTGAACCGTTTTACTATTGGCCACTTGTCTTCTTTCCGCTAACTCATTTATCGCCCCGGATACCAATCGGAACATCAGGTGGTCCACATCATAGTCATTGGTATTAGGATCATATTGCGAATGGTTCAGCATAATATGCCAACGTAGGAATTCCTTCATGGCAAAGCTCGATGCATTGATCAATCCCCAGATCGGCAAAATTAAGTGGTCGAGCTGATAGGATTCGTAATGCTCTAAGACCTCCTTTTTGATCGCATCCTTATGGGTCGGTGCTCGTTGAGTAAAATCGTCGATGATGGATTCGATATCAGAAATCGATTTCTCACTCGAAAGAACGGGCAGATCCATGGTTAAAATGAACTTGTCCTTGGGCGATGGAATCCCCAGGGCAGCCAATTCATTGGTTATACAGTCTTCCTCGAACTCAATGCACCTCCTCATAATTAGATGGTCATTCATCAATATTTGAACGACCAGCTCTTGATCCAAAATATGATCATACATTGATTCGTATGCAAAAGCAACTAGTCCGTCATTTTGCTCATCCAGGAATATTAACGCCCCATTGATATAACCCTCGAGACTGCTATCGATGCTGTAATATTCCGTGGGCTGCTTTTGCCTATATGGCCTTTTTTTCACATTTTTTACAAATCCCAATGCCTGAAATTTTTTACATGCATCATCTGCAGTGACCCGTGAAACCCAATTCTTCCCCTGCTCGTTCTTACCTAGGTCCTTTTCTATCTTAGTGGGATAACCTTCGTAATCATTTGATGAAAACAACTGTGAAAGTACTAATCTTTCTTTGTTTGTCAATTTATTTTTTACTTTATGTCTGCTCATCACACAAGATAATCAACTACTGGATATAAAATTTTTTCTTGTTTGAATTGGTGAAAATATTTTATAATTAACTTAACTAGTGAAGTTAAATAATATTTATTTACAAATAATGAATATATATTGGTAAGAACATTCCAAATATGGAGGTGAAAAAAATGGCGAAATCCATGACGTCAAAGGACGCATCGAGGATCCAATCGCATGCTGATAAGAGCGGATCGAACCAGGGATTCAAGTCCCGAGCCCAATCGTCGGCTGCGAAAAATGAAAAGTAAACGCATTTCCCAAACCACTTAGTATTGCTGTGTCTCCTAAACCCCTTCCTTATTTTTTTATTAGAAATCCCACAACTTGGTAAGACATTGATGAAGACGATATAATTCGATGAACGGCTACGATAATACTCCGGCAAGAAATAATGGGAAAGGGTTTTCTGGAAGTCGCTTTAGTGTTTCACTATTTTGATAAAGCGTTGTAAATATTGCCTGGATATGTGCTAGTGTGCTTCCCGGCGGGAGCACTCATTCTCTTAAAACCCGACCTCGGACTCAACCGCACTCCTTGGCCTCCATGATCGTAAGGTCCATCATCCTGTTGATGAAGTAATCAACCACCGTCCCGCTGCTTATTATGGCTCGGTGACCGCTCCTTTCCTTGGATAGGATTACGGACACTTCCCTGTCGCAGACCATGATCATCTCCACATCGTATTCCATTGCCTTGTCAGAGGACTCCATGGCGTTGGAGATGAAGGGCTCGGGGGGACTGAGCTTTCCCTTGCTGATGCATAACAATTTCGCTTTCCCGAGCAGCCCGAGTAGATCCTTAGACCCCTCAAGCATGACCACCGTCACCGCTTTTATCTCCGAAGCGGCCGCCACGCTCTTGGCGTACCTCCTCAGATAGTCGTTGTGGATGCTGATTATGACCACCTCCCTTTTGGCGGAGTCCATCATCTCCGCCACCTTGTGGTCGATGGCCCATTCGCCCAGTATGGTCCAGATCGGGTTGGTCCGACGTTCAGCGGTGCTCCCGATCTCCTCGAGAGCCTTGACCACCTCGTCCCTGGCCTTCTCCATGTCCTCGATGAGATGGCCGAACACCTCAGCCGGGTCGTTCGCGCGATAGCAGCGGGGATTGGTGTTCCCGACCTCCACGAACCCTTTCTCCAGAAGACGTTCCATGACGTCGTACGCCCGGGACCGGGGCACCTTGCTCTCGTCGCTAATTTCTTTGATAGTGCCCTCGCCCAGCACCACCGTGGCTATGTACGCCTTGGCCTCGTACTCGCTCATCCCTAGTTGCGTCAAGTGTTCGATGATGTCGGACATGTCACTCTCGTAGTGACAACAACTCTATAAATACCTTCAATGTTGCCCGACCCAACCAATTTACGAGGCGCATCCATGGTATTTGATAGGTTAGCGAACAAGGTCACGAAGCATTACAAGCTCATCATCGTCATCTGGGTGGTACTTCTGCTGCTCAGCGTCCCGGCCATGATGAGCCTGGACAGCGTGGTCAGCTACGACTCGGAGATGACCTCCGAGGACCAGAACGAGTCGACCATCGCGGCGAACATCATTGCAGATAATTTCCAAGGCTCGGTCGCCAACAGCACGCTCATCATCGTGCTGCAGTCGGACGATATGACGACCGCGGAGGCCAGGGATTTCGTTCTGGAACTTCAGAACGAGCTGGCGTCCGCCGACCTCGCCTATATGGAGGACGTCGGGTCCATCTACGCCTACTCGGGTACCGTCCTGTACATGGCGATAAACGAGCTCGGTCCCCAGATGTACATGGCCGAGGAGCAGGTCAACCAGAGCGCCTTCCTGTTCTGGGGCGTTCCGGCAATGCACGCGCAGGCTTGGGCGGGCTACTTCGACTCGGACATGAACGAGACCAATGCCTCCGCTTATGCCTACTCGGCCACCACGGCCGCCCTGAACATGTACGCCTCCCAGATGGACGCTAACATGAGCGCCATGGTGTTCGGATACTACGCAGCGTTCGCCAACGCCTGGAACGCCACCGCCCTCAACTCGACCTTGGTCTCTGATCCTGTGGAGCGCGGTGAATTCTGCGTTAACGCGGTCGCTCCCACCTTCATATCCAATCTCCCTCTTGACGCCGCATACCAGCAGGTGATGATGGCCGTGATCGGTGGGTTCAACATGACCACCTTCAGCAGCCAGCCGGCGATGCAGGCGTTCACCCTGGGCATGATATCCAACATGGCCGGAATCTCCAATGTCACCTTCCTGCAGGAGGTCTACGACCTGGGGCCGAACTACTCCAACCTCACCACCCAGATCGGCATCGCCTCTTTGATCGCCGAGATAATCACCACCAATACCCTGGACACCTATCCGATACCATTGCCGGACCAGCTCATCACCGGGTTCGTCTCCCCGGACAACCAGACCATGATGATGACCATCTCCTTCTCGGTGAGCGCCGGCTACATGACCGATGACGGCGAGACGCCCATGACCGCCATGGTAGACGACATCCGCGAGATCATCATGGACGTCAAGGGAGACACCGGCTTCGAGGTGACGACGTACGTCACCGGGGCGGCAGCCATATCCAAGGACATGGAGGAGCAGTCCGCCAGCGATATGGCGCTGATCGAGCCGATAACCATCATCGTCATCCTGGTGCTGATGGGATACCTTTTCCGCACCGTCGTGGGGCAGTTCCTTCCGCTCGGCGCGGTAGGAGTGGCCATCGGCATAAGCCAGGCCATGGTTTTCGTCCTGGCGTCCACGGTCATGGACGTCAACTACATGGTATCGACCCTGCTCTTCGCCCTCCTGATGGGCGTAGGTACGGACTACTCCATATTCATCGTGACCCGCTACCGGGAGGAGCGGATGAGGGGGGCGGACCGTGAGAAGGCCGTGCATACGGCGCTGACGTGGGCCGGCGAGTCCGTGGCCACCAGCGCATCCACGGTCATCATCGCGTTCCTGGCCATGGCCACCGCTGACTTCTCGTTCGTGCAGTCCCTTGGCGTCATCATCGCCCTCGCCATAATAATCGCCCTCATGGTGGCGCTCACCCTGATCCCGTCCATCCTCATGCTGGTAGGGAACAGGATATTCTGGCCCACCACCGGGAAGCGCTGGGAGAACTACCGCGATAAGTTCATGGCCAGGAAGGCCGCCGGCAATCACGGCTACTTCCACCAGGCGGCCAGCTTCTCGGTCAAGCACGCCAAGGTCGTTCTGATAGTGGCGGTGCTGGTGACCGTGCCCTCGACCTACATGTTCGTCACCGCCGAGACCAGCTTCGACTTCATCGGGGCCATGGGGGATTCGGAGAGCATAGACGGCATCAAAGCCATGACCGATGACTTCGGCGCCGGCAGCATCCAGCCGACGCAGATAGTCATCACCGGGGACGTGGTGGTGTACGATGGGAGCACTTTCAACTACGCCTATCTGGACGCGATAGAGAACATCACCGCGGTCGTGGCGTCGGAATCCGAGGTCCAGAAGGTGACCGGGATCACCCGCCCCTACGGGGAGCTTGTCGACTACCGTAACCTGGACGCACTGAACGACGAGGAACGGAGCCAGGTCATGTCGGCCATGCTTTCCAACCTGGGAGCGGACAACCGCAGCGTACTGCTGACCGTTATCCTGGCGGACCAGCCGCAGAGCGCGGGTTCGGTGGAGTTCGTCAGCGCGTTGAGGGGAGACCTGGCAGATGTAAAGGCCGCTGAGCCTCAGCTCGCCGGTTCTGATATCTACGTCGGAGGCGTAACCGCCGCCCTCTACGACACCGCGGAGTTCACCGACTCCGAGTTCAGGAACGTCGAGATCCTGGTGGTCATAGGCATCTTCATCGTGCTCATGATCGTCCTCGGCTCGGTGCTGCTGCCGGCGTTCGCGGTCATAACCATCGCCATGAGCATCAGCTGGGCCTTCGCCCTCACCTACCTGGTCTTCGGCACCATACTCAGCCTGCCGGTGCTGTGGCTGATCCCGCTCATCCTGTTCGTCATGCTGATGGGCATCGGGATCGACTACAACATCTTCATCCTGACCCGCATACGCGAGGAGATCCACAAGGGCAAGGAGACCAAGGAGGCGGTGGTCGACGCGGTGGACTGGACCGGCGGCATCATAACCGCCCTGGCCCTGATAATGGCCGGGGCGTTCGGCGCCATGATGCTCTCCAGCAACGCCATGCTGCAGGAGTTCGGGTTCGCCCTGACCGTAGCCATCCTCCTGGACGCCATGGTCGTGCGCACCTACATCGTGCCCGCCGGTCTCGCCGTCATGGGCAAGAAGGCCTGGTGGGCCCCCGGCCGCCTGCAGCGGGAGGGGCGCGAGGAGAAGATGCGCAAGAGGTCCGAGAAGAAGCAATAAACGCCAACCAGGGCGGCCGGTCCGGCCGCCCTGCTTCCTTTTTTAGTATGCCAATCCTTGTCAATCATACCTTAAATCCTATGCAGGCGTTCCTGGAACGTTCGTCAACAAAGGTGTTCCCTTGAACAAGAAGATCATGGTCCTGGGCGCCACCGGCCAGATAGGCTCGGAGCTCATCCTGGAGCTGAGGAAGAGGTTCGGCGGGAAGAACGTCATCGGCGTCGGTCACAGCCGGACGCCCTCCCAGGAGTTCCTGGGGTCGGGACCTTACGAGACCGGCAACGTCCTGGACGTCAAGCGCGTGGCGGAGCTCTGCGATAAGCATGACGTGGGGACGATCTATCACCTGGCGGCCGTCCTTTCCGGAGTGGGCGAAAAGGACCCCCAGTTCGCCTGGGACCTCAACATGAACGGCCTGATCAACGTCCTGGAGGTGGCGAGGGAACGCAACATCAAGGTGTTCTGGCCCTCTTCGATCGCTGTCTTCGGCAACAACTGTCCTCACATCAATACCCCGCAGGACACCGTTCTGCAGCCGACCACTATGTACGGGGTGACCAAGGTGGCCGGCGAACTGCTGTGCGATTATTACCACCGCAAGTACGGCGTGGACGTAAGGAGCGTCCGTTACGCGGGCATAATCAGCGCGGAGACCCTGCCTGGCGGAGGCACCACCGATTACGCGGTGGCCATATTCTACGGAGCGGTGCGCGCCAACCGTTACACCTGCTTTGTGAACGAGCGAACGGTGCTTCCGATGATGTACATGCCCGACTGCATCAACGCCGCCATCGGGATCATGGATGCGCCATCGGAAAGATTGACCACCAGGCTGGGATACAACCTCAACGGTCTGAGCTTCTCCGCGGCCGAGCTCGCCGATATCGTCAAAGAACGCAGCCCGGGATTCGCCATAAGCTACCAACCGGACTTCCGTCAGGCGATAGCGGACTCCTGGCCGGACTCCATGGACGATTCCCGCGCCGCGCGGGACTGGGGTTGGAAGGCCGAGTGGGGCTTGGAACGCCTGGCCGACGACATGTTCGCCAAGCTGAGGAAGAGGAAGGAAGCCGGAAGCCTCTGAGCTCACTTCAGCCCGTGATCGTGGGGGACCGCCTTCCGGTCGTCCATATGCCTCAGGGCATGGGCGTCGCCCAAGGACGGTACCACCAGCGGGACGCCGTCGTGGTTTATGACCTTGGCCTCCATGCCGTACACCTCCCGGATGAGCCCGGCGTTGATTATCGAGGGGGGTCCGCGCGCGAAGATGCGTCCTCCCTTCATGAAAAGGACCTCGTCGGAACAGTATGCGGCCAGGTTGATGTCGTGCATGGTCATTATGGTGCATATCCGGCGCTGGCGGACATTGTCCACCAGCAGCCTCATGACCATGTGCTGGTTGGCCACGTCCAAGCTGCTGGTCGGTTCGTCCAGCACCAGCACCTTGGCCTCCTGGACCATGGCCCGGGCGATCTGCACCTTCTGGAACTCCCCTCCGCTTATCTCATCGACGTTGCGCATGGCCAGGTCGCCCAGGCCCACCGCCTTTATGACGTCCCTGGTGACGGCCATGTCCTTCTTGCTGAGCGTCCAGCTCATGTGCGGCCGGCGGCCGATGAGCACCGAGTCGAACACCGTGGTGCGGGTGGCCGAGGAGCGCTGCGGCACATAGCTTATCAGTCTGGCCACCTCCATGCGGCTCAGCCCCTTGACCAGCTTGTCGTCCACGGACACCTTGCCCGAGTCGGGCCGGAGGATGCCGCACATGCACTTGAGCAGGGTGGTCTTCCCCACCCCGTTCGGACCGAGGATGGAGACTATATGATCGTCCTTTCCCTCGAAGGAGACGCCGTCCAGCACCTTCCGGCCGTTGTAGGCGAAGGAGAGGTCCTCAACCCTGATCGACGTTGCGATACCCCCTGATGAGTATGTAGATGAAAAGCGGCCCTCCGATGAAGGAGGTGATTATCCCCACCGGCACGATGAAGCTCGGGTAGCCTGAACCGAATAGCCAGTTGAGCAGGTCGCCCATGTTGCGGCCCACGGTGTCCGAGACCAGCAGCACCAATGCCCCCAGCAGAGCGGAGCCGGGGACCAGGAAGCGGTGGTCCCCGCCTATGACCCGGCGGACGATGTGCGGGGCCAGCAGCCCCACGAACCCGATTATGCCCACGAAGGAGACCGCCACGGCGGTGAGCAGGGAGGCCAGCACCATACTGGTTATGCGTATCCAGTCCGTGTTCACCCCCAGTCCCTTGGCCACCTCGTCCCCGGTGTCCAGGGCGTTGTAGTCCCAGCGCTTCCAGATGAAGAAGGCCATGATCAACAGCACGGTGAAGGCCATTATGGTGTTCTGCTCCCAGTTTATCTTGCCCAGGTCCCCGAACTGCCAGTAGACGATGTTGGCCAGGGCGCTGTCGTTGGAGAAGTACTGCAGGGCGGCCAGCCCGGCGCCGAAGATGGAGCTGATGGCCACGCCCGTTAGGACCATGGCCTCGGGGGACACCTTGGTGACCTTGACCAGTATGATGATTATCAGGGTGGCCACCATGGCCGCGGCGAAGGCGCTGCCGGTGACCAGGTATGGATCGTCGATGTAGGTGGTGGTGACCGACTGTCCCAGCACCGTGCCCCCGCCCAGCAGGATGATGCCCACCGCGGCCCCGAAGGCGGCGGCGTTGGAGATGCCCAGGGTGAACGGGGAACCGAGCGGATTGCGCAGCACGCACTGCATTATCGTTCCCGAGGCGCCCAGGGCGGCCCCCACCAGGACCGCGGCTACTATGCGCGGGAGGCGCAGGTTCCAGATTATGCGGTCCGCGGTGCTGTCCTGGTTGTTGAAGATCGAGGCCATCGCCTCCCAGAACGTTATATGGTAAGGACCGACCGTGGAGGCGTAGACGGCGATGAGCAGGATCGCCGCGGCCAGACCGACCAGGAACAGCAGCTTCAGGCTGATGTGCCTGAGGTACCTGGAGAGTTCGTCCCCCTCGTTCACCGTGGCGTCCTTGTCCGTTCGATCCACTCCTGTCTTCTCCGCATCCATGGGCATTGCGCAGCGCTTTCCTAAGGTGGCAAGGTAGAATAACATTTCCTAGAGATTCTTATGCAGCGACGTTCCTTTTTCTGATGGCCTGGTGGGGAAAGGGACCGGAGGCGGCACGTTCCGCCCCCGGTCGTTCAGGAGGATAGATCGTTTCAGCCTGATACCACGCTGGCCTGCCCGGTGATATGAGTGCTGCGGTTCTCCAGGAACCAGGCGTCCATATCCGCATAGCAGTCGTGACCGACGAAGGCCCCGAAGATCTCCGCGGCCTTGTCCTCCATGTCCACATCGTCGAACGCCTCCGGGTACAGCACCGAGCCTATGTAGTATGCACCGAGCAGCACGTTGTCGAAGTTCACCCCGTACCAGATGAACGGCACGGTCATGAAGACGTTACCCTCCTGGAAGGCGGTCATGGCGTTCAGGACGGAACTGGAACGGGCCGAGGACCCGTTGTTCCAGTCCGCCAGGAAGGTCTTGTACCCGGTGGGGTCCAGGAAGACGTAGTCAGGCTGCTTCTCGATGATGTTCTCCATGTTGATCTGGTACACCACGCTGGAGCCGCCGGTGATGGTGTTGTTCACCCCCAGCAGGGCGAACGGGTCGTACCAGGAGGAGGAGTAGTCGAATCCCTTGGCGCCGGCGTACGACAGGCAGCCGATGTAGGCGCTGACGTCCTTGTCCGATGCGCTCACCGCGGACATGCGGGAACGGAGGTCGGAGATGGTCTCGTTCATGAAGGAGAGCAGCTCGGAGGCCCTCGCGGTCTTGTTCAGAACGTTGCCCATGAGCATGGTCTGGTTGACGAACACCCCGCTGAGGCCGTCCGAGGCCTGGTCGAGCATGGTGTCCAGTTCCAGGATGACCACCACCTTCATGCCCAAGGCCTCGACGTTGGATATGTAGTTCTGCTGCTCGGCCGTGAGCGTCCGGGAGGGTACGCTGTATATGATGACCTGAGGGGTGTGCTCCAGCATCAGCAGTTGCTCCGGGTACTCTATGAGCCCGTCGGCCCCGCTGCCGATGGAGCGATTGAACTTTGATGCGTTATCGTACTCGAAGGCGTACATGTAGGACTTGGCGTTGTAGGCCGGTCCCTCCCTGGCCTCCACCGCCACGACCTTGTCGGAGCAGTTCAGGTAGGAGACGAAACGCAGAGCTCCCACCCCGGACGCCACCAGGTGGTCGATCTCCATCTCCACCACCGCGGTGACGTTCCTGCCGGCCATGTCATAGTAAAGGGCCGGACCGTCATCCTGTTCTTCCTCTTCCCCACCCATCATCACGAACACTGCGGCGCCGATGACTATAACGACCACGGCCACCGCCAGGACCTTAATGAGAACGCTCTTGTTCATCGTACTTGCATCCTCAACCAAATATTAAGTGTTATCTTTTTAAAAAAAGTGTTACTACTATGTTCTTCATTTTACACGTATCGAAAGGGCGTCCTCACGGACCGGGCGCGGGCTCGGACCATCCCTTTTTATGGACACGCATGGATGGGGAGCGGATGACCGATTGGGAGGAGGAATGGCGGGCCGCACATGAGCGTTCGCCGGTGAGGACCACCCCGCAGAACGAGCGCTTATGGCGAGAGTTCTGGAGCCAGGACTCCGAGTATTACCTTCGGGAATCGAAGGCCGAGACCGTCTTCTTCGAGAAGGTGGTGGAGCGCATGGCCGAGGTGGGTTGGCTGCGCCCGGGCGACGCGGTCCTGGACGTGGGATGCGGACCGGGGACCCTGGCCCTGCCCATCTCCCGCCGGGTTCGGGAGGTCCATGCCCTGGACGAGGCGGAAGGTATGCTGGAAACCTTGCGGGAGGAATGCGTCCGCCAGGGGATCTCCAACCTCAGCACCGTGCTCAGCCCGTGGAAGGACCACTCCGCTCCCGGAGCTTACGACCTGGTGATGGCCTCGCTGAGCCCGGCCATAAGGAGCGGGGCGGACCTGCTGGCCATGGAGAGGGCCTCCCGGGACCGCTGCTGCCTGATCGTCCCCTGCCCCAGCGACACCATGGCCACCCGGAACGAGCTGTGGGAGATGGTGGTGGGTGAGTTTCGCCCTAGCGATGCCTACAGTTCCAAGTATCCCTTGAACGTGCTCAGGGGCAGAGGGCGCGAGCCCGTATCCCATAGGGTGACCGGGGAGGTGGAGTACCGGCGCCCCACGCGTGATGTGATCGACCACTACCTCCGCTACTTCCGCATATTCACCGAGATGACCCGGGAGAAGGAGGAGAAGGTCAGACGGCACTTCATCTCCCGCTCGGTGGACGGGTTCGACATCAGCCGGAGCGGCAAATGCCTGGAACTGATCTGCTGGAAGGTGTGATCGGTCCGTTGAAGCGCCATCGGAAAGGTTATTCGAGGCCAGGGTCATTCCGTGCATCGGAGCAAATGCCATGAGAGACCCCACCTCGTTCCTCAGGAAGGAGTACCAGGACCTTGTAGATCAGTCATTGGATTGGCGCATAGCGAAACTGCAGGGTGCGAGCACGCCCTGGTGCAACGTCGACGGGAAGAGGGTGCTCATGTTCTGCTCGAACAATTACCTCAGCCTGAGCAACCACCCGCACATGAAGGAGCTGGCCAAGAGGGCGGTGGACACGCACGGCGTCGGTTCCGGCTCGGTCCGGCCTATAGCCGGAACGATGGACCTGCACCTGGAGCTGGAGGAGCGCTTGGCCAAGTTCAAGCGGAGGCCTGCCTCGCTGGTTTATCAAACAGGCTTCGCCGCCAATTCCGGGCTGATCCCTCAGCTGGCCGGGAAGGGAGATCTGATCATCTCCGACGAACTGAACCACGGCAGTATAATCGACGGCGTACGCCTCACGTCCGCGGACAGGGCTATATACAGGCACTGCGACACGGACGATCTGGCCCTGAAGCTGGAGGAGGCGGAGCGCAAGGAACCCGCATATCGCCGCATACTGATCATCACGGACGGGGTGTTCTCCATGGACGGGGACATGGCGCCCCTGGACAGGATCGCGAAATTGGCCAAGGACCATGGAGCGATGCTGTACGTGGACGACGCGCACGGGGAAGGGGTGCTGGGCGAGGGCGGTCGCGGCATAGTCTCGCACTTCGGCCTGGACCATAACGACGTGCAGGTGGAGATGGGCACCTTCTCCAAAGCGTTCGGCGTAGTCGGCGGACACGTGTCCGGCTCTCAGGACCTCAAGAACTTCGCATTGAACAAGTCCCGCACCTGGCTGCTCAGCGGCTCGCACCCTCCGGCGGTGGCCGCCGCCTGCATAGGGGCGATCGACGTTCTGGAGAACGAGCCGCAGCACGTGCGGAACCTTTGGAAGAGGACGGACAGCTTCCGCAAGGCCATGCAGGACCTGGGCTTCGATACTGGACGTTCGGTGACGCCGATCATCCCGATCATGGTGGGCGAGAGCGCTAAAGCGAAACGGCTGAGCGAGAGGCTGTATCAGGAAGGCATATTCGCCCTGCCGATCGTCTTCCCGATGGTGGCCAAGGACAAGGCTCGTATTCGCACGATAATGAACGCCGCTCTGAGCGAAGAGGACCTGGCCTTCGCCATTGGCAAGTTCGAGAAGATCGGGAAGGAACTGGAGATCATCTGATCTCGCGGTCAGGCATGGGCGAGCCCCGCCCCTTCGTTCTCCAGACACCGAACATCTGGTCAGAGGTTCCCGTTCCTTGTTCCTGCCGGTGCGCAAGGCATCGGATCTCGTCCATCAGGGCCGCTCTTTACAGCCGATGGAAAGCGTCAGGGAAAGGGTTAATTTTATAGTAGTACATATTATTAATTAATCATTTTTTAGGCATATACAATAGTAATTTGAAAATACCTAGATGTTTGACTAATAAATTCATATAAAAACAACAAGCGTCTATGCAGTCCCCCTCAAACGGCTTTAGGTGAGATCACGATGGAAGCGAATGATGGCGGTGAGCCCGCATTATTACCTATGTTCGATGCCAAGACCGAGCCCCATACAGGCTTGGCCTTGGAACTTGAGTCGATGCGCATCCCGGACCTGCGGGTCGTGGCCGGAAAGGGAGAGCTGGAGCTCTATTGCCGGGACCAGGCCGACGTCCCCCAGATGCTCAAGGACGTGCTTATCCGCTACGTCCCGGACCTGGTGGTCCAGCCATGCACGCCGGAGGCTACGGTGGAGGCATTGGGTTTCGCCAAGGCCCGCGGCCTTCCGGTCATTCCGCGCGGATCCGGGTCCTCGCCCTTCGGGGGCTCCATCCCGGTGAACGGAGGGATGGTCCTGGACGCCGGGAACCTGGACCGGGTGCTTTCCGTGGACAAGGAGAAGAAGTTGGTGAAGGTCCAGGGCGGGTGCCGGTGGGCTGACGTGGACCATGCCCTCTCGGCGCATGGCCTCAGGCTGTTGAGCTGTCCGTCCAGCCGGTTCTCCACGGTCGCCGGTTGGATCTCCGGAGGGGGGTTGGGCGTCGGTTCCCTGGGCGGCGGGCATCTGAGCGAGATCGTGACCTCGGTCAGATTGGCCACTCCGGCTGGATTGATCACCCTCCGCTCGCCTCAAGAGGAGCTCAAGGCCGTCTTCGGCAGCGAGGGGCAGCTGGGCATCATCGTGGAGGCCACGCTCAAGGTGAAGGAGAAGGGTACGGGAGCAAGGCCGCACCTTCTGCTGTTCAAGGACCTCGATGCGGCTGTGGAGACGGCGGAGAGGCTGCGCCGCCTCTCGCCTCTGCCGGAGGACCTCATCTACTTCTCGCCTGGAAAGCTCAGGTACGCGAACAAGCTCCTTCACGGAGACCACTTCGGGGATGGCCACGCTTTGCTGGTAACCTCTGCCGATGAAGGCTCGGAGAAGGCCGTATCGGACCTGATGGCCTCCCTGGGGGTCAACGAGGAGAAGGAATATCAGGCCCGCCTGCTCTGGCATGAGCGCTACTTCCCGATGAAGCTGCGCCGCCTGGGCCCCGGGATGCTGGGAGCGGAGGTGCTGGCCCCCATGGGCAGGTTGAAGGACATCCTGCACCGGGCCGAGGAGCTCTGTCAGGAGTTCGACCTGGACCCGCTGCTCGAGGTGCACTTCGTGCGCGGGAACGAATCCCTGCTCCTCTGCTACTATCTTACCGACCAGGTGAACCAGTCCGCCTACACCTTGGACGCCGCGAAGTCCATGGTCGTCACATCATCCCTCATCGGGCTGGGGGCCAGGCCTTATTCGTTGGGGGTCTGGAACAACTCCTTCGCCGACAGCTGGCCGGCCGAGGAGATGGAACGCCTGAGGAAGGCGAAGGAGCGTTACGATCCATCGAACATCATGAACCCCGGGAAGTACTTCGCCCTCAAAGGCCGCCTGTTCGGCGGGGCCGGGATGATCTTCAGCCCGGCCGGGTCCGGGGCGGCCTTCGGGCTGATGGCCAAGCTGCACTCCCCCCTGGGCGCGGCGTTCCGTTCCCTGTCATCGTTATCCAAGAAGGCCATGGGGCCGAGGGAACGCGACCCCCTCGTGCAGATGGCCAACCAGTGCGCCATGTGCGGGGCCTGCGTGAGCGTGTGCCCGGCCTATGCCTTGACCAGGGACGAGCGGGTCACCGCCCGCGGCAAGCTGTTGACCGCCAAGACCTTGGCCGAGGGAGGGGAGATCACCCGCGAGCATGCCCATCGGACCTTCCTGTGCATGAGATGCAAAGCCTGCGAACAGGTCTGCCAGTCGAAGCTTGAACTGATCCCTGCCTACGAGGACCTGGAGGCGCGTCTGGAGAAGGCCTACGGCAAGGACGCCGCGGAGATCGAGCGTTTCGTCCGTGTGGCGGAGGTCAGCCCTCGATACGAGGAGATGGTGGCCCGCGGACTGGTGCTTGGCGCCCCCAAGAACGCCATGGGAGGCGAGCGCCGTGTATGAGAGGTACCATATCCACACCGAAGTGACGCCAGGCAGGCACACGCCGGTCCCCAAGTTCCTGGTCCGCAGGGCGGACAACTGCATCAACTGCGGAAAATGCGAGAAGGCCTGCGTGTACAACGCCCACAAGCGCAGCGCGGAGGACCCGAGGAAGATGGCGGAGCCGGACAGCACCCTGTGCAAGAACTGCTTCCGTTGCGTGGTGGAGTGCCCGCAGAGGGCGTTATCGATCAAGGTAAACGATGAGTTCAAGGGGCTCGGCCACGGGGTTTGGACGCCGGTGCGGGTGACCACCATGTGGAACGAGGCGGAGAACGCCAAGATCCCGGTGCTGGGGGCGGGATACCGCGGGAACTTCTCCGGACCGGGCTTCGATGCCATGTGGACGGACATGTCCGAGATCGTGCGCCCGACCAGGGACGGCATCCATGGCCGTGAGTTCATTTCCACCGCGGTCGACCTGGGACGAAAGCCGGCCCAGCTGGCCTTCGATCGGGACGGAGGGCTCACAACGGTGCTGAGCCCGATCGTAGATCTGCCGGTGCCGTTCCTGCTGGACGTTTCACGCCTGAAGGTCACGGCGGAGCAGTTGAAGGGGTTGGCCGGCGCGGCCTCCGAGCTGGGAACGCTGCTGGTCCTTCCCATAGAAAGGGTGAACGAGCTAAATGGCGCCGCACCCCTTCTGGTCCCGGTCCTGTCCGACCCTGGCGACATCAAGCGCCTGCCCGTGGAGGTCAGGATGGCCGAGGTCGGCTCGGCCGGGGGATGGAGGATGACATTGAAGGAAATTCGCTCCGAGAGGCCGGACCTCGTCGTGGCCATCAGGTTCGATCCCTCCTCCGTGCCGGATGCCGAGATAGAGGACATGGCCAAGGAGGCCGACGTATTGCATGTGCTGTTCGGCGAGAGCGGCATGGACACCGCCGGGAGGTATGCCCGGGACGCCATGCGCCAGCTGCATCGCCGCCTGGTGTCCGCCGGCCTACGGGACCGTGTGACCATCGTCTCCTCCGGCGGGCTTGCCGCGGCGGAGATGGTCCCGAAGAGCATAATCTGCGGGGCGGACGCGGTCACGTTGGAGACGGCCTTGATGGTGGGTCTCGGTTGCCACGCCTGCCTGGATTGCGGGGAAGGATGCCCGTCGGACATCCGGAACGCTCCGGCCGATTTCGTCAGGCAGAGGGTGACCAACCTGTGCAGCGCCTGGAGGGACCAGATGTTGGAGATGCTGGGCGCCATGGGCATCCGCGAGGTGCGTAGACTAAGGGGCGAGACCGGACGGGCGATATTCGAGGAGGACGCCCTGAGGGACGCCTTCGGCGGCATCGAGGGAGGTGCTGGTCATGACTGATGGCTACGAATGTGTGCCGGAGGCGTCGTGGATACCTTCGGATAGGCTCAAGTTCGTCAATCGTTTCATCGTGGAGAGGAAGGACGCCTGCATCTCCTGCGGGCTGTGCGAGTCGCTCTGCCCCTACGGCGTGCACAAGCGCGTGGAAGGGCACGCCAAGGTGCTGCCGCCATACCATCAGAGGTGCATCGGCCCGTCCTGCCAGAAGAACGACTTCTACTGCGTGTCGCATTGCCCGACCGGATCGTTGAGCGTTCGCCCGAGCGAGACGTTCAGCGCCCTGGGGGACGTCCGCTGGACCACGGACATGATCCTGGCCACCTGGAAGATGGCGGAGACCGGTGACCCCCTTCCGTTGGACCACGTGGGGAACGCCGGTAATTCCGGGGGCGGCTTCGACCGCCTTCATTTCAAACTGGGGAACGTCCCTGAGAAGGTCGATTACAGCGAGTTCAGCACGGCCATCGACCTCAACCGGCGGGAGGGGGAGCGCAGGCGCATAGCCATTCCCGTCTACGGAGGGGGCATGTCCTACGGCTCCGTATCGCTGCACACCATGGTCGCCCGGGCCAAGGCGGCCCAGGCCTGGGGAACCTATACCTGCACGGGCGAGGGAGGATATCCGGCCGAGCTCCTCCCCTACCAGAAGAACGTGGTCACCCAGATCGCCACCGGTCTTTTCGGCGTCAAGGAGGAGACCATAATGCGAACTCCGATGGTGGAGTTCAAGTACGCCCAGGGGGCCAAGCCCGGACTGGGCGGCCATTTACTGGGCGATAAGAACACCCCGTTGGTGGCCAAGATGAGGGAGGCGGTCCCCGGGACCTCGCTCTTCTCCCCCTTCCCCTTCCACAGCGTATATTCCGTGGAGGACCACAAGAAGCACCTGGATTGGATCGCCTCCATCAATCCCAAGGCCCTCCTTTCGGTGAAGGTCTCGACGCCCAACGACGTGGAGATGGTGGCCATCGGGTCCTATTACGCCGGAGCGCACATCGTGCACCTGGACGGCGGGTACGGCGGCACCGGGGCGGCCCCGGAGATCGCCAAGAAGAACATCGCCATGCCCATCGAGTACGCCATACCCAAGGTGCACCGCTTCCTCACCAACGAGGGAGTGAGGGAGAGCGTCACCCTGATCGCCAGCGGCGGGATGCGCACGGCCATGGACGTGGCCAAGGCCATCGCCCTGGGCGCGGACGGCGTGGTCATCGGGACCGCGGAGCTGGTGGCCCTGGGCTGCGTGCGCTGCGGCAACTGCGAGTCCGGAAGGGGATGCCCCAGAGGCATCGCCACCACCGACCCGGTGCTCTACCTGCAGATGGACACCGACTGGGGCGCGCAGCGCCTGATCAACCTGTTCTCGGCCTGGCGGAAACAGTGGTGCCATCTACTGGCAGCGTTCGGAATGAAGGACATAACGGAGCTGCGCGGTCGCACAGACCTGTTGAAGTACGACGGACAGAGGGAGGCGGGAGCATGAAAGGGAACGTCGACGCGATCATCGGATCCAGGGAATGGATGAAGGGGTGCCGCCCCAAGCTCAACCGGCTGCAGATGGAAGCGGAAGGCGGATGTGGAGTGGTCGGTCTGGCCGCTTCGATCGGACTTCCCGGAAAGCATATATTGGAACCGCTGGTGCAGATGCACAACCGCGGTAACGGGAAGGGCGGGGGGATCGCCGCCGTAGGGCTAGACCATGAGCAGCTGGGCGTCCCCGAGGACGTGCTCAGGGACCATTACCTGGTCCAGGTGGCCTACGTGGACCCGTCCTACAGGCAGGAGCTGGAGAAGGTCATCGACGAACGGTATGCGGTGCATACCCGATACCAGGTCGCGGAGAGCGAGGACCCGTTCGTTCTGAGCGCGCTGCCTGTGCGCCCGCCGCAGGTGTGGCGCTACTTCTGCCGCGCCAGGCCGGAAAGGTTAGCGGCGTTCGTGCAGGAGCGCGGCCTGGGAAGCATGGACGCCAGGAAGGCCGAGGACGAGTACGTCTACCAGACCAGCTTCGCCATCAACCACCGCTTCTACGTCAAGGAGGGTATGAAGGCCTTCGTCATGTCCCATGGCCGGGACATGATCATCATGAAGGTGGTCGGCTACGCCGAGGACGTCATACGGTTCTATCGGCTGGAGGAGTTCACCGCCCACATCTGGATCGGACATCAGAGGTATCCCACCAAGGGCAGGGTGTGGCACCCGGGCGGGGCGCATCCCTTCATGGGCCTGGACGAGGGATTGGTCCACAACGGCGACTTCGCCAACTATCATTCGGTGAGCGAATATTTGGCGCAGAAGAACGTCGTGCCCTTGTTCCTCACGGACACCGAGGTATCGGTGCTCCTGTTCGATCTGCTCAATCGGACGTATGGCTATCCGCTCGAATACATAATCGAGGCGTTGGCACCCACCACCGAAAGGGACTTCCACGCCCTGCCGGAGGACAAGAAGCCCCTCTACCAGGCCATCCAACGGGCCCACATACACGGCTCCCCGGACGGTCCTTGGTTCTTCATTATCGCCCGCAACCAGTTCTATGAGGGCAAGTTCCAGCTGATCGGCATCACCGACACGGCCATGCTGCGACCCCAGGTCTTCGCCCTGGTGGAAGGAGAGGTGCAGATCGGGCTCATCGGCTCGGAGAAGCAGGCCATCGATTCCGCATTGCGCTCGATAGCCATGGACCACCCCTCGGTCCCAAGGCAGGCCGATGCGTACTGGAACGCCCGCGGGGGCAGCCATACCGACGGAGGGGCCTTCATCTTCGATCTGGTAAAGGACGGCGACGGGAGGAGATTGAACGTGGCCAACAAGTTCGGCGCGCCGGTGCGCGTCGACCTGTCGTACGACAGGCAGGAGGACCTTCTGCTGTCCCGACCGTTGATCCCCGGCGGTACGGACCAATTGCTGGATGTCGAATCTTCCGGAATGTTCGACCGCTTCCTGAAGGCCCTGCCGGGCATGGACGCCGCCGCCTTCCGGAGGCTGATGCAGGCCGCGGTGGTCAAGGCCGGTGGCGGGGAGAAAGAGATGCGCGCCGTTCTCTCGCTGCTGACCGATATGATCGACCGCAGGTACCCCAGCGGAAGGCTGAGACGCAGCCGAATCACCGACAAGGCCCTGGAAGCGATCAATTTGGTGCTGAGAGCAGTGCCGAAGGCGCCCCAGGTGAGCGGAGGGTTCACTCTGGTGGACCATTCCAATCGCACCGATATCCCGTCCTGCGCCGACGGTGGTACGTTGGTCGCGGACTGTCGCGGCTTCCCCATGGAGGGCGAGGAAGGGACCTCCTTCGTCATCCGTGACGCGTTCGCCAAGGGATGGCGTCATGTGATGGTGATCGACTCCCACGGGCAGCGCTTCTTCGGATGCGGGCTCGGTCAGGACTCCCAAGGGATGCGCATAGAGGTCTATGGCACCCCGGGCGACTATCTCGCATCGGGGCTGGCCGGGGCCATCGTCGAGGTGCACGGCAACGCCCAGGACCAGCTCGGACAGATATTCGCCTCCGGGAAGCTGATAGTGCATGGTGACGTCGGGCAGACCTTCATGTACGGGGCCAAGGGCGGGGAGGCCTATGTCATGGGCAACGCCGCCGGCCGGCCGCTGATCAACGCGGTCGGTAAGCCCAGAGTGGTCATAAACGGCACATGCCTGGACTACCTGGCGGAATCGTTCATGGCCGGGGACCCCCTGAACGGCGGCGGCTTCGTGGTGCTGAACGGCATGACCTTCGACCCGTCCGGGAACCCGGTGGACCTGCCAACTCCCTATCCGGGAAGCAACCTGTTCTCCCTGGCCTCGGGCGGCGCCATATATGTGCGGGACCCGGAGCGGAAGGTCACCATCGACCAGCTGAACGGAGGTCGCTTCGGCCGGATGACGGAGGATGATTGGAGGACCATACTGCCCTACCTGCAGGAGAACGAAAGGCTGTTCGGGGTGCCGTTGCAGGGCTTTCTGCTAAGGACCGGCGGGAAGGTAGCTCGTCCCACGCAGGTTTACCGCAAGATCGAACCATCAACTGCCAGGGGGGCGCCCGAGGGGTCTCTGGACGACGAGATCTGAGGGAAATCCTCTTGAACCTCCGCGGTCATGATGGACGGGATGAGCGGAGCGGAGGCGGGGGATGGCTGGATGGACCGGCTGATGTTCGAACACCTCAGCCCCACCCAGGCCGCGGTGGAGTTCTTCTACGGGCTGCTGATGGCCATGACCCTCAGCAACACCCTGCGCCTGGCCTTGCTGGGTAGCTCCGCGGTCGACGTGGTGTTCGTCGTCTCGGTGGCGATGATCGGCTGCAACACCGCCTGGGGCATCGCCGACGGGGCGGTCAGCGTGCTCACCTCGCACTTCCAGAACCTGTACTACTACCGCAAGGTCAAGCAGATCAAGGACGGCAAGGACCACGAGGCGGCGAGGGAGCTGGCCTCGGAAGTGCTCTCGGAGGCGCTCACCGAGATCCACGAGGACATCCTGGACGAGGAGACGCGGAAGCGCATGGCCGACGTGGCGATTCAGTCGATAAAGCGCAAGGACATCGCCAAGCCCGTGGTCGGCCACTCGCAATGGATGGCCGCGGTGTGGTGCGTCATCCTGAACATCGCGGCCGCGTTGCCGTTCATCGTCATATACCAGATGGCGCTGTTCCTGGACCTTAACCTGGTCACCCTCATCGCCAACATCGCCGGGGCGGTGCTCCTCTTCTCCCTCGGGCGTTTCCTGGACCGCCGTTTGGGCGATGGCAGCGGACGCACCGGATTGGTCATGGTCGGGCTGGGCATGCTGATGCTGGCGATCATCGTCGCCCTGGGCGGGTGATGGCAAGTTATTTGTGCGCGCACGCCAAAGTGATAACGAGGTGCGCAAGATGTTCGCCTACAACCTCCTGGTGACCTTTCACGGCAACCAGAGAGGCCACTCCGAGCTGGAAGTGCGGGAGCGGATGAAGGAACTGGGAGCATACGTGGAGCGGCTGGAGACCTGCGAGGTGGAGGGGGTGTTCCTGGTGCAGGCGGGAGGGGACGCCAAGGTCCTGGTCTCACAGCTCAAGCGCCTGTGCCACGAGGACCCGGTGGGGTTCCAGTACACCCACCACTGGGTCCCCATCGAGAGGTGGCTCCCTTCGAACAAGGAGGAGATCAGGAAGAACGCGGTGGAGCTGGGCAATGGCATCGGAACTGACGAAACTTGGATGATGCACCTGCACAAGCGCCATATGACGGAGCACTACGACGACCTGATCGCCTACCTTACCGAGCCGCTTAACCGCGGCAGGGTGGACCTGACCGATCCAGACCGCATACTGGCCGTGGAGATCCTGGGAAAGAACACCGGCATGTCCTTGCTGAACAGGCACGAGCTGCTGGATGTGAACAAGGTCAGGGTGGAGTCCGGACACGGCAAGGTGTGAGCGGGACTTGTCCTGAGCTCTTGAACAGCGGAGGCTTTGTCTCTCTCGCGGCAATAGAGCATTTGAGCTTGCTTTAACCGTTCCTTGAGACGTTTGCGCACATTGATTATTATTCATTAGACAAAATCTCTGTGATAGCGTGCCATAAAAATAATTTTCATGCATTATAAAATTAAATCGACGGACCGCAATCTATAATAAATAAAAAAAATTCTCCCGCTTCTCATGGTATCCCCACAAGTAGAGAAGTTGTTCACCGCTCTGGTCAAGGCCGGAGCGACCGCCGAGGACAAGGCCGTTAGCGCCGAGAAGGCCACCTCCCTGTCCAAGCTGCCCAAGGCCCAGTGCATGAACGCCATCCAGGAACTGAAGAAGCTTGGCGCGCTCAAGGACAAGAAGAACAACAATTCTGTCTATTACTATCTGGTGAAAACTTCGCTGTGAGCATACCCGGGGATGCCTGGCATCCCTCGGGATGCCCCCGATGACTCCTTTCCATCGACATATCGTTCTAGACCGTTCTCAGCTAAGGTTGTCGAAAGGTTCATCAAATCCACCCGCCATGCCATGCTTCGTCATGGATGCTGTAGAGAACGCCGCAAGGAACGCCAAGGACGCTTCATATCGCCTGCAGAGCCTGACCCAGGCGGTCAGGAACGAGGCGCTTCAGGAGATCGCCGCCGCCCTGCAGGAACACGCTGACGACATAGTCAAGGCCAACCAGGCCGACGTGAAGGAGGCGGAGAAGGCCGGCCTGTCCAAGGTGCTCATCAAACGCCTGGGCTACGATCGTTCCAAGATAAAGGAGTCCGTGGATTCGCTGCGTTCCCTGATCAAGCAGGAGGACCCCATCGGCAAGCTGGTGTCCAGAACGGAGCTGGATTCCGGGCTGGTCCTGGAGAGAGTGACCTGCCCGATAGGCGTCATCGGGGTGATATTCGAAGCGCGGCCGGAGGCCCTGGTGCAGATATCGTCCCTTTGCCTGAAGTCCGGCAACGCCGTCATTCTCAAGGGAGGCTCGGAAGCCCACCGCACCAACGAGATCTTGACCAAGGTCATCGTGAAGGCCGTGACCGACCTGGACGAAAGGTTCACCTCCGCCGTTCAATTGCTGTCGACCAGGGAGGAGATCAACCGGCTGTTGGCCATGGACCAGTTCGTGGACCTCATCATCCCCCGCGGCTCGAACCAGCTGGTCCGTTTCATCAAGGAGCACACCAAGATCCCGGTGCTGGGGCATGCGGACGGCATCTGCCACACCTACGTAGACGAGTCGGCGGACCTGGACATGGCCATGCGCGTGTGCTACGACGCCAAGGTCCAGTATCCCGCGGTGTGCAACGCCATGGAGACCTTGCTGGTCCACGAGAACGTGGCGCTGACCTTCATACCGGCCATGGCCGAGAGGTTCAATCAGGCCGGCGTCGAACTTCGCGGCGATGAGGGCTCATGCTCGCTGGCGGAGATGAAGAGGGCCACCGACGAGGACTGGGGCACCGAGTACAATGACCTGGTGCTCTCGGTGAGGATCGTCTCCTCCCTGGAGGAGGCGGTGCATCATATCAACCGGTACGGATCGCATCACAGCGACGCCATAATCGCTTCTGACGAACGGGCGGCGCAACGCTTCATGGATGAGGTCGATTCGTCCTCGGTGATGTGGAACTGCTCCACCCGCTTCGCGGACGGTTTCCGCTACGGGCTCGGAGCGGAGGTGGGGATAAGCACCAACAAGACCCACGCCCGCGGGCCGGTGGGACTGGAAGGCCTGACAATCTACAAATATCGCCTGAAGGGCTCAGGCCACATCGTATCCGAGTATGTGGGCGAGAGCGCCAAGCAGTTCACCCACAGGAAGTTGCTATGAGGGACATCAGCGTCACCCGGGCGGTCATAAAGATCGGCACCAACACCATATGCGACGAGAACGGGCAGGTGGACTCCGATTATCTGGATGGGATAGCCCGTCAGGTGCTCGAGCTCGAGCGAATGGGCATCCAGTCCATAATCGTCACCTCCGGCGCGATCGGTTCGGGCAGCAGCGAGCTCAAGTTGGACGAGGTGCAGAAGGACATCCCGCACAAGCAGGCCTGCGCCGCGGTCGGCCAGGCCGCCCTCATGCTCACCTATAGGGAGGTCTTCGCCCGCCACAACAAGTCCGTAGGGCAGCTGCTGCTGACCTATGACGCCTTCTCGGACCGCGAGGTGTATCTGAACCTACGGAAGACGGTGGACGCCCTGTTCGAGCTTGGCGTGATACCCATCGTCAATGAGAACGACGTCATCTCCACCGACGAGATCGGTGCGACCTTCGGCGACAACGACAAGTTATCGGCCCTGGTCGCCAGCAAGGTGGACGCCGACCTGCTGATACTGCTCACGGACGTTGACGGCCTGTACGACCGCAACCCGGAGACGGACCCAGACGCCCGCTTCATAGATACGGTCGACGAGATAACCAAGGACATAGAGATGATGGCCGGCGGCGGCACCAGCGGCCGTTCCAAGGGCGGGATGAAGAGCAAGATAAACGCCGCCCGCATCGCCATGGGCGCGGGGTGTAACACGGTCATCGCCAATGGACGGGCGGATGATGTCATCGTCCGCGTCGTCAGGGGCGAGGTCGTCGGGACCTTCTTCTCCGCCAAGGCGCTGTACACCAACCGGGAGCGTTGGATCCTTTACGCAAGTCCGAGAGGCAAGATACTGGTCGACGCGGGGGCGGAGGAGGCCCTGCGTGACGGAGGCAGTCTGCTCCCGTGCGGCATAACCTCCGTGGAAGGCCGCTTCAAGGAAGGCGACGTCGTTCGACTGGGCGGCTTCGCCAAGGGAGTGGTCAACTTCCCGTCGGGCGAGATAATGCAGCTCAAGGCGGAGTGCGAGAAGGAGAAGAGGAAGGGGAACGGCAAGGTCCACAACGGTTCGGTCGTCATGGACCACTGCAACATCGTGTTCCACGAGTGAGAACGTACTAATCGCCGAGGAGTTAGCTTTACCCCCTATCAATCCCTTTCATCGCACCATGGAAGTGGGGAAGCTTCTGTCCAAATGGTGGTTCGTCGCCCTTTCGTCTCTGGCGATCGGCATGCCATCGGCATACCTCACCTTCGATCTCGTCTTCGGGGGCATCGTGAACTTGGAAGGAGTGACGACATCCTCCAGCCTGTTGATGACGGCCCTTCTATACTTCTCCCTGAGCGGCTACTATGTCTTGTTCATCTGTTTGTTGTTGACCTTAGCACCCCGACATGCGACCGTCGGTAATGGATTCCTGAGCCCGGAGGCCCTCTTAAGCAATGGACACGAGGTCGTTGTTAGGAAGGGTTCGTACGATATCAGGGTGGCCAAGTACTCCGTGATAAGGGTCTATGAGGAGGACGGGGGGTTCCGTTGCCTGCCTACCTCGACCGGCCTTTGGGCCATCGCGCTCCTGTCCTTGGGCCCTCAGTTCGTAATGTTCGCATTTCCCTTTCTACTTAACATTCACGAAAAATGCTGGAGATCGGTGAAAGCCCTTACATTTGAGGAGAAGAGGCCCCCAGTGGAAGCTGAGAAGGGCATCGACGACCTTATCGATGATAGCCTGCGGAGGACCTATGTGTTGGCCAGGGAGGCCGTGGACATCAGAAAGGCGTCCTTCCAGGACCACGCCCTCATCCTGGTGGCCCTTTCCCTGCTGGCCTGGGCGGTCCTTGTGATGCTCGGCGCCCCCGTCATCGTGGACCATGGTTCGCCTTGGTGGCTTTCCTTGGGGACCGCGGCCATCGCCGTCGTGGCCGTCTCCTGCTTTCATATCCTCCGAAGACGGAGCAGCAGGCTTGTGTCCAGAGAGGAGAAATGGGCTGAAAGGATTTATTCCGCCATCGGAGGAAAGGAAGGGGGAACCTCGCCGATCGCGGTCCTGCTGGACGCCTGCCTGGAAGTGCCGAGGTGGCTGTCCCTGCATAGGAAGGGGATCTGGAACAGGCAACCGGGCAAGACCTTACTGACGTTCGTTCTGCTAGTGGCCGGATCGAACGGACTAATGCAATATGGTTCCATAAGTTGGCGTTTCTTTCTGCTGTCGGTCGTTCTCCTGGTCCTAGGCATATCGCTGTTCTCTTGGATGGTCATCACTGCCAGGATTGAAACGAGGGACCTTAGGCGAGAGTGGGAGGACCGATTGAAGGAAATGGGCTCGCTGCTCGAACCCGAGGGGAGGCGTTGAGCCCGATGGACCGCCCGGACCTCTATGTGGTGGCCAGGATCCTCGAGCGTCTCTGGAAGGAGACGGAACCTATGCTCAGGACCCGCCTACAGGTGGCGGTCGGTACCAACTTCGACGTTCTTACCAAATATCTCGATTGGATGCGGGAGAGGGGGCTGGTGGTCTTCGTGGAGAACGACGGGCATCAGAAGGTCCTGCTCACGGAGGAGGGCAAGACCTCGTATCGAAAACTGGTTGGCTGGATCAACGAAACGGTACACGGTAAGTTCGGATGACCTGCCTCAAGCGGACCGGAAGGTCAGCTCGAAGCGCGCCCCTCCCCGGGGGTCGTTGCCGGCGGTTATGTCGCCCCCATACCGCTGCATGGTCCTCAGCACCAGGTAGAGGCCGAGGCCGGTGCCGCGCGACTCGCCGAAGGCCACCCCTTCCATTAAAACCCTGGACAGATACTCCTCCTTTATGCCGGTGCCGTCATCCCGGACCAACAGCATGGTCCGCTTACCTGACGGCGTGATGATGAACTCCATCCTCTCCGCCTTTCCGTGGCGCTTGGCGTTCCTGGCCAGGTTCTCTATGATCGCCGCCAACGCGGGATCGGCCAGCACCTTTCCCTCGCCGACCACCGAGTAGGGCATGTCCAAACCCTTCATCACCTTGTCGATGACCTCGCGAAGTTCGGCAGAGGCCATCTCGGTCCGGGAGAGCAGGAAGTGGTCGAGCTCCCTCATCTGGGCGATTATGTTCTGCATCCGTTGCAAAGACGCTTGCGCACGGAGCAGGTCCTTCTCCCGGTTGTTCAATTTGTAAAGGTCCAGGGAGGAGCTGATCACCAACAGCTCGTTAGCTATGTCATGCCGCAGGATCTTGTTGGCCACGCCAAGGGATTCTGACAGCCGCGCCAGCCGGTCCTGGGAGTCCCGCAGCTCCTGCAGCAGGCGGATGTTGGAGAAGGCTATCTCCAAAGCGTCGGGGATGATGAGCAGCATGGGCAGCTTATCGTCCAGGGAGCGGGGGTTGTCCACTCCGTCAGCGCAGAGCATTCCCACCCGGACCCCCTTTTCCTTTATGGCCAGGGCGATACCCTTCTTGGACGGAAGCAGCTTGACGATCTGGTTGGGCAGAAGGTGCACGCCGGCGGTCCAGGGCCCGCAATCGCCCAGGGGACGCCCCCCATCCTCGGGAAGGTAGCATATCGACCCCGGCTGGAATACTCCGGCCACCATGTCCATGACCGCCCTCAAGGCGGACTCCCGGTCCTCGCACCCTTGCAATGTATGTAAAAGGTCCAGCAACTGGGGGCGGCTGCGGTCGAGGTCTTGATTATCGCTCATGATAAGCTTGCTCAACTATTCCCTCGGGCTATAAAATCGTTACACGTTCATTCAGCCTTTTGATATTCAGAGAAGGACGATGAACTGGTCCGATGGGGATCATCGCATCAGGTCGTTGAGGAGGTCGTGCACCAGCCAGACGTCCATGGGACCTACCAGGCCTTCCTGCTTCTTGGGGCCTTCCGTGCCCAGCGGAAGCCTCTGGCTGACCCCGTTTATCGGCGGGTCGGCGCGTATGAGGGAGCGGGTGACGCTCCCCAGCTGGTACTCCTCGAAGAAGTAGTCCAGCATCTCAGGGTCGGGGATTATGGCCTGGCCGACACGGGGATGGCGGGGCCTCAATAATCTGACCAGCAGAGAAGGCATGTCAAGAGGGACACAACCGAGCGTATTTTAACGTATCGTCCCCGGTGCGACAGACAGGCCCGTGGAGGTCACAGGTACGCGTGGCCGCGGACGATCTCGCGCATGGCAACGCTCTCCTTATGGATAGTGGGAAGCGACCCCTTGTCCAGGCGGCGCGCCGTCGGCATCCTTCCCGAAAAGGTCCGGGCGAACTCCCGCAACAGGTACTCGTGCACCGCCCCGTTGCCGCGAAGCCCCTCCAAGGACCAGTCCTCCAAGGCCTCCATCACCCCGTCCCGCCCGCCGCGGTAGAACAGCTCGGCCAATATGGAGGTCACGATCGCGTTTTCCGAGACCACCCCGACCTCCGCCTCCCTCAGGGCGGAAAGATCCCCATTGAACGCCACGGAGAGACCTCCGCTCCTCTTGACCACCTGCAGCACCCTGGCGTCCGTCTCCCCGTCGCCCACGTACATGCAGTCCTCCAGGGGGACGCTCATCCGCTTGCATATCTCGACGACCGATGTCGCCTTCTCGTCCCCGCCCACCGGGTTGACCTGGCTGACCAGCTGATAAGAGGACAGATCGGTCATCTCGGTCCAGAATATCTCGTCCAGCCTCCGCAGCACCAGCCTATCGTCCGTGCTCAGGTCCCTGATGCTGCTGGCCCCCTCCGGGACCTCCAGAAGTGGCAGCCGTACGATCTCCTGGGCCAGGTTGCGCAGCGTCTCCGTCTCCCAATCCTCGATGTCCAGCATGTCCATGCTCAGGCGAGTGCAGAAGGTGTTCTCGAACGGGAAGCCTATAATATCGCAGGCCGCACCGACATAGTGCTCGTAGCTGGTGCTGACGATGAAGCTGGACATCAGCTCCTGCGCGAAGCGCATGGCCTTGTCCGCCCCGGGAACGATACGCATGTTGTCCCTGGAGAAGCGGAGCAGCGAGGAATCCGTGGCGCCGTAGGCTTTGAGGAACGGCAGGATGAGACGCAGCGTGTCCCCGGGCTTGACGCCTTCCTTGCGGGATATGTTGGCGAGCACCCCTTCATACCTTCGGATGGCCTGGAAGAGACGGCCACCGTTCTCCGCTACGGCCGCGGTGAGCTCGCGGGCGTTGTCATTGGCCGTGACCGGCCCCTGCAGGTCGGAGACCAATATCTTCCCTTCGAAGGGGAACGCCTCGTCCATTATGTCGAACTCCGTTCAGCTCACCTCCATTAGCGGCGTTGGCATAACGGAAGGTCCCCTTATCTAGGTAACGATTCCCGCTCAGATATCGAAAACCACCCGGACCAGGGGCCTCACCGGATCGACGGCCATCATATGGTATGTTATGGCCTTGATCTCCTTCTTCGGTTCGTGCCGTTCCGCGTCGTATCTCTCGCCCCAGGCCCGGCAGTGCACCTCGCCTCCGGAAAAGGTGACGGAGAACTTGGAGAAGACCAGGCCGGTCACGTCGAAGACGAAGAGCAGCTCCGAAAGGAAGTTGTAGAGCATCGACTCGTGGTCGTGACCCTCCACCACGATCTGCCTCTCCTCCCTTGCCCGCACCTTTGTGGCGTCCACCATCTGGTCGGTGAGGGCGTAGGCGGCGTTGGCGAAGCATTCCTCCAGGGAGTCTCCGAAGGCCTCCACCATCACGTCCGCGGTGTGGTCCAGGGTGCGGTACCTCATGGCTGCGTGATGGTGGGCGTTGTTTAAAATAGCACGCCTGCCACCTTATGTCGACCATATGCTGGGGCTGGGGGACAAGGTTATATCAGGGTTTGGCGATTAAGCGCCGATGCGACTCCTCATCATCGGTAGCGGGGCCATCGGGACCACTCTGGCCGAGGCCATCCAGGAAATGGAAGAGTTCGATATATTCTACATAACCGACAAGAACGAGGACCGGGCGAGGAGGATCGCCTCCCAGTGCAAGAAGGCCAAGTTCATTTCCCCCACCGACGAGAGCATCAAGGCCCACCTCAAGAACGTGGACCTGGTGGTGGAGGCCGCCTCGCAGGAGGCCGTCCAGCATTATGTTCCGATCGTTCTGGGCATGGGCGTGGACGTCCTGGTGATGAGCGTGGGCGCCTTCGCTGACGACGACACCAGGGAGAGATGCTTCAACGTGGCCAAGCGCAAGGGCGGCCGCCTTTACGTTCCGTCCGGGGCCATCTGCGGCACGGACGGTCTGCATTCCGCCTCGTCGGATGTCATCGACAGTGTCGAGCTGACCTCTACCAAGGGTCCAAAGAGCTTCCAGGACAACGAGTATCTGCTGTCCAAGGGAGTGGACGTCAACACCCTGAAGAAGAAGACCGTGCTGTTCGAGGGCCCGGCCAGGGAGGCCGTTCAACATTTCCCGAAGAACGTCAACGTGTCGGCGACCATCTCCCTTATCGGAATAGGCCTGGACAAGACCAAGGTAAAGCTGGTCTGCGACCCCATGTGCGACTGCAACACCCATCGCCTGGAGGTCAAGGGGGAGTTCGGCCACATCGTCTGCGAGACGGACAACCTGCCGTTCCCGTCCAACCCGGCCACCAGCTATCTCGCGGCCTTATCGGCCATAGCGGCGATAAGGCGCATCGCCGGCAACGTTTGGATAGGCATCTAGGGATTTCCTAAATACCGCCAATTCCCTTCCGGGCCTCGTGATAGGGATGAAGGAGCGAGTCAAGTGGATATTCTCCAACTGCCCGGACGACCTGGATGCCATCGTGATCATGAACGGCGAGGAGCCGCTCCTGGACGTCGCGTTCCCGTACGTCACCGGTACCCGGGCCGGACTTTTCGAGGGGTGCTTGGGCGTCATCACGCCGGACGGGCGCTCCACCATAATCACTTCCGCTTTGGAAGAGACGTCCGCCCGCGGGGGCAAGGCCGAGGTGCTCACCTACCGGACGGCGCAGGACCGCAAGGACATCGCCACCGACCTGATGAAGGGGTTCCGCAAGGTCGGGGTGAACGGACAGGGCATCGTGCATTCCAACTATCTTGAGGTCCAGAGGCTGGCGGCCGCCGCCGAGCTGGTAGACATCAGCAGGGGGCTGGAAGCGTCCCGTCTGATCAAGGACGCCGACGAGGTCCGGAGAATGCGCAAGGCCTGCGCCATAGCCTCCCGCGTCGCGGACGAGATCCCCTCCATGCTCCGCAAGGGAATGAAGGAGTACGAGGCGGCCGCCGAGCTCGACTACCGCATGACCAGAATGGGTGCTTCCGGGGCGGCCTTCGGCACCAACGCTTCGTTCGGGGCGAGCTCCGCCGAGCCGCATCACGGGGCGGAGGACATTTCCCTTAACATCGGCGATACCGCCCTCTTCGACTTCGGATGCAAGGTGGAGGGTTATTGCTCGGACATCACCCGCACCTTCTTCTTCGGTGAGCCGAAGGACTGGCAGAGGAGGATGTACCAGGTGGTATCGGAGGCGCAGCAGGCAGCGCTTCGGGTGATTAAGGCGGGAGTGAACGGAATGGCCGTGGACGCCGCGGCGCGGGCGGTCATCGACACCAGCGAGTTCAAGGGGCTCATGGTCCACTCCACCGGGCACGGTCTGGGACTATCCGTTCACGACGGCGGCCGGATGGCCCCGAACCACGATTTCCCCCTGAAGGCCGGCATGGTGCTGACGGTCGAACCGGGGGTATACATCCGAGGGCAGGGCGGGGTGCGCATAGAGGACGACGTGCTGATCACCGAGGATGGTTACGAGATGCTCACCGACGCGGAAAAGAAGATGATGGTGATACAATGATGGACGAGCTGGAACTGGCCGTGGAAAGGATGAGGGCCGAGGGGGCGGACTTCTGCGACGCCCGCTATCAGACGATCACCACCAACGGCATCGCGGTGGTGGACGCCGCCGTGCGGAGAATATCGGAGGACCGCATCAGAGGCGTATGCCTGAGGGCCAGGAAGAAGGGCTCCTGGGGCTACGCCACCACGGTCGACGCGTCCAAGGACACGGTCCTGGAGGCGGCGGTGAAGGCGGCCAGGAACGCCCTGGCCGGTAACGCCCTGGGTAAGCCGATCCCGGACACCGGAGAGGCCAAGGCCGAGCTGAAGGCGCAGGTCAAGTTCCATCCTAGCAAGGTGCCCATGGAGGAGAAGGTGCAGGCCGTCCTGGACATGGACCGGGCGCAGAAGGTCGACCCGCGCATCGTCAACACCAACTCCATTCTGCGCGAGGAGGTCCGCCAGAACACCCTGGTCAACAGCCACGGGCGGCAGTTGAGCTGGGAGGAGGTTCGGACGACGATAATGGTGCAGGCCGTGGCCTCCGAGGCCGGGCGCACCGAGTTCTTCTACGACATCAGGGGCGGCGGCCTGGGCTACGAGGTCGTCAAGGACACTGACCTGGAAGCCTTCGGCAGAGAGGTGGGCAAGGAATCGCTGAAGATGCTGACCGCCGAGAAGGCCCCGTCAGGACTGCTGACGTGCATCACCGACCCGGCCATCTCCGGGCTTCTGGCCCATGAGGTCATGGGGCACGCCTCGGAAGCTGACGAGATCGTCAAGAGGCGGTCGTTCCTCACCGACATGGTGGGGAAGAAGGTCGGGTCCCCGCTGATAACCATGGTCGATGATGGGACGGTCCCCCTGGCCAGGGGGAGCATCCCCTTCGACGACGAGGGTACGCCTTCATCCAGGACGGTCATCATCAAGGACGGGGTGTACCAGGGCTACATGCAGTCCCTGGAGACCGCGGCGGAGATGGGTGTGGCGCCAACGGGCAACGGCAGGGCGCAGAGCTACGACCGCCGGGTCTGGGTGCGCATGACCAACACCTTCTTCGAGAAGGGCGACCAGAACCTGGACGAGATGATAGCCGACGTGAAGTTCGGTGTCCTTACCGACCGCATGATCAGCGGCATGGAGGACCCGGTGGGCGGCGGTTTCGAGGCGAAAGCGCTGCGCGGATACCTGATCGAGAACGGCAAGGTCACCAAGCTGCTGCGCTCTTTCACGCTGACCGGCAACGCCCTGGAGATCCTGAGGACCGGCGACGCCGTGGGTAACAAGGTGGAGCTGGACGGCGGGTCTTGCGGAAAAGGCATAGAGGATTGGGTGCCGGTCTCATCCGGCGGACCGCATTGCCGCTTCAAGATCGTGCTGGGAGGTGACTGAATGGACCTCGAACGCATCTCCAAGAAATCGGTGCACAAGGTCCTGGAGGAAGGGGCGAAGGAAGCCGAGTCCTATTTGGTTCGCGTACGATCGCTCACGGCGTACATTGACGATGACCGGGTAAAGAACCTGGAGGAGAAGCTGGACCAGGGCATCTCCATACGCGTGCTGCTGAACGGCAAGATGGGACAATCTTCGTCCACCTTGCATACGACCCGGGACCTGGAGGAGTGCGGGGCGAAGGCGGTGGCGCTCGCCAAGCTCTCCCGGCCGGACCCCTACTTCAAGCGCTTCCCCGGATTCTCCCAGCCCTTGGGCCATGTGGACGTCCGCCAGGAGGAGGTGGCCGCGGCCACCACCGGATGCCTGAAAGAGAAGGTGGAGGAGATCGTGAAGGCCGCCGGGGACGATGTAAAGATACCCCGCGGACTGCTCCGGGTCGCTTTGGTGGAAAGGGCCCTGGCCAACAGCAACGGCGCCACCTTCCGGGAACTTGGTACCATGGCCTACGCGCACTTCACCTCCATGACCAAGGGGCCGGAGCCGGGCGAGGGCTGCGAGTGCTATTACTCCTCGGGCCTGTCCGGGCTTGACACCCAGGCTATGGGCGACAGCTTGCGTCAGAAGGCCAGGAACGCCCAAGGGGCCGAGCACTTCAAGGGCAAGATGACCGGTTCGGTGATACTTCCGCCGGACGAGCTGGCCGAGATGCTGCTCGCCTCCGTCGGCTACTCGCTGGACGGGGAGAACGCCCTGCGCCGCAGATCACCGTGGGCGGACCTGGTGAACAAGGAGGTGGGGAACGAGCTGGTCAACCTCAGGGACCAGCCCTGGGACCCCCGCTCCGCACTGTCATGCCGTTACGACGACGAGGGGACGCCCACCAAGGAGAAACCGTTGGTGGAACGGGGTGCGCTGAAGACGTTGCTCTACGACAGCTACCACGCCCAGATGGGTAAAGCGGCCGCCACTGGCAACTACCTGCGCCGGGACCCCTCGGACGCTCTCAACCTCTATCGCCGGGGCGGGGCGACCATGCCTGTGAACCTGGCCTGGAAGCCCGGTGCCAAGAGCGTCGACGACATGATCTCGGAGATCAAGGAAGGAGTGGTCATCGAGAAGCTGGCCGCGCCGGACGTGAACAGCGTCACCGGCGGCTTCGCCCTGGAGGTGCGCTGCGCCAAGCTGGTGCGCGACGGGGCGGTGGTCGGGCATGTGGACCAGTGCTTGCTGGTAGGTAACTTCTACCAGGCGCTGAAGCGCGTTGGCGCCGTGGGCAATGACGTCGCGGTGCACCGCAACTGCATCATCCCCTCGGTGAGGTTCGACGGTCTGGAGATCGTAGGCAGCGAATGATCAGTCCAGCGGTTCCAGGGTCACCCGGGTGCGGTCCGCCAGATCGGACATGGTGCTGACGTCCCCCAGCACCCGGCCTATGGGCGTCACCTTGGAATACGCTTCGGGCTTGGAAGTGGTGGACGAGGGGGTCTTTCCGAAGAATATGCAGAAGGCGTTACCCTCCGGCCAGAAGGCCACCTCGCCCACCTCCATCATCTTCCTGCCGTTCTCCAGCTCGCATTCCACGGGAACCGCGAAGTAAAGCTCCCCTCCCCAGACGTTGATCTCCCTCTCCAACGGCAGCGCCCCGAAGAGCTTGTAGGCGGCCAGGGTGTCGTTCAGCTCGATCTCCCACCGCTCGTAACGAGTACGTAACAGAATACGGTCCATGCCCTTTCCCCGGTGAGGGAAAGGGTGGAAAGGTGAAAATGTTTTCCTTACTTCTTGCTCTCGAAGAGGGCGCGTATCTCGGTGCCCACCTTCTCGACCTGGCTCTCGCCCTCGGCCTTCTCCAGGGCCTTCATGCGGGGCATTCCCTTTTTCGCATCGTCCAGCCACTCCTTGGCGAACTCGCCGGAGCATATGCGGTCCAGCATCTTCTCCATGGCCGCCTTGCTCTCCTCGTTGATGACCAGGTCCCTGGTCGTGAGGCCACCGAACTCGGCGGTGTTGGAAACGCTCCTCCACATGTTCATCATGCCGCCGGAGTAGATCAGGTCAACGATGAGCTTCACCTCGTGCAAACACTCGAAATACGCGATCTCCGGCTGGTATCCCCTCTTGACCAAGGTCTGGAACCCAGCGTTGATGAGGGCGGTGACGCCGCCGCAGAGAACGGCCTGCTCCCCGAACAGGTCGGAGGTGGCCTCCTCGCGGAAGTTGGTCTCAAGAACACCAGCCTTGGTGGAGCCCAGTCCCTTGGCCAAGGCCAAGGCGATGGACTTGGCCTTTCCGGTGTAGTCCTGCTCCACGGCGATGAGGGCCGGAACGCCGAAGCCTTCCAGATAGACCTTCCGCTCCATCGGGCCAGGCGCCTTGGGGGCCATCATGATGACGTCGACCGTCTTCGGGGGCTTGATGGTCCCGAAGGTAATGGCGAAGCCGTGGGCGAACTCGAGCGCCGCTCCCTCCTTCAGGTTCGGCTCTATCTCCGCCTTGTACACGTCTCCCTGCACCTCGTCCGGGATCAGCACCATGATCACGTCGGCGCCCTTGACGGCGCCGGCCACGGTGTCCACCTTCAGACCGTTCTTCTTAGCCTCGACCCAGGACTTGCCGTCCTTGCGGACCCCGACCGTCACGTCCAGTCCGCTGTCGTGCATGCAGAGGGCCTGCGCCTTTCCCTGGCTTCCGAAACCGATGACCGCGACCTTCTTGCTCTTCAGGACGTTGAGGTCGGCGTCTGACTCGTGATATATCCTTGCCATGAGATCACCATTGAACGCTTTCACGCATTTTTTCCTGATTATTTACAATGTTCGAATCTATCGGGACTATTGGTTCCAGCGGCAGCGGTTGCGTATCGTGCCGTCGATGCTGCTGACGCCCCCGGGCACCATGGGGAGCATGTCCTCCTCCGGGTCCGTGCGGATGTCCAGCACGAACGGCACGTCCGACGCGAACGCTTTCTTGAACCCTTCGGCCAGCTCGCTGGAGCGGGTCACGGTCATGCCGCCGGCGCCGAACGCTTCCGCCAGCTTCACGAAATCGGGATTGTTGCGCAGCTCGGTGCCGCAGTAGCGCCGGTTCCACATCAGCTTCTGCCACTGCTTGACCATACCTAGCCAGCCGTTGTTGAGCAGGCACACCACCACCGGCAGGTCCTCGCTCATGGCCGTGGCCAGCTCCTGGAACACCATCTGGAAGCTGCCGTCGCCGGCTATGTCGACCACCTGCTTGTCGCGATGGGCGTACTTGACGCCGATGGAGGCCGGGAAACCGAAGCCCATGGTGCCCATGCCTCCGGATGTCACGAACTGACTGGGATGCTTTAACTTCATGAAGTGCGCCGCCCACATCTGGTTCTGCCCGACCTCGGTGACCACGTAAGCGTCGGAGGCCAGGGCCTTCCTCAGCTCCCAAATGGCCTTCTGCGGCTTGACCGGGTCCTCGTCGATGTCGATGTTGCAGGCGCAGCCCTCTAAAAGCTCCTTCACCCTGCGGCTCCAGGCCGTCTCGCCCTTGTTGATCCGGCCCATGGCCTTTATGACCATCTGCAGCCCCTTCTTGGCGTCGCCCACCAGGCGCACCTTGGTGCGGGGGTTCTTGCCGGACTCCATGGGATCGATGTCCAGATGGATGACCTTGGTCTCCTTGGGCACTTCGCTGTCGTAGCCGATGGTGCGGTCGGAGAAACGGGCGCCGATGGCGAAGATCACGTCCGCCTCCAGGAGCGCCTTGCGGGAGCATTCCCGCCCGTGCATCCCCAGCATTCCGAAGGACATGGGGTGGTCCTCGGGAATAATGGCCTTGGCCATTATGGTGGTGACCACCGGGGCGACCAGCATCTCGGCCAGCTTCTGCACCTCGCTGGAGGCGTTGGACCATCTGGCCCCTCCGCCCACCAGCAGAACGGGACGCTCGGCGTCCCTCAGCATCTTCACCGCGTCCAATACGTTCGAGAAGTCCTCGTACGGCGAAGGCACCGGGAAGTTCTCCTGCAGCTTGGCCGGGTCGATCTCCCCGCGCAGCACGTCCACCGGAAGGTCGATGTGCACCGGACCCTTCCGGCCGCTGTTGGCGATGCCCATGCCCCGCTTTATCGCCTCTGGCAGATCAGCGGGCTTCAACACCCGGTAGTTGTGCTTGGTGATGGGCATCATCAGGCTGAAGATGTCCGCCTCCTGGAAGGCGTTGTTGCCGATGGCCGCGGTGGCCACCTGGCCGGTGAGAACCATCATCGGGGACGAGTCGGCGTACGCCGTGGCCACGCCGGTGACCAGGTTGGTCGCTCCGGGCCCGGAGGTGGCGATGCACACGCCGGTCTTGTTGGTGGTCCTGGAGTATCCATCGGCCATGTGCGCCGCGCACTGCTCGTGGCGGACCAGGACGTGGTGGATGCTGGAATCGATAAGCTCATCGTACAACGGGATGGTGACCCCGCCCGGATAACCGAACATGACGTCGACCCCCTGTCCTTCAAGCAGTTCCAATACGGCCTTGGCACCTTTCATACGCTAATCCCTCATTTTCCTATCAAGGAGGACGGTCGCTAGACCTCCTCTTTCACAAAATAACAACCGCAGTGAGCGATGGTAAAAGCAATGATGTCCTCTCACCCGTGTTGTTATATGACACGGATGGACTTCATGCCGACCATGATATTTAAGAATATCTCAATTCATCCTGCCTTCCGAGGAGCACTGGAGGACGTCCTGGAATGGTGATGAAGGAAAAGCCGGGGAACGGGCTGGACATCGTGGAGCTGCGGGACCACGACCCCTTCTGGAAGGTGCTCTTCCAACGCGAGAGGGATTCCCTGGCCGAGACCCTGGGGCCTTTGGCCAGGTCCATTGAGCATGTGGGCAGCACGGCGGTCCCGGGGATACGAGCTAAACCGGTCATCGATATCCTGGTCACGGTCGATGATCTACGACCGGGGAATGTCGAGATGGGCTTGGCGAGGCTGGATTACGTTCACGTAGATATCGGCGATCCAGAGAGGCTGTTCTTCCGGAAGGGCATGCCCCGGACGTACCACGTCCATGTTGTCCGCCACGGAGGGGAGGAGCACTGGAAGCACCTTCTTTTCAGGGATAGGCTGATCGCCCATCCGGAAGAGGCCCAGGAGTACGAGAGGCTGAAAGTATCCCTGGCCATGCGGTTCAGGCAGGACCGGGAGGCCTACTCGAAGGGGAAGGATGATTTCATCTCCATGATACTGGAACGGGCGGAAGTGGAGCGAGGCCGCCTGGTCTGAACGCAGGGAAGGTACGCCAAAATCATATATTGCCAGTAAGCGTTCCCTCCCAGGTCAGGAGAGTGGCTCAACGAGCGCCGAGGAATTGATGGAGAACGGGTCCCGCAGCAAGCTTCTGGAGGATCCGTACGTAAAGAGGGTCTGGGACCTGATCATGGGCGAGTCGCTCTTCAAGAGGAGCCCGGAGGAGCTGGCATCCCTCAGGGAATCGCTGCGCCGGGAATGCCTGCAGTATTTCACCCGGCACAGCCCGTACTACTTGGACCTGTTCGAAAGGCTGGAGATCGACCCGGCCAAGGCCACCCTGCACGATGTCGCGAAATTGGCCATACCCTCGGACATGCTGCGCGGGGACGGGCAGAAGCGCTTCCTGATCCAGGACCTGGAGGAGGGCGGGGAGACCTTCTCTTCCAGCGGCACTACCGGCAAGGACCCCGTTCGCGTTTACCGTTCACCTGTCGACCTGGCCATCATGCTCAAGGCCAACACCGACCTGTTCGAGCATGTTTACGGAGACGTGCTCAAGCAGGGAGATGGCGTCGCACTATTCATGGCCGCTCCCGAGCTGCGCTACAAGCTTAGCTTCGTGGCCTTTGTAGACCTCACCTTGGACAAGAAGGGCATCGAGCTGCTGTACGGCATGGACCTGGAGGACAAGGCCCAGGCCGGAACCCCATGGCAGAAGCTGACCACCAACAAGGAGAACCTCTTGAAGTTCCTGAAGTCCAAGAAGGAGCCCAAGCTGTTCTTCACCGCCCCGGCCGGGGTGCACATCCTGGGCCAGAAGTTCGAGGGCATGGGCTTCGGTAAGAAATTGGCTTACAAGCTGGCCTCGGGAGCGCCGCCGATAAAGCTGGGGAAGGGGGGCATCATCGTCACCGGCGGAGGCAGCAAGGGCTTTGCCGACCTTCCCCCGTATCCGCAGCTGGTCTCCAACGCCCAGAAGCATTTCGTCAGCAAGAACGCCGAGGGGAAGCAGATCGAGACCCCGTTCATGGACGTGCTGGGAATGACGGAAACGCTCACCGCGCTCATCGACAGGTACGGGGTCATGGACAAGGTGCCCCACCCGCTGGCGGAAGCCTTCCTATTGGACCCCCTGACCTTCGAGCCGATCGAGGAGGAGGGGAAGGAGGGAATATTGGGGATATTCAATCCCTTCACCACCTCCTGGCTGGAGGTCTTCTATCCCGGCGATATAATGACCTGGCATTCCTCGAAGGGATTCTACGGCAAGGAGTTCGTGTACAAGCGCAGGCTGAGCGTCAAGGAAGGCTGGGACCTGCAGAGGGCCTGCGGCGGCACCCTGGAAGAGATGATGACCAAGCAGTAGGCGCATGTTTATTTTCCGGGAAAGGCATCCAGGAGGCCATGTGCCCCGCCCTGGCCCCCCAGCTGTTCGATCGTACACTTGAGACGGCGCCCTCCGTCAACAATCCCGAGGTGCTCGAGCTCTCGCCTTCCGCCCTACGTGAGCTGGTCTCCTCCGCAGGGAAGGTGCAGGCCGAGCTTTCGTCCATACCCATCGACGAGAGGCTGCAGGTCATCGAGCACATCGCCCGCCGATGGAAGCAGAAGCTGGACAACGGTGACCTTGAGGACCTGAAGAGGGAGATGTCCTCCTCCACCGGCTACTCCCCGGCGCTGATGGAGACCGAGATGTCCTTCGTCCCGGCGGTGCTGGGGGCGGCGAACGTCCGCAAGAACCTGGACGCCTCGGTGCAGGGCGGTGCCGACGCGCTCTACAAGTTCGTGGAGGTGGACGAGACGGAGATGTTCCGCCACGTGCCGGTCGGTCCGGTACTGATTATCAGCTCGGGGAACTCCATCGTGCCCACCCTCATACCCACGGTGATGTCCCTGGTGACCGGGAACCTCACCATCCTCAAGCCGTCCATCGCCAACTACCGAGGGGTGTGCGAGGTGTTCAAACTGCTGGCCGAGGTCCCCGATTCCCGGGCCGTCCGGGCCATGCGCTCCGCCCTGGTGGTCTCCTACTTCGGCCATGAGTCGCCCTCCCTGAAGATCGCCCTGGAGGAGCTGCCCCTGGGAATGGTGAACTTCTGGGGCGCCGAACCGGCCAGGACCATCGTGGCCAACATGGTCGGGAAGAACCGCAACCACCCGCGCTTCTTCGTCAACGGGCCGTTCACCGGGATGGCGCTGATCGAGGAGGGCGTGGAACCTCTCCAGGCGGCGGACGACCTGGCCTTGGACGTGGTGCTCTACGACCAGCAGCTGTGCTCCTCGCCCACCGCCGCCGTGTTCATCGGGAGTTATGACAAGGCCAAGGAGTTCCTGAAGGCTGCCGGTGAGCGCCTGGACGAGGCGGGCAACGAGTTCCCGCTCCCTCCGGACCAGGACCGCCTGTTCGTCCTGCAGGGCGCCCGCCGCTTCATCCAGATGGATGGAGGAACGGTGCTCTCCTCCAAGAACCCCGAGAACCCCTGGACCCTGGTGCTTTCCAAGGGCCGCAGTTCGCTGGGCGGTCTGGCGGCCCAGTTCCCGGCCTTCAACCTGTTCGCCCGGAGACGCTTCCTGGAGATCGTGGTGGTCCCGGAAGCGGAAAGCGCGGTGAATTTACTGCGATCATTGCCAGAGCACCCGGCCTTCAAGGGCATCGACGGTGTGCAGAGCGTCGGGCTGGCAGTCACCGAGGGGTCCCGCGATAACGTGGTGACCATGCTGATCGGGTCCGGTGTGCATAGGATCCTTCCGCTGGGGGACATGTTCATGCGCGGGGCCGTGGAACCGTATGACGGGGTTACGATGTCCTCGCTGTTCACCCGTATCGTTTACTGGCGCAAAGCGAACGCCTCCCTGGAGGGGCAGTTTTGAGAGTTCTGGTGACCGGAGCCACCGGCTTCCTGGGCGGGCATCTCATCGAGGAGATGGCCAAGGGTCCTCATGTCCCGGTCTGCGCCCACCGGAAGGGAAGCGATACCCGGAAGATCGACGACCTCGGACTGGAGAAGGTGGTCTTCGACCTCACCGACGGCGATTCCATGCTTTCGGCGTTGAGGAACGTGGACGCCGTGGTCCATCTGGCCGCGTACTATACCTTCACCGGGAAGAAGGAGATGTACGAAAAGGTCAACGTGAAGGGGACCGGGGACCTGCTAGAGGCGTGTCAGCAGGCGGGGGTTAGGCGCTTCATATACTGCAGCAGCACCGAGGCCATGGGGCCGATCGCCTCACCGCCGGGGGACGAGGACTCGCCGCTCAACCCGCAGTACGAGTACGGGCGCTCCAAGGCCATGGCGGAGGAGCTGGTGAGGTCCTCCGGCCTCGACTGGACCATTTTACGACCGTCGGGCATATACGGACCGAGCAACGTGGACGACGTGGCCTACTATTTCATCACCTCCTTCAAGGGATTCGCCTCGAAGTTCATCATCGGGTCCGGCAAGAACTACATCCAGTTCGTGCACGTGAAGGACGTGGTTCAGGGATTCGTGAAGGCCCTGGACAGCCCGGCATCCATCAAGGGCACTTACATCATCACCCAGGCCAGGCCTTATACATACGAGGAGGTGTACCGGATCCTGGCGAACATATTCCAGCAGAAGGAGCCCCGGTGGCGGGTCCCCAAGGGAATGGCCAAATTGATGATGCTGCCCATAGAGGGCTTCAGCCTGCTGATCGGCCGGGAGAACTTCCTGTACCGGAGGGAGACGGTGGAGAGCGTGACCAGCGATCGCGCGTTCAAGATAGACCGCGCCCGAAGGGACCTGGGCTACGAACCGGTTTATGATCTGCCGGAGGGCATGGCCGAGACTGTGGCCTGGTACCGGGAGAACGGTTACCTTTGAGCAACCGTTAAATCCGCTTTCCGTTTTTACCATCCCGGTGAATGGATGGAGAAGACCCTGTACCGCACCCTGCTGAACTTGCTGAGGATCAGCTACACCCTGCCGTTCGTGATGGCCTCGGTAACCGGAGCGGTGTTCGCCCTGACGGTTTGCAACGAATGGCTGATGGCCGTCCTGATACCGCTGGACGTCTTCTTCTTCGCCCTGTTCGCCAACCTGAGCAACGATTATTACGATCACAAGAGCGGAACGGACGCCACCCGCTTCGATTTCATGACATCGGAGCGCAAGGAAGCGATCAAAGAGCTGTATGATGAACGGGTATACTGGGACGGCAACATCTTTGACAAGGGGGATGTGAGCGAGAGGACCGGCAAGGTCGTTCTGGCCCTGATCCTGGGCCTGGCGGCGTTGACCGCCATCCCGATCATCCTGTACGGCGGATGGCTGGTGATCGTCCTGGGCGCCATCGGTCTATTCTTAGCGTACTTCTACACCGCTCCCCCGTTGAACCTGGGCGCCAGGGGGTTGGGGGAGCTGGACGTCGGCGTATCGTTCTTCATGATGTCCTTCTTCACCTATTACGTGATAAGGCCGGAATGGTCCTGGCAGATGTTCCTTATCGGCCTGATAATCGGAACCTCGGTGATGCTGATGCGCTTCATCGACCAGATGTCCGGTTACGAAGCTCACGTCAAGGGAGGGGAGAAGGACTGGTGCGTGCGATTGGGACTGGAGAGGGCGGTGTCGGCGGTCGGAGCGATCCTATTGGTCATCTACGTCATGCATCTGGGCCTGGTCTACTTCCACCCGGTGTTCCTGATACTGCTGCTCACCGTGCCCATGGGCAGGAAGATCATGACTGGGCTTCATGACAATAGCGACGACCTGCGCTTCATCCGGCCGGCGCCGCAGATAGTGAAGATGGTGATATCCAGCGAACTGCTGATCATCATTTCGTTGACAGTCCAAAACGCCCTGCCATGGACAATATGGTAGTGATGCTGCCCCGGGTGATCAGCGAATACTCGCGCACGGCGTTGAAGCCGCAGCGCTTACATGACTCGCCCTTCATCGGGCAGCCGTACACCTTGCTGCGGTCCGGAAGAACGAACTCCGAGGCCCAGAAAGGACATCTGCAGGAATAGTCCTCGATCAGCAGCTCCTTCAGGGCCTTCCTGGAATTGAGTATCGGATAGCCTTCCTTTTTAAGGGCCATGATCTCCTCGACCACCTTGCGCTTCTCTTCGATGCTGAGCACTCTGGTCTCCGGCGGCGGGGTGAGGAAGTTTAACATCAGCCCGTTTATGTGCGGGTTGTCCTTGACGATCTGCGCGGTCTCCCGGATGAGGTGCTTGTTATCGGGCATGACCACCATGTTGGCGAAGACGTTGGGATGATCGACCTTGGAAAGGTTCTCCATCAACTTGTCGAAGACGCCGTCGCATCTGATCTTGTCATGCACCTCTCGCGGCCCGTCCAATGAAACGGAGATGACGTCGCTCTCCAGATAGACCACGTTCGTCCCGTTGGTGGTGTACCCGGTCACGAAGAAGCCGACCTCCTTCCCGGCCTTGATGAGGTCCAGGAGAGTTCGCTCCCCATCGCTCCAGTGGGTAGGTTCCCCTCCCTCGAAGAACAGCACCCTTGAGCCGCGCTCGTACGAGGCCTTCATCTCCTCCACCGCATCTTCGTACGATATCATGTGCGGCTGCGGGATGGACGGCAGGTTCTCCGCGATCTGACAGTGCTGGCACCTGAGGTTGCACTGGTAGGTGATTATCATTGTCGTGGCCAGTGGTTTCTTGAACCCCAGCAGTTCCTTGAGGAACCAGATGCCGTAATAGGCGGTCTGGCCTATGGTCCTCGCGATGCCCATGAAAACCCCATCCCAACCCGGATATTTCAAATGTGGCCGCATAGGGCCCGTGATCGCCGAGCGAAACAATGACGACCTGATGCTGGCCATCTCTGGCCGCCTCATTCGATATTCAAGCCAGATGTTATCTCCAGTTGTTTCAAAATTTGATAATCATTAAATACTGGCCAACCTGATTAAACTTAAACCAATTCCTAGGAGGGATCTAATGACAAGTTTGAAAGTAGAGATCATGGACAAGATTGTGGCCTTGATGACTGCAGCCTTCGGTTTCGTTGCTGCGCTGGCCTGGAACGGGGCCATCTCGCAACTGATGGAGGACTGGCTTGGCACCGGCGGGGACCAGACCATGGGTCTGATCATATACGCCATCATCGTCACCGCCGTGGCCGTTATCGCCATCGTCCTGATATCCAGGGTGTACGGCAAGATAAAGGCCAAGGAAGAGGCCAAGGAGAAGAAGTAATCCTATTACCAAACCCTTTAATCTCTTCCTTTTTTGTGATGTTTCCAATATTGTTCTCGTCGCACCAAAACGATGATAACCGCCCTTGGCTATCCTGAAAACGTACAGGAGGCTTCACATGAAGGTCAAGGTAGGGATCAACGGCTATGGCACGATAGGCAAGAGAGTGGCTTGGGCTGTGAGCAGGCAGGACGACATGGAGGTCGTCGGGGTCACTAAAACGCGTCCCTCGTACGAGGCTTCCACTGCATTACGGGAAGGCTGTCCTCTCTACGCGGCGCACGCTGAGGACGTGGATAACTTCGAGAAGGCCGGGATAAAGGTCCATGGGACCTTGGACGATCTGCTGAAAAAGGTGGACGTGATCGTGGACTGCACGCCTGGGGGAACCGGGGCCAAGAACAAGGAGCTGTACGTCAAGGCCGGGGTCAAGTCCATATTCCAGGGAGGGGAGGACCACGACATGGCCGGGATATCCTTCAACGCCCTGGCCAACTATCAGGAGGCCTGGGGAGCCTCCTCCGTCAGGGTCGTCTCCTGCAACACCACCGGACTGGTCCGCACGCTCTTCCCGCTGCAACAGGCCTTCGGCATCCAGAAGGTCTTCGCCTCGCTCATCCGCCGCGGGGCCGACCCGGCCGATAAGAAGGGTGCGGCGCTCAACGCCATCGAGCCTTCGCTTAAACTGCCGACCCACCACGGACCGGACGTGAAGACGGTCATGCACGGGCTGGAAATCCAGACCATGGCCGTGGTGACCCCGACCACCCTGATGCACCTGCACTGCATCGTGGTGGACCTGAAGAAGGAGGTCACCGAAAAAGAGGTACTGGAGGTCTGGTCCAGATCGCCGCGCCTGCAGCTGGTATCCGGGAAGGACGGCATAAAGAACACCGGCCAGATCATGGAACTGGCCAAGGACCTGCACCGGGTGCGCGGGGACCTGATGGACATCGCGGTGTGGAAGGACGGGATCAAGACCGTCGGCTCCACCCTGTACTACTATCAGGCCGTGCACCAGGAGAGCGACGTGGTACCGGAGAACGTGGACTGCATCAGGGCCATGATGAAGCTGGAGAAGGACAACCTGGCCTCCATCGCCAAGACCAACAAGTCCATCGGTCTCTGAACGCCAGGGGGCGCAGGCCTCCTCATAACCCTTTCATAGCCTTTCTTTTCAGGATGTAGTTGGCGGCGAGCAGGAAGGCCGCGGTGAACACCAGCAGCACCAATAGGTCAGCCGCTAAAGACAGCACCCCCTGGTCCATCAAGGCATGATTGAACCCATCCACCAGATAGGTCAGCGGGGAGGCCAAGGTCACGATGCGGAACGCGCCCTCCATATCGGCCAGGGGCACGAATATGCCGCTGATGAAGATGAGCGGGAAGCGGATCAGGGACGAAAGCATCATTATGTTGCTGGGAACCGGTCCGGCCGGCGAGGATATCAGGACGCCCAGGGCCGAGAAGCACAGGTTGCCCAAGGCGAAAAGCAGGGGCAACGCCAGCAGTCCGAGGAGACCTATCTCGAACGGGGCTATGAACAGTCCGGCCCCGAAAACGATCACGCTGATCATCATGCCGAACCCCGCCCCGGCCAGGGTGTCCCCCATCACCAGCACGGGTATGCTCACCGGCAGGGTGAGCAGCCTCTCGAACGTTCCAGCCTGCTTCTCCCAGGGCGTGATGAGGGGACCTACCGACGAGGCGGTGAAGAACAATGCCATGGCCAGGAAGCCCGGGTAATAGGTTCCCAGGTCGAGCTGCCGGCCCATGAAGAAGGCGAAGAAGAGGAAGGTGGGCAGTATGAGGCCGAAGATGAAGACCGGGGCCTTCTTGTAGTAGACCTTGATGTCCTTGAGGGCCACGGAGGTGACCCCGCGGACCATTATCTCGAGGTTCATCGGCTGGCCTCCGTCAGCTTGACGAACACGTCCTCCAGGGAGGGCGCGAGCGTGTTCAGCGCCATGATGGTCAGGCCCTTCTCGTCCCTGACCGCCATGACCTTGCGTATGGCCTCGTCCGGATCGGAGGTGTAGAAGCGCATCCGGTTGCCCTTCTCCTCCACCTTGGAGATGCATTGGTCGAAGAAGAGGGAACATTCCACCGGCCGATCGAAGGTCACCTCCACCGAGCGGGCCCCCTCGAACGTGGAACGAAGATGATCGGGAGTGTCCAAGGCCACTATCTTGCCCTTGTTGACTATGCACACCCGGTCGCACAGCTGATTGGCCTCCTCGATGTTGTGAGTGGTGAGCACCACCGTGCTGCCCGCCCGGTTCATTTGCCTCACCTTCTCCACGATCATGCGCCGGCTGTGGACATCCAGACCCTCGGTGGGTTCGTCCAGGAAGATCACCCGCGGCTCATGGATGATGGCGCAGCCGATGCTGACCCTCTGCTTCATGCCCTTGGAGAACCTCTTGATGCGTTCGTCCGCCCTATCCCCCAGCCCCAGCTCCTCCAGCAGCGCCGAGGCCTTCTCGGCCCGGGCCCGGCGGGAAAGACCGTAGAAGCGCCCGAACATCTCCAGGTTCTCCCGGGCGCTGAGGTCCAGATAGACGTTGCCGATCTCCGGTATGACGCCCAGGGAGGACTTGGCCCGCAGCGGGTCGCCGTCCATGTCAACGCCCATGATGCTGACCCTGCCCACTTCTGGCCTCAGCACCCCGGTAAGCATCCTGATGGTGGTGGTCTTTCCAGCCCCGTTGGGGCCCAGCAGTCCGAAGAACTGACGTTCGGGAACCTCGAAGCTCACATTATCGACGGCCACGAACTCCCCGAACCTCTTGGTCAGACCATCAGCGACTATCGCGGGAATGCTGCTCACCTTTTCTGAGAAGTAGGCTTCTTTCCGATATAAACGATGTTATCTTCCCTTCAGCATCAATAGACATCTGAAGTCCGTTCCTGGCGAATCCTAGGAAACCATTTTTTATCCAATCGCCATCCGTGTGCTGTAGAGTCACCACTGCCGCGGATCTGACCGCCAGGGGAATTTGCCATGAAGGACCACTTCACCATCGACGACCTGGACATCAAGGGGAAGACCGTCATCTACCGCGTGGACATCAACTGCCCGTTGAAGAAGGACACCCTGGACCTGGCCAATGACAACCGCATCCGGGAGATATTGCCGACCTTGCGGGAGCTCCTGAACCGCCAGGCCAAGGTGGTCATCGTGGCCCACCAGAGCCGTCCGGGCGAGTGGGATTACATCTCATTGGAGAGGCACGCCAAACGCACCTCCGAGCTGCTCGGCGTGGAAGTGACGTACATAGACGACATCTATGGAGAGAAGGCCAAGAAGGCCATCCGGCGCATGATGCCCGGCGAGGCGGTAATGCTCCGGAACACCAGGGACGAGAAGGGGGAGATGGACAAGGCCAGCATGGAGCAGCACGCCCAGTCCGCCATGGTCAGGGAGCTGGCCGCCCTGGCCGACCTGTACGTTTCGGACGCCTTCGCCGCCGCCCACCGGTCCCAGTGCTCCCTGGTCGGTTTCCAGGCCGTGCTTCCGTCCGCGGCCGGAAGGCTGATGGAGAAGGAGCTGGAGGCGCTCGGTCACGTGATCGATTCCCCGTCGCACCCCTGCGTTTTCGTTCTTGGCGGCTCCAAGTTCACCGACGCCATCAAGGTCGTCGAACGTGTCCTGAGGGAGAAGATCGCGGACAAGGTGCTGCTGGTGGGATTGGCCGGCAATGCTTTCCTTAAGGCCAAGGGCGTATCGCTCGGGGAAAAGAGCGAGAAGATCCTCATGGAGGAGTTCACCGAGGAGAACCTGAAGGCGGCCAAGGTATTGCTGGACACCTATGGCGACCGCATCGAGACCCCGGTGGACGTGGCCCTGGATGACGGTGGTATGAGGAAGGACGTGCCGTTGAGCGCGCTGCCTTCCGACCTTCCCATCTTCGACATCGGCAAAGAGACCGTGGCCAGGTTCTCAGAGATCGTCTCGAACGCCTGCACGGTCTTCATCTCCGGTCCGGCCGGGGTCATCGAGAGGGAGGAGTTCTCACTAGGCACCAAGGCGCTCATGGAGGCCACGGTGTCCTCGGATGCCTTCTCGGTCATCGGCGGAGGGCATACCGTGAGCGCCGCACAGAGGTACCAGTGCTGTGATCGTTTTTCGTACGTCAGCACAGGCGGCGGAGCGTTGGAGAACTACATCATGGGCAAGCCGCTGCCGGTCGTCGAAGCGCTCAAGGCCGCCTACCGGCGCGAGACCGCCAAGTGAGATCGGCGGGCGGAGATGGCCACGAACAGACCTTGACCGTGACCTTCGAGAAAAGCCTCAGGCTCGGAGATGCCGGTACCGGAGCATAGCGTCTGGATCACCCGCGAGGGTTCCCAACCCGTTGCCCGGAGCATTTCCAGGACCTGGGAGGCGGTAAGGGGCCGCGCCTGGGATAGGAACTTACCCGAGCCGTTCCAGTATTCCCTTCCAGGCGGGCTGTCCCGGTCGAGGATGCCCAAAGTTAGACGCCCATCTCCCACCACCACCCGCCGCGCCTCCTGTAACGCGGTCACTGGATCATCGAAGAAACATAGGGCGGTCACCATCAGAACATGATCGAAACAGCCGTTGCGGAAGGGCAGGCCTTCCGCCCGCCCTTGGACCCGCTCCACCCCTTCTTCGCGGCAGTGTCTCAGCATAGGTCGGGAGGCGTCCAGGGCCACCATGATCCCGAGCGGGGAGGCGAACCTTCCGGTCCCCGCCCCTACCTCCAACCCCCGGCCGCCCGGGACCAGCTCCCGTAAGGCCGCCAGTTCTGATAGGTAGGCTGCCCGGTGCTCCTCGTACCATCGCTCGTATCGAGCGACGCTCTTATCGTAAGGGGAGTTCACCAGGCGGGCCGCCCCCTTATAGCCGCAGGCCTAAAGGACCTTGGACATCCGTTCCAAGGCCTCCTCTATGCGTCCCACGGACTGGGTGGTGGCCAGCCGCACGTAACCTTCGCCGTTCTTGCCGAAGCCCACGCCCGGAGTGACGACGATGCCGGCGTTCAGCATGGTCTCGGCGAACTTCAGCGACGGACCGTCCACCTTCAGCCACAGGTAGAAGGTCCCCTTCGGCGGGTTCACCTTGAAACCGAGCTTTCGCAGACCGTTCACCAGAACGTTCCTCCGTTCCTGGTAAACGGCTATGTTGTCCTGGACCATCGCCGGCCTCTGTCCGCCCTTGTACTCGCCCAGGGACATGGTCACCGCCTTCTGCAGGAACTTGGGGGCGCCGGAGTCGATCTGGGACTTGACCTTCTTCAGCCCGGATATGAGGTTCGCGTCGCCGACCGCGTAGCCGATGCGGTAGCCGGTCATGTTGAACGTCTTGGACAGCGAGCCGAACTCGATGATGCCGTCGCCCTGCGCCACCTGAAGCGCTGACGGAGCGACGTAATCGTCGAAGGTCATCTCCGAATAGGCGTTGTCGTAGCAGAGAATGGTGTCGGTCTCGACGCACCATCTTGATGCCCCAAGCAAGAACTCCTCTTCGCACACCGCGCCGGTGGGGTTGTTGGGATAGTTCAGGTAGATCATGCGGGCGTCCGTCGGCAGAGACTCCATGTCCGGCAGGAATCCCTTCTCCGGCAGCAGCGGGAAGCGCAATGGAACGGCATCCGTCAGCAGCGCCGCGCCCTGAGCGTAGACGGGATAGGCCGGGTCAGGCGCCAGCACCTTCTCGCCTGGGTTCACGAAGGCCCGGCAGATGTTGGCCAGTCCCTCCTTGGAACCGATGAGGATGGCCACCTCTCCGTTGGGGTCAACGTCCACATTGAAGCGCTCCTTGTACCAGCGGGCGATCGCCCGGCGTGTGTCGGCCTCGCCGGCGCTCGACGGGTAGCGGTGGTTCTCCGGGTCCTGCAGCTCGTGCTTGATGTACTCCACTATCGGCCGGGGAGTGGGAAGGTCCGGGTCGCCGATACCGAAATCGATGATGTCCATTCCCTCTTTCCTCTTCTTCTCCACCTTCTCCTCTATCTCCGCGAAAAGATAGGGAGGCAGCATCTTCAGCCTGTTAGCGTAATCGAACCCCATATGCTCACATCCGCCCTTCGAACACTAGCGCCGCCGGACCGCGCATGGTCACCATGGAGAGGTCCTGGGATACCTTGATCCACAGGCTCCCACCGGGAAGGCGCACCTGCACCTCTTCTCCGAACGGGACCTTGCCCAGCAGTCCGGCCGCCACCGCCGTCGCGCAGGCGCCGGTCCCGCAGGCCATGGTCCATCCGGCCCCTCTCTCATATACCCTCACTTCCAATATCCCATTTACCGATTTAACGAATTCTACGTTGGTCCGGCGGGGGAAGAGGGGATGGGCATGGACCGCTGGCCCCAAACGCTCGACCTCCTGGTCACTGAGCTCATCGAATATCATCAGGTGGGGGTTGCCCATGGAGACCGCGGTGCCGTGCAGCACCTTGCCTTCCACCTCGATCGGTTGATCGATGAACCTTCCCTGGCCTATGACCGGGACCTCCTTGCGTTCCAGACGGGGGGCGCCCATCTCCACGGTGGCCGCCACCGCCTTGCCCTCGTCGATGTCCAACCTGATGTTCATGATCCCGGCCAGGGTCTCGATGGTCATCCTGTCCTCTTTTTTATGACCAAAGTCGTATACGTGCTTGGCCAGGCACCTGATGCCGTTGCCGCACATCTCCGCCTCCGAGCCGTCGGAGTTCATGACCCGCATGGTGAAGTCGGCCTTGGTGCTGTTCTCCAGATAGAGTATCCCGTCGGCGCCGACACCGAAGCGGCGGTGGCAGACGGAACGAACGTGATCGGGGTCCTTGGACACGCTTCCGTCGAAGTTCTCCACCAGCACGAAATCGTTGCCCAGCCCGTGGTATTTCCAGAACCTCATCGGCTCAGCCTCGACGGTATCTTCTGGTGCCGGAACAGGTCCTTGATATCCTCCCTCTCCCGGATCAGGAAGGATTTTCGGTCGGCCACAAGCACCTCCGCGCAGCGCGGCCTGGTGTTGTAGTTGGAGGACATAGAGAAGCCGTAAGCCCCGACGTCGTAGACGCACAGCAGATCGCCTACGTCAACCTTCGGCAGGTAGCGCTCCTTGGCCAGGTAATCCCCGGTCTCGCACAGCGGTCCGGCCACGTCGTACTTGATCTGGGCCTGATGCCCGAATTTATTCGCCACTGCCACGTGGTGATACGAATCGTAGAACGCCGGGCGGATCAGGGTGTTGAAACCGGCGTCCACCAGCAGATACTCCTTGACCGGCGTGGACTTCACGTCGTTCACCCTGGTCAGCAGAACGGTGGTGTCGGCCACGATATACCTTCCCGGCTCTATCACCAACTGCTTCACGCCGCTGCCCTGCAGCTTACCAGCCACCTCGGCGGCGATGGCGCCGAGGTCCGCCCTGAGCTCCTCCGGCCGATAGGGTATGCTTATCCCGCCGCCGATGTCCAGGAACTCCAGGTCCAAGCCCAGCTCGGCCCGCACCCTCTCGAATATGCCGACCAGCACCTCGGTCACTCGGCCGAAAACAGTGGGATCGCTGCCCCCGGAGCCGGTATGGGCGTGCAGTCCTCTCGGGGAGAAGCCCAACCTTACCGCCTCCGCGAAGGCCTGGACGATCTCCTCCTTGGGTATGCCGAACTTTGCCCCCTTGGTCCCGGTGACCACCTTCTGGGAGTGCCCGGAGCCCACGTCCGGGTTCACCCGCAGAGAGATGGGATGAACGTTGCTGATGGCCGCCAGGCGCCTCAGCTGGCCCACGGAGTCCACGTTGATGGGGACCTTCCTCTCCACCAGCATGCGCATCTCCTCGTCCGGGACGCTCACGCCGGTGTACAGGATGCGGTCGGGCGAGAACCCGGCCCTCAGGCAGGACTCGACCTCGCCGATGGAGACCGCGTCGATGCAGGAGCCTTCCTGCTCCAATACGCGCAGCAACGCCAGATTGGTGTTGGCCTTACAGGCGTAATTGATCCGGGTCGGGAAAACGGCGTTGAACGCCTCGTTTATCGCGCGGTAGTTCTCGCGAAGGGCGTTCTCGTCGGTGACCATGACCGGGGTCCCGAACCGCTGGGCGAGCTTGGCGGCCGAGACGCCGCCGATGAGCATGTTATCTTTACGCTTCTGGAATTCTCTCATTCAAGCACCTATGTAGAGTTCATGAAGTCTTCTTACCACGTCCACGGCCTTGGAGCCGCCGACCATGAAATTGAGCGCGATGTCCGAGGCGCCCTCGGATATGAGTTCCACGTTGGCCCCCACGTCCGCCACCGCCGCGAATATCTTTGCGGACACGCCACAGCTCTCTAGCATTCCGTCCCCGACCGCGCAGATCAGGGCGGCGTCCTCCTTTATCTTTATGGCCTCCACCTGGTCCCGGAAGCTCTTGAGCCTCGCGCAGGCTTCCTGCACCGATCCGGTGGGCACGACCACCGCCAGGGTGGAGAGGGAGGTGGATACGGCGTAGATGGTCGTCCCGTCCGCGCTGATGGCCTCCAATATCCTGGCCACCAGCTCCGGCTGGTAGACCAGTTCGGAGGAGTATATCTTGACAATGCTCAACCCGGTCTTCAAGGCCACGCTCCTCAGCAGGTCCTGGCTGTTACGGTTCAGCCCATGGATGCGCGTACCTGGTCCGGAAGGGTTGAAGGTGTTCTTGACCAGCACCGCAACGCCTTTGCGCTTGGCCGGCTCGATGGTCCGGGGGTGCAGCACCTTCGCGCCAAAATACGCCAGCTCGGCCGCCTCGCCGTAGTCCATCTCGGCGATGGTGCGGGCGCCTTTGACCACCCGGGGATCGGCGGACATGAAACCGTCCACGTCGGTCCATATCTCCACCACGTCGGCGTCCACCCCGTGGCCGACCACGGCGGCGGAGTAATCGGAACCGCCCCTTCCGAAGGTCAGCGGGCGCCCCCTTCCGTCAGCGCCGTAATAGCCAGTTATGATGGGCACCTTGCCCTCGTTAAGCAGCGGGGCCAGGGTCCTGCGCAGGTTCGATTCGGTCGCGGTAAGCACGGCGCTGCCGTTCCCCGGAGGCCCGGCGGCCACGATGCCCACCTCCTCGGAGGTGAGCGCCAGGGAGCCGGTCCCCCGGGCGCGCAGGATGTACGATAATGTCAGCGAGGAGAGACGCTCGCCCCAGCTGGCCAGGGCGTCCTGGTACATGATACGGTCCTCGTCCTGGCGGAACAGATGGATGAGATGCCCCAGCCCGGAGAGCCTATACTCCAACTGCTCCAAGTACTCCGGCATGAGCTCCGGGGAGATGTTACCGTGGGCGGCGTCCAGATGCTTCTGTCTCAGCCAGTTGAGGTATTCGGGCACCTCCCTCGAGCTGTCGCCCATCATATCCAGCAGCGAATTGGTGACCCCGGACATGGCCGAGACCACCACCGCCCTCTGGCAATCATAGGACATGATGATGTCGGCGGTGCGGGACATGGCCTCGCCGGAGCCTACGCTGGTGCCCCCGAACTTCATGACCTTCCTCATATCCCGAGCACCTCGTCCATCCCATGGACCCTGCCGTCCCGCAAGGGAGCGACCCAACGTACGGCGGCTATGCAGCCCTCGGCGAAGGCCATCCGTGAATGCGCCCTGTGCGTCAGCTCTATCCGCTCCCGGTTCCCGGCGAAGATGACCGTGTGCTCGCCGACGATGTCCCCGGCGCGGACGGCGTGAATGCCGATCTCCCTTCCCCGGGCGCCGACCATGCCCTCCCTTCCGTTGACGATGCGGTCCACGCCAGTTTCGGCGGATATAAGTTGGGCGGCCTTCACCGCCGTCCCGGAGGGGGCGTCCTTCTTCTTGTCGTGATGCATCTCGATGATCTCCACCTCGTACTCAGGAAGCGCCCTGGCCAGGGTCTGGCAGGCCTTCCAGAACACGTTCACCCCGATGGAGAAGTTCGGCGTCACCAGGGCGGACGAGCCGCTGCGCCCGACCATCTCCCCTATGCGAGCTATGGTCTCCGGCGAGAGTCCGGTGGTCCCGACCACCACGTTGGTCCCCGCTCGCAAGGCCACCGGCAGGTTCTTTTCCACCGCCGCGGCGTTGGTGACGTCCACCAGCACCGTGCTGCGCCTGCACGCTTCCTCCAGACCGTCCGGTCCGACCGAGATCACGCCCGGGTACAGTTCGGTGCCGGCCTTGCCGCCTTCCGCGGATACTATGGCGCCTACCAAACGCATGTCCTTCTGCTCCCGGATGAGGGAGCACACCATGGAGCCCAGCTTGCCCGTGGCTCCGGCTACCGTTACGTCTATCATGTCTGGGAGCCTCCTTGACGCTCAGAGCAGCTTCATGTCCGCCAGCGTCTTCCTCAGAACCTCCGCGGTGGCCGGTTCCATGTCGCACAGGGGCAGCCGGAACACGCCGGACGGCCTCTTGAGCATGCGCATGGCCGTCTTAACCGGGATAGGGTTGGTGTCCAGGAACAGGTCGTTGAACAACGGGAGCATCTGGAAGTGCAGCGAACGCGCTTTCTCCCACTCGCCGTCCAAAGCGGCATGGGTCATCTGGACCATCATTTCCGGTACGACGTTCGAGGTCACCGAGATGACGCCCTTGGCGCCCAAGGCCATCATCGGGTACGTCAACAGGTCGTCCCCGGACAGCACGCTGAAGCTGGGCGGCACGCCGGCCAGGATGGCGTTGATCTGGGTCATGTTGCCGCTTGCTTCCTTTACCGCCACGATGTTGGGGACCTCGGAGAGGCGCTTTATCGTTCCGGCGGCTATGTTGGAGCCGGTGCGTGATGGTACATTGTACACTACGATCGGAATGTCCACCGCCTTGGCGATGGCCTCGTAGTGACGGAAGATGCCCTTCTGGTTGGGCTTGTTGTAGTACGGGGAGATGAGCAGCACTCCATCCACGCCGAGGTCCTTGGCCCCTTTCGACAGGTGTATGGCCTCATGGGTGGCGTTGCTTCCCGCCCCGGCGATGACCTTGGCCCTCTTGGCCTCCTCCCTCACAATGCCGATGACCTTGATATGCTCCTTATGCGAAAGGGTGGCGGATTCCCCGGTGGTACCACAGGGTACTATGGCGTCCACGCCGGCCTTCTCCTGCAAGCGCACCAGTTCCCTCAGTCCCTCCTCGTCTATCTCCCCGTCCTCGCGGAACGGGGTGATGATCGCGGTGGCGCATCCCTTGAACATCTCAATCAGCTCCAAAATGCTCTTTGAGGATCAGCCGCGTTCTTGTCGACTCCACGTTGTCGTAGCGGCGGATCCGCTCGATTATCTCGTTCAGCTGCGGGGAGGAGGTGACGTCTATGATGGCCACTATGTCCTCCTCGCCGGTGACCTCGTAGACCTCCGACACGCCCTCGAAGCTGGCGATCTGGTCGGCGATCTCGGAGGTGTTGACGTTCACATCGATCTTGACCTCCACCAGTGCCTTCACGTTCTTACTGCTGGTCTTGATGGTGAAGGCCTGGATGACGCCTTCCTCGAACAGCTTCTTGACCCTGGACCGAATGGTGCCCTCGGAGACCTCCAGCTCGTTGGCTATCTCCACGAAGGGCCGCCGGGAGTCCTTCTTCAATATCTCGATTATCTTGTCGTCTAGGTGATCGATCATCTCTGCATCCTCCTAGTGTTTTTTTCTAATTTCGTATTCGAATCTCAGTAAATAGTAAAATATTATTAATATATTCCTAGAAAGCGCGTAAATAATGATTAGATACGCGTGAAAAACCTGCTTACCTGACCTTTTGCAGGAAGGTCAACCACCTCTTCTCGTCCGATACCTTGGTCATCAGTTCCCTGGCCTTGACGTTCCTGTCCTCCAGCTTGAGGTCGCGCAGTTCGTCCACCGCCCTCAGGAGACCGAGCGCCTCATGCATCACCCGGTAGGCCGTCTCCCTTTCCATGGGTTGCAGGCGAAGGTCCTTCTCCAGGGACCGGGCCTTGGATTCCAGCGCTCTTGCCAGCTCGTGGGCGCTGAGCACCGTGTCCTCGCTCGGCTGCTGCTCGGTGATGAAGCGGAACACCACGTCCCTCAGCGGCACCTTCCTCCCGTCCAGCTCCTCGGTGTCCGGAACGTTCTCGCCTACCCAGAACAGCAGCGAATGGATCCGGGAGAGGATCTTCTTCCTTTCCTGGGGCGTCAGGCAGTCCTTCGCGCATCCGTACTCGGTCATATCGCGAACCTCCTCTCCTTAGTCGCCAGGTTGTGGGCCAAGGCCATGGGGTCCGCGGGCAGGGAGGCCAAGACGCGGCAAACGGAATCCAGGCTGGCCTTGTGCCCGACCGAGGCGAAGTAGGTGCGCCGGTCGCAGGTCCGGACCAGCCTACCGGCCTCTTCGCCGTCCAGTATCAGCGAGTCGCCCTTCATCGCCCCGGCGAGTATGGTCTTGGCCACCCCCGCTGCCGCCACCTGATGCACCACTCCGAACTGGCAGGCCACCCCGGCTCGGCGGGGATGAGCCCTGCCGTGCCCGTCGATCAGGTACAAGGTGTCCTCGCCTGGTTCACCCATGACGGACGTGTAAGGCCTCATCTCCCGGAAGCCGAGATAGCCGGGCACGTAAGGGAAGTTCACCACGCAGCTGGCGGTGCGTTCCCCGACCACCTTGCCATCGCGGTCCACCACCACCATGGCGGCGAACGCCTGGTCCCCGCGGTAGGATACGTCCAGCGCGGCCAACCGCTCGAACTTTCTGGCGTCCCCTTCCTGCGATACAGAGGAAGCGATCTCCCTCTGGGCTTCGGCCATCCGCCTGAGCAACGGATCGCCAGAAAAATCGGTGAAGACGGCCGACCCCGGGTCCTTGACCCTGCCGTCCAATATCTCCACGCCCTCCGAGCGAAGCATCTCCCTCTTCCTTTCCGCGCCCCGGCCCGATCCGGTGTACCATCCGGTGCGCCCGTCGGAATATATGACCCGGTGGCAGGGGACCGGGAACGGCCTTTCGCGGTCGGCGGACATGATCTGCCCGACCGTTCTTGACGCGGAGACGTCGCCGAGGGCTTTGGCGATGGCCCCGTAGGTGCTGACCTTTCCCCTGGGGATCTGAGCGGCCAGCTTGAACGCTTCAAGATAGAGGTCGTGGTCCTTCAGATGGAACTCCCGGTCGATCATTGCCGGTCCGGCTCACCGTAACGGTCCCAGCTGAACAGCTCCTCGGCCTTCTTGCGGCCCCGGGGGGCGGGCGTCTCGTCGGGATAGCCCAGGACCATGCAGACGGTCACTGTGCGATCGGCCGGCAGTCCGACGTACTCGGCCATCAGGGCCTGGTCGAAGGCTCCGATCCAACAGGTGCCCAGCCCCTCCTCCGCCGCCGCCAGGGTGATGTGGTCGAAGGCGATGGTCAGATCCACCTTGGCCCACTTCTGCTGCGGGTCGTCCACGCCTATCAAGAAGGCGGAGCAGTCCCCCACGAACGCCTGGTCCTTGCATATCGGGACCAGGTCCTTCAGCCTCTGGCGGTCGGTGATGACCACGATGTGCCAGGGCTGCCGGTTGGCTCCGGAAGGAGCGGTGCGGGCCATCTCCAGAATATGGTCCAGCAGTTCCGGCGGCAGTTCCTTTCGCTTGAACTTCCTGATGCTTCTCCGAGCCTTGATCGCGCCTGTGACGTCCATTCTAGCCCCGCCTCTACGTTTATGTTATGGAGCCGGAAAGGCATATTTTTTCTGGTCAGCTCTCCTCGGCCTTCCTCAGGTCCCGGAGCCAAACCACGGACTGGGGGAAGGGTATCTCGATGCCGTTGCTGTCGAACCGGCGGAGCAGCTCTGCCCGATAGTCGGAGGCGGCCTTGAACTGCAGGTCCAGGTCCTTGACCCACAGGAAGGCGGTGAAGTTGAGCGAGGAATCGGCGAAATCGGTGAAGCGGATCACCGGCAGGTGGTCCGGGTCGTCCATTATCTCCGGGATGGCATGGGCGGCCTCGGTCATCAGACGCATCACTATGTCCACGTCGCTTCCGTAAGCCACGCCTACTCCAACGGCGATCTTCAGCCGGCGGTCCGGCAGCACCATGTTGATGATCTTCTTGTTGGCGATGTCATTGTTCGGAACGACCACCATCTCGTTGGTGAAGGTGTTGTAGAGGTCGGTGGCGCGCATCCCTATGTGCCGCACCTCGCAGATGTCCCCGTTGTCCAGACGCAGAAGGTCCCCGATCTTGAAGGGACGGTCGAACATCATCTGCATCCCGGCGAAGAAGTTGGCCAGGGTGGCCTGGGCCGCATAACCTATGACGATGCCCATGAACCCCAGCCCCGCCAGTATGACCGTGAGATTGTAACCGAACAGCCCGAGTATCACCGCCAGGGCGATGATGGGTATGACGATCATGCCCAGCTTCTCCAGTATCGGGACCAGCACATCGTCCACCTCGGAGTCGGTCTTGGCGGCCAGCTTGTGCCCGTAGTACACGATCACCCCGGCATAGATCTTGTAGGACAACCAGGCCATGGCCAATATGAACGCCACGCTGTAAGCGAGCTCGAGGTCGGCGATCAGGGTGCGGTCGAGGTTCATGATCTCCAAGGAGTTCACAGCCCCGAAGAGCACCATCAGCAGCAGGACCGGCCCGCGGATGATCCTGAGTATTATGTCATCCAGCTCGGTGGCCGTCTTGGAGGTCAGGCGGTGAAGTATCGGATCGGCCACCAGGATGACGAAGAGGGCGATGAGCGCCCAGATGCCCACGCTTACCACGAAGGCTCCGACGTTCCCGTCCAGGGGCCAGGGAAGTTCGTTGTTCCATATCCCCAATATCTTGTTGTCCCCGGCGCTCTCTCCGAACACCGGGACGACGTTGAGCTGCACGGTCCCATTGACGAAGAAGGTGTTGTTCAGCTCGTTCATCTGGGTGATGTCGAAGCGTACCTCGAAAACGATGGTGGACGAGGACATCTCCCGGAGCGTGGTCACGGTCATGATTATCGATTCCGATTCCCCGGGATTGAGCGTCAGATAGCTCTGGTCGAAGCCCACCGAGAACTCCCTGTTGCCTGGCGGATCGGAGGAGGGGGTGATGACGTAAGGGACGCTGTCGTTGTTGTAGAGGATCCACTCGAAACTGGCGGGTGTGCCGGCCTCGGTGGTCAGCTCACTGTCCCTGACGATGAAGGCATTGACCGGGTCGGCAGATACGGCTGGAGCGAGCGCTGAGCTGAAGACAATCAGACCGAGCAGAAGCAGCCCGGCGAGGTGGAGAGCCGTCCGTGACCTCATCGTACTTTCCCTGGCGGGCGTTAAACTTACCGCCTATTTAGGATTTCTCGCCCTCGCCGGTGGCAAACCATTAATCGTAGTTCGTCCCATGACCGGCCATGGAGGAGCTGACCTGGGCCCGCATCGTTTTAACCGTGGCGATAATGGTCGCCGCTTCCACATCTGATTGGCGCAGCCGGACCGCCTCCGACCTGCACTGGTACGTCATGGGCGTGGGCGGCTCCATTCTGTACGGGATACAGCTGGTGGAGGATGGCGCGCCTTGGACCTTCCTGGCCTGCCTCGCCCTCATAACCTTGGTGTTCGTGGACCTCCTGCGGGACCGCCGGGGAATGTTCGAGGACGGTTTGAACCTACCGCCGCTGCTGCTTTACCTCCTGACCATGCTGGCCTTCGGATATCTTAGCCTGGAGCACTTTGGAGAAGGAGGTTATTGGACGATGCTGAGCATCCCGCTGCTCATCGTGTTCTTCTTCGTGATGTATCAGCTGGACGTGATCAAGGGCGGGGCGGACGCCAAGGCGTTGATAGCGCTTTCGTTGCTCTTCCCGGCCTACCCGGAGCTGTCCGGCCTGCCGGTACTGGAGCTGAACGACCCTGCGTCGCTGACCATCTTGCCGTTCCCGGTGCTGGTGCTTTTCAACGGTGCGATACTCACCCTGCTGGTGCCCATCGGTATGCTATTGGTCAACCTGGTCCGCCGGGACGTAAGATTCCCGCTGATGCTGTTCGGCACCCGGATGAGCATCAAGGAGGCCGAGAAGAAGCACGTTTGGCCAATGGAACGGGTGGTTGATGGGATGGTCAGAACGGTGCTGTTCCCCCGTTCGGACGACGAGGCGGACTGGGACGCGCTGCGGGAGGCGGGCGTGGACCGCCCCTGGGTCACGCCGAAGGTCCCCTTCCTGATACCGTTAACGCTGGCGGTGCCGTTCTCGTTACTGCTGGGGAACCTGTTGCTGTACCTGATGGGCGCCTGATGATCACCATATGATGTCAGTGATGTGCCCGCACTTCGAGCAAGAGCGGTCCTTGATGCCCATTATCTCCGCGGAAAAACCAGTACGGCGGACCAGCAGCGAACCGCAGTTCGGACAGTAGGTGTTCTCTCCCCGTTCGGTGGAGATGTTGCCTACGTAAACGTAATCCAGCCCATGCGCCTTTCCCTCCTTCATCGCCATGTCCATGGTGGACCTGGGCGTCGGCGGCACATCGTCCATCTTGAAGTCGGGATGGAAGCGGGAGAAGTGCACCGGGGTCTGCGTTCCCATGTGGTCACGCACCCACTGGCAGAAATCGGATATCTCCTGCTGGCGGTCGTTCTTTCCCGGGATGATGAGATAGGTCAGCTCGACATGGATGCCGATCTCCCTGGCCACCTCGCACGCTTTTAGAACAGGAGCGAGGCTGCCCTTGCACACCTCCCCGTAGAAGTTCTCCGTGAACCCCTTCACGTCGATGTTCATGGCGTCGATGACGCCCTTTAGGGAGCGAAGGGGTGCTTCCTGGATGAACCCGTTGGTGACCGAGACGGTGAAAAGACCGCGTTCCTTACAAAGGCGGCTGGCGTCCACCATGTACTCGTACCAGATGGTCGGCTCGTTGTAGGTCCAGGCCACCCCGTTGGACCTCGCCCGAAGGCACATCTCCGGGACCTCCTCCGGTGCCACGTACTGGGACATCCCGTTCTCCAGGCCTATCTGGGCGATGGTGAAGTTCTGGCAGTGCTGGCAGCGGAGGTTGCAGCTCAATCCGCCGAAGGACAGAACGGGTTCCCCCGGCCGGAAGTGGAACAACGGCTTTTTTTCCAGGGGGTCCAAATGAACCGAGGACACCAGACCGTAGCTGAGGGCTTTCAAAGAACCGCCAACGTTACGGCGTACCCGGCAGATCCCGACCTTGCCGTCCTTGATGAGACAGGAATGCGGGCATAGCTGACAGCGTATGGCGTCCCCCTCCTTCTCCCAGAACAGGGCTTCCTTGAGATCAACGTCGGAAGTGCTCATACCCCTTCGGCTCCAGTTCCTCGCGCGATCGTCCGCGTTTCAGAACGTTCTTCCTGCCCTCGATGCAGCGCCCGATGACCTTGGCCTGATCGCCCAGAGCGCCCAGGATGTCGCCCGATCCTTCTGGTCTGACCGTGAACAGCAGCTGATAGTCGCCTCCCCCGTGCAGAGCGATCTCCAGATGGTCCCTCTTGGCCATCTTGGCCAGTCTTACCACCTCGGGATCGATCGGAACGGCGGACGCGTCCACCTCGAACGATATGCCGCTGGCCTCGCCCAGTTCAAACAGGGACATCGACAGTCCGTCGGAGGTGTCCATGCAGGACGTTACACGACCGGTGGACGAGATAAGGGTCCCTTCCTTGATGCGGGGCTGAGGTTCGAAGAGCGCCTTGAGCGCCTTATCCGAAGTGGTCCCAAGTTCCAGAGACAGCAGACCGGCGGAGGCCAATCCTGCCGTGCCGGTCATCATGAGCAGGTCACCAGCAGAAGCGCCCTTCCTGGTCAGTAGACCGTTCTTTGGAACCGTGCCCAACGAAGTTCCCGTCAGCACCAGTTCGGAGCATTCCTTGGTGTCCCCGCCCAGATAGTCCGTCCCGAAATTATCGCAGCAATCGGCGGCGCCCTGCACCATCTCCCGGACGTCGTTATCGTCCATATGCGCCGGCAGCCCCATGGCCATCAGGAACCCCAAAGGCTGGGCGCCCATGGCCGCGATGTCGCTCAAGTTAACGGCCGCGGCCATCCAGCCCTTCTGCCGCCAGGACATGCGCTGGTGGAAGTGCGTGGTCTCCCAGAGCATGTCCGTGCTGACGACCAGAAAACGGTCGCCGAGCTCGATGGCGGCCGCGTCGTCGCCCGGACCGAGGCGGGCGGAGGCGGTCAGCATGGATGCTATCGATCTGACCATGCGCTTCTCGCCGACGTCGCTCAGACGGGCCATGGACCTTAGAGAGCCACCAAGGCGAATAACATTTTCCATCTGACAACTGGTGAGAAAGAAGAATTGGGTAAGAGGTTTGTAGCGGCGTTCTCACTTCTTCCTGAGGAGGATAAAAGCTACGATGCCGACAACTGCCAGGACCGCGATGGCGATGATGACGTACAGCCAGACCGCACCGCCGTCGCCATCCTCTTCGCCCTCTATTTCGTCTGGAACCATCTCCACCGTGCCCTCGTCGATGGTGACCCCCTGTTCGATCGTGGCGTTGAAGGTGAACGGTTCGTATCCTTCCACGTTGACCTCGAACAGGTAGGTGCCCAGAGATAAGTTGGAGAACACGAAACGGCCGTTCTCATCGGTCACGGCGGTGAACTCCCCGCCGGCGGTAACCGTGACCCCGGGGACAGGATCTCCGTTCTCATCCAGTATCAACCCTGTAAGGTTCCCTACCGACCGGGTGGAGAAGGTCCAGTTCATCTCAATCGAGTTGCCGGCCAGGTCCTTGCCGCTTACAGCTACCGCGTAAACGCGGTTGAACTGCAGCGCGGACGGCGTGAACGTCGCCGAGTTGCCCTCCCAGGCAATGGTTCCAGTGACACCGGGAACGGATATCATAACGGACGTCTGGTTCATGGCCTCGGAGAACTCGACGAGCACGACCTGATCTAGCTCCAGTTCATCACCGATCGGTGAAATCTCGGCCGTTGGCGCGACGGTGTCAACGGTGAAATTGGCCGATTTCTCCACGGAGTTACCGGCGGCATCGGTCACCTTGACGTACGCGATATGATGGCCGTCGGTCAGCGCGATCCACACGAGCTCCTCACCGGTCGCCGTGGTCCATCCTTCTCCGTCTAACATCACCTGGACCGTTCCAGGATTGGTGTCGGCGATGGTCCAGGTCACGGTCACCGAGGATGCGTTGAACAGCTGCCCTTCAACAGGAGAATCGATAACCAAGGTCGGAGCCAGGGTGTCTACGGTGAACTCTACCGTCACATCCAGGTAGTTGCCCAGGTGATCGTAAGCACTGACCAGGACAGTATACATACCATCGGCCAGGTCATTGAATACGCACGAGGTGTCGGTGGTATTGAAGAACGCCAGGCCTTCGATGCTCGCTGTGTAATACGCGACCCCGGTACCGGCGTCGCTGCCGGACCAGGTGACCGTGACATCAGAGCTGTTAACGAATACGTCCTGCACCGGTGAGATGATGGTAATAGAGGGCACTTGCGTATCCACCACCACCGTCACCGAGTCCGAGGAGGACCGGCCGAACTTGTCGTAGATGATCACGGTCAGAACGTGCGAACCATCGCTGAGGCCGGTGAAGGTGTGCGAACCCGCGCTGGACTGCAACGTCACCTGGGAACCGCCTTCCCAGCTCACCACATAACGGTCCACCCCGGAACCAGCGTCGCTGCCGGTCCAGGTCAGCGTTATGCTTCCCGTGGTATTGATAAGCCCATCGGCCGGGGAGACTATATTGATCGTTGGGGAGGCGACTTCGACGGTGAAGGTGATGACCTCGTCCTTGTAGTGGTCCAGTTCGTCATAAGCGCTCACCATGACCGTATACGTGCCATCGGCCAAGCCGTTTATTGTGTACGAGCTGTCAGTTGTGTTGACGGAGAACATCCCTTCGATGCTAACCACGTAATAGGCCACGCCAGTACCGGCATCGTTACCGGTCCAGGAGACAGTGACGCTGCTTCCCACGTAAGCCCCCTCCGTAGGAGATGTGATGACCAGGGACGGTGAGGTTGTGTCGAGGATCACTGACACCGAGTCGCTCCTCTCGATCCCCGACAGGTCCGTCATGGTCACCGTTATCAGATTCGCCCCTTCCACCAGGGCGATGGTGGCGGTCCATGCCTCGGTTCCTGCGCAAACACCGGACCCGCCGGTTGCGGCGTTGTACCATGTGACCTGGACCACACCGAAGAAGCTGATAGCCGTTCCAGACAGACCAACGTTAGCATCTTCGGTAGCGGCGCCTTCGGCCGGAGAGGTTATAACAATGCTCACCGCCAGAGGCATCATGTCCTTACCGGTGCCGCCATCGATGAGGTATGCCTCATCAACGATACCATCGCCATCCAGATCCGGAGAGGTCCAGTCGCTCCAGAAGTTACCGTTCGATGAGAGGTTCCAGCAATTCAGCCCATCATCGAACGCCTGGACGTGCGAACCATCGAAAACAGAGGTCGCTCCGTTGTTGTCTGTGAGGATGTTTCCGTACAGAACGTTTCCTTGGGAAGATCCCAATCTGATTCCGTAAAGGGTGTTGCCCACACAGGTATTGTTGGAAATTTGGGTACTGGTCGTGTCAAGAGCATAGATGCCGACCGCACTGTTGTAGGAGCAGGTATTGTTCGAGATCGTGGTGCCGTCGAACGGAGAATATTCCAGGTAGATCCCGTGAACGGTGTTTCCGTTGCAGATGTTATCAGCGATGAGATAATGATCCGCCCTCCCGATCTGGATACCGAACAAATCATTGCCGCTACAGTCATTGTGGGTAAGGACCATGTTGCTGGACTCGCCCATTATCACAATGCCCTGGTAAATGTTGTCGCTGAGATCGTTGCCATCAATTATGATGTAGCTCGAATCGCCAACATAGATCCCGTGGAGGTTTCCATGGCATGAGTTGTTGATGATCGAATTAGAATCGGAGTACGAGGAAAGGGATATCCCGCCCTCGTCGTCATTTCCATTGCAGGCGTTTTTTGTTATAACATTGCCATCGGAAGATTCGAGAGATATGCCTTTGAAGTTGCCTTGAGCCACATTTCCTGCGATGGTATTGTTGTTGGAATCGAGCAGGACTATGCCACCGGAGGCGTTGCTGCACGTATTATTGGTTATGGTATTGTTCTTGGAGGAATCCAGGTATATCCCGTAATTGTTACCGAGAGTACAATCGTTATCCGCGATGGTGTTATTGCTCGAGTTGATCACGAATATCCCGTTATAGCTCCCATCGCAATTGTTGCCGGAGATGGTGTTATTGGATGAGGAACTGAGATAGATGCCATCAATCCCGTTCGTGGCCGCGTTTCCGGTTACGGTGTTGTTGTCGGCCAAGACCATGAAGATGTCATGATTGTTCCCGTCGCAGGTATTGTTGATGAGGGCATTGTTACTCGAACGGTACAGGTCAATGCCTACGGTGCATCCACTGCAATTATTGTTCTGGATCGTGTTATGGGTGGAGTAGGACAAGTAAATCCCACAGCCCCCATTGTTGTCGCTGCAGTTGTTATCGGCGATGGAGTTGTAAGTGGATTCGTCCATGAAAACGCCATAATTGTTCTCATGAAGCTCATTGATGTACAGCTCGTTATGGTCGGAATCGGAGAGATAAATGCCGTCGGTGTTGAGCCTGGCGATGTTGTTATGAACAGCACAACCCTCGGAATCATCTAGCCATATTCCGGAATCCCCGTTGAGGACGAGGTTGTTGAAAGAGACCTGGGACCCCGATGAGCCCTGGACCAGGATGCCCGACCCGTTGCTCTTGATGACGTCGTTGGAAGAGACGACGTTGTTCGGGGAGTTCAGGACCCATATCCCGTAGTAATTGTTGCTGTCGCATTCGTTGTGGGCTATGCTGTTGCCGGTCGAGGAGTAGGCAGAAGATGATGACACATAGATGCCGGCACCATCTAGAACATAGCCGTTCTGGAAGCATGAGTTGTTCGTAATATTATTGCTGAAGCTAGAGGCTTCCGATGAATAGATGGCGATTCCATTGACCGAGTTGTTGGAACAAAGGTTGTCGCGGATGTCGTTTCCATGGGAATAGTCAACAGATAGACCGTCCCCGTCGTTGTTATCGCAGGTATTGTTGTGGACGCTGTTTGAATTCGAGCCATAGAGTACGATTCCGGCGTTGTTGTTGTTCACCTCGTTTTCGTAGATCGTGTTGTTGCCAGAATCCTTCAGGGAAATGCCCGCGCCATTCATGTAAGTGATCAGGTTACCGCTGAGCTCGCTGCGTTCCACATTTTCGAGGTTAAGTCCGTCAGCGCTGTTGGTGAAGTAATTACCGACGACCTCGATGTCCGATGCCACCCTGATCGCAACGCCATACAATGGATTGTTCCAGCAATCATTGCCGGTCATGCTGACGTTATTGCATGAATACAGCGTTATCGCATCGTCGGCGTTGTTCCTTATGGTGTTCCCCTGGATCCAGATGTTGCTCGAGTACCAGACCTCAATGCCGACATGATTGGAGTTCTCCAGGATGCACTCGGATATCCACAGGTGCTTGTTGACGAAGTTGATGGAGATCGCGTAGCTGTTGCCGGTGGCATCGATCTCCAGGCCGCTGAGGATGTAAGGATCGCCTTCGCTTCCGTCGCCGGGTAATCCCATGGCATCCAGTTCGGCGTCCGATCCGATGTAGATCGGACCCGAGGGTGCGGCGTCCGCCGAACCGGACATCCCGGCCGATAGGAACACCACGGCCATCATCAACGCGAAACCTAGGACTGCGCATCTGCAAAAAACCTTTGTCATTTTATTTCCCCCACTCGAATGAAATAGGCCTTTATGGCGTGATGGTCATTAATGTTTTCGTCGGAGTTTATCAATTCGTGAATTGACTGGATACGGCTATGACCGCTCTCTCTTAACCGTTCATCCTAAATAATTGAACTTCTCACCAGTGCGGTATGGCAATTCTTTAATACTCAGTTCGCCAACGGTGGACCGGATGCTCCTCAAGCTGCCATATGGGGAAGGTACCTTGCTCAAGGCCAAGGTCCCAGATGAAAATCTGGCTGGTATAGTCGGACCGCACGAGGTCCACTGCGCCCCGGACGAGATCGAAAGAGCGTTGTCCAAGCCCTTCGGCCGTTCGCTCGAATCGTTCCTGCAGGACGCGAACGACATCGTGTTCCTGGTCAACGACGGAACGAGACCGACCCCGACCTCGAAGGTGCTGGATGCTCTAGCGGTGCACATGGACCTCAAGAAGGCGCGCTACCTCATCGCCACCGGCGCCCACCGGGGACCGACCGAGAGCGAGCTGAAGTTCATATTCGGAGATCATCTTGCCGATCTGCGGGAACGCATCATCGTCCATGACGCCAAACGTTCCAAGTGCGTTCATCTTGGAGTTTCCAAGAACGGCACGGACATGGATGTGAACGAAGTAGCGGTCAACGCCGACCGCTTGATGATCATAACCAGCGTGGAGCCGCATTACTTCGCCGGCTACACCGGAGGCAGGAAATCGTTCCTGCCAGGCGTGGCCTCCTTCCGCACCATCGAGCAGAACCATAAGATGGCCATGCGACCGGAGGCCCAGACCCTGGTCCTGGACGGGAATCCAGTTCACGAGGACATGATGGATGCCCTATCGGTCGTCAAGAAGGAGATATTCTCCATCCAGGTGGTCCTGGACCGCCACCAGCGCATCTACAAGGCCGCGGCGGGCGATCTACATAAAGCGTTCCGCCAAGCGGTGGAGTGGGCGAACGAGGTCTTCTCGATAACCATCAAGCAGCGCTATGACGCGGTGATAACCGTCGCACCATACCCCATGGACGTGGACCTTTACCAAGCGCAGAAGGCCATCGACAACGCCAAATGGGCCTTGAAGGAAGGCGGGACGCTCATCCTGGTGGCCAAGTGCCGCGAGGGCATGGGCGAGGAGACCTTCGCCAAGCAGCTCTCGGCGTCCAAGGACAAGCGTAAGGTGCTCAAGAACCTGGAGAAGGAGTACAAGCTTGGGTACCATAAAGCGGCCAAGGTGGCCGAGGTGATGTGCTCCGCCGACCTGTGGGCGGTGACCGCCCTCGACCCTCGCAGGCTGGAGGAGATGGGGATCGTTCCCTTCGGCACCCTGCAGGAGGCGGTGGACTCGCTGCTGAGGGAAAAGCCAAAAGCCCAGATCCTGGTTCTCCTGGACGGCAGCGTGACCGTGCCGAAGGTGCGTGAAGATGAGTGAGACGATCGAGGCGACCAACCTCCGCAAGTTGAAGAAGGAGCTGATGACCTGCACCTACTGCGGGTTCTGCAAGAGCGTGTGCCCCACCTTCCAGAGGGTGGGCTGGGACCCTTCCGTCGCCCGCGGACGCATGGTCCTGGCGTACGGTTTGCTGCAGAAGGAGATACCGGCCGACCCTTCCGTTCTCGAGTACCTATACCAATGCACCACCTGCAAGGACTGCGAGAGGAGATGCCCCTCCAAGATCTCCGTGGTCGACGTGGTGGAGAGCGCCCGGCGGGACCTGGTCGCCGCGGGGCACATGCTGCCCAGACACAAGGCTATAGCGGATAAGGTCACCGCCACCGGCAATCCTTACGGCGAGCGCAGGAGCGTTCCGGAGACGCTCGGCCTCCAGCCGAAGAAGGCCAAGCTAGGCTACTTCGTCGGCTGCACCGCCGCGTACCGCGACAGAGCGCTGGCCGACGCCACCCTGTCCATATTGCGCAAGCTGGGCGAGGACTTCACGCTCATCGACGAGAACTGCTGCGGCTCCGTGCTGCAGCGCATAGGGGTGGACGAGGGGGAGGTGGAGAAGCTCTGGGAGAGGAATGTTAAAAGCATCCGCTCCCTGGGAGTGGAAAAGGTGGTCTTCTCCTGCGCCGGCTGCTACCGCATGTTCAAGGAGGAGTACCCCAAGAAGCTGGACCTGGGGTTCGAGGTCCTGCATATAACGGAGTACCTGGCCTCCCAGGACCTGAAGCTCAAACCGTTCAGTGGAACGATCACTTATCACGACCCCTGTCATCTGGGAAGGCACTGTCATGTCTATGACGCGCCCAGGCAGGTGCTGGCCAAGATCCCCGGGGCGGTGTTCAGGGAGATGCCGAGGAGCCGGGAGACGTCGGCTTGCTGCGGCGGCGGAGGCGGGGTTCGTTCCGCCTATCCGGAACTTTCTAAAGAAATTGCCGCCAGGCGGGTGGACGAGGCGTCCTTTGCCGACCTGTTGGTCACCACCTGTCCGTTCTGCGTGAACAATCTGAAAGCTGGCGCTTCCGGACGCGATTCTCCGGAGATAGTCGACCTGGTGCAATTGGTCGACGGTCTGCTTTGAGGGAACATGGCTCGAGTTCGCGTATACCACGGCTACAAGGAGGCCTGGGGGGAGTGGCGCCGGCTGGGGATACCGGACCGGGCGTTCACCAGGTTCGATCTGGCCTCCAGGCAGTTCATCTTCATCGATTCGATAAGCGCGGAGGAGGTTGGCACCCTCCGGGACGAGCTGGCGCCCAAGAACGTGACCGTGCTGCCATGCCGCGGGGACCGCGCGGTGGTGGCGATCACCCCCTTGACCTTGGAGAACCTGCTTATGACCGGGGCGTCGCCGAGGGTATTGGAGATGGGCGAGGCGCTGCGCTTCCGCAACGAGGCGGAGCCGCCCTTGCTGGAGTGGTCAGGCGGTTCGCTGGACCTGTCCAGGCCGAGGGTCGTGGGCATACTGAACGTGACCCCGGACTCCTTCTCCGACGGCGGGCAGAACTTGGACGTGGACACGGCGGTGCAACGGGCCTTGGTCATGAAGGAAGAGGGGGCGGACATCATCGACGTCGGGGGTGAGTCCACAAGACCTGGCGCAGCGCCAGTTTCTTCGGACCAGGAATGGTCCAGGATCTCTGATGTCGTCAGAAGGGTGAACGAGGAGGCGGGCCTGCCGGTCTCTGTGGACACCCGCCGTCCCGATGTCGCAAGAAAGGCGCTCCGCGCCGGAGCGGTCATGGTGAACGACATATCCGGCCTGAAGGACGATATGATCGAGGTCGTCCGGGAGGAGGGGGCGGCGGCCTGCATCATGCATATGCGGGGGGAGCCGTCCAACATGCAGGACGACACGCGCTACGTGGACGTGGTGGGGGATGTTTACGCCTTCCTGGAGAACAGGGTGAGGACGGCCGTGGCCGCCGGGATCCCCAGCGAAAGGCTGGTCATCGACCCCGGCCTGGGGTTCGCCAAGGACGTTGACGGCAATTTGGAGATCATGTCCCGGCTGGACGAGTTCCGTTCCCTGGGCCGCCCGGTGCTGCTGGGGGCGTCCAGGAAGTCTTTCCTGGGGAAGGTCTCCGGTGGGGGCCCGGAGGACCGGCTGGAAGCTAGCATGGCCGCGGCGGCGGTGGCGTGCTGGCAGGGCGTTCACCTGTTCCGGGTGCATGACGTAAAAGAGACGGTGAGAACGCTGAGGGCGGTCAGCGCCATGAGGGCGGGGATCAGCCCAAGGTCACCATGATGGTTATGGCGATGAGCAGCACCGCCGCGATGACGAAGAAGACCATGTTCTTGTTGCGTTCCTTCTTGGCCTCGCGCTCCGCCGCGGCCTTGCACTCCTCGGAGCAATACTCCTGACCAACGTCGACCGGATCGTCGCAGTGAAGGCAGTGGGAGTGTTCGGGTAGCAGGCTCATGTCATCTCCAAAGGAAAGGGGAATGATAAGGGTTTAGGCGGGACGCAGGAACATCGAACCGGCGCCGGCGGCCATCAGGACCTTCAGGGCGTCCACGGTGACGAACGGGATGACCCCGAGGACCATCGCCTCCGTGAGGTCCAGACCTATGAACAGCACCAGCTGCGCCGCTCCCAGGGAGTAGATTATCAGGACGCCCAGGGACATTGCGGCGAGCACCCGCCCCATGTCCCAGTCCTTGCGACGCTCGACCATCTCGCCGATGACCATGGACGCCACGACGAAACCGAGTAGGTAACCGCCGGTCGGTCCCAGCAGCGCCGCGAAGCCGGCCATGCCGCTGAACCATCCGAACGCGCCGCCCATCACCAGGTACATGCCCTGGCCGAGAGCGCCGTAACGTCCAAGGACCAGAGCGCCGAGGAGCACCACCAGCACCTGACCCGTGAAAGGCACGGGGGTGAACGGCAGCACTATGCGCACCTGAGCCGCCAAGGCCATCAGCAACGCGAGGACTAACGCCGCGCTGACCTTGGTGACGACGCTGGACTCCTCCCTCCATCGGTACAGAGGCGCGGACGTGGCTCTCCGCCAGCCGTGGACCGTGTCAAACACTTGCATGGGTCTTGACGTATGATAGACCGCTAAATAAACATTTACCGGCCGAGGGCAAGCTTTAATTGCCAGCAGTGGGTTTTTGGGACTCATGTGGAAGGTCTTCGGTGAGGAGGGAGTGATGGTCCAGTTCGGCCCGCTCTGGAAGGAAAGGATGATAGAGCTGTCCAAGCGCCGGAAGGACCGGGAACGGTTCCTCGCCCTCCTGGAGAAGGCGGACATCTCGCACTACCTGGACATCCATCAGGCCCTGCATGTTTTCCGCATGGACCTGCCATCCACCTGCACCGTCGAGGACGTGGAGTTCCTGAAGGGCTTCGTGCAGCGGATAATCAAGGGCACGGAGTATCCCATGGTCGAGCTGGACGATGAGGAGCAGAAGGCCGCCCTGATCATCTCCGCCGAGGAACCAGAGGACGAGCACACCTCTCGCATGTCCGGCTGGTACAAGATGAAGCAGGACGAGGACCGGAAGAAGTCCGGGGCCTAGGCCCTCTCGGCCATCCGTTCCAATCTTTCCAGCCTTTCCCCGGGATCGCCGGAGCTCTGCGCCCTGACCCAATCCTTCAGTTTCACGAATCCCTTACCGCTCTCCAGGATGTCCAAGGCTTTCGCCACCCCTTCCTCTAGGGAGGAGACGTTCCCGTTGAGGTAGAGCATGGGGGCGGTGTTAAGGGCCACCATGTCCCTTCGGGAACCCGACTCATTGCCAAGCAGCACCCTTATGAATCGTATCGCTTCCGTTTCCCGGTCCAGTGTGCTCAGGATCTCATTCTCCTGGCCGATTGGGAGGCCCATCCCCTGCGGGGTGATATCGTAACTGCTGACCTCCCCGTCCTCGTGGAACTCGGAGATGATGGACCTGCCGAGGGTCGAGAGCTCGTCCATGCCCCTTTCCCCGTTCCCGTCCAGGCCGTGTGCTACGATGCCCTTGCGGTAGCCCATCTCCCTCATCGTTCTGGCCAAGGGCAGGACCAGCTCCCGGGAGTAGACGCCCCTCACGCCTACCTCCGGCGAGGCCGGGTTGGCCAGCGAGCCAGCCACGTTGAGGATCGTTCCGAAACGGACCTGCGAGAGGATACGGTATAAGGCCTGAGGATGCACCTTGGCGCTCATGCCGTTGAAAAGACCGATGCCGGCCACCTCCACGCTCCGCTTGACCACCGAAACCTCGCACTCCACATCGACGCCCAGCGTCTCGGCCATGTCCACGATGCCGCATCTGGAGGTAATGGCCCGGGCGCCGTGCTTGGCCATGTAGACCCCTCCGGCCGCGGCGACCACTGACGCGAGAGTACTGACGTTGAAGGTCTTGATGCGGTCCATGCCGGTGCCGCAGTTCTCGACCAAGTAACCATCCACCTCCGGCCTTGCCTTCTCCGTATCGATCTCGAATATCGCCTCCCAGGCCCCGGCGATCTCCTCCGGCGTCGGTCTGGCGGACGTCAGCGCGGCCAGGAACGCGCCTTGCTGGAGGTCCGGCTGCTGGTTCAGAAGCACCTCTCGGAACATGTCCCTGGTCCTCCGCCGCCCGATGTGCTCTCCCCTGATCAGCGCGTCGACCGACGCCCCGAACTCCCTCAGCTCGATGTCCATTGAAATCCCTCCTCAAAACGTGATGACGGCCTTCTGGCCGGTGCGTCCCGAGGCGTGCCCGAAGGCCTGCCTGGCGTTCTCGAGACGGTATCTGCCGGTGAACATCCACGTGATGTCCGCTCCCTTACTGAGGATGTCCGCGGCCTCTCTACAGTGCCGGCTGGCGTTACCGTAGCTGCCGACCACGGCCAGTTCCCGGTAGTGCATATCGCGCAGGTCTACCGGCAGCGGGGAGTCCTCCTTGCGCGGGCCGGAGAAGACGCACAGCCGGCCTCCTGGCGCCAGCAGCTCGAAGACGTTGCGGTCCATTCGGATGTTCGGGGTGCAGGGGATGATCACATCTGCCCCTCTCCCGTTCGTTCCGCGCCGGACCATCTCCGCGAGTTCCTCGCCCTTCGGCTGGGAGATCTGATCGAAGAGCCCCTCCGGTACTTGACGTAAACGTTCCAGCACCGGCTCGCTGAGCATCACGTTCCTTGCACCGCGCCTCTTGGCCAGGAACGCGTTGAGGCAGCCCATCGGTCCTCCGCCTAGGACCAGGACGGAGTCGCCCTCGCCCACCCGGAGCTTCTCCTGGGCGTTTATGCAGCATGCTAAAGGTTCAGCCAACGTCAGGGACACCGGGTCGGCGTTTCCGATGTGGATGAGACGGGAAATATCGGCCACGGCCATCAGCTCTGCCATTCCCCCGTCGGTATTGAAACCCATTATCTTGACCCGGGGGCAGAGATGGTCGTTTCCCGCCCGGCAATTGGCGCAGGTGCCACAGGATTCGCCGGGCCAGACCTGCACCCGGTCCCCCTTATGTACCAGAACGCTGTCTGTCTCCAGCACCTCGGCGGTGACCTCGTGCCCCGGTATCCGGGGATACGTGAGGTCTCGATGTCCGGCCTCCAGCATCTTGATGTCCGTGCCGCATACCGCGCAGGCGAGCACCTTGAGGAGAACACCGCCTTCCGGCAGGACCGGGTCGTTGACATCGTCCACGTCCAGAACTCCCGGGGAACGCATCAGTGCAGCCTTCATCCTCTCACCGATTTTGAGTTGGATATATCATCCAATTATATAACCGATACGAACCCTTCTTGGCCAGGTCCGATGGCTGCCAAGTTCGTGGGTGAGGGATTTAAACCTGTAGCTGCCTTGACCCTGCCATGGAGCGTCGTACCCTCGTGGTGATGGCCCTGGCATTCATGTTGCTGGCCATGGGCTTGGTGGCCCCCGTTCCGGGGGATGCGGACGACGCCCCGCGCTTCACCTCCGGTCCCTCTGGCTCATCGCTAACCGAGATGCGGACATGGGAGCTTGCCCCTGACCGCCTCTTCACCCAGAACGATGAGGGACTGCTGTTCAACATCACCGTCACCTTCTCCTACGAGCTGCTGGATACCGCGAGTTCCGATCCTTGCGCCGGCGCTTACGTTCAGCTGAGGTTGAACGGATTGAGCTCCTTCAACACCATACGCTCAGGGCATACCGACAATGAGGGAAGCGTCACCTTTTCCGGATTGACACAGGGAACGTACATGGTCCGGATCGAAACGGACGATGATCGCTGGGTACGGGTGGCCGACGGGTCCGAGACCAACTCACCGACCTTCCACTGGAACACCCAGCGGTTCACCGCTGATTCGGAGACGGAGATCGAGTACCGCGTCACCGATCAGACCAGAGGCGCCTGGGCTGCCTATAGCAATCTGCGCGCGGGAGGCGAATGGCTCAACGACCGCACTGGCTGGGAGCGCTCCCAGGTGACCGTGGTGTGGCCGGAGGGCGATTGGCCGCATTCCCATGGTGACGAGATCCATCTGCCGGCGGACGAGTATTATGAGGAGGCTGCCTGGAGGAGGGACATCGTCCTGCACGAGTACGCCCATTGCGTTCATTACGAACTGAGAGGAGGCAGCTTCCCGGACGGGAACGGTCCTGACCCCCATTACATCGATAGCGAGTCCTCCCCGGGCTTCGCTTTCACCGAAGGCTGGGCCCAGTTCTTCGAGCGGGCGGTGGACGGCGATCCCATACGTTCGGACGGTACGTCGCTGGAGAGCACCGTGTTCGCCGACGGCCTTTACGGCCACGGTGACCGCGGGGACATGGACGGCCTGATCGTCGAGGGGGCGGTGGCCAACGTGCTCTGGGACCTATATGATGGAACGGACCCCTTGGACCGCCCGGCCGGTAGCGTTCGTGGGGATTTCGTCGATAATCAGTTCTCCACCCTCTGGAACATAATGTACGATCTGCAGCCGGATGACCTGGAGGACATCAAGAGGGCCTGGCCCATGCGTGATGTAAACGTCACCGCGGTGTTCCGAAATTCAAGGGTGCCGATGGAGCTGGACCCTCCCAACAATCCCGATTCCTTCAGCTCCTCTCATACGCTAGGAGAGGGCTCGATGGACAGCACCATCAGCGTGACCTGGTCGGGAGCCTGGGACAGTGGAAGCGGGGTGCTGGGATACAGCATACTGATCGGCACGGACCAGAACGCCGAACCGGACCGGATATTGGACCGCACTTCCGGCTCGTACACTTCCTACTCGTTATCACCTGGCACGTACTATCTCCACATCAGGACGGTGGACAGGGACGGCAATTGGGCGGAGGACGTGTACACCATAGGACCGTTCGTGATTAACGAGGGGGCGTCACCGGTGGACGACCCGCTGTTCCCCGAGGGTGACCTGGGCAAGGCCTTCCTGGGACTGATGATCGTGCTGGCGGTGGTCGTTTCGCTCCTGCTGCTGGTGATTTTCATGGACAAGAAGAAGGTCAGCCCGCCGGTCCCGGGGCCGATCTCGAGCAACTGCCCCTACTGCGGTAGGTTGGATCACGGCGGGCAGTTCTGTCCCTACTGCGGCGGAAGATTGAGGTGAACCGATGAGAAAAGCGGAGAGGGAGATCATGGACCAGGGGGAGCTGGAGGAGGTCATCCGCAGGGCGGAGGTCTGCCGACTGGCCATGGTGGATGACGGGGAGCCGTACATAGTACCGATGAACTTCGGATACCGTGACGGATGCCTGTACTTCCATTGCGCCAAGGAAGGCCGCAAGCTGGACGTTCTGCGCGAAAATCCCAAGGTCTGCTTCGAGCTGGAGGCGGACGTCCGCCTGGTGAGGGGCGAGAGCCCCTGCAAGTGGTCCACCAGCTATGAGAGTGTCATCGGATGGGGGACCGCCGATATAATCATGGACGAGAAAGAGGTCAAGAGGGGATTGGAGTTCCTGATGGCCCATTACACCGAGGGACCTTTCGATTTCGATCCGCGTTCCCTTTCGCTCACCGCCCTGATAAAGGTGAAGGTAGAGAGGATGACCGGCAAGCGGTCTAAGAGGTGACCTTGACCACCTTCCCGCCGTAGCGCTCCACGATGAACTCCTGCAGCGGTATGCTCTTTCCGCTGAGCCTGAGAGCCTCAGTCACCATCCGCCGTAGGCCGCCGCAGCATGGCACCTCCATGCGGATCAGGGTGAGGTCCTTGATCTCGTTGTTCCTGAATATCCTGGTCAGCTTGTCCACGTACGTCTGGACGTCATCCAGTTTGGGGCAGCCGATGATGGCCACCCTTCCGGCGATGAAGTCCCTCTGCACGTTCCCCAGCGAAAAGCCCGTGCAATCGGCGGCGATCAACAAAGATGCGTCCCGGTAAGCAGGGGTGACCTCTGGGGCCAGGGCTAGCTGTATGGGCCAATTCCTGAGCTGGGACGGGTTTTCTCCCGCCGCGACCGACGTGGTCTCGGGCATCATCATCATGGGGCGAGAGGAATGACAAGCATGGAGCTGGTTCCCCCTGCTAGACTCCACGTGCTCCTTGGCCGCCTCCTCGTCGAAGGGGTCGGCCTCCCTCTCCTCTATGGACAGGGCGCCTTCCGGACAATGACCGAGGCATGCGCCAAGGCCGTCGCAGTACATATCCTTGACCACCTTGGCCTTACCGTCCTTGATGACTATGGCCCCTTCCGCGCAGGATAGGACGCACTCTCCACAACCGGTGCACTTCTCCTCGTCGATCTTGATGATCTTACGCTTGATCTTGGACATGGTGGACGTTCCATAGAGCTGGGGTTTTAAGCGTTTTGCTTTGGTCTGTCCTGAAGCCACGAAGAACATCGGAAACGTAATCTACCCGGTGAAGTTATGAATCGGGGATGGCCGCCATTTCCTGGGAGCTGCTGTTCGCTATTGTCCCCGGTCTGATCCTCTTCCTTTACGGGATAGAGAACTTCAGCAAGGAGATCATCAATTCCGTCGGTGAACGGTTCCGGGAGACCCTGGGGAAGCTGACCAAGGACCGTTGGAGAGGAGCGGCCTTTGGTGCGTTGCTTACGGCCACCGTGCAATCCAGCGCAGCGACCACCGTCATCGCGGTCAGCCTGGTGAACGCGGGGACGATATCCTTCGCCTCCAGCCTGGGGGTGATAGTCGGGGCCAACATCGGAACGACCGTCACCGCTCAATTGGTCGCCTTCAAGCTCACCGCCTTCGGGCCGCTGTTCATCCTGGTCGGGTTCGTCTGGGGCCTTATCGGTGGCCGATATAAGTTCATCGGCAAACCCCTCTTCTACTTCGGCCTGGTGTTCTTCGGTCTGGAACTGATATCTGGCTCCCTGGACCCGATAAGGGAGGACCCGCAGATCATATCGCTGATAGCCAACCTTGACAACTTCTTCATCGCCCTGCTGGTCGGGGTGCTGTTCACCACCGCCGTGCAGTCCAGCTCGGTAACCTCCGGACTGATGGTGGTGCTGGCGTCCAGCGGACTGCTGACGCTCGAGCAGGCCATACCTGTTCTTCTCGGTGCCAACATCGGAAGCACCACGACCACCCTGTTCGCCTCGGCCAAGATGGACCTTTGGGCCCGCCGGGCGGCCGTGGCGCATCTGTTGTTCAATGTGGGAGGGGTATTGATATTCATACCTCTGGCCGGACTGCTTGCCACCGTGGTCGTCGACCTAAGCGATGATGTTGGCCAGCAGGTGGCCAATGCCCATCTGATCTTCAACGTGGTTACGGCGGTGGTGTTCCTGGTTCTGATCAGGCAGTTCCAAAAGGTGGTGATCAGAGCGGTCCCGGGTGAGGAGAAGGAGGTGCTCTTCCGGCCGAAGTACCTTAAAAAGGATATGCCGGACGATAACCAGCAAGCGTTCCGTTTGATCGAACAGGAGCTGGGGCATAGCCTGGAGATCACCAAGGAACTTTTGGATACGTCGTTCTCCTCGCTTTCCGAGGAGGGCGTGAAAGCGGCACAAAAGGTGTCCAAGCTGGAATCACTGAACGATTACCTGGATGAGGAGATAGAGGACGCGATCCTTTTAATGTCCCGTCGTTCGCTGAAGGAGGACGAAGGGCAGCGGACGACCTTGTTGGTCAGGATGTCCAATCTCATGGAGCGGTTGGGCGATCACGCCGAGGACATCGGGGACGTGGCCACCAGCTTCCGCGAGAAGAGACGTGCGGTCCCCAAGGAGCAGCTGGAGCAGATGGCCATTGTGTACGACACGTTAAAAAACAACCTGGAACTGCTCGGTGAGGACGTTCTTGAGGTGAACGAGGAGACCAAGGCGGCCATAAAGAAGGGCACCGTGGCCATGAACGCCTGGATCAACTTCATCTACTCAGAGCATCTGGAAAGGATGAAGGACGCCAGCATTCCGTCCGATTCGACGCTGCTCGAACTGCTGACCATCATGGAGTCGGCCAATGAGAAGGTGCGGGAACTGGCCGCGATAGCCTCAGATTACGCCGGAGTGGTCTCATCGCGTATATGATTAGGGAGCTCACACGTACTTCTCCCGATATCTCATCAGCTCGTGCCAGAACACCGGGGTGAACAGCACCAGTACTGAAATGAACTCCAGACGGCCGGCCCACATGGTGAAGGTGAGCACGATCTTCGCCGCGTCCGGCAGCAACCCGAAGGAGCCGTACGGACCGATCTCCCCCAGACCTGGACCGGCGTTCGAGAGCGTGGCGATGGCCGCACTTATCGACGTGGTCGGATCGATGCCCAGGAGAATAAGGGCGATGACCGCGAACATGGCCGTGGCCAGATAGCATAAGACCATGGCAACGACTGATGAAAGCGCCTCTTGGCTGAGCGGCCTCCCGTCTATCTTCACCGTGAATATCGAGCGTGGATGCACCGTCTTATGCAGGGCAGAGGCGATGAACTCTCGGGTGAGGAAGAACCTGGCCACCTTGATGCCGCCGGCGGTGGAACCGGTGCTGCCGCCTATGACGATGAGCGCCAGGAGCAGGAAGACCACCGCCTGGTCCCAGAAGATGAAGTTGGCGGTGGCGAACCCGGTGGATGACATAAGCGATACCACCTGGAACATAGATACGCGCACGCCGTCCTCGATGCTGTTGAACTCCTTGCCCCACAGGAACGCCGTTATGATTGCCGTGGTCACCAGTATGATGCCCAAGAACAGGCGGAACTCCGAATTCTTGAAGTAGCGATTGGGGTCCCTGGTGGTTATCGCCTGGAAGTGAAGATAGAAGTTCGTGCTGGCCAGGAACATGAAGATGATTACGATCCATTCCACGTTTGACGATTGATAGAAGGCGATGCTCTCGGAGTGCGGCGATAGTCCTCCGGTGGACATAGAGGAGAACATCACGCAGAAGGAATCGAACACCCCGATGCCGGTGAAGAGCAGTAGCACCACCATGACCAGGGACAGGAACCCGTAGATGTAGTGGAACTTGCGAGCCTCCTCCTGGATGCGGGCCGAGAAGTTCTGGACGTCCAGTCCGGGGAACTCGTTCTTGAAGAGGTTGCGGCCACCCACGCCCAACATCGGAAGCACGGTCACGAATATCATGATGACCCCGGCGCCGCCCAACCATTGCATGAAGCTGCGCCAGAACAAGATGCTCCTCGGCCATGACTCGATGTTGGTCATGATGCTTGACCCGGTGGTGGTGAAGCCGCTCATGGCCTCGAAGATGGCGTCGACCACGCTCATCCCGTTCATGACGAAGGGGATCGCGCCCATGACCGTCAGCGCCAGCCAGCCGGTGGCCACTACGAACATGGCCTCGGTCGGCCGGGTGTTCTCCGGCGAGCGGTAACGCATCAGCAGCAGTAGACCGCTGATCAGGCACAGCAGTATCGGGAATATCCAGGGCCGGGGGTCCTCATCATAGTAAAGGGAGACAAGATAGGGGAAGACCAGGGCGATGGACATGTAGAGCATCAGTATCCCGAAGATGTGCGGGATGGCGCTCTCCTTGCGGGCCACCTTGTCGAAGATGCTGTTCACGTCCACGTTCAGACGGTCGAAGTAATAGGCCAGTTGGCCGAACCATCTTCTCGCCTTGTCGTAGAACGTGGTCATCTCAGCTCCCCTAGGGACCAACCGGTATGTTGGCCTTGAACATCCATTCCAGTTTGGCTATCGCCGATTGAAGCGCGTAGATGAACACCTTGTCGCCCTCCTCGACGACCGTCTCGGGCGAGGGGATGAGGGCCTTGCCCTCCTTGACCACCAAGGCGATGGCGGACATCTTGGGCATATCGATGTCAACGATCTTCTTCCCGACGATGCGGCTGCCCGCCGTGACCTTCAGGTCGAAGAACTCCTCGGAGAACTTCTCCAGCAACAGCATCACCTCGTAGTTGTGCACCGTCTCCTTGATGATCTCGTTGGCCACCACGTGATAATAACCGACCGAGGCGTCGATGCCGCTCATGCCGAAGATCTCCTCGTATTCCCTCTTGGAGTATCTGGATATGACCTTGGAGACGCCGAGGTGCTTACCTATTAGCGACGCCAGCAGATTGTCCTCCTCGTTCTCCGTGGCGCATATCAGCACGTCGGCCATGCTCACGTTCTCGTTGCGCAGCACCGAGGGGTCGGAGCCGTTGTCGTTGATGATCACCGTCTTGCTCAGCTTTTTTGCCAAAATGCGGCAGCGGTCCTCGTCGTTCTCGATTAGCTTGACGGAGAGCTTCTCCTTCTCCAGCATGGTCGCAAGATGTTCCCCTACGATACCGCCGCCGATGATGACCACGTCTCTCGGCTCACGCAGCATCCCTAACATGCGGTTGAAATCGGAGATCGCCTGACCTTTGCCGACTATGGTCACCTGGTCGCCCTTCATCAGCACATCGTTCCCGGTGGGCACTATGACCTGTTTCCCGCGGTGGATGATCAGGATCTTGCAGTCGTCGGGGAGGGGCATCTCCCGCAACGGAACCATCACAACGTTCTCCTTCTTACCGGTCACCTTGAACATGGCCAGCTCCACACCCAGCGAAGGAATGGTCTCGCAGCCGATGGCATTCTCGAACATGGCGATGCGCATCAGTTTGACGGCGGTGAGATACTCCGGGGAGATGATGTGGTCGACGTTCAGGAACTTTGAGGCCATCGCCCCCTCGATATAATCAGGATTGCGCACCCTGGCCACGGTGACCAGCTTGGGGTTGATCTGTTTGGCCATCATGCAGGTGAAGATGTTGGTCTCGTCGCGTTCCGTTACGGCCAGCAATAGATTGGAGTCCTCGTTGATGACTCCCTTCAAGACCTTGGGGCTGGCCCCGTTCCCGTTGAGCGCCCCGACGTTGAGATGATTAACCACATAGTCATAGCGTTTAAGATCGTCTTCAATGACCAGCACGGAATGCTGCTTGGAAAGCATCCTGGCTATGGTGTACCCCACGTTCCCCGCCCCGACCACAATGACGTGCATCCATCAACGCTCCGTGCCATACGGCCATTCGTTGGATATCGGATAAAGAACACGTTACCCATTAAGATATGTTTGCTATCAGAAAAAGGCGGGCGGCAGGCGGCCGCCCAGAATCGTTTGCTTCATCTCTTCTTCTCGATGCACCACTCGCAATAGGGATCGCCCTTGGTCATGTTCGCCCGGGATTCGAAGCGATATCCGGGGCTTATGACGTCCAGATGCCCCCATATGGCGCATTCCAGGGATTCGCAGGCCTGTGGCATCGCTTTTGCCAGTGGGCAGCTGGTGTTCCTCACCACCACCTTGTCCGGAGATGCCTCTAAAACCTTGCCTTCTATCCCCATCATGCTCTCCCACATGCGTATCACGGAAGCGGTGGCCATGGCATCGTGGCCCTTGAACCCTTTCTCCTTGACGAACTGGTTGGCCCAGTCCCGGCCTATCTGCCTCATGGTCGGCCCGTAGGCCTTCATGGTGGCCTCCGGACCCATGGCCTTCATCATTGTTGCTATGGCCCCGAGCCACCATTGGCTCATGGCCTGGCCCAGCATGGCCTCCTTCTCATCCCTGCTGTAAGCGATGTTCTTCAATTCCCCCATGTAACCTCCCCTAGCCCGGACCCCGCGATAGAAAGAAAAGGAAAGGTAGGAAGCGAAGCCCTATGCAGGCATAGTATTGCCGTTGGTGGTATTGATATTAAAGCTATGCAACGGACCGGCCGCCTCAGACCAGCAACTTGGTCAGGACCAGCAGCAGAGCCAGCTGTACGACCCAGATCAAGGAGGCCACGGGCATCAGCTTCCGTCCCACCCGCACCGTCTGGCGGAGGTCCATGGACAGGCCGACGCCGGCCATGGCCACTGTCAGCAGGGTCGTCGAGGACGAAACGACGGCCGAACGAATGTCCCCACCCAGTTCTGGAAGTGCGTAGATGAGCAGGGACATCAGGGCGGCCACGATCACGAACGCTATCAGGAAGCCGGGCATCTTGGTCCCCGTGGAAGCCTTTCCGCCATCCTGGAACATCTTCGCCAGGACGTAGGCTACCACGACCAGCATCGCCACCCTTATCATTTTGTATGCCAGCACCAGAGAGGCTATGTCCTCCCCGCCCAGGGCATTGTGGTACAGGTCGGCTGCCGGGATGACGTTCCCCACCTCGTGCAATGACCCGCCGATAAGGACCTCGGCCTGAGCGGCGGAAAGCCCAGCGAAGGATGCCAGCCAAGGTACGGCGAAGACGCCTATCAGGCCCAGGATGCTGATGACCCCGATGACCGCATGCGTGTTGTGCGCCTTGGCGTTTATCACCGGAGCCACGCTCAGGCATGCCGAGACGCCGCAGATGCTGTTCCCGGTGCCGATCAAGGCCGCGGCGTCCTTCTCCATCTTTAACTTCCTTCCGAGCAGGATTGAGAGATAGATGGTGATGGCCATGACCACCAGGATGATGACTATGCCCACCGGGGAGGCGTGAGATAGTACGTCCACGGTCACCCGGGCGCCCATCAGCACGATGGCCAGGCGCAGCAGGTATCGACCCGCGTAAGCGCCCCCGGGGCTGAGCGGGGAAAAGTTCACCAGCAGACCGATGAGCAGCGCCAGCACGATGGGGCCGACCTTGAATAGCGCGGAGAATATGGGATCGTCATCGAACAGACCGGCATCGAGTACCCGTGGACCTCCTTCCAACAACACCCCCCTGGTGACGACGAACGAAAATATCGCAACCAAGGCGCAGAAAATCAGCCCAGGGACCTCTTTCCGACCGAGCCCCAGATACGATTTCGCATCATCGATGTATGACATGGCGATCTCACCTTCGGTTTCCGGTGAAGAGTAAAAGTGGTGGGTCTGTCCGAATTTGAATCGGAGTCACCTGCACCCCAAGCAGGAAGGATTCCAAGCTACCCCACAGACCCGTTGTAAAGGGGTGAAAGAGGTTTAGCCCAGGGGGATCAGCTCACCGAGCAGGTCCGAGTGGGAGATCAGCATACGGCGGCAGCAGTACCGTTTGATGTCCAGGTCGTCCAGCACTTCCTGGGGGTCCTCCCCCATCTGCACCCTCTTGACGAAGGTCTGGTAGGAGCTTCCTACCACCTTGCCGCACGTGAAACATCTTACCGGTATTATCATTTCTGCTCACCTGTACGATTTCTGCCTCTTCTTCCTGGCGCCACGACCCAGCGGCTTCTTCGGGAGCTTGCGGCGGATGTCGCTGATCAGCAGGGACCTGTCAAAGTGCTTGAAGGCCAGCTCCAGCTCCTCATCCTTGTAATACTCCACGAGGGCCTTGGCGATGGCGGTGCGGGTGGCTTCCGCCTGACCCATAACGCCTCCGCCGGCCACGCTGACATCGATGTCGATCTTGGCGGCCTTCTCAGGCACCAAGGTCAACGGCTCGGCCATTTTCAACCTGGCGAGTTCAGGGGTGACGATGTCCAGCGGCACGCTGTTTATGCGCACCTTGCCGGTACCCTCGCGGGCCACCGCGCGGGCCACCGCCGTCTTCCTCTTACCACTGGTGTTGACAACTTCGGACATATCACTTCACCCTCGAGCCCAGGAACTCAGCTATCTGACCGATCGTGACGTATTGGGTCAGCCCGGTCTTGATCGCAACATCGACCTTCTCCTTCTGAGAGTCGACGAACTCTTTAGGAACGCCAACGTACACCTTCAGCCTCCTGTAGGCCTCCCTGCCGGAGGTCCTCTGCCAGGGAAGCATCCCGCGGACGGTCCTCTTCATGATGAGGTCGGCGCGGCGGGGGAAGAACGGGCCGCTCTTGACGTTGCCCAGGTCCTTCTTCTGCTTGTAGGCGGCAAGCACGGAGTCGCGCTCGCCGGTGATGATGATCTTCTCGGCATTGACGATAACGATCTCCTCGCCGTTCAGGAGCCTCTTGGCCACTACGGTAGCAAGTCTTCCTGCGATGTGGTTCTCAGCGTCTATTACAGCGACCATCTCCTCACCTCATTATCTTAACGCCGGTCCCCTGGGGCATCTCCTTGACCAGTTCCATGATGGTCAGGTTCTTGCCCCCGGCAGCCTCGATCTTCATCTTGGCGGACTCGGAGAACCCGTAGGCGGCTACGGTCACTTTCTTGCTCAAGGCACCGGACCCCAACACCTTCCCAGGCACGACTATGACGTCGCCCTCGGAGGCGTATCGCTCAAGCTTGCTCAGATTGACCTCGGCCCAATTGGCCTTGGCCTTTTCCAATCTTAGAGCAATGTCTCGCCAGATCCCCACTCCGCTGGACCTCGACTCCGCCTTCAGGGCGGTGATCAGCTCCAGGAGGTTGGGGTCAGTCTTTGCATGTGTCATGTTCTGACTCTCCCGACATTGGTAAGCCCCTCTAATATGGAGGGGTATTAAATACCTTTGCCATCCAAGCGAGTCCTGAGGATAAGCCTTCTGTAAACAGCTGGCTTCGTAAATTAAATGTCCGGATATCCACCCATACGAGGTCGGGATGGCGGCTCTAACTGAGACGGGCATTGAACGATATCCTCTATAATATTAACGCATTTAAATTAATTTTTGATAGCCCTTATATATGTCATTGGACATATGGTTTAGTTTGCTCGGGGTTATAGATGATTCGCTTTGGTCCAGCTGGTATTCCGCTTTCTTGTAAGGGTCGCACTTTGAAGGACGGCATCGAGGACGTTCACGGCCTCGGTCTCAACGCCATGGAGGTGCAGATGGTCCGGGTGAACGTCATGCCGCGCTCTCCGGATGACGAGGAGGTCGGGCTGACCCCACGCCAGCTCGAGGGCGATCTAGTGGTGGAGATCCACCGCCGTAAGGGCAAGAAGGATGTCCAGATAACCAATCTCGACGAGAAGATCAAAGAGGACGATGTCCTGATCAGCCTCTCGTCCGGGCTCGCCCACAATTACGACGAACTGCAGAAGCTGGGCGTCATGGGCAGCGAGCTAGACGTCGCTCTGTCCATGCACACTCCATATTATATAGATCTGGCAGGCGAGGGGGACCTCACCAAGAAGAGCATGGACTCCATACGCTGGGCCGGACTGATGACCCAGGAGATGGGCGGCAACATGGTCGTCACCCATATGGGTCTTTACGGCAACATCAGCCGCCGCGAGGCCGCCGAGAACATCTCCGACCGCCTGGAGGACATCGTGAGCTGGTGGGAGAAGAACAAGCTCACCCCCAGACTGGGGTTGGAGACCTCCGGACGCAAGGAGGTCTTCGGCGGCTTGGACGAGATCATCGATCTCTGCGACAAGTTCGACCGCCTGACCCCGGTGGTCAATTTCGCCCACCTCCATGCGCGCAACAACGGCATGCTCCGGGAACCGGAGGATTTCGCCGAGGTCTTTGACAAGGTAAGCAGCTACGTGGGTGGCCTGCATTACACTCACTTCTCGGGCGTGGAGCACGAGGGAGGGAACGAGCGGAGGGTGACCCCGATCAAGAAAGGCGACCTGCGCTTTGAACCCATGGCCGAATATCTGGCCGATGCCAACCTGAACGCAACGGTCATCTCCAGCTCACCGCTCCTGGAGCACGACGCCATGTACATGAAGGTCATCTACGAACGAGTGATGACCAAGCGGGTGTCTAAGGACATCAAGGTCAAGAAGGGCAAGGGTGCCAAGGACGAGGATGAGGATTGAAGGAGACCACTGCCTACATTCTTGAGGAGGTCAGGCGGACCATCGAGAAGGTCGATGAGTCCACCATAGACGACATAGTGGTCACCCTGGCCGCCGCCCCCAAGATATTCATCTACGGGGTCGGCCGCTCCGGACTGGTCGGGGAGGCCTTCGCCGCCCGGCTGGTGCAGATCGGCCTCAACGTTCACTTCGTTGGTGATACGACAACCCCGATCGTGGAGAAGGGCCACGTGGTGCTCATCATCTCCAACACCGGGGAGACCATGTCCGCGGTGCAGACCGCCAACATCGTGCGCCGTCTCGGCGCGGTGGTCATCAGCATCACCGGCAGCGCTCATTCCAAGCTAGGCATCGCCAGCAACATCGTCATGGAGCTCGTGCAGCCCAGGGACGAGCAGAAGAAGAGGAACGCGCCCCTAGGAACGATATTCGAAGCGTCCAGCATGGTCATGATGGATTCCATGGTCCCGCTGCTGATGGCCAAGCTGAACCAGGACGAGGCCTCGCTGAGGCGCAGGCACGCCATCTGGGTCTGATCACATCCTTATCTTCCTAGGCCGGACGCTCTCCCCGTAATATGGATTCTGGAACTCGTCCCAGTAGACCAGGAACTTGCGCCTGCGCACCTCGTCGCCGGAGAGGCAGAAGGCGTCCATCTCCTTGCGGACGGGATCGACCACCAGGGCGGTGTGGTAAGGCTTATCGAACATCCCTTTCTGCGTCGATATGTCCGTGGACGACAGGAAGCATCCATGCCCTGGGTGTGAGTGATACCAGCCCACCAGCACGTAACGGAAGCGGGCGCATTCCAGCGAGGCGAACAATGATTCAAAGCCCTCCGGGTCGAACCTCACGCTGACCGAGGTCGCCTCCAAGTTGGTGGTGGCCACGTCCCGGACCACGGTGTATTCCACGCCCTGATGAGTGAAGACCTCGCCCAGCAGGAAGCCCATCACCTCCAGCCCCGCCTTGACCTGGGAAAGGGCGTGGTTGCGTACCTTCTCCTCGGCGGTCTTGAACAGGTACATCTCCGCCCAGCTACTGTCGGAGTAAAGCGGCTCGGCCTCCTTGGGCAGCCACTTGTGCGGCAGCGTCCTTTCCTTGGAAGGGGGGAGCATCTCCTCCGCCTCCAGGTCCTTGCCTCCGATTATGACCGGGGCCCGCCTCATCTTCGTACCACCTTGGGCGCGGGGGTGATGATCACCGGTGGTGTGCGGCGTGGGGAGGAGTTAAAGTATTGGGCGGCGGCGGTGCATGTGTCGGTGCCGAAGGGGCTGTTTCCGTTCGGAGAGATCAGAAGGGATTCCAGTCCCTTGATGAAGTTGGACAGCGTGGAATTGAAGGACCACTCCGAGAGCAGTTTGATGCATACGTGGCCTCCGTCCTCGGGCATCATGATGTTAGGATGAAAGATAGGCGTCCTCCAGATCACCAGGGGCTTCTCGAACGGATACTCCCGGCCGATTATCAGCTCCAGCCGGTGGCTGTATCGGTAGCCGGGCCTGCCGTTCTCCATGACCGGCCCGGGAATGCCTTCCAAGGCCACCTCGACCTTCAATGGAAAGGAGGTCAGGTGCTCCTCGCTGTAATCGAAATCCTTGGTAAGGCTGTGGCGGCAGGCTTCCAGCTCGTTCCTTAATCTGATGTAAAGTATCTCCAGGGGCAGGGTCATCGGTTCCCGCCCTCGGGGTCGGGGATCAGCTCCAGCTCCTCATTGGCCTGGATCTCCAGCTCCTGGACCCTCTGCTGCCCCCTCAGCAGGCGGCGGCCCTTGCGGATGACGTAGGCGCCCGGGTCCTTCTCCCAGTAGGCCGAGACGCCCTCGATGATCTCCTCCACGGTGTTCTCCATCTCCAGCTCCATGTCGACCGTGGCACCGGTCTCCGCGTTCCTGACCCTTACCCTAACCACCATTTTATCGCCCCGGTCAATCCCTGGAAAGATGGTATAATCCTTTCCATTAGAGTTAGCATTATGATAATTTGCCCGGAACATGGTTCGGGCACTCTGGATCGATGTCCAATGCCAAAATATCGCTGGTTCCCGCCAGACCGTCGTAATGCAATACGTGAGCGATGGCTGGCCGCCTGGAAAGTATCTTGATCGCCTCTCGCACCTGGACGGCGGCGATGATGCTTGTGGTGGTTATCTCCGCCGCCATCTTCGGCTGGTAGAAAACTGTGTCCTGACCGGTGCAGCTGAAGCGGCGCTCCATGACCTTGAAATGGCTACGGTTCATGCCGCACTGCAGGCAGGGCGTCAACGGAGGTACCACCGTCTGCACCCTTCCCCGAAAACCGTCCGTGCCGCCATCCACGTACGGCACCCGGGCGTGATAGGAGTTGGCGTTCAGATGTAAACGGGCCGCCACGTTGTCCAGGCAGCCCAGGATGATATCGTACCCTTTCATCTCCTCCGGTCCCAGGGATTGCACCTGGCCTTCGATGGCCTTTACCTGGACCTCCGGGTCCAGCTCCCCGGCCCTCTCCGCGACCAGCGACGCTTTTCCCTTCCCCGATGATTGGTCGCCTTCCCTGAACAGCACGCAGCGGCTGAGGTTGGAGCGAACCACGGAATCCATGTCCATGACGTCCAGGTGGCGGAACCCGAACAGTACCAGGTCCTTGACCGCCTCGTTCCCCAGCGCCCCCGCGCCGACCACCAGGACCTTTGCCGAGGCCACCCGCTCCATGTCCACCCAGGGGATCAGCCGGGTCCGGTCATGTCGGTCCTCGTCCCTTTCCCCCGGACGGATCAGCGCGGCCATGCCGGTAGCGACCGATTATTGACTATAAAAAAATGGACCGTACCAGTACATGTCGTGATATTCACGAAAGGATGGACTGGACGGTAACCTCATATATACTGGAGGTGGGATGTAATAAGGACGCCCATGCCCGCCCGTAAGAGCAGCGCTGACCGTAAGACCAGTGTTCACAAGAGTAGAACCAAGAAGCAGTCGGGGGACTCGCCGTTCATCAACCGGGAGATAAGCTGGGTAAGGTTCCACAAGCGGATACTCGAGGAAGCCCAGGACACCTCCCACCCTCTTCTGGAGAGGGTCAAGTTCCTGGCCATCTGCGGCAGCAATCTGGACGAGTTCTTCATGGTCCGGGTGTCGGGGCTGAAGAGGCAGCTGAAGAAGGGGGCGTTGGAAGCACCTCCGGACGGCCTGACGCCATTGGAGCAGCTGGAGGCCATCAGCGAGGAGCTGTTGCCGCTTCTGGAAGCGCATGGCAAGCTGTGGTATGTAGATCTGCTGCCTAAACTGAGGACGGCCGGGATCACCATACATCCAGTGAAGGACCTCGAGACTGACAAGAGACAGGCGTTGCGCGATTACTTCGAACGGATGATATTCCCAGCCCTAACGCCCCTGGCCCTGGACTTCAATCAGCCGTTCCCGTTCATCTCCAATCTCAGCATCAACCTGGCCGTGAGCGTCAGGCATCCCCAGAGAGGAGACCGCTATGCCCGGGTCAAGGTTCCCCTGGACCTGTTCCCCCGCTTCGTTCCTATCCCCGGAAGCACACCCGGAAAGCTGCAGGACTTCGTTCTGCTGGAAGACCTGGTGGCCGACAATCTGGACCTGTTGTTCCCGGGCATGAAGGTCAGGGACGTGCATCTGTTCCGCATCACCAGGGACGCGGACATCGAGATAACCACCGATGAGGCGGAAGATCTGCTCACGGCCATCGAGGAGAGCGTGGAGACCAGGAGGGTCGGATCGCCCATCCGTCTGGAGGTGGACAACGATATGCCCGAGAAAATGGTGGACCTGTTCGCCACGAAGCTCGGCCTACATCCGCTCATGGTCTTCCGCTCCCACGCCCCGCTGTCCCTGGTCGGTTTCTGGGACCTCCTGTCCTTGAACCGTCCGGACCTCAAGGACCCGCCGTTCCTCCCCTATGTCCCTTCGGACCTGGTGCCGGAGAAGTCGCTCATGGCCGCTGTCGAGCACCGTGACCGTCTGTTCTATCACCCTTATGACTCCTTCGTGCCGATGGTCACCTTCCTGAAGCAGGCGGCCAACGACCCCCAGGTGCTGGCGATCAAGATCACCCTTTACCGCATAGACAAGCACTCGCCGATCATAGACGCTTTGATGGAAGCTCGCGAGAACGGCAAGGCGGTGGCGGCGGTGGTCGAGCTGAAGGCGCGGTTCGACGAGGAGAACAACATCGTTTGGGCGCGCGCCCTGGAGAACGCCGGCGTTCACGTGGTATACGGCCTCATGGACCTGAAGGTGCACGCCAAGCTCCTTCTGGTCGTCCGGAAGAAGGGTGACAGCATCGTCCGTTACAGCCACATGAGCTCGGGGAACTACAACGCGCAGACGTCGCGCATCTACGGTGATATCGGATACCTCACGGCCGACCCGGACATCGGGGCGGACGTGGCCGACCTGTTCAATTACCTGACGGGCTACTCGCACAAGGAATCCTACCGCAGGCTGCTGGTGGCCCCGGTGGCGCTGAAGAAGGAGATGATCGCCCGCATCGACCGGGAGGCGGCCAGGCATAAGGAGCATGGGGACGGGTATCTGGCCTTCAAACTGAACGGCCTTCTGGACCCTGATGTCATTGATGCCCTGTACCGGGCTTCCCAGGTCGGCGTCCGCATCGATCTGAACGTGCGCGGGCTGTGCGCCCTGCGTCCCGGGGTGAAAGGCCTCAGCGACAACATCAAGGTCAACAGCATAGTCGGGCGCTTCCTGGAGCACGCCAGGATCTACTACTTCCGCAACGGCGGGGAGGAGGAGGTGTTCCTGGGCAGCTCGGACATGATGCCCCGCAACCTGAAGCGGAGGGTGGAGGTGCTCTTCCCCGTACTGGACGAGCAGTACCGCCGGCGGCTGGTAGATGAGATACTGCCCATACATCTGAAGGATAACGCCAAGTCCCGCGATATGCTGCCCGACGGCACCTACGTAAAAAGGAAGATCGCCAAGGGAGAGGAGAGGGTAGATTCCCAGGCCTGGCTGATCAAGAACCGCGGTTCCTGGCACAGGGAGGAATGAAGCTGACCGACGATCTGTGCGCCCACGGAAGAAGGATCGCCGCGCAGAGGCTCGAGGCGCTTCTGGCCGAGGTTGAGGGGGTTCGAAGCGGGGAGGATATTGAATACGTGCACCGGATGCGCGTGGCCTCCCGGCGCCTGCGCTCCGCCCTGCGCATCTTCGGTGAATGCTTCAAAGGCAAGAAGGCCAAACGTTGGCGGAAGGCGGTCAGGCAGGTCACCGCCTCCCTCGGAGAGGCCCGTGACCTGGACGTGCAGATCGAACTGCTGGGGGAAATGGCCAAGGACTGGCAAGGGGAGGAGGCCGTCGGCGTAGCCCTCATAATAGAGATGCTGAGATGTCGCAGGACCTCCCTCCAGCCCGGGGTGGCCGCCTTGATGGATGGCATCACCGGTGACGGGGCCTTCCAGGAAATGAGGTCGGAGATCGCTGACCGGGAGCGGTCGAACGTGGATACGTCGGTATTGCATCCCTACGCCTTCGCCCACGCCTCGGTGGCCGTGGACGAGCTGATGGAACATTCGCATTCCGTTCCGGTGTACGAGGATTGGCAGGGACACCATGCGCTGCGGATCGCGGGAAAGCACCTGCGCTATGCGCTCGAAGCGTTCCGGGACGCCTACGACGACGGGCTGGATGACGAGTTAAAGGTGCTGAAGAAGTTGCAGGACACGGTGGGCGAGCTGCACGACTGCGATGTCTGGCTGCAGCGTTTGCCGGGACTGCGGGAGGAGGCCCCGACCGCGGCGATGGCCATCGACCGGTTGGCAACGGTGTTCGAGGACCACCGCAGGGAGCTGCACTCCGAGCTCGTGGAGATGTGGTTCGCCCTGCTGCAGGAACGCTTCCTGTTCCGGCTCTTGGACAAGCTCAAAGGACGCTCGATCGTCGAGGCCTGCCCGGTCCGGGTGGCGCTGATATCGGACGTGCATGGCAACGTATCGGCTCTGCGGGCGGTCATGGAGCATGCCCGGGCGAATGGTGTTACCGCTTTCCTCAACGCCGGGGACGCGGTAGGTCTCCCCCACCCCGTGGAGACCATCGCTCTGCTGAGGGAGAGGGACGTGCTCAGCGTGATCGGCAACATAGACCGCGCTGCCCTGAGGATCGCCTCGGGGAAGAAGGTCAATGACCGCCAATTGGAGATGGCCACGGAGATGCTGGGCAAGGACGACGTGGAATGGCTAGCCTCGCTGCCGGAGGATCTGCGCCTGGACATCTGCGGCCGCACCGTGCTGGTGACCCACGCCTCCCCGGGACAGGAGGCGGAGAAGCTGACCGCGTCCACGCCGGAGAACAGGCTGAGCCATCTGGCCGGGGCGAGCCGGGCGGACGTGATCGTCACCGGCCATTCGCACATGCCCATGATGAGGGAGTGCGCCGGGACCGTCTTCGTCAATCCGGGCAGCGTGGGGCGTCCCCGCGACGGCCCCGAGGCCTCCTACGCCCTGCTGGACCTCCCCTCGATGAACGTGGAGCTGACCAGGGTCTCATACGATGCCCAGGGGACCGCTGACGAGCTTCGCGCCCAGGGGTTCAAGGACCTGCCCAAGGACGTGGAGAACGGGCGGATGGCGGACAAGGTCCGGGACGCGGGGAAGTGGGCGGAAACGTTCCATATCGAACATGCGCACGCTGAACAGGTACGTTCCCTGGCCACCTTGATCTTTGACAATATCCGCGGACTGCACCGCCTGGACCCCAAGGACCGTGAGCTGCTGGAGATGGCGGCCATGGTGCACGACGTGGGCTTCAGCGAAGGTGCGGAAGGACATCAGAGAAGGGCCCTGGACATGGTTATGAAGGCCGACCTGCCCTTAGAGGAGGTGGAAAAGAGAATGCTGGCCTGCATCGCCCGCTACCATGGCCTGCGTTCCCCGCGCCGCGACGACAAGGTGTTCAAGGGACTAACGCAATCGGAACGGAAGAGGGTCGTCAAGCTCTCGGCCATATTGGCCCTGGCGGACGGCCTGGACCGCAGCCACGCCTCCCTGGTGGGAGATGTCAGGCTAACCGTGGGAAGAAAGGCGGTGAGGATCTCCATATCGGGCCCGGGGGACCTGACCGCGGAGAAGGAATGGGGCTCGCTCAAGGCGGGGCGGTTCGCCCGGGCCTTCGGCCGGGAGGTGACCCTGGATGGTTGAGGCGGAAAAAGGTAAGGTGGTGGCCTTCCTGGACGTGGGGACGAACTCCATCCGTTTGCTGGTGGTGCGCATCAACCCGAACCGCTCCTACACGGTCATCAGCGAACAGAAGGAGATGGTCAGACTGGGAGAGCAGGAGTTCACCGACGGGCTGCTGCTGGAGAGCGCCATGGATCGGGCGGTTCGGGTTACGAAGAACTTCTGTGATCTGTCACGAACGTACGGGGCCACGGAGTTCGTGGCCATGGCCACCTCGGCCACCCGGGAGGCCGCCAACCGCTCCGAGCTGGTGGACCGGGTGAAGGAGGCCACCGGCCTGGAGCTGCAGATCATCTCGGGCATGGAGGAGGCCAGACTGATCTACCTGGGTGTCTCCAGCGGACACCACATCGGCCGCAAGAACGCCCTGTTCCTGGACATAGGCGGGGGGAGCACCGAACTGGCCCTGGGCGATCAGAACGAGTATTCCTATCTTGAGAGTCTGAAGGTGGGGGCCATCCGGCTCACCACCATGTTCGTGAAGAAGCCGGAGGCGCCGATCCCCGACGATGCGCTGGTCAAGATGCGCAAGTACGTGAAGAGCTCCATGGTGCGGGCGAAGAAGGAGATCCTGCAGAGCAAGGTGCCCCTGGCCTTTGGCAGCTCGGGGACCATTGTGAACCTTGGCGAAATATTGCTGCGCCAGGACAGCAGCTCGCGTCCCGGTGTGATACGATACTCGCAGCTGAGGAAGCTGATACCTCAGTTGGCCGGTCTGGACCTGACCGCCAGGCGCAAGGTGCCGGGGATGAACCCGGAACGGGCCGACATAATCGTCGCTGGGGCCATGGTCCTGGAGACGGTCATGGAGGAGCTGAAGCTGAGCGAGATCGCCGTAAGCCAACGCAGCATGCGGGACGGGATGCTGCAGGACTATCTCGGCGGACTGGAGGAGTTTCCAGGCTTCCGCGAACTGTCCGTGCGGGAAAGAAGCGTCATACAGTTGGGGCGGGCATGCTCCATAGACGAGGAGCATGCTAGACGTGTAACGTCCATAGCCCTGGAGCTGTTCGACAGCGCGGCCAAGAAGGGATTGCACACCATGGGCAAGAAGGAAAGGGAACTGCTGCACCACGCCGCCTTCCTGCATGACGTGGGCGATTTCATCTCCTTCAACGACCATCATCTGCACTCACACTACATAATCTGTCACGCGGAGCTGCTGGGCTTCTCGAACCGAGAGGTGCTGCTCATAGCGAACGTCGCAAAGTACCATCGCAAACGCACCCCCAAGATGAGGGCGGCCGACCTGCGAGAGCTGGATGAGAAGGACCAGCAGACCTTGATCCGCCTTTCGACGTTATTGCGCATGGCCGAGAGCCTGGACCGCTCCCATTCCAACCTGGTGCAGAACGTGCGGTTCAGCAAGGTTACCAAACGCTCGGTGAAGCTCATAGTCACCGCCAGCGGAGACCCGCAGCTGGAGATGTGGCGCATGGAGGAGGACCGCAAGGCCTTCCTGAAAGCTTACGGAAAGGAGCTCACGGTGGTTCTGAACAACATCGAGGGCTGAGAATCGTAAAAGGGACGTTTAAAGGGTTTGGCTGGGTTTTATAGAAGACCTTACTTGGTCTTCTTCATTATCTTCATCCAGCCGCCGCTCTCGAACACCGCGAGACCCCTCTTGGTGAGGGTCTTCTCGAACTCCTCCCAGGATACGATCTCCAGCCTCGCGTTGTTGCCCTTCGTGAACTGAACTCCGTTAGTGCCCTTTACGCGGCCCGGCTTGAGACCCTTCTTCTTCGCGATGTCCTTGGAGAGGACCATGGCCTCAGCGTCGCTCACCTGCT
>CAZPFU010000002.1:0-81552 GCA_964585915.1 uncultured Methanomassiliicoccus sp.
GCTGGGAAAGGAAGGCATGACCACCTCCAAGATCGGCATGGTCCTCAGGGACCAGCACGCCGTGCCCAGCGTCAAGCTGGCCACCGGCAAGACCGTCCTGGAGATACTGAACGAGAACGGCCTGTCCCCCAAGCTCCCCGAGGACCTGATGGCCCTGATGAGGAAGGCCATCAACCTGAACCTGCACATTCAGAACGGCAACCGCGGGGACGTTTCCAACCGCCGCGGCCTTCAGCTCGTGGAGTCCAAGATCAGGCGCCTGGTGAAGTACTATAAGAACAAGGACCTCCTGCCCGCTGACTGGAACTACTCTCTGAAGAACGCCGAGCTGCTCATCGAGTGAGTAGGACATGGACGCCAGCGTCCTTCCGGAAAACCTCTTACTTCGATTTTCCTTAGCCGCGGCCGCGGTGCGCGAATGCACCGAGGCGCGTGTCTTTTCCCATAACGACGCCGACGGCATCGGTGCCGCCAGCGTCCTCACCTCCATGCTGGTCCGTGCCGGAAAGGGCACGCAGACCACCAATCTGAAGAGCTTCGATCTCCCGGCGATACAGGCCAGCCTGGTCAAGGGCGTCGACCTGCTGATCGTGGCCGACATGGGTTCGAGCAACCTCACCGCCCTGGAGTCCTTGAACGCGAAGGTGATCGTCCTCGATCACCACCGCCCGGAGAAGGACTCCGAGAGGGTGATGCACCTCAATCCCTCCGTTTTCAAGGTGGACGGGGCGCGCTACGCCTGCGCGAGCACGTTGTCGATGCTTTTGGCGGTGACGGTGGACGAGAACAACTGGGACCTGCTGCCCATGGCCTTCGCCGGCATGGTCGGGGACCGCCAGCACTTGCAGGGCCTGAGCGGGGTGAACGCCCACCTGTACAACGAGGGGAACAAGAGGAACCTGATACAGGAGAAGAAGGGTTCGCTGTTGCCACCTGGGCCCGTCGGAGATGGCCTGATGCGGACCACGCATCCTTTCATAAGAGGGGTTAGCGGGGACCTGCAAGGGATAGCAAGACTTTTACAGGAGGCCAACGTGAGAGCGGAGAGCACCTGGGACGGCCTGGACGAGGGGGGAAGGAGAAGGCTTTCCTCGCTCATCTCCCTCCGCCTCCTGGAACAGGGCTGCTCCCTGGGAAGCCTGGAGGACGAGCTCGCCCCGGACTACTTCTTCCCGCAGGACAACTCCCGCGCGTACCAGCTGACCAGGCTCATCAACGCCTGCGGGCGCGTGGACGAAACGGCCCTGGGATTGGCCATGCTTCTCGGCTTAAAGGAAGCGAGGGAGCGCGCCGAAACGCTGGTCAGGGAATACGATGACATGCTGCTCAACGCCGCCAAGCGGACGGCGGAACGCGGCATCTCCAAGGAGATCGGCATCCAGCACTTCGAGTCGCCGCACAAGGAGGTGTCGAGCGAACTTTGCGGCCTGGTCATGCAGTGGGTGGGCGACCAGGACAAGGCCACCATATGTCTGACCCGCATGGACAAGGAGTTCAAGGTGTCCTCCCGCGGCACCAGGAAGCTCGTGGACAAGGACGGCCTGGACCTTTCGGTGGCCATGAGGGACGCCGCCGCTTCCGTGGGCGGGGTCGGGGGCGGTCACAACATAGCCAGTGGCGCGACGATTCCGCTCGGGAAGGACATAGACTTCCTTCAGGCGCTTGATGCCATAATAGCAAAACAGATGAACCGGGTCAGCGCCAAGTGACCTCGACCTGGTCTGTGCGGAAACGCTGATCGACCGTGGTCATTTCCATGGGATGCTCTATCCCGGCCTCGTGCATAACCAGGCCGGTCCAGGCTATCATGGCCCCGTTGTCCATGCACAGCGTCCGGTCGGGAACGTACATACGGGCCCCGCGCGCCTCGGCCATCTCCTGCACCATGCGCTGCAGGCGCTTGTTCTGGACCACCCCCCCGCCCAGGAGCACCTCTTCCTTCTCCACGTGGGCCATGGCCCGTTCCGTCACCTCGGTCAGCATGGCGAAGCAGGTCTCCTGGATGCTGAAGCAGATGTCCTCGATGCTCTCGCCCTTGTTGCGATGGGCCACGGCGGCCGTAAGTATCCCGGAGAAGGCCATGTCCATGCCTTTGACCGAGTAGGGCAGGTCCAGCAGTTTGCTGCCCTGGGCAGCGGCCTTCTCGATCTTCGGGCCGGCGTAATAGCCTAGACCGATCTCCCTTCCGAGCTTGTCCAGCATGTTTCCGATCCCGATGTCCAGGGTCTCGCCGAAGATCCGGTAGCGGCCGTTGGCGAAGGCGATGACCTGGGTGTTCCCACCTGAGGCATAAAGAAGCACGGGGTCCTTGGCCTCGGTCTTGATCCTCCCTATCTCCAGATGGGATATGCAATGATTGACCCCTACTATGGGGACGTTGAGGGATAGGGATAGAGCGCGGGCGCCGGTGGCCACCGTGCGCAGGCAAGGCCCTAATCCAGGGCCTTTCGAGAAACAGACCAGGCCGATGTCCTTGAACCTTATTCCGGACCTATCGATGGCCTGGCGGACCAGGGGCACCAAACGTTCGGCGTGGTGATTGGCCGCCTCCCGGGGATGAATGCCCCCTTCGGCCGGACGATACATCTCCAGCTCGTTGGCCAGGACGTTCCCTTTATCGTCCACGATCCCCACGCCCACGGTGTGGGCGGTCCCCTCGATCCCCAGACAGTACATGGATATGTGGTTTAAGCCAGCTCCTTGAGCTTGTTGATGATGATGATGGAGCCCTCGAAGACCTCGTCATCAACGACCAGGATGGGAAGGTTCTTGTTGAGAAGCTCGTAATAGGCGGCCTCGGCCAGTCCGTCAGCATCCGAGGTGTTCACTATCCTCGGCCGTACACCTTCGGGCAGGTGACTCTTGACGTAATCGCACTTTTGGCAATCGGGTTTGGTGAAGAGAATGATCTCCGTCATTTTGCTCAGCAGATGCAAGGGGCGTCCCCTAATAAAATTTGCTTTTTAACAGAGGGTACCAGGCTATGCTTCCTCGTCTTCATTGTTACGAAAGGCATATCAATTAGAACAACTTACGGCCAATTCCAAGGGCTCATGGTCTAGCGGTTATGACGTCTCCCTGACACGGAGGAGGTCTCCGGTTCAAATCCGGATGAGCCCATTCCACTCATCCTGGTTTTTTTATCAATCCATTTTTAGCTTTCCGTCCGCATCGACGGGTGTGAATGGATTGTGGGCGATCTCCCAGATGTGTCCGTCGAAGTCGTGGAATTTGGACGAGTATCCGCCCCAGAACACCTTCTCAGGGGGTCTGATGATCTTGGCACCCAGTCGTTTCGCCTTGGCCACGAACTCGTCCACCTCCTTCTCGTTACGTAGGTTGATGGCCAGGGTGACCCCGCGGAATCCCGATCCCTCCGGTGGCACTCCCGAATCCTCCGCCATGGCGCCCCAGGGATAGAGACCCAGTACCGTCCCTCCCGTGTTGAACCACACGATATCATCATCGCTCTTTCCGGACATGACGAAACCAAGTCCCTCGTAGAATGCCGCCGACCGCTTCAGGTCCTTTACGCCCAGGGTTATGATGCTCACGATTCGGGATGACATGATATTGAAATCGCAATACTGATGATTATCAATTTTCTCCATCCACCGGCAGTGACACGAATAATGCGGAACATTCAAAAGGTCAGGTGGTTCAGAATGGTCGTTCATCTTATGTGATCAAGGCATTTACAACGTACCGGATATCGCCCTTTTATACCGCTCTAGGTAATCATTTTTCATGAAGGACTTACGAGTAGTGCTTCATATCCAGACCAGCCTGGACGCCCGGGCCACCGGTTTCGAGATAGACATGGGCACTTACTATCAATTGGCGGAGACGTTCGAACCTGATGCCACCATCTCTGGGGCGGACACTTTCTTGGCCGCACCGATGGCCGAGGAGGTGCCTGAGTGGTCTTACGAAGTGGCCAAGAACTTTCCAAGTTGCTCCCGTTCGGTCATGGCCATTGTGGACAGCAAGGGCAGGGTCCGGAACTGGAGCGCGATCAAGAAACAGCCCTTCTGGAAGACCCCCGTTTCGCTGTGCTCCCGTTCCACCCCAAAGGAACACCTTGAATATCTGCGTAGGGAGGGCATAGACACCATCATCGCCGGCCAGGACCGTGTTGACCTCAAGAAGGCCCTGAAGGATCTGCAGAAACGATATGGATTGCGCAACATACGTATCGACAGCGGTGGAACTCTGTCGGCGATCATGCTCAAGGAGGGGCTTATTGACGAGATCAGCGTCATCCTGACCCCTTGCGTGGTCGGCAAGGCCGATACCGCCCATTTCATCAACCCGGCCATATCCGCGTTCGCCGAACCGCGCCTCCTCAAGCTGAAGCACGTGGAGGAGCTGGAAGGCGGCCTGGTTTGGCTGAAGTACGACGTCATGAAGCGCAGTGGTTGACCAGCCCCAAAAATCCTTATTCCATGGACCTTCCTTGATGTAAGCATGGGAAGGACCTTCGCCTTCCAATACCAGGGGCGCCGCGAGGACAAGATCGAGGAGCTGCGGAAGTTCGGCGACGACTACCGGATGAGCTTCGAGGGCGATTACGAAAAGGGCATCTTCTACGGAGGACCGCGCATCCTGGGCATGGACTTCTTCTTCGAGGGGCGGTACAAGGTGCAGGGCAGGAAGGTCACCCTGGAAGTGCTGGAGAAACCGCCACTGGTCAGATGGGAGTGGCTGGAGGCCGAGATGCGCCGCTTCATCGAGGGCTGATCAGAGGGATGGCTCGATCACGTACTTGCACATGTTGAAGCCAGCTCCGAAGGTGTCCTTCTCCACCACGCGCAGGGGCATGTGCAGTCTCTCCTCGAAGATGGACTCCAGTATGCCTTCGTTCAGCAGACAGAGGGTCTTTCCGACGTCCGGGGCCTTGGAGCAGTCGTATTCGTCACGGATGATCAGGGTGACCGGGTGCAGCGAGAACACCACCAGTTCGCCCATCTCGTGCAGGGCGTAGAACTCCTTGATCTCCTTGATCAGGCCTTCCACGTCAGTAGCTTTCATGCGGGTGGATATCTCCGCCCCCATCTGCCGGCCTATGTCCTTCAGCACCGGGTCCATGTTGAAACCGATGGCCTCCATGCCGATGACGATGGAGCGTATCGTTCCCTTCAGGAAGGTGCTCGGGTTGCCGATGGACCTGCCGATGGTGTTCGACACGGCCTTCTTCAGCTCCTCCCGGGGAACGACCGAGCTGCCTACCGGTCGGGAGATCACGTAGAAGATCTTTCGGCGGTTGTCCTCCGGATCATCACGGTAACCGATGAGGCCTTCCTTGACCATCTTATCCAGATGGACCGACAGGGTGCTCTGCGCCTTGCTGGTTAGAACGGCGATTTCCGAAAGGCTGAGGTCCCTCCTCTGCAGCTCGCTCAATATCTTCTGGCGGACCGGGTTGGATATCTGTCTAAGTCCGGTGGTCGTCGAGTAAACGTCAAAATCCGTGGTCCTGCTGGGCAGAGGTATCGCCGGGTAACTGATTACTGCTCTCGCTAATTAAATCTATCGTAAGTTTACGAACTATCGCCTCCGGCATAACTTAATTAGATTGCCGACCCTCCCGTGGATGAGAGAAGATGAAGATCAGGATCGACGGCAAGGTCAGCGACATCAGGGCGGTCTGGAGCGAGGAGGGATTGGTCCGAATGTTGGACCAAAGGATACTCCCCAACCGCGTCGAGGTCCTGGGCTTCCGGGACCATCACCGGGTGGCCGAGGCCATCAAGGACATGACCGTGCGAGGGGCCCCGGCGATCGGCGTGGCCGCCGCCTACGGGATGATGCTGGCCGCCAACAATCACCAGGACCTGGAAAAGGCCGCCAAGGAGCTGAAAGGCACCAGGCCCACGGCGTTCGACCTGTTCTTCGCGGTGGACCATATGCTGGCCCGGATAAAGGACGGTGACGATCCCACGGGAGCGGCCGAGGATTACGCCGAGACCATCGTGGAGCGCTGCCGTTCGATCGGCGAGCATGGCGAACGGCTGATCAAGGACGGCGACCGGATAATGACGCACTGCAACGCCGGCGCCCTGGCCACTGTGGACTGGGGTACCGCGCTCGCACCTATCAGAGCGGCCTGGCGCAACGGGAAGAGGATCTTCGTCTACGTCTCAGAGACCAGGCCCCGGCTGCAGGGAATGAAGCTCACGGCGTTCGAACTGCTGAACGAGGGCATCCCTCACGCCATCATACCGGACGGGGCGTCCGGCCATTTCCTCCGGGAGGGGGTGGACATGGTCATCGTGGGGGCGGACCGCATCGCCGCCAACGGTGATTTCGCCAATAAGATCGGCACGTTCGAGAAGGCGGTGCTGGCCAGGGAACTTAAGGTCCCGTTCTACACCGCCGCCCCGCTGTCCACCTTCGACCTGGGCATCAAACGAGGGGAGGACATACCCATCGAGTACCGGGGGGAGGAGGAGGTCACCGTGGTGGACGGGGTGCGCATCGCCCCGCAGGGCTGCAAGGCGCTCAACCCCGGGTTTGACGTCACCCCGGCCAAATATCTTAGCGGCATCATCACCGAGAGCGGGGTGCTGAGGCCCGAGGACATCGTTAAAAGGCTGAAGGGGGCGAAGCTGTGAAGCAGGCCGGCATGGACGTGGTTCGTTACGGAAGACTGCTGTACGAGAAGGGACTGACCAGCGGGACCGGCGGCAACATCAGCGCCCGTGTCGGGGACATGATGGTCATCACCCCCTCGGGATCGTGCAAGGGCATGCTGGACCCCACCGAGCTGGTGACAGTGGAGATCGCCACCGGGAAGGCTGTGAGCGGCAGACCGTCCATGGAGACGCCCTTCCACCTTACCGTCTACCGCCGAAGGCCAGAGGTGAACGGGGTGGTGCACGTGCATCCCCGCTTCTGCACCGTTCTGGCCTGCGCCAATATATCCGTCGACCCGGCCTTGACCCCGGAGGGTCTGATGGTGCTTGGCAGGCGAGTTCCGCTGATACCCTACGCCACGCCCGGGACCGATGACCTGGCCATGATGCTTGGGCGAGAGGTCGAGGCGGCCAACGCCTTCCTCCTGGAGAACCATGGAGCGATATCCATCGGGAAGGACCTCAAGGACGCCTTCCACAGGATGGAGACGCTGGAGGCCCACGCCGAACTGCAGTACCATCTGGCGCTGCTGGGAAAGAACGTGCCGCTGCCGGCGGACGAGGTCCGGCGCATACTTAGGGAGTGAACCGATGATACTTGTCACCAAATGGTTCGGGGTTTTCCTCTGCGAGGGCGAGGAGGTCCGCAGGTTCAAGCTGTTCGAGAAGGAGCCGAAACTGGTGGCTCGAAAGCTAGCGGCCGTGCAGCGCGGCGAGATCCTTCCGGAGGAGAGGGAGCTGGCCGTAAAGAGAATGAAGGTGGCCGACGCGCGCCTGAAGCCATTGGGCAAGCCGATGGTCTTCGATTCCTCTTTCATCAGGCCGGAGAACTACGGGCTGACGCCCGACCTGATGCAGAAGGTGATGCTCGAGCTCGGGAAGATACGAGTGCGGGAACCGCTCAGCGAGGACCGCTCCATCGCTCAGGCCATACGAGCGACGGACGACCTCATCGAGGAGATCAATCTTCTGAGCGAACGGCTGCACGAGTGGTACGGGGTGTACTTCCCGGAACTGGGCGATTTCGCGGTCGACGCGGAGTACGCCCGCCTGGTGTCAGAGATGGGCGACCGCCAGGTGATAATGGACCATCTTGGGGTTTCGCTCGAGTCGGTGGGAACGGACCTGGTGGAGCGGGACCTGGACGTCATCCGCGGCCTGGGCGGCACTCTGTACGAGCTGTACAAGAGGAAGGAGTCCTTGGACGCCTACATCCTGGAAGGGATGGACCGGGTGGCCCCGAACCTTTCCGCGCTGCTGAACCCCAACCTGGCCGCCAGGCTGATCTCCTTGGCCGGGGGGCTGCAGCGCCTGGCGAAGCTTCCTTCGTCCACGGTCCAACTTCTCGGGGCGGAGAAGGCGCTGTTCCTGCACCTGCGTTCCGGAAAACGCCCTCCGAAGCACGGGGTCATATTCCAGCACCCCTGGGTCAACCGTTCGCCGTATTGGCAGCGGGGGAAGGTGGCCAGAAGCCTGGGCGGTAAGATAAGCATCGCCGCCAAGGTGGACGCCTACCGCGGTGAGTTCATAGCCGATCAGCTCAAGGAACAGATGGAGAAGCGTGTCGCCGAGATAAAGGAGAAATATCCCGACCCGCCGAAAAGGGAGCAGCGCCAGCAGGGTAGGCCGCAGCAGCGGCAAGGCCAACGCCCCAAATATTATCAGAACCACCGGCGATAAGAAAATATATAAACGCAACGCCAATTCCCTCCACTGGTAGCTATGTCGTGGACTCAACAGGAAGTCAGGGAGCTCAAAGAGGGCAGATACATGCTCATCGACGGGGAGCCCTGCAAGATCATCAGCATATCCACCTCCAAGCCTGGGAAGCACGGAGAAGCGAAATCCAACATCGATGCCATAGGCATCTTTGACAACCGCAAGCGGCAGATCGTTCACCCGGTCAAGCACAAGGTGCAGGTCCCGATGATCGACAAACGCAAGGCCCAGATCCTCTCCATCTCCGGCGATGAGGTGCAGCTGATGGACCTGGACAACTACGAGACGTTCCAGCTGCCCATACCCGAGGAGTACAAGGGGCAGCTCACCGCGGGCGAGGAGATCATGTACATGATCGCCATGGACCGCCGCAAGATCACCAAGGTGTGATCCAGCCGGATAATCATGGCCCGCAGCGACACGTTCGCCCTGGCCAATTCCACCTTCGAGGAGGCGGAGTTCGTCATTCTGGGCGTGCCGTACGACGGCACCACCCGCTTCCGTTCCGGGACGCGCAAGGCACCGACGGCCATTCGCAAAGCGTCCCGTCTTTTTGACCCATATCTGTTCGAGCACGACCTGGACGTTTCCACGGTCAAGGTGCATGACGCCGGGGACCTCGATTGCGGCTCGTCCTGCGAGGACATGTTCAAGGCCGTGGAGGCGGAAGCGTCCAAAGTGGTCAAAGCTGGCAAGTTCCCCATCATCATGGGCGGAGAGCGCAGCATCACCTATCCTTTTGTCAAGGCTTACCAGGAGGTGGGCGTCATCTCCATAGACGCGCACCTGGACTTTGAGATGCAGGGGGACCGCAAGTTCGACCACGCCTGCACCATGCGCAAGGTCGCTGACGTCGTCGGCATAGAGAACGTGGTTCCGTTCGGTGTTCGCTCCATCTCTAAGAAGGAGATAGGCCAGGAGATGCCGAACTACGTAGACGCGTACCAGATCCAGGAGGCGGGAGTGGTCAACTCCTGGAAGAAGGTGCTGAACATGATGCGCCGGGAGCGCGTGCTCCTCAGCCTGGACATGGACGGCATCGACCCCGGATTCGCCCCTGGTACGTCGCGCCCGGAGCCGTTCGGGCTCACCGGCTACGAGGTCAAGCGCTGCATCGATATGCTCGGCGACCGCATGGTCGGCTTCGACATCTCCGAGGTGCTTCCCTCCCACGATCCCGGGACCACGGCCGCTCTGGCCGCCCGCATGATCATGGAAGTGGTGGCTATTGTCCACACCAGGCGGGGCGAGTGATGGACCTCGCACCGCTCATCTCCGCCTTCGTTCTTATTTCGCTCACCGAGCTGGGGGACAAGACCATGATCGCCGTGATCACGCTTTCCTCGAAATACCCCAAGCGCACGGTTTTCCTGGGTTCCTTCCTGGCTTTGGCCGCGGTGACCGCGGTGGGCGTGGTCATCGGCGAGGTGCTCTTCCAGTTCGTGCCGTCCTGGATAGTCGGTCTGGCCGCGGGAACGGTCTTCATCATCTTCGGGGTCGTCACCCTCGTCCGTAAAGAGGACGAAGAGGAAGAGGTGGTGAAGGATAAAGGAAGATGGGGAGGGTTCCTGACCGCCTTCGGTTTCGTGGCGCTCATGGAGCTGGGGGACAAGACGCAGCTTTCCGTCATCACTCTGTCCGCTGAATCAGGCGCGGCCCTGATGGTGTTCGTCGGCGCCGCGCTGGGCTTCCTATGGCTGGTGATCCTGGAGGTGTCCCTGGGCAAGGTCATCGGGGAGAAGGTCCCCAAGAACTACATCCGCGTCGGGAGCGGGCTGGTCTTCATCATCTTCGGGATGGTGTTCCTGGCCCAGCAGTTGCTCTGATCACTCCTCGAGGAGCTCCCGGACCAGCTTCTCGCACTCGTCCCCGCAGCGTTTGGCGACGGATTCGTCCTTACCCTCGGAGAAGATGCGGAATATCGGTTCCGTTCCTGACGGGCGCACCAGGCTCCAGCCCCCGTCAAAGAATATCTTGATGCCGTCCGTCACGTCCGTGCGCTGATCGGCGAAGTACGCCTCCACCTGTTCGAGCACCCATTCCTTCTTGTCCTCGGGACAGGAGAGCTTCCTCTTGTCCAGGCAGTAGCGCGGCACTTCCTTTAGAAGTTCCGAGAGCGGCCCCTTCTTGGCGATGATCTCCAGCATCTTGGCCATGGCCATGGCCGCGTCGCGGCAGTGCTGGTGCTCCGGGAATATGAGACCGCCGTTCTCCTCCCCGCCGAAGACGGCCTGCACCTCCATCATGCGCCGGGCGACGATGGGGGCGCCGACCTTGGTGTATATGACCTGGCCGTTGTGCTTTTTGACGACCTCTTCCAGGCAGGAGGAGGTGCTAACCGGGGTGACCACGATCCCGCCCTCGTTCTCCTGGACGATGTGCGAGGCGACGACGGTCAGGGATTGGTCGCCGTAAACGTAGTTGCCCTGGTCGTCCACGAATATGGTGCGGTCGGCGTCGCCGTCGTGGGCGATGCCCAGGTCCGCTCCGGTAGCCTTGACCACCGCCACCAGGTCCCTGAGGTTCTCCGGCGTGGGTTCGCTGGGATGCCCCGGGAAGGTTCCCTGCGGGTTGCCGTTGAGGGTGATGGCGCGAACGCCCAGCGTATCGAGAAGGCCGGGCGAGGTGACCGCTCCCGCACCGTTAGCGCAGTCCAGCACCACGTTCAGCTTGGCCTCGGCGATCTTGAAGCGGTCCACCGCCCGGCTGATGGCGTTGGCGTAGGATGCGCCCACCCCGTCCAGATGGGTGATCTTTCCCACCTCCTTCCAGGAAGGGGTGGCGAACTCCCGGTCGCCGTAGATGCGTTCGATGACCTCCTCCTTCTTCCTTGGCATTTCGGTACCGTCGTGGTCCACGCACTTGATGCCGTTGAACTCCGGGGGGTTGTGGGAGGCGGTGATCATCACCCCTCCCTTGACCCCAGAGTTCTTGACGTAGTATTGGAGAGCAGGGGTCGGCAGCATGCCCAGGTCCACCACGCTGGAGCCGGCGGAGGTCATTCCCCCGGACACCAAGGCCCGGAGCATATCCCCGGAGGTGCGGGAATCTGTGGCGATGGCCACCCTTCCCTGCATGAAGGTGCCGATGGCGCGACCGACGTCCAACGCCAGCTCGGCGCTCATGTCCTGGTTGATCACTCCGCGAACTCCGTTGGTGCCGAAAAGCTTGGTCATCACATCACCTGGGGCGGTCCCGCTGGGCCACGATAAGGATGTGGATGATGTCGGCGGAGTCCTTGAAATTGTCGGCCGAGTTCTCAATCCCGTGCAGCAGGTCCCGCATCAGGTATATGGCGCGGGCGTCCATGTTGGACAGGAAGAACTCCTTCTTCATCATGAAGTACATATCGTCCATGACGTGCTCGGAGTCCTCGATGTCCTTGCGGGTGCGCAGCACCAGGTCGTTGTTCGCGCCCAGGTTGTCCACGCAGACCTTCAGGCCCCTGGCCATCTTCACCAGCTCCAGGGTCATGGTGTTGAACTTGTTCCAGATCTCCAGCGGGACCGGGATGCCGATCTCCAGCACCAGCTGCAGGTTCATCCCGGCCTCCTTGCACCAGTCGGCCGCGTAGTCCATGCGGCGGACCAGGTGCAGCAGGTCCTCCCGGTTCTTCTCCTCCAGGTCCCCGCGGGAGAGCTCTTCGGATAGCGATTGCTCCCGTGCGTCGGCGGCCTTCTCGGCCAGGAAGGAGCGCTTCAGGGCGTCCAGGGCCTGCTCCTTCTCGCCGCGGCAGAGCATGCTCATGGCCCGGTTGAACTCGATTATGGTGTCGCCCACGTCCTGGGCGTGGCCGCGCATGTCTCGGGATACCACTGATTCTCGGCGCGAATAGAACCATTCCAGCAACGATGTCCTCTCACTCAAGCTTGATCGCCTCTTGCACTCCGTCTTCCGGTCTGGGATAGAGCACCGCGGCTTTGGGATTCACCGCTAGATACACTTCCTTTCCGATAGTTAAAAGGTTTTCGTCCAAGGCGGCCGAGTCGAAGCCGACCTCTTCCTCGTCCTCGGTGTTGGCCGTGACCCGCCAATACGTTCCCATGTACGTTATGGCGGTTATGGTGGCCCTCATGCCCTCGTCCGCCGGGAACACGAACTCCGGACGGACCGATATGACCACGGCGTCGCCCACCGGGTGGTCGGCCTGGTTCACCTTGACCCGGCCGCCGTTCCTCAGCTCGACCACCGAGACGCCGCCCTTGATCTCCAGCACCCAGCCCTCCAGCAGATTGGTCTCGCCGATGAAGTTGGCGGTGAATATGCGCTTCGGACGAGTGTACAGTTCCTCTGGTGTTCCGGTCTCCACCACCGTCCCGGCGCGCATCAGCACGATGCGGTCCGAGACCGATTGTGCCTCCTCCTGATCGTGAGTTACGTGAATGGTCGTCAACCCCAGTTCCTTTGCCAGGCGGCGCAGCTCGTACCGCAGGTCCACCCTCACCCTTGAGTCGAGCGCGGAGAGCGGTTCGTCGAGCAGTAATAACTTAGAACCGGACGAGAGGGCCCTGGCCAGAGAGACCTTCTGCTGTTCCCCTCCGCACAGCTCGCCGGGCAGCATGCTCATCTTGTCCAGGAGCTTGACCATCTCCAAGAAGCGCCTCGATATGCGTGCCTGGTCCTCAGGGGGCAGGTCCCTGGCCCTCGGGCCATAGGACACGTTGTCCTGGACGGTGAGATGCGGGAACAGCGCGATGTTCTGGAAGACGTAACCGATATCGCGGTCCTCGATGGGCACCCCGGTCATGTCCTTCCCGTCGATGAAGACCTTGCCGTCGGTGGGTTCGATTATCCCGGCTATCATGCGGATCAGGGTGGTCTTTCCGCAACCGGACGGACCGAGTATGGTCACATACTCCCCGTCGGCGACGGTGAGGTCGACCTTGTCCACCGCCGTCACCGGACCGTAACGCTTGCCCAGACCGACCAGCTTGACCTCGACCATCATTCCACCTTCAGCTCGTTCTCCAGGCCGTTCGGGGGCATGGGGAACACCGTGCCCTTGGATTCTTCCCAATAGATGTCCACCACGTCACCGGGGGCGATCTTGCCCTTGCGCCACGACGGGACCTTGGCGGATATACGTTGTCCGTTATCCATTAAAAGGTCCACATGCAGGTTGCGTCCCTCGAATATTATGCGTTCCACCTTCGCCTTCAGATAACCCTTCCTTTCCTTCGATACGTCGGTATTGCCGATCTTGACCCCCAGCACGGCGGTCGCTCCCATCGGGAGCTCGGAAGGCCGTCCCTTCAGCACGATGCCCTCCGGAGTTCGCAGCAGCGTATAGGGACTAGACTGCAGAACCTCTCCGGTGAAGAAGTTGGACTGGCCGACGAAATTGGCCACGAAGGGCGTGGCCGGCTCGTCCCACACCTCCTTGGGGGTGCCTATCTGCAGTATCCGGCCGTCCCGGATCACCGCCACCCTGTCGGCCATGACCAACGCCTCGTCCTGATCGTGGGTGACGTGTATGGCGGTCATCTTGAGCGTTTTGACCAGTGAGCGAAGCTCGGTGCGCAGCGAGATGCGCAGGCGGGCGTCCAGGGCCCTCAGCGGCTCATCCAGTAGTAACAGGTCCGCCCCGGAGGCCAGCGCTCTGGCCAGCGCGGTCCGCTGCTGCATTCCCCCGCTAAGCTCCCGGGGATAGGCCTCGGAACGTCCCGATAAGCGCACCAGGTCCAGCATGCTGATCAGCACCTGCTCCTTCAGCTTCTCGTTCGCTCCCCGGATGTCCAGGCCGAACATGATGTTCTCCTCCACGGTCAGCTGCGGGAACAGCGCGTAGGTCTGAGATAAGAGGGCGGCCCTGCGGTCCTCGATCTCCGTTCTGGTGCAGTCCCTTCCATTGAAGAATATCTTGCCCTTGTCCGGTGCCAGCAGCCCGGATATCATGCGTAGGAGGGTGGTCTTTCCGGCGCCGGTGGGCCCCAGCACGCAGAGGTACTCGCCGTTCTTGACCTCCAGGTCCAGTCCGTCGGCGGCCTTGATGTCCCCGTAGGACTTCCTGAGACCGACCAACTTCACGTCCGGCATCAGTGGGACCTCCGGTTGGTGACGTAACGGAGGGCCAGCATGAACACGAAGGACACGATGATGAGCACTATGCAGGCCAGTCCGGCGGTGTAATAGCCGGACTCGGTCTGCAGCCTGATCAGGTCCACGATGTACACCGGCGCGGTCTTGGCGCTGGCGACCACCGCTTGGGTGGCCCCCGTCTCACCCAGGCTGCGGGTGAAGGCCATGATGGCACCGGCCAGAATGGAGCTCTTGATCATGGGGTACAGCACCCGGCGGAAGGCCTGCACCGGCTTGGCCCCCAGCGTCCTCGCCGTTTCCTCATAGGCCGGGTCCACCTCCTCCACCGCTCCGGCCACGTTGCGCACCACCAGCGGATAGGTGAAGGCCACGTGGGCCAGGATGATCAACAGCACATCGTAGGTGGGGATCAGGTTCTGCCCGGTCCAGAAGACCCCCAGGGAATAGCCGAGGGCGGCGGTGGGGACGATCAGCGGAACGTTGACCAGAACGTCCAGCACCTCCGGGAGCTTTCCCGAGCGGTTCTTGGCGATGTACAGTGCCAGGGGAACGCCGAGCGCGATGTCGATGATAGTCACCACGCCAGCCACCAGGAAGGAGAATAACAGGCTCTCCAAGAACGGGCTCCAGTCGAAGGAGGCCGGCTCGACGGAACCCACATAGGTGAAGATGAAGAAGGACGGGATTAGGACGAACAACGCCAGGAAGAACACCGCGAAGCCGTCCTTGGCCTTGGGGAACCAGCCGCGGGAGAAGAGCCTCTCCGGGCGCGGCCAGATCCTGCCCATGGGCAGATGCACCTTCATGATGACCAGCTTGATCACCACCAGCAGGACCAATGACAGCAGGATCAATAGGATGCTCACGAAGGCCAGCGGGGCGGCCAGGTCCGGATTGATCTCCAGGTCGTGCTTCCAATCCCCGATGAGGGTGGGACCGGTGGCGAAGCCGCCCGGATTGGCCATGGTTGCCAACGCGATCATCGTCCCGCCGGTCTCGCTCAGGCTCCTGGCGAAGCACAGGATGATGCCGGTGACCAGGCCGGCCCGGAACAACGGAAGGGTAATGGTCCTGGCCGCCGAGAGGGCGCTCGCTCCTAGCGTCCTGCCGGCCGTCTCGTAGGTCTGGTCGATCTGCACCAGGATGGCCGAGAGGGACCGCACCATGTACGGATAGGAGAACACCACGTGCAGCAGGATGACCAGCAGGAACGGCGAGCTTACGGCGTTCAGAGCGAACGAGGGCGCCTGCAGGGTCTCCGGGGTTATGGCGAAGAAGATGGCGCTGGAAAATCCCAACGCGGCCGTGGGCACCGCCAGGGGCATGTCGATGAGCGTGTCCAGCAGCGCCTTCCCGCGGAACTGCTTACGTACCAGTATCCAGGCCATGGGCAGTCCGACCAGGATATCGATGACCGTGACGATGGCGGCGATCTGGAACGAGGCGCTGATGGCGCTCAGGATCAGGTCCAGCATGTCCGGGTCGTCCAGCACGTACTGTTCGATGGACCCCCAGTTGGTGAAGGCGTAGCTGAGGATGTAGACCGTGGGAAGTATGACGAAGAACAGGAAGAACACGATGATGAACGCGGTCCAGCCGGTACGGAACCTCTTCCGGCTGATCGCCGTTATCAGGGAATCCATTTTGCTTCCTGCCAGACATTCACCCCGGGGCTGTTTGGAGAAAAGTGTGATGGGATATATACCTAGTGCAGGTGGTCAATACTTCTACTGAAGGGAAGCCAGGACCTTTCCATGTACCGACTCGCCGTCGGCGACCTCGACCCCCGGACCGATAAGGCAGTTACTGATCTGGCATCGTTTACCCACCTTGGCGCCCTCCATGAGCACCGAGCGTTCCACCGTTGAACCTTCCGAGACGGAGGAGCCGGGCAGGGCGCAGACATGGGGACCGACGACGCATCCGCGGAGGTCCACCCGGTCCAGGTAGTTCAGGCCGATCACCTTGGTCTTCTCCTTGTTGGCCCGGTCCAAGCCCCGTCCGTGTTCAAGAAGCTCCGCCTGCGCCCGCAGATAGCTCTCCGGGGTGCCGCAGTCAACCCAGTATCCCTGGAAGCGATATCCGTGCAGCCCCTTGCCCAAAATGTTGGGGAAGACCTGCCTCTCCAGGGAGACCACTCCTGGGGGTATGTGGTCCAGCAGCTCCGGCTGGAACACGTAGACGCCGGCGTTTATCAGGTCGGAGATGGCCGTGCCGGGGGCGGGCTTCTCCTGGAAATTGATTATCTTGCAGCCGTCCAGGCCGACCACCCCGAAGGCCGAGGGGTCCGGAACCTGCCAGAGCGACAGCGTCCCGATGCCCCCGTGCTTTCGGTGGAAGGAGAGCAGGTCGCGCAGGTCCAGCGAGCTGATGATGTCCCCGTTGAAGCAGAAGAAGGTATCGTCCAGATGCCGTCTGACGTTGCGAATGGCCCCTCCGGTGCCCAGCGGCTCCTCCTCGTTGACCAGGACGACGCGCCGGCCGCAATCGTGCTCCCGGAAGAAGGATTCCAGATGGTCCTTCATGTAGCTGACCGCCAGCACGACCGTGTCGACCTCCTTCGGCAGCGAATCTATGATGTGCATGACCATCGGACGGTCCAGAAGAGGGAGTAGTGGTTTGGGCGTGGAGAACGTCAGAGGCCTAAGCCGGGTGCCCATGCCCCCGGCCAGGATCAGCGCTTTCATGAAAATTAGAGAGGTGAGATGCTGACCACGTTGTTGCCGCGCAGGATGACCATGCCAAGGCGGCGGGTCTGATCGGCGGTACGCTCCTCGGTCTCCTCCAGCACCATGTTCATGTACTCGTCGTAACCGGTGAGCTTGCCTTCCAGGACGCGGTTGTCCTTGAGCAGGAGGGAGACCTTCTTGTTCAGGGTCTTCTCCATGAGCGCGAGGGGCATTACCATTTTATCACTCTCGTAGGCATTGAACGGTTGCATTTAAACCTTTTCGCCTGGATTGGCCGATTCAGAGCTTCAACGCCGACGGCCAGCCATCGTTGGCAAGCTCCCACCCGCAGCGCACCAGGTCCTCCTGCAGGTCCACGTGGGACAGGTTGACCAGGGACATCGGGTTGGGACGGAGATGCCAATAGGTGGACATGGTCGGGGGGATGCGGGTGAGGGACCAGCCGCGAGGGGTCTTGCCTACTGCTGCTTCTGCTTGGATTCCATCCACTCCTTGATCTCTTCCTTCTTCGTTCCCAGTCCGAACTTCTCGGAGAACTCCCGGGTGGTGCTGAGCAAAAGCGATTGGCCGACGTGCTTGCCGGTCACCAGTCCCATCTGCCGCAGCGTCCTGACCCTCTCGTACACGCCGGACCCCAGGAGCTTCACCAGGTCGCTCTGCAATATCGGTTGATTGTAGGCGATGATGGAAGCGGTCTTCAGCACCTCCGGGGACATCTCCAGGTCCGCGAAGGGCAAGGCGTACTGATTGTACTCATTGCGCAGCTGAAGCGAGTACCTCTGGCCGATCTTGGCGATCTCGAAGGCCGTGCCGCGCTCCTCGTACTCCTTGTCCAGGCGTCTGATCTCCTTGCGCACGGCGTCCGGACCGATGCCGCATATGTCCGCTATGTCCGAGGCCCGCAGGGGCTGGGACGCCGCGAACAGTACCGCCTCCACCGCCCGCTCCACCTCACATCACCATCTTGGCCTGGATGGCCATGGCGTCGGCCTGAGTCCCATCCACCAGCTGGGCGATCTCCCAGGGCAGCTTGATCTCCAGGTATATCTGGCCGTAGGGAAGCTCGTCCTGCCACAGGGATATCTTGCCGCTGCGGGCCAGGAAGAGCAGGGACACGAAGACCTTGATCTTGTCCTCCTTATCGTCCTCGAACAGGTCCTCCAGGGCGATGGGTCCGGAACCGCAGCGCTCGATGCGCGCCCAGGTCTCCGCGACATCCTTCTCCTGATCGTCGCTGTGGGACTTGCCGTCGAACCTCTCCTGAGCTTTGAGCAGCTGCTCGCGAACACGCTGCCGGTTGAGCGCTATCTCCACTTCCTGCTGGGCCGTGTCAAACGCATCCAGCAGATCGACCAGCGAAACTGGGCGGGTGCAGCGGTGGCGCACGACCTCGGTGAGCTCGACGCATTCCGGGACCTCAAGGTCGATCTCCGGCAGGGGGTGCTCCACGAACTGGTCGAAGGATTCCGTGTCCCATTCCCCGAAGTACAGCTCTTCCCTCCGCTGGTTCAGGGACAGCACCTCCCGGGACTGCATGTGCAGGATGCTCCATGCCATATGCATGAGCTTTCCGGCGACGATGAAGTCGACCTCCTCGGTGTGCATCCTCTGACCGTAGAGCTTGGCGAACTTCATGAGGTCCACGTCCCAGGGGTCCAGGTCGCTGCTCAGCACCAGCTCGAACACCAGCTGAAGGGAGCGGTCCAACGGCTCGCGCCCGGCGATCTGCTTCTCCTCCTCGGCGGAGCGCAGCAGCCCCAGGTAGCGGTCGATCTTCTCCGCCCCGCGTCCCTCGTCGATCAATGCCTTATGGAACATGAGGTGTCCCAGCACGTTGTCCAAGCTCGCAGACTCGATCATTCCCCATCCCTCCTGGCCTTTTCCTCAGGCAGGCCGATCTCCTTCTCCAGCTCGCTGAAGTCGCCGATGTTCGGCTTGAATATGACGTTGGATATGCCTCCCGCGGGCTTCGTTACCCCGATGATGTGGTCGGCCTTGTTCAGGGTGACCTTCCTCAGGGATATCTGGACGAACTGCGCGGTGCCGCTGCTCTTCTTCACGCGGTTCGCCACCATTTCCGCGTTCACGGCGTCCAGGAACATGTCCACCTCGTCCAGCAGGTAGAAGGGCGAAGGCTGCCACTCCTGCAGGGCGAAGATGAAGGCCAAGGCAGTAAGGGACTTCTCGCCCCCGCTCAGCGCCTCCAGCTTGAGCACCTTGCCGTTACGCGGCCTCGCCTTTATCACCAGTCCGCCGAGGAACGGGTCCTGCGGGTTCTCCAGCAATAGTTCGGCCTCCCCGCCGCCGGACAGTTCGGCGTACACCCGGCGGAAGTTGGCGTTGACCGCGTCGAACACCTTCACCAGATTGACCTTCTTCCTCTCGTTGAGCTGGTCGGTGAGGGCGACCAACTGGTCCCTCTGGTCCTCCAGCCTCTTGGTCTCGGCCCTCAGCTCGACATGCCGGGCCTTCTTCTCATCGTAATCCTCAATGGAGCGCAGGTTCACCGCGCCCATGCCGCTCAGGGCGTTCTCGCATAGGACCATCTCGGAACGGATGTCGTCCAGAGGCGGCAGGGGATAGCTGACCGCCAGGTTGTGCTGGGCGATCTCCTGCATGATCTCCTTCAGCTTCTCCTCGGCCAGGGTCTTCTTCGTTCCCAGCCCGATCAGGAAGTCGTTGGAGGTCTCCAGCTTGACCATGACCTTTTCGCGGTCGGCCTGGGCCTGGCCCTTCTGACCGAGCAGCTTCTCCTTCTCGTCCCTGAGGGCGGTGATCTCCTTGCCCATGGAGTCCTCGATCTTCTTGAGGGCGGAAAGCTCCACTTTGAGCTTGCTCTCCTTCTCCGCGGCGTTCTTGCCCTGGGCGTCCAGCTGGCGCAGCTTCTCCTGCTGCTGCGCTTCGGTCGAGGACATCTCGCCCAGGCGCCTTTCCCTTTCCGCGGACTGCAGCCGCATGGCCTCGTGCGCCGAGCGCTTCTCGGACAGCTCCTGCAAGGCCTGCACGACCGCCGATTGCACGTCCCTAAGCTTTTGGGACAGCTCGGCCGGGGCTATCTCCAGAAGGCGATTGGAGTTGTTCTCCCGATCGGCCTTCAGCTTGGTGAGCTCCCCGTCCTGCTTGGTCATCTGTAATCCGAGCTCCGCCCCTTGGGACAGGGCCTTCTCTCGCTCGGCCTGCTTCGCCGCGGCGGAATCGGTGACCCTCTTCAGCTTGGCCTTCTGCTCCGCCAGCTGCTTCTGCAATCCTTCAAGTTCAATGCCCTTCCCGCGGTCGGCCCCGCCGATCTCGCGGATCCTGGTGTCCAGCTCGGATATCTCCTGGCGAATGGCCATGAGCTCCGCGGAGACCTTGTCCGCCTGCTCGGTCGCTTTTCGCAGCTCCTCGGCGATCTCGTCCGCCTTGCCCTTGCCGGCGCCGAAGCGGACCTTGCTGCCTTCGACCGTACCGCCGACCATGGCCCCGGAGGCTTCGATGAGCTCCCCGCCCACGGTGACCAGCCGAACGCCGCCCATCAGCCTTCTGGCCTCCTGCAGGGTGTCCACGACCACCGTGTCACCGAACACGTACCAGAAGGCCGAGCGGTACTTCTCGTCGAAGCTGATGAGATCTATGGCGAAACCCGCCGCCTCCTTCTCGGCCAGCAGCGCCTTGCCGCGCGGTCGGCCGTCCAGCATCTTATTGAGCGGCAGGAACGTGGCCCGCCCGAGGTCGCTCCTCTTAAGGTAGTTGATGGCGTCGGACGCCACTTGGTCATCGTCGACCACGATGGACTGCATGCGGCCGCCGGCGGCGACGTTCAAGGCCACCTCGTACTTGGGGTCCACGTCCGCCAGTTCCGCGATGGTCCCGTGTATGCCCTTCATCTCCCCGCGGTCCCTCGCTTCCAACAGCGCCTTCACCGCCCGGTTGTAGCCGCGGGCGACGTTGACCGCCGCCTCCTCCTCGGCCTTCAGGTGGTTGTATTCCCGCGTAAGATTGCGCACCGCCTGCTCCAGCTCGTTGGCCATCTTGGTCAGCTGGGCCTCGCGGTTCTTCTTGGAATGGAACTGCTCCTGCAGGGTCTTCATGGAGCCGCTGGAGTCTTTGCCCTCCTTGCCCAGCTCCTTCACCCGCCAGTCCAGGTCCTTGACCTCGAACTCGGCGGACTCCTGGTCCTGACGCAGGCCCTCGATCTCGGCCAGGAGGTCCTGGGCCAGGCGCTCCAGCCTTTCCTTCTCCAGGCCCTTGGCATGCAGCGCCTCGGTCCTCTCCCGGATGTGCTGGTCCTGCTCCTTGATCTTCTTCTCCAGAACGGATAGCTCGCTGTCGTAGGAGCTCAGCTCGCCTTTCAGCTTGGCCTCGTCCTTCTGCAGCCGCTTGACCTTTTCCTCCAGGGTTTTCAGCTCGGTGCCGGCGGCGGCGAGGGCGGACTCCTGGGCCAGCTTGGTGCTCAGGATCTCCTCACGCTCCTCCAGCAAGGCCTTCAGCTCATCCTTGACCTCGGAGATCTGGTCCGTGGAACGCTCCTTCAGGTCGGCGGACCTGGCCACCTCGACCCGGAGGCCGTCCATCTTCTCCTTGAGCTCCTGGAACTCCGCCCCGCCCTTGGCCTGCAGCTCGGCATCCTTCTTCTGGTAGAGGTCCTCTATGGAACGTATCTGGGCTTCCAGCTCGCCGCGGCGTGCCTTAAGCGTTTCGATGTCCTTGGAGTAGGAGGCGATCTGCTCCCCGATGCCTTTTATCTCGGCCTCGGTGCCTTCCTTGCGCTTGTGGGCCATGCGCGCTTTGGCGAGCGCGAGCCGGTCCCTCATCTCCAGGTACTTTAGGGCGGCCCCCCTCTCCTGCTCCAGCTGGCGGATCTGCTTGTCCAGCTCCCCCAGTATGATGGCGATGCGGTCGATGTTGTCCTGGGCGGAGGTCTTCTCCACCTCCGCCTTCACGATCTCCTCATCGAACTTGGCGATGCCGGAGATCTCGTCCAGCACCCGGCGGCGCTCCAGGGTGGACATCTCCACGATCCTGGTGACATCCCCCTGTTGGACCAGGTTGTAGCCGTCCGCGCTGATGCGGGCGCTGGCCAGCAGGTAATCGAACTCGGAGAGGGTGGACTTGCGGTCGTTGACGTAGAAATAGGAATTGTAGCCTTCGCCGGAATCGGAGAGCTTGACGTACCTGGTCAGCTTCACTATGTCCTCGTCGAGCGGGATGGTCCGGTCGGCGTTGTCGAAGACCAGCGAGACCCGGGTGTAGTTGGCCGGGGATTTGGCGTTCCCGCCGTTGAATATGAGGTCGGTGAGCTTGCCGGCCCTGATGGCCTTGGAGCTTTTCGGCCCTAGGACGAACAGTATGGCGTCAGAGATGTTGGACTTACCCGATCCGTTCGGCCCAGTGACGGCAGTGAACCCGCTGAGCATAGGTATGGTCAGCTTCTTGCCGAAGGATTTGAAGTTCTCCACTTCTATCTGCTTAAGGTACATGCCACACTACCTGAGGGTGCGAAGGTGCTCTATCCCACTCGCCTTCGCTCGAGTGCATCCCATCCCGAGTCCGACAGCTGTCGGACATATTATGTATATTATGCTGCGTATATATAATTTATTCCGGGATTTGATATGTCCAGAGCATAGAAGGCATCGCTGAGAACAACCATTTTTTCATACCTATTTCGGGGGACCACCGGCGATCGGCTCCCTGTCCATACTGGAACGGGTGGGAGCGGAGCTTGTGCGACATAATGTCAGACAAAACCAAAGACCAGGAGAGCCTGTCCTACCTTCCGCCGAACCAAGAGCGGGCCACCAGGCCCAGGCGTTCCTTCCGGAAGTACCTCCGGACCTCGGGGTCGTCGATCTTGCCGTCGCGGTCAATGAACGCCTTGAAGTATCCCAGCGGCAGAGCCAGCCCCTGATAGTGCGGCCGGAATCGAAGCCCGAAATAGACGGCCACGGTCAGAGATAGCAGCGGATGGTAATCGAGGCTGTACATGCCCCTACCCCATTCGAAATACCCCTTCCAAGAGCCCTCCTTGCTGAAGCCCAGCCGACTGTCGCGGTAGCTGGTATCCGGGTCCACCATCTGCCTCCTGCCGGACTTGAGGGATTTCACCAGGAGCACCGTGTCCGGAGAGATGCTGATAGGATATCCTCCCATCTCCACCAAAAAATCCCGCCGGTACAGCCGGTTGTCGTTGAAACCGATTATCTCGTCCCCCGAAGGCTGAATGGGGACCCCTTTTCCATCGGCCTCGGTGAACCCCTCCCTTCCGCAGACGATCGCCAGCCCCTCATCGGAATCCAATCTGGCGGCGAGCTTCCGGAAGTAATCAGGGTCCAGGTCCACCGTGGCGTCGATCTTGGAGATGTATTGGAAGGGCCGTCCGCCCTCCATCTCCAGGATGCGCCTCAGGCCGTCGTTGACCCCCCGGGCGAAGTTCTTGTGCCCGTGACCTGGAGCGTAGCTGACCTGGGCCAGGACCTGCACCCAGCCCAGCCCGGAGAAGGTCTCCCTCGCCGCCTCCAGGCTTCCGTCGTCGCTCCTGCCCACCACGACCACCCACAGGTCCGGCATCATGTCCTGGCGGAGCACGGTATCCTTCAGATGACCCAAATTGTCCTTCTCATTCCGAATGGGGGTGATGAGGGCCAATCTTCTTCCGGTCATGTGCTACCTCAGCGCGATTGTCCGCCGATGCTCATATATCTGTCGAAGTCAGGGAATTTTTATAGATGCGACACTTATGGAGGACGGATGCTTGTATCCATTGTCCTCAAGATCAGGAACGAGGAGGACAATATCGCCGATGCCCTGGACTCGCTTGTCGTTCAGGAGGGTCCGATAGAGATCATAATCGTAGATGGATACAGCACCGACCGGACCCAAGACATAGTCCGGGAGTACGAGGCCAGGTACCCATTCGTGCACCTTCATATCGCGGGCGGCAGCAGGGGGGACAGCCTCAACTACGGCCTGAGGCAGGCCAAGGCGGACATGATCGCCCTCACGGACGGGGATTGCATCGCCAACCCCAACTGGGTGAAGGAGATCCGCCGGTGCATCGTGGACCGGGGGGTGGACATGGTGGCCGGCAAGTCCATCAACATCGGCCTGAACGCCTGGGAGAAGCTGGACCGCGTCGAGCTGTACAACAAGGGCTTCGACTGCACCTGGCCCGGCTGCAATCTCGCTTTCCGCCGGGAGGTCTTCGAGACGGTGGGGGGCGTGGACCCCTGGTTCGTCACGGCCGAGGACATCGATTTCAATCTCAGGGTCACCAACGCCGGCTTCAGTTTGGTGCATAATCCCAAGGCGATCATCTACAACCGCACCCGCGGCACTTTCTACGGTTTCTGTCACCAGGCCTTCTGGAACGGGGCGGGGAGAAAGCAGTTGACCTTGAAGCACGGGGTGCTCTGGGAGCGCTACGACCCGCTGAAGATGTTCCGTCAAAGGATGACCTTCTGGGCCTTGGTCCGGCTGGGATTCGCCTGGCTCGGATACTTCGGCTACAAGTTCTTCGGAGAGAAACCGCCGGCCAAGGCCTGAAAGCATTATTAGCCATGCCGAGGTTATACCCCGGAGGCGGGAACTTGCAGCTGAGCGTCATCATCCCCACCATGAACGAGGAGGAGTCCATCGGCCAGGTCATAGACAGCGTGCACCAGGCCCTGAATGGATGGGAGTACGAGGTCCTCGTGGTGGACACCAACTCCAAGGACCGCACCAGGGACATAGCCGCCGAAAAAGGCGCGGTGGTCATCGACGAGCCCCGCCGCGGCTATGGACGGGCGTACAAGACCGGTTTCGAATCGTCCAAAGGCGAGGTAATCGCCACATTGGACGCGGATTGCACCTACCCGGCGGAGGAGATACCGGCACTGCACGGGATATTGATGGAGAAGGACCTGGAGTTCATCACCACCAATCGTTTCGCCCAGCTGGAGGAGGGGGCCATGACCGCCAAGCACCGGCTCGGCAACTTCGCCCTGACCTTCGTTTCCAACCTGTTCTTCGGCGTCCGGATCAAGGACTCCCAGAGCGGGATGTGGGTGTTCCGCCGGAACATATTGGACAAGCTGGTCCTCAGCGATGACGGCATGCCGATGTCGGAGGAGATAAAGATCGAGGCCTTCCGCAAGGTGAGGAGCCTGGAGGTCCCGATCGCCTACCGGAAGAGGGTCGGCGAGGTCAAGTTGTCCAGCTGGAAGGATGGCTGGAAGAACATGAAGTTCCTTTTCAAGAAGCGCTTCCGCCGTCAGAGGTAGGACGCCGCTGCCTTAAGGGCGTCCCTGAGGACATCCTTGGCCGCCGGACGGTATATGCATGCCGAGGGATGATAGGTGAACATTACGGTGATCTCGCCATGCCCGAGGTCCACCCGCATCGGTCGGTTGCATACGTCCTTCATCACCATCCTCTTCCCGAGAAGGTCCTCGGCGGCGCTGAGCCCCAGCGCCAGAACGAACCGTTTTCCCTTAAGCTCCTCCTGCAGGAAAGGGCGGCAGGCGGCCATCTCGTCCGCCTTCGGGCGGCGGTTGCCGGGAGGGCGGCACTTCACGGTGTTGGTGATCATTATCCTCCCTCTGTCCAGACCGGCCTCGGCCATCAGCCCGTCCAGGATCTTGCCGGCCCTTCCCACGAAAGGGATCCCGCGAATATCCTCCTGGGCCCCGGGAGCCTCCCCCACCAGGGCGACCTTGGAATCACCATCCCCGGAAAAAAGCACCAGGTTGGTCCGGCCCTCGCCCAGGCGGCAGCGCCGGCAATCGGGTTCGGGCGGCATTCATTTCCCCAGTATCTTGCTGGCGGTGATGAGCGCCCTCATCTCCACGTCCAACTTCCCCAGGGCGACCCGGCCGCCCTCCTCCCGGTCCACCACGGACATGACCGTTCCGACGTTGGCGCCGGCCTGCCGCAGCGTCTCCACCGCATAAACGGCGGAACCGGCGGAGGTTATGACGTCCTCCACCACCAGCACCTTCTCGCCGGGGTTCAGCTGGCCCTCGATGAGCTTACCGGTGCCGTGGTCCTTCTTCTCCTTGCGGACCATGACGAAAGGGATGCCGGTGCGCAGGGACAGCGCGACCGCTAACGGGACGGAGCCGAGCACCACCCCGGCTATGCGCTGGAACCCCTCGCCCTCGATCCGCTTGGCCATCTGATCGGCGATGAGGCCGAGCACCTTGGGGTCGGTTGTCGCTCTTTTGATATCGATATAGTACTTGCTCTTCTTGCCGGAGGCCAGGGTGAAATCCCCGTAGAGGATCGCCCCGCAGCCTTCCAGCGCCATCTTAAGTTCGTCGCTCATATGATCACCAAGGGACCTTCTTCAGCCCCATCTTGTACCCGATGATGTTCACCCCGCGGTGGATGATGGGGGTGATGATAAGCACCGCCAGCAGGGACACCCATCCATCCCCGTCCCAGAAGTTACCGAGGAACCAGTCCGGGAAGAATATGATGGCCAGCAGGAACGAGGTCAGCAGGAAGCCGTACTGGTCCATGACCGGGGCCTTTCCACCCCGCCCGATCTCCAGACGGCGCTTGATGAAGGAGCCGATCATGTCACCCAGCAGCGAACCGACGGCCAGCACCACGATCACCCCCAGGTTCTCCGGGAATCCGCCGAAGCCGAAGTAGTCCAGCCTGTCGAACGGGAACGCTATGTATAGCTGGATTATGCCGATGGAAATGCCGGCGCTTATCCCCCCGATCAGGCCGCGCCAGGTCTTCCCATCGCCCAGTATGCGCTTCCCCTTCCATGACCGTCCGAGATCCACCGGCAGACCCCCGCCGAAGATGGTGGCCGCGGAATTGGGGATCATTGACGGAAGTACCAGCCAGAATCCCACGAGTATCAGCAGGGGGATGTCCATAGGCGCGAATCCCCCCGGTCGGTTATCAACCTTTCTGTTAGTATTAATTACTGGATAAGCAAGTATTTTTTAGCATTAACATGTCCTTTTTTTCGATTGTAAAAAATCAATAATTCGAAATATTTGAGATGACGGGTTTGAATCTGCAGGATGATAAGATTCACCATAATTCTTTTCGATATGACGCGCCCTTTTTAATGCGGTGGTTGTTAGTGGCGATAAAATATCATTGAAATTTTCATTTTTACAATATTTTGGTATATGGGTTTTTACTTTTTCGATGGTATCAATACATGTGGAACAAACCGAGAAATCCTGAAAATGCCATAGATACCAAATCTCAAAACAGGGATTTGAAACCGCAATCGTGAGAAAATTTGATTTACACCTGGACATCGCATCACAAATCTGCGTTTTTGTATTCCTATCCTTATCAAATACGCACCAGACCACATCATTTTTCTTTTCGGACAGGCCCATCTGTTTTATTAACGATTCTGCATAAATTAAAATTCCTACAGGATCTTTACGTCCAGACGTTACACATTTTATCTTAAAATTATAATCTCTACTTTGAAATTGTTTAAAATATTGCGGTTCTGTTTTCTCTCCTTCACAGACGAGTAAAAATATTGGATTTTCGGTTTTCGATTTGCTACGTCTTTGACTATAACCAGAACCCATATTAACACCCATTGGTGATAAAAGGTAATGCACCGTATCTACCAAGTAGATAATCTTTTAAAATCCGTTTATCGTTACGTAATTTGAATTCGACTAATGAATACAATTGGGTTGCCCCAGATTTATAATCTTTTTGTGTAAACCAAATTTGATCTCTTCTAAATATCTCTTTCTCATCCAATAAACATACATTGTGTGTTGTGAATATTAATTGCCCAGCTTTATAGCTTTCATTTTTTTGGAACATTTTTATTAATAATATTATTAATAAATGGTGTAATTTAATATCTAATTCATCCAGAATTAATATTTTTCCATTTTCGAGCGCATCAATCCAAATGCCAAGCAAGGAAAATAATCTCTGTGTTCCTTGTGATTCATCTTCCATATCAAATTGAATATTTTTTATTATTCCATCTGGATACTCTACCCTATGATAAGTAATAATCTCTTGAGTTTTTAATTCTTTATCTTTATTTTTATTTATTGATTTTAATAGCATTTCATCTAGATTGTTTATATCTTTATCGACTTCCCCTTTAATTTCAACCGAGATAAAACCTTGACCAATTTTTCGAATCTCATCCATACTTATTGTTTTAACAGAACCTTTAACATCATAAATACCGAGATCGGCAGATTTTAATGAATCGATAATTCTTTTCTTATATGTCTCATTTTTATTTAATAAATCTATGGTGTATTCATTAAAAGCCGGACCATTGGCTGGACCTACGGTTGCAAATTTATCTTTGAACCAATCAAATACCACAGAAATTGGCTCATACCCGGATTTTGTTGCCATCGATAAGAATAATGCATTATCCAGGGTGGTCGATGAAATCGCCGAAAGAACCTTTTTATCTTTTGTAAATTTATATATTTTTTCATTATTTATATTTCTTTCAAATAATATTGCCTTTATTCCCTTCGGATAATGATATAAGCTCTCGGATACGATTTTATCTTTTAAAAATTTAATTGAATATATATATTTTATATCATTTTGAATGAACACAATTTCAAATGAAACGGGTTTATTAATATATGAATCATCTAACTTAAATTGTTCTGCAGGTAAATCATCTCCTCTTTGAGAGAGATGAGAACGCGTTACCATTCGCCTTAACGTATTCATTGCGTAGATCACATTTGTTTTTCCAGAAGCATTTGCTCCATATATTGATGCGAAGCGTAATAATTTATCATTTTTTAATGCATTGTTCTCTATTAAATTTGCCTGCAATTTTTTATCATATTTAGTGGCCACCATACTTAATGTAACTTTTTCCTTGATAGAACGGTAATTTTCAACCGAGAATTCAATTAACAGTTATACCACCACCTATTTTTTACGATTAATACGTAATAAACTTGATTCATAATTAAATTTTATCAATTACAATGGAATTGATAGAATGTCACTAACACCGTTTAAACTAAATAATTTATTAATCGTCCTATAATAAAATAAATGAAACGTGTATTATATTAATTATAATGTGCCCACAATATCACTTGGAATTCCAACTCAGAAATAACGTTCTGACACCCCATCAGAGTAATGTTAGAAAGGCTGTAGGACATGTTATTAATAACTCGTGGATAAGTATCCCAGGTATTCGAGCCGGTCACACAGATTCAATAAAAGAACTGTTCTACCTCCCCCGCTCCCGGAAGAACGCCTGGATGTCCTGCAGCGGCCTTTCGGTGGCGGCAAGGTCCAAGCGGTCGGAGAACTGGGTTATGCGCCTATCGAGCACGAGCGCAGCGCCCACGTCCCTCTCCGTCCTGATCAGTCGCCCGATGGACTGCTGCAGCTTGCGTATCGCCGGCCCCTTCACGGTGTAGTCCCAGCCCTTGCGGAACTTAAGTTCGTAATAGTGCATGAGGGCGCGCTGCTTGGCGGTGGGCCTGGGATACGGTATGCCGACCACTATCGCCAGCTCCAGCTCGTCCTCCGGGAAGTCGATGCCCTCGCTGATGCGCCCGCCCATGACCGCGAATAGCACCTGGCCGTTCTCCTCCAGCTTCTTGAAGCGGGTGACCACGTCCATCAGCTCCAGCTGGGGCATGCCCCGCTCCTCTAGGTACACTTTGCGGGATATCCGGCGGGAGACGCCATCATCCAGGAAGCGGTCCATGAGCGAGTAGGACGGGAAGAACACCACGGTGTTGCGCTTGACGCCGTTGCACACTTGGACCACATGGTCCTCCATTGCCTGCACCATCTCCGGCGAGGACTGCATCTCCTCGTACTTGGTGGAGACGTCCTCCACGTAGAACACCCTGCGGTTCTCCTTGGGGAAAGGGGAGGGGAAGGTCACCATGGCCGTCTCGTAAGGCAATCCGATGGAATCGCGGTACTCGTTCAGAGGCACCAGGGTCCCGGACATGTGAACGCTACCTCCGCAGTTCAGCAACGCGGACGTCGTCACCACCGGGTCAATGCAGTAAGCTTTTAAGCAGGCGTTCTCCCCGCCGACCACCAGCTTGACGAAGCACTCCTCGTCCAGGGTGGACCAGTAGGAGAGGAAGGTGCCTAGGGAGAAGGTGTACGAGCGCGGCAGACGCCCCTGGGCGAAGCGCGATTCCCTGATGATCTCCCCCTGCTCCATGATCAGCTTGGCCATGGCCTGCAGGGAGCGGGAGGTGCAGGTGAAGGCGGCCATCAGCCCCTCCTCCACGAAGGAAGGCGGGATCAGGCCGTCCTCATCGATAAGGTAGTCCTTCACCGCCTCCTCCAATAGCTTGGAGCACTCCGTCCGGACGTCGTTGAGGCTAACGCCCTTGGAGACCTCCGGGTCCCCGTACTCCTCGACCTCTTTGCTAACGGCATCCAGGATGTATCGGGAAAGCTGAAAGCTCTCGATCTCCCTGGTGTAATCGGGCAGGTTGTGCGCCTCGTCCACGATGAGCAGTACGTCCTCGATGGGGCAGTCCATCCAGTCCAAAAGCGAGTTGCGGATGAAGGGCACGAAGAAGTATGCATAGGGAGCGGCCACCACCCTGGCCTCGCGAGCGAGCTCCTTCATCACCTCGTGCGGGCAGATGTTCAGGGAATCGCAACGGTCGATGAGCTCCTCGGCCGTCGGCAGCCCACGTTTGCAGTCGGCTATGAACTGCTCCATGTCCAGGTCCTGCAGTCCCTTGAAGAACCTGCAGCCTCCAGGCCGGTCCTCCAGCACCTTGCGCCGCTTGTCCCGGCAGATCTTGGAGAGCTCCTCGGGCGTCCCGGCGCTCAGTTCCTTGTCCCGGCGTACCAGCGGGCAGGTGCCCTGCCGTCCCTGCAGGGCCACGCCGAACACCGGCGCCCTCTCGTTGATCTTCCTGAGCTCCAGGATGACCTGCTTCTCCTGTGAGTTGGTGCGGGTTAGGTAAAGCACCTTCTTACCGGTGGCCAGGGCGGTCTGCAGAGCGCCCGATAGAGCGCAGACCGTCTTTCCGCTGCCGGTGCCGCTCTCCAGGACCAGGTGCCCGCCTTCGCGCGTGGTCTTTTCCACGCAACGCACGAACTCGGCCTGATTGGGGCGGGGAGGATAAGGGAACAGCTCCACGCCGTGTCAGAACTGAGGGCTAATAAAAATTGTTGCCCCGGGCCCATTGAAAGTGAGCCCTTTGCAGCGGCCTAGTTCGACCTCTGCCAGGCCGTTGGATCGGCGTAGCAGTCGTAATCGCCCGCTTCGCAGCTGTCGTCGCTGCCGTTGGTATTGATAAGCTGGAATATTCGCTCCTTGCGGAAGAGCCAGTAATGGATGCGCCACTCCCTCCCGTCGTACAGGGTGGTCTCCTCGCGCTCGGTGGTCAGTATGCCGGTGTCCTCCAGCTGATAGAAGGCGTCCCGGTCCTCGGGCTCCAGGATGTTGTCGATTATCCTCTCGCTGTAGCCGAAGAAGTTCATCACATGCTGGGCCATTCTCCTGGCCTGCTCGTCTGGGAGACCCTCGCGGTCGATGCCGTTCTTAATGGCCCGAGTAAGGTCCTCCACGGTCAAGGTCGTGCATTTTCCATCAAAACAGATCTCAAAAGAAGCTTCCACACCCTTCGCCCCCTTACCACCCAAACCATCCAAACCGTTGGCGCTAACATCATCCATGATGGCATAGGGAACGGACTTCCGGGCTCCCTTGCCCTCCAACGGAAAAGATCGAGATTTTTCCTTGCTGACGCTCTTCATTCAGAAATCCCTCAGTGCACAGTGCAAGACAGTATGCGATAAACTTTTCTCACTCCCTACGAGCTATTTATACTTTTTTAAAAGTCCGTGACCTCGTAAAAAGCGCGGCATGTCTGCAGGAATTTAATAATTATTACATAATATATATTTCGAAGAGGATAAAGTTCAATATCCAGGAGAACGAAGATATCTATAAGTGAGCAGTATGATCGCCGAGTTCTCGATCGTGCCGGTAGGAGCGGGCTTGAGCTTGAGCCCTTTCGTAGCTGAGTGCCTGAGAATCGTAGAGGACAGCGGGCTCAAGCATCAATTGACGCCCATGGGGACCGTGCTCCAGGGGGACGGGGAGAAGGTGATGGCCACCATCATGGCCTGTCATTCAAGAGTGCTGGAGATGAGCGAGAGGGTGGTGACCAGCATCAAGGTCGATGACCGACGGGACCGGCCGGCGGACATGGAGCGCAAGGTGCGCAGCGTTGAGGAAAAGGTGAGAAAGGGTTAGGAAAGGCGTTTCCGGGCTCAGATGTTCATGTATTCCCGGGTGCGCATGTGGCTCAGCACGATGGAGCGGGCGTCGTGGAAGTTCGGGAGCGCGCGGAACTCCGCCACCACCGCCTTTCCGACCTCCTGGTCCACGGAGATGAGCATGAGAGCGTCCCCGCCCTTGTCTGCGCGACCGACCCCCATGCGGGCGATGTTGATGTCCCGCTTGCCCAGCAGTGTCCCTATCTTGCCGATCATGCCGGGCATGTCGTGGTGCTTGGTGAGCAGGAAGTCGCCCTCCAGCGGCATGTCCAGGTCGAACTCGTCTATTCCGATTATGCGGAACTGGTCGGACGGGAACACCGTGCCGCGGACCTCGGCCTTGTGCCCGTCGGAGGAGATGCGCAGAACCAGCATGTTGGTGTAGTGGCTGCTCTCGTCCACCTTGGTCTCCACGATCTGGATGCCCTTCTCCCGGGCGATGCTGCTGGCGTTGATGATGTTGGTGTTCGTTCCGACCACGATCGACAGCACGCCGACGATGGCGGAGACGGTGACCATGCGGGTGTCCAGGTTGGCGATCTCGCCGTGACACTCCACCTCGATCTTCTTCACCGGGGCGTCGGAGAGCTGGACGCAGAAGGCGCCCAGCCTCTCGGCCAGCCCGATGAACGGGGATACCTTGGGGTCCACACGGCTGATCGGAACGTTCACCGCGTTGGTGATCTTGTTGTCCACCAGGAACATCTTCACGTGCTCGGCCATCTCGATGGAGACCTTCTCCTGGGCCTCCTTCGTGGAAGCGCCCAGGTGCGGCGTCGCCACCAGGTTGTCCAGGGTCAGGAGCTTGGAGCCCTTCGGGGGCTCGTCCTCGAACACGTCCAGGGCGGCCCCGGCGATGGTCTTCTCCTTCAGCGCCTCGTACAACGCATCCTCGTCGATGATGCCGCCGCGGGCGCAGTTGACGATGAGGGCGGAGGGCTTGAGCATGGCCAGTTGTTCTTTTCCAAGCAGGTGGTGGGTGGTCGGCGTTAACGGAGTGTGGATGGTTATGAAGTCCGCCTCCTCCAGCACCTTCTCCAATGGAAGTATCCTGACCCCGAGCTTCACAGCCAGCTCCTGCGAGATATACGGGTCGTAGCCGACCAGCTTCATCTGGAAGGACTTGGCCCTCTTGGCCACCTCGCCTCCGACGCGGCCTATACCGACTATTCCGAGGGTCTTGCCCATCAGCTCCACGCCGGTGAACTTGCTCCTCTCCCACTTGCCGGCCTTCACGGAGGCGTCGGCGCGGGGGATGTTCCTTGCCAACGTCAGCATCATGGCCATGGTGTGCTCCGCGGCGGAGATGATGTTGGCGGCGGGGGTGTTCATCACCAGCACGCCGCGGCGGGTGGCCGCTTCCACGTCCACGTTGTCAACGCCCACCCCGGCCCTCCCGACCACGCGCAATTTCTTGCCAGCCTCGATGACCTCGGCGGTGACCTTGGTGCCGCTGCGGACGATGAGACCGTCGTATTCTCCAATGATCTTGAGCAGCTCCTCATGCGGGAGCTTCGGCTTCACGTCGACCTGGACCCCCGAGTCCTTGGTCAGCATCTCCAGGCCTTCCTGGGACAGTTCGTCGGTTACCAAGAGCTTCATTTCATCTCCTCCAATGTCTCATCCATGACGTCGAGCAGGTCCTGGATGTCCTTCTCGGTCAGATCGCCCATGTGGCCGATCCTGAACGTCTCGTCCTTAACGTTACCATATCCGGGCGAGACCTCAAATCCCTTTTGCCTCAGGCGCTTGTCGAACTCCTTGAAGTCCAGGCCGTTGAGCTTGATCACGCTTATGGTGTTGGAGCGGAAACCGTCTTCCGCATAGAGGCCGAGGCGCCTCGACGCCCAGGTTCGCACCATGTCGGCCATCCGCTGGTGCCTATCGTAACGCTTCTGCACGCCCTCTTTAAGTATCTTGTCCAGCTGGTAATCGAGGCCGTACATCAGGGACACCGGCGGGGTGGTCAGCGGAAGGTCCTTGTCGGCCAGCTTCTTGTACTGCACCAGGTCAAGGTAGTATCCGCGGTTCTTCACCTTGACCGCCTTCTCCATGAGGCGGGGGGAAACGCAAACCACGGCCAGTCCCGGAGGCAGCGCCAGCGCCTTCTGGCTTCCGAAGACCAATGCGTCCAGGTCCAGCTTTCTCAGATGGAGGTCGACCGCTCCGACGGAGGTGACGCCGTCCACCATGATCAGGGCGTCGCTCTGCCTGCGAATCTCATCCACTATCTCCCCCACCGGGTTCAGCACGCCGGTGGAGGACTCGTTGGAAACGAAGGTGACCGCTTCCACCTCCTTCTCCAGTTTACCCGCTATGTGGGAGGCGCGGAGGGCCTTGCCCCATTCCCCGTTTATCTTCTGCACCTGCTTGCCGTTCTCCTGGCCTATGAGCTGCCAGCGGTCGCCGAACGAGCCGTTGGAGAGGCCGGTCATCTTGGTATCTACGGCGGAACGAACGCAGCCCTCCAGGAACCCAGAGGCGGAGGCTGGCGCGAGGTATACCTCGCTGTCGATGTCCAGCACCTTGCGTATCTTCTCCACCACGCCGCGCTGCAGGTCCTGGTAGTCCTTGCCCCGATGGACCATCATTCCCCTGTTCATGGAATTAAGCGTGTCCGGAAAAACCTCCACCGGACCGACCGTGAAAAGCCTTCTGCTCAAATTGATCCCTCGTTATGAATGCGATTCGCTCGATATGATTTCTCTGCCGTCGCGCCGGCAGACCTTGCGGTCATGCTAACGGCGGCCTGAGAGGGTAGAAAACCGCAGATGAAATAGGTTTCCATGGACTAGCGTTCCAACAGGCGGCGAAGCCTTGCTAACGCATCGTCCACGTCCTGCTCGTCTATGCCGTAATGGGTGACGAAACGGGCCTTGGTCGCCCCGAACTCGAACACCTGGACACCGATCTTGCAAGCCCTGTTCACAAAATAATCCACATCCCAGCCGGTGCCGGTTATGTCCGCAAGAACGATGTTGGTCTGCACCGCCTCCATGTCCACCTTGATGCCGGGTATCTCGTTCAGCCCTTCCGCCAGGCGGCGGGCGTTACGGTGGTCCTCCTTCAATCGGCCGACCATCTTCTGCAGCCCGATTATCCCGGGCGCGGCGATTATGCCGGCCTGGCGCATGCCGCCCCCGACCATCTTGCGGTTGCGGCGGACCTCCTCGATGAACTCCCTGTTGCCGACCACCACGGAGCCGATCGGACAAGCCAGACCTTTGGACAGGCAGAAGCTCAGGCTGTCCAGGTGCCTCATGTACTCCTTGACGTCGACGTCCAACGCCACCGCGGCGTTGAATATGCGGGCGCCGTCGCAATGCACCTTGAGCCCGTGGTCGTGCGCGACCTTCGCCACCGCCTCGACCTCCTTGGGCGACCAGACTATGCCGCCGCCGCGGTTGTGGGTGTTCTCGATGCAGACCAGGCGGGCGTTCGGATAGTGCAGGTCGGGATGCCTTATCGCCGCCTCCAGCTGATCGGCGGTGAACTTGCCCCGCTGCCCTTTGATCAGATTGGGGATGGCCCCCACGATGGCGGACATGCCCCCCAACTCGTAGTAGAAGATGTGCGCCTCGGACTCCAGGATCACCTCGTCCCCCCGGCGGCAGTGAGCCATCAGGGACACCAGGTTGCCCATGGTGCCGCTCGCCACCAGCAGCGCGGCCTCGGTGCCGAACATGCCGGCGGCCAGGTCCTGCAGCTGGTTCACCGTGGGGTCCTCTCCCTCCACGTCGTCGCCCAGTTCGGCGGACGGTATGCTGTCCAGCATCTCCTTGGAAGGCAGGGTGAACGTGTCGCTCCTCAGGTCAATTCGGCGCATGTGAATATCTCCGGCCCGCTCGATGCGGAGGACTAGATAAATAGTTAGCGACCAGACACGGTGAAAGGTTGATATCCGCGCTCACGCTTCTACGAGCGATGAAGAAGGACCTGCTCGACATACTGGCCTGCCCGGCCTGCAAGCACCATCCACTGGAACTGCAGGTGGAGAGGGAAGAAGCTGGCGAGATCGTGGAAGGCCGGCTCATCTGCGGCGGATGCCATGCGGTCTACGTCATAGAGGACGGCATTCCGAACCTTCTGCCGCCGGAATGATCACAATTTTGCCAGAGCGTCCTTCACCCTGACCATGCCTTCCTTGATGTTCTCGCGGCTGGCGGCGTAAGACAATCGGAAACGTCCCTCGCCGGCCGGTCCGAAGGCCGATCCAGGCGTGACGGCGACGTGAGCTTCCTTCAGCAGGTAGGCGGCCATGTCCTCCGAGCTCATTTGGAAATCGTAAGAGGGCATCATGTAGAACGCTCCGCTGGGCATCGGACAGTTCAGACTGGGAATGTCCTTCATCAGCGAATGTACCAGGTCGCGTCTGGCCTTGAACTCCTTCTTCATCATCGCCACGGAATCCTGCGGACCCTTAAGCGCCTCCAGGCAGGCCTGCTGCACGAAGGAGGTGACACAGGTTATGGACTGGGTCTGAAGCTTGTTGAGCTCCTTGAATATGTTCTTCGGCGCCACAGCCCAACCGGCCCTCCAGCCGGTCATGGCGTAGGTCTTGGAGAAACCGTCCACGGTGATGGTCCTTTCGAACATGCCCTCGAGCGACGAGATGGAGGTGTGCTCCCCTTCGAAGACCAGCTGGTTGTAGATCTCGTCCGCCAGGATGTAGATGTCGTGGTCCTTGGCCAGGTCGGCGATGCCCTTCACATCGTCCTTGGTCAGCACCGCCCCGCAGGGATTGGATGGCGAGTTCAGCACCAGCAGCTTGGTGCGCTTGGTGATCCTTTCGGCCACGGCCTCGGGGGTCAAGCGAAAGTTCTTTTCCGCGGTCAGATTGGCATGGCGGACCTTGCCGCCGGCCAGATTGGCGCACGCTTCGAACGTGCCCCAGGCTATGTCCGGGACGATGACCTCATCACCGTCGTCGACCATGGCCAGCATGGTCATGAATATGGCCTGCTTGGTCGGAGTGACCAGGACGTTGGAGGCCTCGCAGGGGATGTTGTTGAGAGAACGGCACCTTTCGGCTATGGCCTTCCTCAGTTCGGGGATGCCGGCCGACGGGGTGTAGTAAGTGAAGTCATTGGCCAGGGAGCGCACGCACGCTTCCTTGATGTTGTCCGGGGTGTGGAAGTCCGGTTCGCCCATGGAGAACGAGATGATGTCCGCCCCTTCCTCCTTAAGTTTGCTGACCAGGTTGGCTATCTTGACCGTGCCAGACTCGGGGACGTTCTTCATCCGGTTCGCGAACATCGAGCCGATGAACGAGCGCAATGTCTATATGCTTTTCTGAGCGCCGTTTGCCAACTTTACTGGGGCCGGGTGGGAAAAGTGATAAATAAACCCCTGCAGGTAAGCCGTTTTGGTGAGCTAAATGGTATTCAAGTTGGACCTATCCGGACTGCGCCACGGCACCGAGCTGGTGAAGCGCGGGTTCGCCAAGATGCAGCAGGGCGGAGTGGTCATGGACGTCACCAACGCCGAGCAGGCCCGTATCGCGGAAGAGGCCGGCGCGGTGGCCGTCATGGCCCTGGAGAGGGTCCCGGCGGACATCCGGGCCCAGGGCGGGGTGGCCAGGATGGCCGACCCGGTCAAGGTGCTGGAGATCATGGACGCGGTCACCATTCCCGTCATGGCCAAGTGCCGCATCGGGCACTTCGTCGAGGCGCAGGTGCTGGAGTCCTTGGGGGTCGACATGATCGACGAGTCCGAGGTCCTTACGCCGGCCGATCCGTTCATGCACGTGGTCAAGAAGGACTTCACCGTGCCCTTCGTCTGCGGGGCCAAGGACCTGGGAGAGGCGCTGAGGCGCATCGACGAGGGGGCGGCCATGGTCCGGACCAAGGGCGAGCCTGGAACCGGGAACATCATCGAGGCTGTTAGGCACCAGAGAATAATCATGGGCAAGGTGCGCGAGCTGAAGGGCAAGGACGACGCTGAGCTGGCGGTCATCGCCAGGCAGATCGAGGCACCCTTCTACCTGGTCAAGGAGGTCGCCGGCATGCAGCGCCTGCCGGTCATCAACTTCGCCGCCGGAGGCGTGGCCACACCGGCCGACGCGGCGCTCATGATGCAGCTGGGTTCCGACGGAGTGTTCGTCGGCTCGGGCATATTCAAGAGCACCGACCCGGCAGTACGCGCCAAGGCCATAGTTGAGGCGGTGACCCACTACGACGACCCGAAGGTCATCGCCGAGGTCTCCAGGGGATTGGGAGAGGCCATGCACGGCATAGAGATCTCCACCCTGGCCAAGGAACAGCGCATGCAGGAACGCGGCTGGTAAAACCTTAAGGAAAATTTAAGGCCGGGGGGTCCCCGGCCTCTTTCATTGTTTTAAGAAATGACCTTGTCCAGGTTGTTCGTGCGCACCGCGTTCTTGATCTCCCGGGAGATGCGGCGGCCGGTGCTCATGTTCTCCTCGGTGAGGTCCGAGTACGGCGAACCGGATATGAAGGGGTTGGAGCCCGCCACTATGCGCGAGGAGATCTCGAACACCTTGAACTCCAGCTTGTCGGTGACGATGCCCTCCAGGCAGAACGGCCCTATCATGCCGCCGAACAGCTCGTAGGAACGCTTGACCACCTGTTCGCCCATGTCGAACACCTTGGGCAGGAGGCTCTCCCTCATCACCACCGGCACGTTGCCGGTGACCACGAACGTCGGGAACAGCCCGAGCTTCTTCAGCTCCTCGGACGCACCCAGCTTGTAAAGCTCGTCGATGTTGCTCTCGTCACGGCGGTCCATGGACATCAGTTCGAGCGAGCCGTCGCCCACCCGGAACCCGTCCTTCTTGATCGGAGAGTAGAAGTAGTGCAGGTAGTACCTGGTGCCCAGGATGTACTCCTGGATGGTATACTCCTGCTCCATGTCCAGGCCCATCTTGAACTCCGGGTAGTCCTTGGCGATGAAGAAGCCGCGGCCGCCCTTGGCCCCGTTGTATTTGACCAGGACCGGCCGGTCGATGGTCTTGGGGTCCTCGATCACCCGGGGCATGGCGATCCCCGCTGTCTCCAGCCACTCCCTCATCTTGTCCCGGTGCGATTCCCATCGGAGAACGTTCCGGTTACCGAAGGTGGGAACGGGCATCTTCTCGAACTTGTCGGTGCCCATGTACTCCACGAAGGAGCCGTGCGGCACAACCACGATGTTGCGTGCGAGCAGTTCATCCACATTGTCTAGAAGGTCGGCATAACTGTCGAGCTTCATGAACTCGTCCGGCCGGCCGAGCGGGAACGCGTCGTAGTAGCGGAAGTTGTCCTTGACCGTGAGGCCCAGGGTTCGGAACCCTTCCTTCTTGGCCCCGTTGAATATCTGCAGAGAGGAATGAGAACAGAGGGTGGCCACGGTGAGCTTGTTCTTGTCGTACTCGTCGAGGATCTTGAGGATCTTGTTCTTCGGGACCATTACCTCAAAATTTTCCTGAAGGATATAAACCTTTCGAAACCCCTAGAAGATGTCCCAACCCAGCTCGGTGACCACGAAGTACACTATGCCCGCCCTAGTGATCCCGGCGGCCAGGTTGGTAAGGGCGAAGAGACGGAGGTCGCGATCGCAGCGGTCCTTGCGGAAGATGGAGAACAGGTACACAGGCACGGTGTCCACCATGATCGGCACGCTCAGGATCAGGTACAGCCCGAGATATCCGAGCTTCTCCACCAACCATTTGCTGAAGTTCACAACCCAGCGGAAGAAGCCCCACTTCCTGGTCAATGTGTTGATCGGCTTTTCCACGTTCATACCGATGTAGAACACGATTATGCTGCCGATGGCCTTGCCGACCCCTAACAATATGGCCTTAAAGAGGAAGGGGGTGGCCGGGCTTAGAAATAGTAGCAGCTCCACCGGCACGGGCAGAAATAGCGTGGCGGCGATGATGTAGATGAAGAAGACCGCCGAATAGACCAAGGGGTCGCCCTGAACCTGTTCTATGAATGAGGTCAGGCCGCCGGCTATGTCCATCGGCCGGATTATGCCCTTCGATTAGAAAAGCTTATCTTGAAAGGCCTTTCCCAGCCTAAATGCTGGGTTATTATTGGAATGAGATATCTTTTTATGGTTGTATGGCAATTATGCCAGAGGAGACTCCAATGGTTCCAGAAAAGAAGGTGGGTAAGGCTAAGGACGAAGATTGGTTCGCCAAGCTGGATGCGGAGCTTTCATCCCGTACCGATGCCATCTCCAAGGACAAGGAAGAGATCAACTTCCAAAAGACCACGATCAACCGCGCTATCATCGGAGATTTCTGGAACGTCCTGAATAGGTTCTCCCGCATCAATGTGCAGTTGAACATGGAACCCACGTACAGCGAGTTCGCCCAGTTCGAGGAGTTCCCCCTCAAGTGGCGCTTCAAGAACGAATACGATTTCGAGGCTGTCAACCGCGTACATCTGGTGGACCGCACCCAGACACAGGGGCGCATGGGCGATTCCCTAAAGGTCATGTACTACGCCGTGGACTCCACTCCCTATCTGCGCATGGTCTTCGACTACTGCGAGGGCGAGCACTACTACAAGTACGCCGGATGGAAGCGCATATTCGGGCAGTTCGTGGTTTACGATTCTCCGCTCTCCAAGTTCGACATGGACCGCTTCCACGAGAAGTTGGCGGATGTCGTTCTCGCTTGGTACGAGTCGCACCTGCGTAACAACCGCGACATACTGATCTCCCATCTGAAGGAGAAGTACGAGCGCGGCGAGACCTTCACCGAGTGAGCCATTTTCACCGGCTCCCGGCACCTTACCTTTTTACTGGCAAATTAGTTTTTTTTCCTTCCGGCGGTTCATTTTCAATCCGCGGTGAATAATGCTATTAAACGTAACGGGCATAATGGGCTGCCTTATTAGCTAAGGAACGGAGGCATGAAATGGAAAGAGAAGAGCTCGCACCCCACGTGGATGAGATTGCCAGGGTGCTCGGGGAAAAAGCGGACAAGAGCAAGATCGCGGAAGAACTAGAGAAGTACGTCAACCTCTACCGGGTCTCATTGGAATGGGCAAAGAGGGACATCTTGAAGAAGATGGGTGGCAACCCGGACTCGGTCGGTGACGGATCGGGACGCAAGAGCGTCGCCGAGCTGACCGGGGACGAGCAGTCGGTGGACCTTCTGGTGAAGGTGCTGACCGCGAACCCCAAGACCATCGAGGTGGGCGGGGCGCACAAGAGCATCGTCTACGGTTACATGGCTGACGAATCCGGAAGGGTGCCGTACACGGTCTGGGAGACGGAGAGCGTGCAGCTGAAGCAGGGCTCCACCGTGCTCATCAGGAACGCCTACACCAAGGAGTACAAGGGAACCCCGCAGCTGAACCTGGGGAACCGGGCCTCGGTCGAGGAGTCCGAGGAGATCCTGGACGTGGCGGACATGCCCTCCGGCGGAGGTTCCGCGGAGGTCAAGGTGGCCGATCTGGCCGACGGGATGAACTACGTGGTCATCTCCGGCAAGGTCAGCAAGCCCGAGAAGCGGGAGATAACCGCCTCCGGGGAGAAGAAGACCATTGTGACAGGGATATTGAGCGACGATACGGGCAGCGCGGAGATCACCGTCTGGAAGGACGCCGATCTGAAGGACGGGGACGAGGTGCGCATAGTCGGCGCCTACGTCAAGAGCTGGAAGGGCATGCCCAAGCTCAACCTCGGCGACAAGGCTGAGATCCAGGTGCTTGCCAAAGGCACCCTCGGCGATCTTTCGGACGCCACTCCCAAGGTCAGGACCCTGGAGGACGTGGAACTGTCCGGAGGGGCCATGGACGTGGTGGTCCGCGGGACCATGGTGGACGTGCGGGAGGGAAGCGGCCTGGTTATGCGTTGCCCCGACTGCCGCCGAGTGCTGCAGAAGAGCACCTGCCGCGTTCACGGCAAGGTCAAGGGGATAGACGATCTGCGCATCAAGGCCATACTGGACGATGGTACATCATCCATGAGCGTTGTCATCGGCAAGGAGCTGACCGAGCAATTGCTGAACATCAGCATAGAGGAGGCGGTGAAGATAACCACCGACGAGCGCAATCCGGAAGCGGTCAAGGAGATGGCCGAGGAGAAACTTTTCGCCCGCACCCTGGAGGTACGGGGCATGGTGCGTTCGGACGACTTCGGACCGATGCTAATCGCCCGGGACGCCAGGTTCCTGGAGACCGACGTGAGGGAGGAGGGCGCCAAACTTCTCACCGAAATGGAGGGATTCAATTGATATCCAGGGAAGTGGCCTGGAGGGTTTTCGCCGCGGAGTTCAACTCCTCCAGCCTGGAGATCAAAGGGGAGGGCGAGAAGACCCCTTCCTATCTCATCTCCCCGCTGGGGGCGAAGGTCAACCGCATCTTCGTGGTCGGCGTGCTCACCGACAACGAGAACGTGGGCAACGAGAACGAGCCGGTGTGGCGGGCCAAGATCACCGACCCCACGGGAACGTTCTACATGACCGCCGGGCAGTACCAGCCGGAGGCGGCCATGGCCTTGGCCAAGCTGCAGCCGCCCTGCTTCGTGGCGGTGGTCGGCAAGTTCCGTACCTACTCGCCGGAGGAGGGCAAGATGTACGTATCGATACGCCCGGAAAGAGTAGGGAAGGTAGAGGCGCCAGTCCGTGACGGCTGGGTGCTGGAGACCTGCAAGGCCACCCTGGACCGCATTTCGGCCATGGAGGAGGCTATGAAGCTGGCCGAACCTACGGTGGAAAAGCTCATGCAGATCGGGTTCTCCCGGCCTCTGGCCGAAGGCACCGTGCACAGCCTGGCGCACTATCATCAGGAGGACATCTCCCGCTACAAAGGAATGGTGTCAGATGCGCTGAAGTTCCTGCTGCCGGAGTACCATACCGGTCCGGATGTGCCTCTGGAATCGGCCGTTGCCGAGGAGATCGAGGTCGAGGAGGAGCAGGACGACGTGGACAAGGAAGCGCTGGTGCTCTCCATGATCGAAAGCCTTGATTCGGGAAAAGGCGCGGCTTGGGACGAAGTGGTGCAGAAGGCCAGGTCCCAGGGGATCGAGCGCGAGGAGATGGACTCCATTGCCAACTCGCTCTTGGACAAGGGGTTCGTCTACGAACCTGTGCTCGGCAGGATGAGAAAAATATAAGAAAACGGGGAAGAGGTTTCTTTCCCAAACCTTTTTTATTTTCTTCACCGGAGCTGCGCCATCAGCTGGTCCTCGAACTGCCACTGCGCGGTGAAGTGATCGTTGAGGTCCTTGATGATGAAGTAGTACCAGACGAAGGCCACGACGCTGAAGAGCAGGGTCAGGATCAACAACAGGACGTTCGGCCTCTCCTTGATGGTGCTCCAGGAGGGGGTCATGATGTTGATGCCTAACTTCTGGCAGGCGGCCTGGGTGTACTGGGTGAACGCATGCCACCGCTTGTCGTGGTCGAACGGGAACTCGGCCAGGAAGTACATGACGACCAGGTTGACTATCGGCAGCAGGCTGAGGATGGTCCATAGGACCGGGGTCCTCTCCTTCTCCTTGTACATCGCCTCCTGGTTGATGCTCTCCAGGGCGGATATCTCGTTCGCGATGAGCTGAGCCCTCTGGGTCTCGGCTCCCTTCTCCTTTAGGTATGATATGATGGCCATGCGCAATGCCATCTCACGCTTGCGGTGCTCGTCCATCCGCTTCAGCAGCTTGTAGTTCAGGATGCAGTAGAGCACCAGGGTGATGATCGCCCCTATGACCAGCCCGATCAAGCCGATGAGAATGGTCAATGCGATGATCAGCACCACTCCCACTATGACGGCCAGGACCGGCCACAATATCCAGATTCCGCTCATGATGTCGTCGGTCATGCCGCGGTTCTGGATCGCTCCGGCGATCTGGCCTTTGGCCCCGCCGTACGATTGACCGTAGGGCTGAGCAGGTGCTCCGTAGGCCGGCGCCCCATAGGCGGGCGCAGGCTGCTGCCACCCACCCTGCTGGGGGGGCTGGTTGTACTGTTGAGGTGGCTGCTGATAATTCTGCGGCGGCTGCTGGTACTGCTGAGGCGGTTGCTCAGAGTACTGGGGCGGGGAGCTGATGCTCCTTCCGCAGCCCTGACAGAACTGGGCGTCGGCGTTGGCCAACTTCCCGCAGTAAGGACACGTCTTGGTTCCGTCCATGTGAATCTCTCCCTTCGAAAGGCCCCCTCTGGGGGGCTCATGCGTATATGCCCTTTCGTATATATTTATAACATCGAAGGTACGGTCATCGTTCCACTACCGCCGCGGCGTATCCGACCACGTCCCCCATCGGCCTGACGTCGCCTGAATTGCCGTAATGAAGGAGTTTTGCCTTGTTTCCCCCGCAGGCCATGATCATGGTCGCCACCGGCCCGTAGCCGCACATGCTTATGTCGTTCCTTTCGACGACCTCGACCACGCCTTCCGCGTCCAGGCGCAGGATGCGATCCAGTACCAATTCGTCCCTCTCCCTGGCCGCTTCGGCCGGGAGATAATGGGAGAAGTCGGATGACGCCAGGAACACCACGTCCTTGCCGGCGCAGGCCTCCCGCAGCACCTTGGCCGTCTCCCTGGCCATGATGATGTCCTGGCGCCCCATGATGATGGGCACCACCTTCACATCGGGGTCCAGATACTGCAGGAAGGGCAATTGCACCTCCAGGCTGTGCTCATAAAGGTGGGCGGCGCGATCGATCTCCACCACGCCCTTGAGACGGGAAACGATGTCCCGGTCCGACCTGACCACCCCCAGGGGCGTCTCGAAGTCTTCGCTGCTTGCCGATACCGCTCTGCCGTAGCCGGTGTGATTGGGGCCTATGATCACCACCGTTTCCGGCATCCCGTCGGCGGCCATCTCCGCGTAGACATGCGCAGCGACCGGCCCGGAGAACACCAGGCCGGCGTGCGGGACCACCGCCCCGGCGATCCTCCTCGGCCCGTCCTTGGCCACCTCAGGCAGCTTTCCAGGGCCCAGGGGCGACAGGAAGCAACGCTCCAGCTCCTTGATCAGGGCGCTTTTTGATGAAGAGTAGAACTGACCGGCGACGGCCGCCCGGCGTACCATATAAGAAAATAAGGGAAAGGGGGTTAAAAGGGTTGGGGTTTAAAGGCTGGCTTCGAAGTCGTCGATGCTCAGCTTGAAGTCCTCGTCCCTGGTCAGCTTGCCCTGCTCCTTAAGGATCTCGCGGGTGAGCAGCCAGTAGACACAGGCCAGGGAGCGGCGGCCCTTGTTGTTGGTCGGGATGACCAGGTCCACGTTCCTCGTCTCGTTGTTGGCGTCGCACAGGGCGACGATCGGTATGCCCACGTTGAGGGCTTCCGCGACCGCCTGCTGGTCGGCGGCAGGGTCGGTGACCACGATGACGTCGGGCTCGATGAAGCGGTTCAGGACCGGGTTGGTCAAGGAGCCGGGTATGAGCCTCTCCTCGAAGTACATAGCCCCGATGGCCTTGGACATTACCCTGACCGGCTTCTGTCCATACTGCCTGGCGGACACCACCAGTATCCGGTCGGCCTTGAAGCGGGAAAGGAACTTGGCAGCAGCCCTGATGCGGACGTCGGTCTGCTTTACGTCCATGACGTAAAGGCCGTCGGTCCTGACCTTGAAGATGAAATCCTTCATGTCAGCACTCTTCTGCTGGGTGCCAATGTGGACGCCGGAGGTCAGGTAGATGTCCTCCGGTACGAGAAGCTCGGTCTTGGACTCGTCGCTCATTTCAATAACCTCATATGTCGCGCTTTACAGTTATCGGGATAATTCCCTTGTCGAACTCCAACTGAGAGATGGTGATCGGATCTATCATCCCTTCGGGGATCTCGAGAAGCACAGGCGCGCCTAGGGATATCTGCAGTGCCCTGGCACCGATTATGCGCGCCTTCTCAAATCTAGTATACTTCATGAATTCACCATAAGGGGGAGTGTCCCCATATTAGCGAGGGGCTTATAAATTTTTTCACGACCTGCACGGGGCATGCCAGACTACCTTTTTGCGGGTTTTGGGGGCAGTTCTGGAACGTCCTTGTCCCCACCCAAACGTTGCCCCTTTATATACCTTGCCCTAGCGGAACCTCTTGGCGGCGTGAGGCACCAAACCGCCCTCCTTCAATATCTCCAACAGGAAGGCGGGCAGCGGCTCGAACCTGCCGGTGCGGCCGCTGGTCTCGTTGACTATCACTCCTTTCTCCAGGTTGATCAGCGCCACGTCCCCTTTCTCGAACATCCCGGTGGCGTCAAATTCTATCACTGGCAGGCCGATGTTGATGGCGTTCCTATAGAAAATGCGGGCGAAACTGATGGCCACGACCGCACCCACGCCGGCGTGCTTAAGGGCTAGGGGCGCCTGCTCACGGCTGGAGCCGCAGCCGAAGTTGCGCCCGGCGACGATTATATCCCCGTACGCGACGTCCTTGGAGAACTTGGGGTCAATATCTTCCATGGCATGCTTGGCCATGTTCTTGAAGTCATAATCGTCCAGATAACGTCCGGGAATGATCACGTCGGTGTTGACGTGATCTCCGTACTTCCAGACCTTGCCCTTCATGTCCTCACCTCCCGGGGATCGGCGATCTGCCCCTTGAGGGCTGAAGCGGCCACGGTGGCCGGCGAGGCCAGATAGACCTCCGATTCCGGAGAGCCCATCCGTCCGCGGAAGTTGCGGTTGGTTGTGGCTATGCACCTCTCACCAGGTGCGAGAAGGCCCTGGTGCGCCCCCAGGCACGGTCCGCAGCCCGGGTTCGTGACTATGGCCCCGGACCTAACCAGCGATGCAAGTATCCCGGAATCCGCCGCCCAGAGGTAAACCTCGCGAGAAGCGGGAACGACTATCAGACGCACGCTGTCCGGTATATGGCGCCCGTGCAATATCCGCTCCGCGGCCAGCAGGTCCTCCGCTCGGCCGTTGGTGCAGGACCCGATCACGGCCTGATCGACCGGAATGCCGGCCATCTCCTCCACCGGTTTCACGTTGTCCACGGAATGTGGATAGGCCACCTGCGGCGAGAGCCCAGTGAGGTCCATGTCGAATATCTTCTCGACCTCCGCGTCCTTGTCCGAGAGCACGGGCTCCCATTCCTTTGACGTACGCCCCTTCAGATAATCCCTTGTCCTATCGTCGGGGAAGGCGACGCCGGCCTTGGCGCCCATCTCCATGCTCATATTGCAAATGGTCATGCGGCCGGACACGGACATGGCGTCCATCACCGGGCCGACGAACTCCGTGCAGCGGTAATCGCACCCGTCCGCTCCCATCTTCCCGATCAGATGCAGGATGACATCCTTGGCGGAGACCGGCTCGTCCAGCTTCCCGGTCAGATTGAATCGGAACGTCCTCGGCACCTTCATCCACAGCTCGCCGGTGGCCCATACAGCGGCCATCTCCGTAGCGCCTATCCCAGTGGAGAACGCCCCCAACGCCCCGTAGGTCGTGGTGTGCGAATCGGTGCCGACGATCAGCATTCCCGGGAGCACGTGGCCTTTTTCCGGTAACACCTGATGGCAGATGCCTTCCCGCAGGTCGTAGAAGTTAGGCAGTCCTTCCGCCCTCACGAACCTCCGAACGGACTGGTGGCCTTCCGCGGCCTTGGTTGTGTTGGCCGGGATGCGGTGATCGAAGAGCAGCACGATCTTCTCCGGGTCCCAGACCTCCTTAGCCCCGATCTCCTTGAAGGAGCGCAGCACCAGGGCGGCGTTCTCATGGGACATGGCCAGGTCGATCTTGGCCGACACGATGTCCCCTGGATGCGCTTCCTTCCCACTGGCCCTTGTTAGCACCTTCTGGGCGAAGGTCATGGCTGCCATGAGCCCCAATACGCTCGTCGTATATTCGTTTTTTAGGGCAAGAGGCGCCGATGGGCCGGAGATACCGATAAATCCTGCCAGCACGTTCGAAGTGCGTTCCCATGAAGATTACTGTCTACGGAGGCGCGGGGGTCATCGGAGGAAACAAGATACATGTGGACCTTGGCGACCGAGCGGCGTTCCTGGACTTCGGCGAATCGTTCGATGTGGCAGGAAAGTATTGTACCGAGTATCTGAAGCCGCGCACTGGCCGGGGGCTGAGGGACCATATGAAGCTCGGATTGCTCCCGGCCCTGGACTGCTACCGGGATGACCTCTACCCGGTGGACCTCTCCCCTTCGGACATGGCACCGATTCGGGTGGACGCGCTCTTCCTCTCCCACGCCCATTCTGACCATTACGGGAGCATCGGGTTCCTTAAGGAGAAGATCCCAGTCGTTTCCAGTCCTATGACCTATGCCATCCTGCGAGCCTACGGGGAAATGGGCAGGGCGGGATCACCGGCGGAGCTCTTCGACCATGTGGCCAGGAGATCCAAGGTCGGCGAACCGAGGGTCTTGATCTCCCCACGCGGGGATGATAAGATTGTGTGCGGACGAGATTGGGTGCTGACCGGAGGGGCGGTCGAGGGCCTCGGTTGGAAGAAAGGTTCGGCCTGCAGTGTGAAAGAGGGGGAAGGGGAGATCGCGGGAATAGAGTACAGAGCGTTTCCAGTGGACCACTCGGTCTATGGGGCGACCGCCTTCGCCCTGCGCAGAGAGGGGGACTGGATCGTTTATACGGGGGACCTCAGGATGCACGGGGCGAACGGTCATTCCACACGTGATTTCGCCTCCTCTGCCAGGGAACTTAGTCCTAAGGTGCTGATCGTGGAGGGCACCCGGCTGGGAAGGAAGCCGCCGGAGAGGGAGATGACCGAGGCCCTGGTGAAAGAGAACTGCCGGGCCGCGGTGGAGGAAGCAAGAGGGTTGACCATCGCGGACTTCTCGACCAATAACTTCGAGCGCCTGGATGCGTTCATCGATATAGCCCGGAGTGCGGGAAAGAGGATGGTGGTGACGTACAAGGACGTGGCATTCCTGGACAGCGTTTCCAAGGTCGACGGTAATGTGCGCAGGGACGGACTATGGGTGTACCGGTCCCTGGCGGACAAGGACCTGGACGCGGTGGATGAACTCCGAGAGCAGGGATGGAACGTGGCCGATCCGGACGACATCGCCACCGAGCCGGACGAGTACATGCTTTGCTTCTCCTTCTGGGACATGACCAAGCTGCTGGACCTGGATTGGAAGGAGGGGACCTATATCTACTCCAACAGCGAAGCCTATGACCTCAAGCAGACCGACAACCTGCAGAAGCTGATGAACTGGATAGACCTATTCGGGTTAAGGTGCCGCGGTCTGACCATGGTGGACGGCGAGCTGGACTTCGAGGAGGGCTTCCATAGCTCGGGGCATCTGGCCCCTGAAAACATCTGGAAGCTGGTAAGCACCATCTCTCCGGAATTCGTCGTGCCGGTGCACTGCGCCCATCCCCGGGAGTTTGCCGATCTTTGCCCCGCCCCCACCATTCTCCCTGAAAAGGGAAAGGTCATCGATCTCCAACGAGATAGCTAGAGATGAAACGGTCCACGTCGAACTTGCGATAAGCGCCGTTCAAATTCATGTAGCGCACCTTTCCGAATATCTTCCGTTCGGTCCAGGCCCGGTCGTGAACGCCCCCGATGCTCCAGGCCGCCCCGACGTATCCGTTGGGATCGCGGCCGTCCATCTCGTAGCGGTCGTTCAGCGAGTTCACTATGCGCAAAGCCTCCGCCGGGGTCTCGGTCCACTCCAGCACCTTCTTGGCCCAGTACATGCGCAGCCAGCCGTGCATCTTGCCTTCGATGGTCATCTGGACCTGCGCCGCGTTCCATAGTCGATCGTGGGTCTTGGCATGTTCCAGCTCGTTCTCGGTGTATAGATAATCACGGCGGTCGCCCAGATGTTCCCGCAGGGTCGCCCGAGCCCAGGCCGGAAAACCCTCCGCCGAGTCGTACTTGCGGTTGTAGTGGCAAAAGTTATCGGACAGTTCCCGGCGAACTACGAGTTCCTCCAGGAAGGCGTCCTTGTCGGCCTGGGGGGCCTCGGCGGCCCTCACCGTCAAGGCCACCCTCTGCGCGGATATCATGCCGAAGTGCAAGTACGGGGACAACCAGGATGTCCAGTTCAGATTGGGGTCGTTCCTCTTCTCACCGTAACCGGACAAACGTTCCCTGATGAAATCGTTTAAAGCCTGCCAGGCCTGGGATGGTCCGCCCTTCCACCGACCATCAGCGAGGGCATCGTATCTTTGAAGCGCTTTGGAACGTTCCCCGCTCACCTCTCCGGGCCAATCCATCGCTCTGGATGGTGAGGGGGGAAGGTGCTCCAAGCGGTCGGGCAGATGGCGCTTCATTTTGGGTCGGAAGGTGGCGGCAGCGAACTCCTGTTTTGGTGAGGCCGCCCAGCAGGGCACGATGTTGTGGGCGTCCACCTCCTCGAAGCCGCTGTTGCACCCTTCCATGGCCGCGGCCCTCCAATCGGCCTTCTGGCGCAGGGGGTCGAAATCGGTGATCGTCAGGGAGACCTTCCATTCCCTAAGGAATCTGGGGGCCTCCACGGACGGGTCGCCCTCCAACAGGAAGAAGGGGAACCCCAGCCTTTCCGCCGCTCCGATGGTCTCCTTCAGTCCCTCCATCATGAAACGGTAGTGGCGCGGGCTCGCTCCCAGAAACCCGGGTGCCAGGCAGAACATTATGCCCAGAGGGCGTCCGTCCTCCCTGGCCCTGGCCCAGGCGTGGTACAGCGCCCAGTTGTCCCGCAGCCGCTGGTCCCTGCTCATCCAGTAGACCACCGGACCCCGGCCTTCGCTCTCGCGCAGGGTCCGCCATCGGTTCTGGTGGCCGGGAACGATCTCGAACATCGCCTGGTGATAAGGTGTTGTACGTCCTTAATGCCTCTTCAGGCCGTACCAAGAGGCCACCCGGTTGAGCTGGCGATAAGGCCGGTCCCTGATCAGCACGATCAAGGAGATTACTATCGCCGTGGCCAACGGTATCGCGTTCCACCAGGCCAGGGAGAGCGAGGTTCCGATGGCCATGGACCCGATGGCGATAGGGACGTGCACCAGTAGATGGCTTCGGTGAAGCGACCTTAGCCTCTGTTCCAGTCCGGACGGCCTCCGGACATCGATGACCGCGGCGGCCACCGCCGCCGACCGGAAGGAGGCCTGGGCCATGATCATATGGGCGTCCTTTATTGGTTTGGTCAGCTGCAGGGACCTGGAGACGAACTCCGGGGACGACAGGTATTTCCTGAAGCCTCGGTCGATGGCCTCCTCCGGAACGTCAAGTTCGGCTAGGGTCTCCTCCCGCCGATCGTGCGACATGCCCAGGAACCCTTTGGAGGTGGACTTGTCCTGAAGGTAGTGCAGTGCCATTCCCAGATGACGGTAGCCCAGGTAGTTGTTGTTCCTGAGGAACGCCCTCCTGGCCATCCATATGTGCAGCATGACCACTCTGCGACGTGGCCGGTGATGGCTCACCCGATAAGAATAACCGGGACCGTTCACCCGCTCCTTGTGGCGGTCCGGTTCCACGATCCCGTCCAGAAAGGCCTTGCGTTCCCCCGGCGGGAGGTCAAGCCGGTCGGCGATGGCCTTGCCTATGGAGATGTGGGAGCGCCATTTCATATACGCACGAAGATGCCAGAACCATTATTTAATAATAAAAAATAAATGGAAAGGACGCCAGGGCGATCCGTCCTGGCATGGAAAAAGATCGGTGAAGATCAGAAGAACTTACTTCTTCTTCTTGGGCTCCGCCTTCTTCTCCGGTTTCTTTGCCATCGGTAAACCACCTCCGATCCCCACTGGGACTGGGGATTTTGATACATTTGTAGTATATAAGTACTTTTTGAGTCCCAGATACCAATTATCAGTGTTAAATTATTATTTGTCTAAAATCCAACTTATACGCCGTTAACCATGATCTCGGGGCGAGGGGGTTATTCGACGATTGCTGACGGGCGAACGACATTGAGTCGACCTCAGGCCAGTTATCGAAGTAAAATATCGTCATTTGTCGTTATAATGGGTTCGGGGCACTCTTCTTTAGCGCAACGCTTATAAAACAAGACCCCTCTGATGCCAAGGCAAGACAGGCAACGATCGGGAGAGTATTCATACGCTCGAGACATTAGCCGTAGTGGGGGACGTTCCCCTCCGCATTGCTGTTCTGGTAGCTTCCTACGCCTTCCTCGGCGGGGCCATCAAGTACATAGACCAAGCCTATGACGAGAACATCGGCTCGATCAAGATCGCCAAGCTTCTGGCAGTGCTCTCCGGTCTGCTCATGGGAGGGGTCATGGTATTGGACGGCGGGTTCTCCACCGCATTCTATCTGGCCATGCTCATCAGCTTGGTGGTGACCAAGAAGATCGATAACTGGAGCTTCCTGGCCGGGACCCTCATCGGTCTCTTGACCTTCCTGGTGGCGGGGTTCATCTGGGGAGTGGACATAATGCTGATGCCTTTGGCGGTGTTTCTCATCGCCGGGGCGGTGGATGAGCTTGCGGACGGTTTCGCCCACGGTCGCGACCTGGGAAGGGCGGTCGAGTACTTCCTGCACTACCGGCCTTTCAGCGACTTCGCGTTGGTCATCCTCATAGTGGCGGTCCCGTTCGACTGGATATACCTGGCCCCCTACTTCGCCTTTACCTTCAGCTACCTGCTGATCGGTATGCTCGACGATGGGCAGGTCACCGAATCCGTGCGCGGGATCATCCGCAAGGCCAGCCAGCTTCGCCCGTGATGCCTTGATAACGATTATATCCTCCAGGCTGCCATGCATATGGTGATGGAGAACGACGATAGAGAGTCGGTGCTGAAGGAGCTGCGGGCCATTCCGGTGGTCGGCGAAAAGGTGGCCGAACCTCTTTACATGCTGGGCATCAGGTCCGTCAAGGAGCTTATCGGCAGATCCCCGGAGGACATGTACGGAGAGCTGAGGACCATGAAAGGGTACTACGTAGAGCCGTGCATGCTGAACCAGCTCAAGGTGGCGGTCAGCATGGCCGCCAAGATGAAGTGACCCGCGGCCTCTGGTGGGAACCTAAGTTATAAGGTTTTTAGGGGCATCATTCCTGATGATGCAGAGGCACTACTTCGTGGCCAAGATGCCTGACGAGCCTGGAGCGTTGCACCGGGCGGCGGAGATCGTCAAGCGGCACGGAGGGAACATAGACCGCATCCAGTACGATAAGCGCATCGATCCTTACACCGTCTTCTTCGAGGCCCGTTGCAGCGAGGAGGAATACCAGGCCATGCGCTCCGAGCTTCAGGCCATCGGCTATCTTCAGGGCAAGATGAACGTGCCCAGCTTCCTCAAGTTCAATGTCGTGCTGCCTAACCGCAGCGGCGCGTTGTTCGATTTCCTGAACCACACCACCGCGGCCAGGTGCAACATCGATTTTCTTGATTTCGATGACCGGGGAAAGCACCCGGAACGTTTGACGGTGTCTCTGACGGTGGAGGAGGCGGGAGCGGTGGACCGGCTGCTGGAGGAACTGAAGCCCGTCTATCCGCTGGAGATCTTGGAGTACGATACGACCGGCCAGCATCTTGACGACACGGTCTTCTACATCCGCTTCGCCCAGGAGCTCCGCGCGCTGATAGGCGAGGCCGAGGACGCCTTCCTGCTAAGACTGCTCTCGGACATCAACCACGTGGCCCAGGAGCTCATGAACCTGGGAAGCGATCCCAAACAGGCCTTCTCGGACGTGCTTCGCAGCGGAAGGGGGCTAAGGGAGACCACCGGGAAAGGGTTCTACGCCGACCTTCAGTTAATTCGACTGGGCAAGGCGGACCTGCTCTGCGTCCAGCTGCCCTGCGGGGGCAACTGCTACCTTCTGCGGAACGGCGCGGAGGTCAGCATGGTGGACACCGGGTTCGGTATCTACTTCCGTGACCTGGACAGGCTGATGGAGAGGGAGGGCTGGGGCGGGATGGGCATGGTGCGGGACGTCCTTATCACCCATGGTGACGCCGACCACTCCGGTTCCATCGGGCTCATCGACGCCGTCGTCCGTATGCACCCGGACACCTTGGAGATGATAAAGACCTCCAACCGGGCGTACGGCTCCGGAAGCGAGGGATCAGTGTTGGCCGAGGTCTACACCAAGCTCATCAATCTCTTCTCAGGCTTCACGGTGGCCGAACGTCCGGAGGTCTATCCGGCGGGAGGCCAGGGCAGCCGGGGGGACTTTCCAGTATTGGCAGCTTTGGATTTGGCTGGGATGAAGTGCGAGGTGCTGGAGGGGTTCGGAGGGCACACCACCGGGCAGGTTTTCTACTTTTTGCCGGATGAGCTGGTCCTGTTCACCGGGGACAGCCTGATCAACTTCGACAGCCTGACCGAGGAAAGGAAGGACTTCGCCACCTTGGCCAAGAACCTGATGACCTCGGTGAACGTCGACAGCGTCAAGGCCTCCAAGGAGCGTAAGGCGCTGCTGCGTCTGATACAGGGGGAAGAGAACGCGCGGATGGACGGACGGAAATGCCTGGTGTGCGGTGGCCACGGAGCGGTCTCGGTGCTCCTCGACGGAAAGCTTGTTCAGCATTCGCCGATATCTAGGTACCTTGCGGAAAAATAGGATAAGAAAGGGGTTTTGGTCTAGCTGACCATGGTCCCGGAGAAAACCTGCCAGGCCAGGGCGGTCTTGGCCACCAGGCTCAGGATGATGTAGAACCTCTCCCCGTAGAGGTAGTCCTTCCACTTTCCGACCTTCTTGTACTGCAGCACCATGTTGATGGCGAACACGTTAAAGAAGAACGCGATCGAGATCATGATGCCGTACACGAAGCCTGGTGGGCTTCCGCCACGCACTCCGGTGAAGTACATGAAGAGCGCGATCCAGGGGATCAGGCCGGCGAAGCAGCCGAATATGAAGGAAGTCCAGTCCGTCTTCTTGGTGTTCTGGTTGTGCGCCTCCATCATGTAGCCGAACAGGTTCATGCAGGCGTTCAGGGAGAACAGCAGCATTATGGAGACGAAGTCGAACATGCCGCACAGCCAGGCTATGACGACCAGCATGAACGAGGAGGAGACCGCGTACTCGAACCAGCGGGCCTTGTTCATGTTCTGCTTCAGGTTCTCCACGTACCACTTGTAACCGAAGGTGGACACCGAGAAGTGGGCGATGGCCGACATCAGCAGGAAAATGGCCACCATGGGGCCCAATGGCACGCTGAAGAACAGTTCAGCGGAACCAGGTCCAGTGGGCGGGAATCCGCCGGAGGCGTCGATGTAGGAGGTGGTGAACCTCATCTGCACATCGTAGTTCGCGATCGCCAGCATTATGGCGGCCTGAATGAAGTGGAAGAACCCCATTATCAGGTTGAACCGCCTTAGTTTTTTGAACTTGATCTCATCTGCATTGGCATCTTCCATGGAAAAACCTGGTAAATTAGATGGAACGTTCCCCTATAAATTATTTTATGTTTTCTTATTTATATCTGGCTAATGAAAATGATAGGACCTTCAGTGATGCGTTCGTTCTCGCCCGCGATGGTGAGGGAAGGACCGTGCGCCCGGTCGATCAGCCTCTGAGGGTCCCTGACCAGACCTGCCAGGCCAATATGCTCTTGGCGAACAGCGACAGCACGATGTATCCCCTCTCACCGACCAGATAGTCCGCCCATTTTCCCTTCTTGCGGTATTGGAAGATCATGTTCAGAGGGAACACGTTGAAGGTGATGAACAGGGACACGATGATCAGATAGACGAAGGACGGGATGGTGTCGGAGAACGGAGCGATCGCCCCCACGAAATAGACGATTATGACCGCCCATGGCACCAGACCTGCGATGCAGCCTACGTAGAAGGGCGCCCAGTCCACCTCCTTCCGGTCCTGGTTCCTCATCTCCATGAGCATCCCGCAGAGGTTCATCACCATGCTGGCCACGAATATCAGAAGCAGGGTTCCGAAATTGAATATCCCCACCAGCAGGGCGATTATCACAAGCATCCAGGAGGCGCTGAAGGAGTACTCGATCCACCGGGCGTAGTTGATGTTCCTCTTCAGGTTTCGCACGTACCACGGATACAGCCAAGGTGACGCCACGGCCCAGTGAGCGAAGGCGGACATGAACAGGAAGGCCGCCACCGCCAGCCCTATAGGGAGCTCGAACAGCACCTCGGTCCTGGTGGAGATGGTCTGGGCCACTTCGTCGTAGTATAGGAAATTGGACTTGATCGGCAACGAAACGGAGTTGCTGACCAGGACCATCAATACCGCCTGGACGAAATGAAATAATCCCATGGCGGCGTTGAACTTGCGCAACTTTGCATAACGCGGATCGTCCTCTGCAGTGTTGTCCAAGGAAACCTCCTATGAAAAATATTCTTGGAGACTATTAATCGTTATCTGTCGATTTTCTACGCGTTTCCGAATGAGGTCGAAACGAGGATAACAATATCTAGGCTCAGGCCTTATTCAGGACGATTCAAATGACCCAAGAGGACATGAGAGAGATCATCGAGAAACGAAAGTTCCTGTTCTTCGGAGGGAAGGGCGGGGTAGGGAAGACCACCATGGCGGCTACGACCGCCACCTGGCTTTCCGACCACGGCTATAAGACCCTGATCGTGGCCACCGATCCGACCGTTTCCCTCTCAGCCATCTACGGTCAGGAGATCAGCGCCACGGACATAACCAAGATCGGCATCGAACGCAACCTCTGCGGCCTGAACATCAACCCCAAGAAGGCCATGGGCGTGTTCCAGACCAGACTGGAGGGGATGATGGAGGGATTTTCATCAATGTTCGGCTCCGAGCTCCTTTCCACCCCGTGCACTGAGGAGATAGCCGCCTTCGACCAGTTCGTCAGTTACTTTGAGGACACCGAGCATGACAAGGTGGTCTTCGATACCGCTCCGACCGGGCACACTTTGCGCGAGCTGTCCATGCCCTTCGACTGGTCCGGGTACATAGCAAACCAGATAAAGAACCGCCGCGAGCTTTCGGAAGTGCTCGGATTCGTCTACGACGAGAACATGGTGGCCGACCTAGAGGCCGAAAAGGCGCGATACGACAAGTCCGTGCGCGGACTTTCGGACGAGAGCATATCCGCCTTCAATCTGGTGCTCCTGCCGGAGAAGCTCCCCATCGAGGAGACGGCCAGGGCCATAGAGGACCTGGGCGGGTTCGGGATAAAGGTAAAATCACTGATCATCAACGAGGTCATTCCCATCGAAGTGCTCAAGGGAAACTGGTTCCTGGAGAGGAGAAGGGCCACCCAGGACCGCTATCTGAAGGAGATCTCCGAACGCTTCAATGGCATTCCGTCCAAGGAGGTACCGCTGTTCGACACCGACATCTACGGGATGGAGATGCTGAGGAAGGTGGGGAGGGCACTGTATGGGGACTAGGCTCAAACTTACCGTCTTCTCGGCCGCATGCTGTCAACCGCAGACGGCGGCGTACGACAAGAAGTACATCGAGCTGATCAGGCAGATCATGGAGGAGAGCGGAATAGAGGCGGACATCGACCTGGTCTCGGCCACCGAGGCCCGTATGAGCCTGACCTACTTCTTTGTCGGGGCCATACAGCCCCTTTATGCCAAGTACGGTCCGGCCGTGGCGCCGGCGCTCTTCGTCAATGAGAAATTGACGCTGTTCGGCGGTGTCCCATCAAAAGAAAAGTTGAAGGAGGTTCTGGAAAAAGCGGCCGCAGAACCCCCGATGCCGCTGATGTGGTAGGTCACTTCAGTAGCATGCTCACGGCCGCCACCGGCACGATGGAGAGCAGTAGCACCGCCAGGTTCTGGTAGAGACTGTAGTCTCCGGCGTACCAGAAGAGCCAGACGCCCATCGCCACCAGCCAGATCAGCGCCAGGGCGCCCTTGGCCATGCCGTGCCTCCCCGTCTCGCAGCTGAGGTCCTTGAGCTCTCCCATGCTCTGGGCGAAGCTCAGCCATACCGAAACGTTGATGATCGCCAGGGCCACCACGGAAAGCATCAGCACCGCGATGTTCTGCAGTATGCTGTAATCGCCGGCCAGGAAGAACAGCCAGGCGATAACGAAACCGAACCATCCCAGTGCTGAAACCGCGCTCGCGGTTACGCGCCAGCTCATTCCCTTGACCGATCTCCAATCCCTGCAGTCTCCGCAGGCCCACTCGTTCTCGCTCATTGAATCATCACACTCCATTTGTTCCTTGGAACTGCTAAGGCTGAGCACTTTACTAAACGGGAGCGGACACTTGTGACCATCTCTTCAGGCCTTACCCGAACATCGATCTCAGGAGCGGGCGTTCGAATAACGCTTTTTCCCTGTGATGAATCACTGTGGATAGCGAAACGACGACCCAAAATCATTATGAACGCCATGCTCGAATAGAATTCAGCAATGGCCCGGCTTGACGAAAAGGACCCGCTGATACCGATCCGTCCGCGTTCAGCCCTGGTTGACGTGGGGAACAAAGCGTTGAACACGCAACTTATGATGCAACACGGTATGCGGGTCCCTAGAAGCTGGGCTATCCCATTCTGGTTGGGTGATCTGTATTTCCAAGACCGCTCAAGCGCATTGAAGGTCTTGGACAAGGGGTTGCGGAGGCTCAAGACCTCTAATGCCGTTTACGCGGTACGTTCCTCCGCGGAACGGGAGGATGAGAGCAAGCGGTCCTTCGCCGGTCAGTTCCTGTCGGTGATGAACGTTCCTGGAGAAGAGCTGGGTAAAGCGGTGGAAAAGGTCTGGCTATCCCTAAAAGACCCTGCGTTGAAGGGTTATTCATTGGCACCGGTGAGGATGGGCGTGCTCGTCCAGGAGATGGTGCGCCCGGAAGTGTCGGGCGTGTCCTTCAGCTGCGACCCTTTGAGCGGAAGGAGGGTTGCCGTGGTTGAGGCGGTCAAGGGGGAGGGGAGCAGACTGGTCCAGGACGGTATCACCCCCTGGCGTTATGAGGTGACCGCGGACCAGGTCAAGCTTTCCGGGGGCGATGAACTGGACAGTAAGGTCCTGAAGCAGGTGGTCCAGACCACCTTCCGGCTGAGGAGAAGGATGGGCAAGGACCTGGACCTGGAATGGGTCTATGATGGCGAAAGGTTGCACTGGGTCCAGATGAGGGACCTCACCGGACTGTCCAGCCTGGATCGGTACACCAATTCCTTCTCCAAGGAGTTCCTCCCGGGAATGATCAAGCCGCTGGTGTGGTCTGTCAACGTTCCCATCAACAGCAAGGCCTGGGTGCGTCTGCTCGGCGAGCTCATCGGCGGAAGGGGGCTTTCCGCGGAACGACTGGCCAAGAGCTTCTATTATCGGGCCTACTTCAACATGGGGGAGTTCGCCAAGGTCTGGGAGGCCATGGGCCTCCCCGATGACCTCCTGGAAAGGATGGTCCTCATGCGGGGCGGGGGCATGAAGATGAGGCCCACGCCCGAGCTCATGATAGCGACTTGGCGCTTCGTTCCGTTCCTGTGGTCCAAGCGCCGATGGTTCCAGGAGGTTGACGGGGTCATCGAGCGTCTGAGGAACGAACATCGTTGGCGTTCCTCGGAGGACCTGGGACGCTTGAGCGACGCAGAGCTCATGGAGCGGGCCGAGACCCTGCTGATATCGGCCGAGGAATCGGCCTACTACATGATGCTCTGCATAATGAGCTCCAGCATGGCCACCAGGATCTGGCAGAAATACCTTGCCAAGAAGGGCTTGGACTGGCAGACCCTGAGCCTGTGCACCGAGGGAGAAGGCGGATTCCCGGAGAGCCGCCTGCTGGAACTGAAGCGGCTCATGGACGCGGCCGGTGCGGAGGATGCGATGACGTCCGATACAACTTCGGCCAAGGAGTTCCAGTTGGCGTTCGAAAGGTTTCTGGATGATTTCGGGCATTACAGCGAGAGCGGTAATGACTTCTCGGTACCCTCGTGGAGGGACGATCCTGACCTGGTACTGGAGATCGTCCGCAAGATGGACGGCAAGGCGCGCCAGGAGGTGGAACGCGCGGGAGGAGCGCTTCTCGGCGGACTGCAGCGCCGGGAGGCCAAGTTCCGTTCCTACCGGGAACGCATGGGATCGACATACACCCGCCACTACAGCATGTTCCGCAACTATTTCCTGGAAGCGGGAGAGAAGTTGCGGGCCAGGGGGATGTTGGCCAATAGGTATCGGGTATTCATGCTGGAGCTGCCTGAACTTAAGGCTGCACTGACGGGGACCGTGGGGGACTGGGACGGATTGGCTGAGCGACGCGCAAGGGAGATGAGCGAGTTTGCGGACATAGATCTTCCCCCGGTCATCTTCGGAGAGGTCCCTCCGCCGGTCCACAACGAACCCTTGAAGGTCCTTGAAGGGACGCCCAGCTCCGGCGGATACTACAGAGGGAGGGCTCGAGTGGTGAGAGGGCTGGCGGACATGAGGAGATTGGTGCGCGGGGAGGTATTAGTCATCCCATATTCAGATGTGGGCTGGACCCCCTTCTTCCATCTGGCAGGGGCGGTGGTGTCCGAATCGGGAGGAATGCTGTCCCATAGCTCCATAATCGCCAGGGAGTACGGCATCCCGGCAGTGGTATCGGTCCAAGGGGCTATGAGATTGGAGGACGGTATGCTGCTGGAGATAGACGGTTACCGTGGAAGGGTACTGGTAGTGGAACGATCAGGCCTTCTTTAGCTTCTCGGACCTGGCGAACTCGTCCATGGACCGACGGAACTTGAGAAGGTAGACCGCCGCACCGAACACGGCGAACCCCACCAGTGGCAAGCGGCCGTCGATGAAGTACACCACCAGCGGACCGCTGGCGTACGTCACGACCGTCATCCAGTAGGTGTCCTTGATCAAGAGGTATGAAGCGAAGAGCACGGCTATGATGCCCAAGAAGCTAAAGAGGGATACGACCAACATGGACCACAGCACCATGGTGGTGCCCATGCCGCCCAGCAACTTGTTGTAGACGGAGAAGTTCGTACCGAGCAGGGAGGCGGAAAGGAACAACGCGCTCGCCAGTATCGAATAGTCGAAGTAAAGGTAGGAAAGCAGGAGCGGAAGGAGCCCTTTGCTGACCTCCCCGGCCACGGTCAGGCTTCCCGCCAGCATGCCCGCGTTCATGTAGGTGTTGGCCACCCCCACGCTGCCGGACCCCTCCTCCTCCATCCTCTTGCCGACCAGCTTCCGGCTTACCAGGGTGGCGTAGGGAATGCTGCCGTAAAGATAGAAAAGGACGATGACCAGCGCCATCCCCCAACCTTCAGCGAAGTAGAGAAGGACCGGTATCGATGCAAGCACCGCGGATAGCCTTACGATGAAAGGCAGTCGGGTGGGAGACACATCAAGATCCATTCCCCCTCCTCCGTGGGCCATGTGATGTCTATGATTCCTTCCTGGTTATATTAATTCCGATGCGTATTTATGTTAGCCCGTTCCCATCCCCTACAGTGCCCGAACTGCCGGAGGTTGAGATGGCCAGGAAGCTTGTCAATGGCAGCATGCTTCACCTCAGGGTTTTGGCGACAGAGGTCCTGGACCCCCGCATGCTGCAGGAGGTGGCGCCTGAGGCCGTGGTGAGGGTTCTGCAGGAAAAAGAGGTCGTGGGAACTGCCAGGCATGGGAAGAACCTCTTTATCTGTTTTAGGGACGGGGCGCTGCACATACACCTGGGAATGAGCGGAAGCATCTCTTACGAGGACGATGCGGATCGGCACAGTCCTCATGAAAGGTTGCGATTGGTCATGGACCGTGGGGTCATGATATTGGACGACCCCAGACGATTCGGGCGGATCGGTTGGGTGCCTAGCGTGGGACATCTGGTGTCCAATAAGGGATTAGGCCCGGATGCTTTGTCCGTTTCCGATGAGGAATTCGTAAGTAGACTGGTGGGACGAAAAAGCTCCATCAAGCCCACCCTGCTGGACCAGTCGGTCGTCGCCGGTGTGGGCAATCTGTACGCTGACGAGACGCTGTTCCAGGAAAGACTGCACCCGGCGACCAGGACCGACTCGCTTTCAACGAGAGAGAAGGCCGCCCTCGGTATGCGCATCCGAGAGGTCTTGGAGACGTCCATCTCCGTGCGAACGGACTTCTCCCTACTTCCGGACGGATATTTATTGAGGGACCGCAGGGAGAGGGCGCCCTGCCCCCGCTGCGAAGCCGAACTGGAGGTCATCCGGATCGGAGGACGGACGACCGTGTTTTGCCCGGCCTGTCAATCGCTGCGCGCGGAACCTTGAGGGTCGCATTATTATAGGCTGAGCCATCATACATTATGGGGAAAATGGAAGCGGACCTAGTGACCCTGGCGAACCTCCTGCTGTGCCTGGCCATCGTAGCCCTTGGGCTACTCGGATACCGCCGTAGCAAGCATACCCTGCCTTTGATGCTGGCGATGGTGTTCGCCTTGTTCGGCATCTCTCACCTCATGGTCCTGCTGGGACTGTTCGACGACCTGGAGATGGCGGTGTTCGCCATCCGGATCGCCGGTTACGCCCTGGTCATATACCTTCTCTACCGATACGTCCAGGTGCTGGACATCTTCTGAACGGGCGGAACGTCCGTCCGCATCTTTGAAGTGGTGATAGATCAGTCATCACATACGGTGAGGTGATGCTAAGCCCCCGGGACGAACTTTCACGCCTGGCCGCCCTCGCCGCTTCCCAGGGCGCCAGGTCGGCCGCGCTCAGCTCGCACGACGTGGTGGTGGCCGATTGGGTACGTTTCAAGTGCCGTTACGGCTGCAAGGGTTACGCCAAGCATCTTACCTGTCCACCTTACGCCCCATCGCCCGAGGAGACCAGAAGGATGCTGGCCGAGTTTGACCATGCCCTGCTCCTGCGCTTCGACGGCATGCCCGGTCGAGAGAGCGCCAGGCCCGAGGACGTACCCGAGGACTTCCATCCCTGGTACCGGGACCTCATACTTCTGGTCAACCGAACCGTGCACATGCTGGAGAAGACCGCCTTCTATGACGGCTTTTACAAGGCCTTCGGCTTCGGCGCCTACCCGTGCATCTACTGCGAGCATTGCGTGGCCGAGGAGACCGATGGTATCGTTGATGAGAGCTTGCGCAGAAAATGCCGGCACATGGACCTGGTGCGGCCGAGCATGGAGGCGGCGGGGATGGACGTGTTCGCCACCGCCAGGAAGGTGGGTTGGGAGATCGACACCATACCGTGCAAGGATATGGAGTATGGAAAGGTCACCAGGTTCGACCTGGTGTCCGTGGGGCTCCTCCTCCTGGAGTGAGGACACCGAAGGTAAAATAATCGAGGCCGCCCTTTTCGGTAGCGGTGAGCGGGTAACATGGCGGGCGAAGACAATGGCTGGTCTGGCGAAGGCAACTGTTCCTTACCCAAGGAAGTTGCGGATGGGCTTCGGGAGGCCGGCGGGCGCGAGGGGCTTCTCGCGCGGATTCCGGGAAAGGATTCCGTCAAGGAGCTGGCGGACCGCCATCAGGCGTTGTCCGACCCTGTTCGTCTGCAGATCATCCACCTGCTGGGAGCCAGCGAGCTGTGCCCTTGCGTGCTGAAGGACCTGACCGGCCTCACGGACTCCAAGCTGTCGTATCACCTCAGCATCCTGGAGAAGTCCAAACTGATCATGTGGCGCCAGAACAAGAACTGGCGCGTATACCGCCTGACGGACCTGGGCCGTTCGTATCTGGATAGAAAAACCATCTGACGTTCCGTTCTTTCAGGGATAACCTTTATGATGGGGCTGAACCCATCGTTGGCCCATGACTACCTCTGGTTCTTTGGAACCCCTTTATAAGAAGATCGAAGCGGCCGCCCGGGAGTCCGGTTCCGGATTGGTCGGCTTCGCGGACCTGTCCCCCTTGAAAGGAATGCTGGCCGGTGACGCCACCACCTTCGAGTTCCCCTACGCAGTAACGTTCGCGGTGGAGATCCCCAAGGAGGCGGCCAGGGCGTCGTTGGATAAGCCGAGCGTGGAGATGCGTTCGGCCTACAAGATGTGCAACAAGAAGCTCAAGGAGGCGGGCGAGAAGATCGTCCAGCTATTGGCGGCCGAGGGATACAAGGCCAGGTTCATCGACCCCGCCCAGAGGGTCAACCCGGAGAAGCTTCTCGGACCGATATCCCAGAAGGCCATCGCCTCCCTGTCCGGGATGGGCTGGATCGGGAAGAACGGATTGCTGATAACCGATGAGTACGGTGCCAGGCAGCGCATGGGCGCGGTTCTCACGGACATGCCGGTGACCCGCAAGGCCAAGCTTGTTGACAACAAATGCGGCGACTGCAACGCCTGCATCGACCGCTGCGCCATGAAGGTGCTCAAGGGGCCGGAGTTCAAGCACCACCCGGAGAGCCGGGACCTGGTCATCGACTGGCACAAATGCGGCGTCTACGAGGCCAAGCTCATCGGTGACGGCAGCAAGCCGGAGATGGCCTGCGGAAGGTGCATCTCGGTGTGCCCGTTCTCCAAGGTCAACGAGTGACCGGGGGCTCCGCCCCCTTCTTCTTTTTTCCAGCCCTGACCTTCAGAACGATAAGGATGGCGTTCAGACTGACTCCCACCCCGTTCCAAAGAATGATGGGAAAGTCGCCAAGGAGCACCCCGTAGACCAGCCAGAGGGCCATTCCCGCCATGAGCACCAAGGGCATGAGCAGGGACACGTCGTCCATGCTTCCGCTGCGATAACCCTTGACGACCTGGGGGACCAGACCGGTGGTGGTGATGAGACCGGCCAAGAGCCCGATGATGGTCAGATGATCCATGGAGAGACAGTATCGCGCCGGTAGATGACCTTTTTTTCGCTCAGGCCATGGCCTTTGCACGGATCTCGCCCAAGCGCGCGGACATGTCCAGCCCGGTCATCTTTTCCGATAGCTCCCACACCCTGGCAGCCAGGTCCATATCCCTTCCTTTCCTGTGCGGTCGGACCTCCACCGCCCGGCCCTTGAACTCCATCCAGCCGTCCGGACCGTAGATCTGTCCCCCTTTTACCATCGGATCTAGCGCGGCCCGCAAGGCGGGCATGGCGCCCTTCTCCAGCTCGTGCATGAACGGCCCCAGCCACCTTCTCATCCGCTCACGGTTCCGGTAAAGCTGGGTGTTGACCAGGCCGGGATGGCTGGCTATGCTCATCGGAGCCTCCGCCCCCATGGCCCTCAGCCGCCTGTCCAGCTCACGGGAGAACAACAATGTGGCCAGCTTGCTCTGCTTGTACGCCTTCCAGGGGCTGTAGGACCCTTGGGAACTGATGTCCTTGAAGTTGATACGGCCACCACGGTGCACGATGCTGGTCTGGGTCACCAGACGTGACCCGGCGGTAGAACTTAGAAGAGGGAGCAGGTGATAGGTGAGCGAGAAATGCCCCAGATGGTTCACTCCCCACTGGGACTCGAACCCCTTGACGGTCAGGCCGTACGGAGGGGTCATGATTCCGGCGTTGTTGACCAGAAGGTCAAGGGCTCCGTGCCCATCCACATACCATTTTGCGAACCGCCCTATGGATACCGGGTCGGCCAGGTCAAGCATTTGGACGGACAGCCTTGCTCCGGGTACCGAGGAAGAGATCCTTTCGGCAACTGCCTCAGCACCTTTGGCGTCTATATCGGCCAGGACCACTGCCGCTCCCTTTGTGCATAGCGCCTCCGCGATGAACGCCCCCAGCCCGGAGGCGGCGCCGGTGACTATGGCGAACTTACCGTCGATGCGCGGCACCTGATCGTCGCGCCAGTCCCACCCCTCTGCCATAGAGGGTGGAGCGGATGATGCCGAGATAATTGTTTCCCGTTAGAATCGCTATTGGAAAAAACGCCCTTGCTGGTCTGAAAAAAACCGCTAGCTGACTAAATGATGGCCGTGTAAAAAGGACGGTCTCCGCGAGAGACCTACTTCTTGGCTGCCAGCTCCTTCTTCTTCCTCTTGTTCAGGACCATGAAGACCAGGGCCAAGAGGACTATCGTAGGAAGGAACGGTGCGATTACGAGTATCATGCCGTCTATGATGTCACCACCTAGGGTTATGTTCGATTTCGGGAACGCGCTTCCCCTACTTATTTACAACTGTTCACGCGTCGCCCGCCCGGAAAGAAACGTGGGTTCCCAGGTTCGATCGCTTATCCCGGCTTTCTCCGGTGGACATGCGAACCAGACCCTCGATGGACCTGCTTGGGGCGGATGGGAAATGATTATCTGCCCTCAGTCACAAGTAAACTTCATGTTGAACGATGACGGGAGGAAGCTCTCACCGGAGGAGCGGGAAGCCCTCATAAGGGCTTTAAGGACCCGTTTCGAGGACAACATGGGCCGCCACAAGGATATGGAATGGAGCAGGGTGGAGGCGAGACTAGAGGCTCATCCGGAAAAGCTATCGTCACTGCAGGAGATGGAGAGGACCGGGGGGGAGCCTGACGTGGTCTGCTGCGATCGATCGGTCGGTGCCTTCATATTCTTCGATTGCTCGAAGGAAAGCCCCAAGGGACGTCGGAACGTCTGCTACGACCGGGAAGGACAGGAGGCCAGAGAACGTAAGGGCGTTCATCCCGCGGGAAACGCTTTGGGCATGGCGGAGGCCATGGGGATCGACCTGCTGACCGAGGAGCAGTACCGGGAGCTTCAGAGGCTCGGAAGCTTCGACATCAAGACGTCCAGCTGGATCAGGACGCCGACGAACATCAGGACCCTGGGCGGGGCGCTGTTCGCCGACCGCCGTTATGGGCACGTGTTCGTTTACCACAACAGCGCGCCGTCCTTCTACAGTTCCCGCGGGTTCCGCGGTTCGCTGAGGCTCTGAAAAAAGAGATCGATGGACTGGATATGCGTGATGGCGGGCCCGTGGGGATTCGAACCCCAGTCTTCGGCTTCGAAGGCCGAAAGGATAATCCAGGCTACCCTACGAGCCCGTTGCCCTCCCGTATAAGGGATGCGGACATAATACTATTGGCGGAACATCCAAGAGAGATGCCCTGGCCCGATCAGCACACCCGGAAGGTGTTCGCGATGGCATGGCAGGAGCAGCTGGTGGCCAGAGCCACGGCATCGACACATTCCAGGTCATCCAGGAGCGCCCTCATACCCTCGAGATGCCCGGCGGTGATGGCCCCGAACACCCCGACCCTGACCGGGCGGACCACCAGAGCCCTGATGCCCAGGCGTTCGAACATTTCCCCCAGAACCATGTCCATCCTCAAGCCTCTCGGACTCCCGGTCAGCGGACAGGGGCCCTCCTGGTCACATCCCAGGGGACAGGAACGATCACTGGTGTTCAGCGAGGCGATCACCGTTCCGCTGAACGGGTCCATGGTCGCCGAGCCCTGCCCTGCCAAGATGCCCTTCAGCTCATCCAACATGTGAGGCGAGCCGCGAGGCTGCAGTCTGCCGGCCCCCCATGCCATCAGCAATCTGCCCGCCGCATGGCCAGGGATGCAAGGGACTAGAAGGTCCACCTTCCAGCGCCGTAGCACCTCGACGGCGTTTTTCACCGCATCCCCAAGGAGGAGGGAGGGGCGATCCCCCTGCCAAAGTTCTTCCGGAGACCCCGCCCGGTAACATGAAGTGGCTACGGCGCAAGAGGGGTCCCGGTCCAGGACGGCGATGGAGCACCCCAGCCCCAACAGCTCCGGAAGGGTGTCCGCGCATATCGATCCTCCTCCCAGGCAAAGGGCCTTCGATCCACCTTCCCTGCCAGGGATCCTTTGGATCACTTCAAAGGTCATCGCTCAACCCGTTTTTCCTATTGGTTTTAGGTAACCTTAATAATCTGCCTCCTACTTCGCCCACCTCATGAAGCGGGTCACCATGGGCCATGGGGCTGGCGGGGAGATGATGCAGGAGCTCATCGCCAAGTCCATCGCGCCTTTCCTCCCCAAGATCAAGATCGAGGTCCCCCTGGACTCCATGGATGACGCGGCGATCGTGGACGACGTCATATTCACCACCGACGGTCATACCGTTAAGCCCATCTTCTTCCCGGGCGGGGACATCGGGTCGCTGGCCGTCAGCGGCACCGTCAACGACATAGCGGTCATGGGCGGGAAACCTTTGGCCCTGTCCATGTCCATGATCCTGGAGGAAGGGCTGGAGATCGAGGTGCTGGAAAGGGTGACCAAGAGCATCGGGAAGTACTCGGAGATCGCCGGCGTGCCGGTGGTCACCGGGGACACCAAGGTAATGGAGAAGGGAGCGATAGAGAGGATGATCGTCTCCGCGGCGGCCGTGGGCAAGCGCCACCCGGCCATGGACCACAACCTGGAGGTCGCCAGATCCTACCGCAATGTCGATTCCAGATGGCTCACCGACGACAACATCAGGGACGGGGACGTGATACTGGTATCGGGAACGCTGGGAGACCATGGCATAGCCTTGCTCTCGTTCCGCGAGGGGTACGGCTTCGAGAGCCAGGTGCAGAGCGACTGCGCACCCCTCAACCACATGATCGGCAAGCTGCTTGAGGTGGGCGGCATAACCTCCATGAAGGACGCCACCCGCGGAGGATTCGCCAACGCCATCAACGAATGGAGCTCCAAATCGAACGTGGGCATGGAGCTGGTGGAAAAGGACATCCCGGTGGCGGACGCGGTGCGCAACGCCAGCGAGATGCTCGGCCTCGATCCGCTGACCATCGGCAACGAGGGGAAGGTCCTGATCGCCTGCGTGCCGGAGATGGCCGGGGAAATATTGAGGACGCTGAGGTCCGACGAACATGGTCGGAACGCAGCCATCGTAGGCAGGGCCAGCAAGGCCGTGAAACACGTGATGATGAGGACCGAGGTGGGCGGGCGAAGGATACTGGAACCACCGGTGGGAGACCCGGTTCCGAGGATCTGCTGATATCCTACCCTATCGATCGTGTGACCTTAACGGCGTTTTAAACAGTAAATAATATTTAATTATCTATATAATTAATTATATTACTATCGAAGGCCGGTCCTTCTTTGACGATATCATGTCCGATTATGCTGCGATGGCTCGCGATCTGAAGGAAACCTTGGGCTTGAAGCACGAACCGGTGGCGATCACCCTGATCAAGAAGGGCGACATCCTGCCGGCCGACTATCCGGTGACCGAGGCTCCGGTCAGGCATTGTGGTACGATCATGAGGGCGCGCAAGGGCGAGAAGCTTCTGGTGGTCCCGGAGAAGGAGGCGTGCCCGGTGGGGGCGTCCGCTCTGGGCATGGTCCCGGTACCGGAGAAGGTGGCCTCCGGAGAGTTCCATCACAACATGGGCATGTACAGGGACCCGGCGGCGGCCAAGCGCACCTTGGAACTGAGGGCGTCATTCCCACTGGGAGACGTGATCGGCGTGGCCGCCGCTCCATTGGGCAAGGCCACGCTGGTGCCTGACGTGGTGGTGCTGACGGCCTTGCCGGAGCAGGTGTTCTGGCTGATCCCCGCCGCCCAGACCTACGAGGAAGGCGGACGTGTCTCCGTGGAGATGGCCGCCGTCCAGGCCAGTTGCGTCGACGCCACAATCATCCCTATCGTCAAGGGCAGGACCAACATTTCTCTGGGCTGCTTCGGCTGCCGCAAGACCACGGATATTATGGCCGAGGAGATGCTGGTCGGCATACCGTTCAAGAACTTTGAGAAGATCGTGGCCACGGTAAAGACCATGGGCACGGGCGCCATACCCAAGTCCAGGGCCAAGTCGTAAGGAGCGTGGAACATGACCAAAGGAGAACAGCACAAGCAGTGGGAATCCACCTATTCCGGCAAACAGGATTATTTCGGGGCGAGACCGAGCGATCTGGCCCACCGGGCCGTGGACATATTCAGGGAAAATGGCTGCAGAAAGGTCCTGGAACTGGGATGCGGTCAGGGGAGGGACACCTGCCTGTTCGCCAAGGAAGGCTTCCAGGTCACCGCCCTGGACTATTCCGAATCGGGCATATGTCAGATGAGGCAGAAGGCCAAGGAGATGTGCATGGACGGCAAGGTGGAATGCGTTTGCCAGGACCTCCGCGCAGGGATACCACTTCCCGACGGATCGGTGGATGCCGTTTACTCGCACATGCTTTTCACCATGGAGCTGTGGGAGAGGGAGATCCAGTTCCTGCTGGACGAGTGCAGGAGGGTGCTGAGGCCGGGGGGGTTCAACCTCTATTCGGTGCGCAACGACCACGACCCGCACTTCCAGAAAGGTCCGCACAGGGGCGAGGACATGTGGCAGAACCCCGTCGGGTTCGTGGTTCATTACTTCTCCGAGGAAAAGATAAGGAGGCTGGCCGGGGGATACGAACTGGTTCATATAAGGGAGTTCGACGATCCATCCCCGCCCATCACCAAGAAGCTCTACGAGGTGCTGCTCAGAAAGCCGTAGTTCACACCACGCCGCCGATCATGTAGCATACTACGAACGCGGCCAGGCCGACCAAGGACATCCTGAGGCCCTTCCACCAGGGATTCCTCTCGCTCAACTTGCCCATGATGAACCCGGTGATGAACAGCAGAACGATCGCCAGGACGATGGCCACCTCGGCCGCTACCACGATGGTCTCCTCGCCCAGCAGCAGGAACGGGGATACGATTATCGCCCCGCTCATCAGGGGGGCCAGGGAGTTCGACAACGCGATGATCGCCGCGCTGGCCTTGGAAGCTTTTCCCAAATTGGTCTCCTCCACCGGGCGCAGCATGGCCCTGCCGATCTCGTCCATGCGCCTGGACTGCTCCAGGGTCTCCGCCTCGTAGACGCTGCTTCCGGTCGAGATGGCCAAGGCGACGCAACTGGTGATGATGGTGGCGATCACCAGACCTTGGTCAGCGTCAGCGGTGAGGGCCGAACCTATTATGATGCCCAGCACGGCGAACGTGCTGTCGAACATGGTGTTCACAAAGTATCTGCGCAGGGCCGGACCGGTCTCCGGCAGGCTCATGGCCTCCTTGAACCAGGAGCCCTTACGATCGTTCTTGGCCAATTGACCCTCACCGTTAAGCCTTTGTCCAATAAAGGAGGCCGACTAAAGTCTTTTCGGAAAAGCGGATGGTCAACACAGGGCCCAGGCCCGAATTCGGTTCATTATTCGGAAGTATTTATACACAATATCATTTTTTGATACTGACCAATCAAAACATTATATAACCCACAAGGAAATATTCGCTTTAAATCGCCCTGTGGGACTAGCGATAGTAAGGGGGGCGGGAGGAGATAATCAATGATGAATTTACGAAAAGTGATTGCTGTAGTCATAGCGTTCACCATGATATCCGGTGCTTTGCTGGTGATCGTTCCCAGCGCAGGGCAGTCGGCCGAGGCCGATACCTCGGCTTATCCGGAACAGATCGCTATGTATGCTGACCCGGAGTTCAGGGACAGGAAGGTCACCGACATGGCCCCCCTGGGACTCTCATTGGATGACGCTGCGGAGTCTGTTTTGGTCAACAACACCCCGCTCAACACGACCATGCCGTACCTGACCTCTGGAACCTTCTATGACGAGGTCGAGGACGTATGGTATGACGCGTATGACCTGATCGACATCACCAAGCGTGGAGAGGGAGAGCACTGCGAGATCTGGATCGCGGACAACCGTTCGTTCTACGACCCGCTCGACCCCCGCAACGCCCAGATCGATATTCTGGACTGGCAGATCGAATACATGATAGACGAGTTCGACAACCACATGTATCCGCTAATGACCGAGACCTTCATGGATGCTCCGGCCTTGAACGGATCGACCCCTGACATCTGGTACTGGCAGTACATATTCGGAGACGAGAACCTCACTCAGGAGGATATCGCCGATATGCTGTTCCCGACCAATGACACGGGCAAGCTGATGATCGTCGTCTTTAACATGATCGATGAGAACTGGTATGATGGAGTTAACTATCGCTCCTACACTGCCGGGTATTATTGGTCCCTGATCCGCGCCATGTATGACCGTAACGTCATGCATATCGACTGCTGGAACTGGACCGAGAGGATAGGCGGCAATGTTAGCCGCCCCTACGTGTATGAGTCCACCATAGCCCATGAGTACCAGCACCTGCTGCACGACGAGATGGACCCCCTGGAGGAATCCTGGATCAACGAAGGACTATCCATGATGGCCGAGATCATCTGCGGCTATGGAGTTCCGTACGGACATATCGCCTGGTTCGTCGCCTACCCTGACAACTCCCTGACGGTCTGGGGAGACATGGCGGGCATCTGGCCTGACCTGGTACTGTGCGACTATGGCGCTGTGGCCTTGTTCAATCTGTACCTCTACGACCACTATGGCGGAACCGAGATGATGCAGGCCATATTCAACAGCGAACTTCAGGGCATCGATAGCGTGAACGACGCCTTGCTGAGCATGGGACACAACCGCCTGACGTTCGACAAGGTGTTCCGTGACTGGCGCTTGGCCAATCTGTTCACCTTCACCGACATGGACAGCGATAACCCATTGTACGGCTATGATCCTGAGTTGATAACCCTGGAAGATCTGTACGATGATGATGTGACGCACATCAACGGCCTGAATGTGCCCGCTGGATACACCTTCGACCGCTATGAGGAAGGATACCTGCACGCCTATTTCTATGGCTTCCCGGACCAGTACTTCTACTACCCCTATTACATGCAGGCGTATGGAACCGACTACTACTACGTGGAGTTCGAGGATGATCTCGCGCTGGCGCCATACGACCCAATGAACGACATAGCGATGCAGAAGTTCGTGTTCGATGGGGACGACAACATCAGGACCGGCTGGCAGTACACGAATAACGTACCTGCCACCACCTACATGCCTGCCGAGATGTGGTATTCCGGGTCTGGCATAGACGAGGTCGACCTCCTGCTGACCCAGGAGGTAAATCTTACCGGTGCCACCGAGAACGGCGAGCACATGCTCACCCTGAACACCTACTGGGACATAGAGACGCAGTGGGACTTCGGGTTCGTGCAGGTGTCCACCGACGGAGGCGAGACCTGGACCAGCCTGGACGATGTGGGCGATTACTGCCGCGATGACATCGTTCCGGAAGGATACCCGGAGATCATAGCCAACATGCCGGGACTTACCGGGACCAGTGGAGGGGTTGTCGACGTGACCTTCGACCTCTCCGCCTATGACGGGCAGGAGATCCTGGTCGGCTACAGGTACATGACCGACTGGGGCACCACCAACGATGGCTGGTACATCTACGGCGTGAACGTCGACGGCGTCGACATGGCCCTGGACACCCTGATCAACCCCCCGACCCCGGAAGCGGACTTCATGGTGACCGTGGTTATAAACACGGAGAACGGCTGGATGATCGTGGACATACCCTCCCTCGACGACACTGAGGTGGCCCAGAAGCTTCTGGCGCCCTACGCGGAGTCGTTGGCTCACGGAGGGTTCTATCTCCTCGTGTCCTCGAACAACGGCCCCGTGAACTACGTGTTCGACGTGGTCTACCGCGGCGACAACGACATGGACCGCCGGGATTAAAACACAAACAAACCCTTTTTCCCTTTTCCTTTTTATAATCCCTGAACAATCACCGATTCCAAAGGGCCCATGGTCTAGCGGTCATGACGACTCCCTTACACGGAGTAGGTCGCCGGTTCGAATCCGGCTGGGCCCACCATGTCTTTTACCAAACCGGGAACCAGGACGGTTGTAGATAATTAAAATTATGTACATTAGTTAAATTTAATAGTGATTATTTTTAACTACTGTCCCCCGATGAACCGGGATGAAGTTTGGAAGATCGTTTCCCTGTTGGAGCTGATCGTAGCGGCGATCGTCATCTATCTGGACCTTCTGATACCGACATTGATCGTCCTCGGCCTGTGCGCATTGTCATTGATCGTCCGCAGGGAGAAGCTATCCGTGCTCGGTCTCAAGAAGGTCGAGCGCCCGCTGATCATGGCCGCGGTCGTGTTCATCCTGATGGTCGTCTGGAGCCTGTTCACCCTTGCCGTGTCCATGCCCATCCTGAACCACCTGACGGGAACTACGCAGGACCTCAGCTCCTTCGATAACCTACAGGGAGACCTGGCGAATCTGACGTTCCTGCTCATCGCCACCTGGACCCTGGCCGCCTTCGGCGAGGAGATCGTATATCGTGGTTATATGCAGAGGCGTGTGCGCGACATACTGGGAGATGGCCGCGAGGGCATCGTGGTGGCGGTGCTGTTGACCTCGCTTCTCTTCGGCATAGCCCATGTCGAGCAGGGCATAATAGGAGCGATACTAACCACCATGGACGCGGTGGTCTTCAGCGCTATAAAGCTCAAGTACAACGACAATCTGTGGGCGGCGATACTGGCGCACGGGTTCAGCAACACCATCGGCATAGTCACGTTCTACTTCACCGGGCCGATATACGGATTCTGGTGATCAAGTATTATGACCTTTAAGCCCGTTTAAAAAAATCTGGAAATAGACTATTCGTAAATATGCGAACGATTATTACGTCTAGGTAACATGGCCGACGAGACCGACAAAGGGCCGTGTCTGTGGCATGCCCCGGACAACAGATGCGCCAACTGCAAGGCCAGGCGTTATCGCCTTGACGCCCTGGGCATGAAGGACATCTACGGGGAATGCCGGGGTCAAGAGGATTACCGTACCTGCGAGTTCTATAAGCTTAAGCCGGTACCGAAGAGATGATCGGTCGTCAGGAGCTGAATTAGATTGGTGGACATCGATCTGGCCGGGATGCTCAAGGGACTGCGGTCCCTGGACGTTGAGGAGTGCCGGGCGGCTCTGGAGGATAGCAGAGAGCTGCTCATGGCCGGCTGGGCCGATCGGCGCCTGCTGCAAGCGCTGATACCTTTGACCGAGGCGGATGACGACCAGGTCAGGAGGGACGCCTCCTGGTGCATTGGAAAACTAGCGCTAATGAAGATCGGCGACCCCCGTTCCGTGGAACGCCTGATCATGCTGACCACCGACCTAGATGATGAGGTCCGCTCTAACGCGGCCTGGGCCCTGGGGGAGCTGGCCGGGCAGAACATAGGCGACACGCTGTCCATCGAGGCCCTAAACATTCTTCTGACCGACCCGGACAAGGAGACCAGGGGCATGGCCGCCTGGGCCCTGGGCCGGATGGCCGACAAGATGAGAGTGACGTCACCATCCTCCGTCCCGCTCCTGGAAGCCATGCTCCGGGACAATAGCGAGTACCTGAGGAAAGGAGCGGAATGGTCCCTGGAACGCATACGCCGGCTGCGCCCGCTCTGAGAGCAACCGTTAAATCATCGGGGCCCTAATCGGCTGAACATGCCCGGAGAACGCACGCTCAAGGTCGGACTGGTGCAGATGGCCATGTCGTCCGAGGTATCGGACAACCTGGAGAAGGCCGTCCGCATGTCCGAGGAGGCCGCAGCGCAGGGAGCGGACGTGATCTGCCTCCCCGAGCTGTTCACCACCCCCTATTTCCCCAGGGAGGAGGACCCCCAGGGCAAGAGGGAGCGCGGCAGCCTTCTGAGCACCATCCCCGGACTGGTGACCGAGACCCTCTCCGATCTGGCCAAGCGGACCGGTACGGTCGTTATCGGCGGTTCGATCTACGAGGCGGCGGAGGAGGGGCTGTTCAACACCGCCACGGTGTTCGAGAACGACGGCAGGATGCTCGGACGATATCGCAAGACCCATATCCCGCATGACGAGTGCTTCTACGAGCAGGATTACTTCACTCCAGGCGACACCGGGTTCCAGGTCTTTCCGACCTCGCGGGGAAAGGTGTCCGTGCTGATCTGCTACGACCAGTGGTTCCCGGAGGCCGCACGTTGTTCGGCGCTGCTCGGGGCGGACATCATATTCTATCCGACGGCCATCGGCACCGTCCGCGGCATAGGCCAGGCGGAAGGGGATTGGCAGCAGGCCTGGGAGAACGTCATGCGCGGACATGCCATTGCCAACGCCGTCCCGGTGTGCGCCGTCAACCGGGTGGGTGTGGAAGGGGAGAGCGAGTTCTACGGCGGCTCCTTCGTCTGCGACGCCTTCGGGAAGACCCTGGCCCGGGCTGGAAAGGGAGAGGAGGCCCTCCTGGCGGAAGTGGACATGGACCACTCCGATAGGGTGAGGGAGGGCTGGAGGTTCTTCCACAACCGCCGCCCGGAGTGCTATGGAGCATTGGTGAGGAAAGGGGGGCCGTGAATGGCCCTGCAGGACGGCACGCCGTGGTCCAAGGGGTACCGCATGCCCGCGGAATGGGAGAAGCATGACGCGACCTGGCTCTCCTGGCCCAAGAACCCCTTGACCTTCCCGGAGGACGTGATCGACGAAGTGGAGGGCGTGTTCGCCCAGATGGCCGCCGCATTGAGCGGCGGAGAGCTGGTGAAGATCCTGGTGGACGACCAGTCCCTGGAGGACCGCGCCTACGCCAGGGTGGCCGGTGAGGGCGCGGACATGTCCCGCGTCAAGTTCCTGAGGATCAAGAGCGCCGACGTCTGGATCAGGGATTACGGCCCCTCCTTCCTTCTGCACAAGGACACCGGAAGGAAGGCGGCGGTGAAATGGGACTTCAACGCCTGGGGGGCCAAGTACGACGACCTGCTTTACGACGATATCGCCGGACAGCATGTGGTGGAAAGTTCAGGCGTCCCCTTCTTCAAGCCCGGCATCATCATGGAAGGGGGTTCCATCGACGTGAACGGGAACGGTCTGGTGCTCACGACGGAACAGTGCCTGCTGAACAAGAACCGCAATCCGCTTCTGGACCGCGGGCGGATCGAGGAGTATCTCAAACAGTACATCGCCGCCCCGGACGTGATCTGGCTGGCTTCCGGCATAGAGGGGGACGATACCGACGGGCACATCGACGATTTCGCCCGCTTCTCTTCCCTGTCCTGCGTGCTCTGCGCTTTCTCGGATAAAGGGGAGAACGCCCCGGTGCTGGAGAGGAACTGGTCCTTGCTGGAGAAGGGCAGGGACCGCTTCGGGCTGGAACTGGAACGCCTCCCTATGCCCGAGCCTCTGTACCTGGAGGAGGAGGACCGCAACCTTCCCGCCAGCTACGCCAACTTCTACATCGGGAACAAGGTGGTGCTGCTGCCGGTGTTCGAGGACCCCATGGACAAGACGGCCGTCGAGATCATGTCCTCCCACTTCCCCGGCCGGGAGATCGTTCCCATCGTCGCCAGGGAGCTGGTCTACGGCTACGGCGGCATTCACTGCGTGACCCAGCAGGAACCGATCGAGCGCGGCTGAGGGGTGAACTCCCGCAGTAGCGAACCGCCGGACCACTCGCCCTGCCGGCTCATCAGGAACACCTGGTCGGAGATCCTCTGCAGACCGCCCGGTTCCGTTCCGCCCACCAGCACGGTGAAGATGCGGCAGCCCTGCCTTTCCTTGAGACAGTTCCAGTCGTGCAGGCAGCCCCGGTCCCGTATCCTGGCCAATCCGTCCGTTATGAACAGGATGTCCGCCCCCTGCCATTCCGGCTCGCTGAGGCTCTTTATGCCCTGTCGCAGCGCGGCGTCGAAGTCCGTGCCACCGCCGAAGGTCTGGCACAACAGCTCCAGGAACTGGGACCGGCCGCCCGGGTCGTAAAGATCGAAGGATTCCACGTCCACCGAGAACATCAACGCGCGCAGCGGGCGCCTTTCCTCGGACAGCCTTCTTGACAGCGCCAGGAGCAGCGCCTTGGCGGCCAGCTCCGGCTCGCCGCTCATTGATCCGGACGAGTCGAGGAGCGCCACCACCGGACCGCCCCTCCTCCTCTCCCCGTCACTGTACTCCCTTCCCCGGAGCTGATAGGTGAGCAGGCGCCGCTCGCACATTCTGGCGTAGAAGAGCAGCTTCAATCGCTCGTCCGCAAGGTTGACCATCTCCTGGGGCAGCATGCGCTGCATGTCACCGGAGAAGATCAGGGAGTGCGTTTCCGTGCAGGATTGGGAATCGGAGGAGGATATGTGGTCCCTATCCCCCTCCATCCTACCCAGCAGTTCCTTGAGGCGGTCGATGTCCCGGTGCTTATGAAGCAAGGAGGCGTACCTCTCCAGGTCCCCCAGCTTGGCCCGGTGCAGACCCACGCGGTGCAGGTCCCAGCCCTGTCCGGGCATCAGATCCTCCAGGCGGAGCAGGACCTCGGCGTCCTTGCGCAGCCGGTCCATTAGCGGCGCGATACTGCGGTCGAGCGACCTCACCAGCATCCTCAGGACCAGCAGCAGCGCCTCCCTCTGTGCTTCGTTCAGTTCGATATCCTGATCGTCCCTTCCGTCCGGGTTCAACAGAGTTTCCAGAAGGTCCTCCGTCCGGTGCCGCAGCTCTTCCGGCAGCTCGCTCCAGTCCAGGCCGGCCAGCCCGCCCTCCATGGCCTCCAGCACTTGGGGAAGCACCAGCGCCAATATCTCCGGCGCCAGGTCCGGGCGGTCCTCGGCGAACCTCCTGGCATCCGTCCAGGCCTTGCTGAGGAAGAGGGAATGGACGACCATGGACACCGCATCGCAGGGTTCCAGGCTCCGACCCTCACCGAGAAGATCGGAGGCCATTAGCGCCGCGGCCAGCTCCCTTTGTTCCGCAGGGACGGCGCTGGGCGCCATCAGCAGCGCCTGGACCTCCGGCCTCTCGATCATCTCGCGGGACCGGCCGGCCAGGATGGGCTCACCCCCTCAGTTCGGCTTCCACTTCCTTCAGGGAGCGCTCGATCTCGGCCATCGACTCCAGGCGGCGGTCCTGCCTGGCAAGGATGTCCTGGCGGTCCCTCCGGCTCAGCCAGATGTTCCCGTCCAGCCGTTTGCGCAGCTCGTCCCTTTCCATCTCGTGCGCCCCCCTCACCTTATCGTACACCGAACGCAGGTCCTGCAGCTCCCGGGCGTATAGGCGCTGCTCGGCCCCGCCGCGGAGACAGGTGACCTTCCAACCGCGGACGTTCTCCAGGACGTGCATCAGCTCCGGCAGGTCGAACTTGCGGTAGGAGGGGTTCACCCCCTGGGCCTCCCTGGCGTAAGGGTCCATGTAAAGATGCTTGGGGAAGGACTCGCCGTGCCGGCAGAGCTCCTTGGCGCTCATGAAGGTCGAGCCGCAATCGTAGCAGCACACCGGCCTTGGGAATTGGACGTCCGAGGCAGAGTGCTGCTTCGCTTTAGCTAAAAGGGATAATAGCTCCTCGCTGCTGGACTGCAGGCGGCGCAGGTCCACCCCGCCGCTGCCGGTGAGGTCGATCAGCAGGGACCGCAGCCCCTCCTTCTGCTCCGGGCGGTCCCACAGCATGTGCTGAAGCAACGGCAGGAAGGTCAGGTCCACCTTCCCCTGGCCCATGGCCGCGGCGGCGGTGCGAAGCACCATCAGGGTCTTGTTCCAGCGGCGGTCGGAGATGTACACGCTCTGCGAGCGGAAGTGCTTGCGCAAGCTGAGATAGGCCTGAAGCACCTCCTCGTCGACCTTCACCGACAGTGCGTCTTTCTTGATCTTATCGATGTCCTCCAGCCCTATGGTGGTCTTGGTTGCCGTTCCATTGGTAGAGGTCAAGACCTTCAGGAAGTTGCCCTCGTCCTGGACGTTGGTGATGAAGAAGCGGTACAGGAAGCGGTCGTACAGCGCCGCCAGCCCCTCCTCCTCGTTGGGAAGCTCGTTCGAGGCTCCGTAGACCGACAGTATCGGAACGTCCACCACCTCGTTGCCGTTGTGGAACCTGCGCTCGTTCAAGATGGTCAGCAGGCTGTTCAATATGGACGAATTAGCTTTGAATATCTCGTCCAGGAACGCTATGTTGGCCTGGGGCAGATAACCCTCGGTGCGACGGCGGAACTCGTCTTTCTGCAATGAGCTCAGGGAGAGCGGGCCGAACACCTCCTCGGGGGAGGTGAAGCGGGTCAGCAGATAGTAATAGAAGGAGCCACCGCGTAGCCTCTCGCACATGACCTTGGCCATCTGGCTCTTGGCCGTGCCGGGAGGTCCGATGAAGAGCACGTGCTCGCCCGACAGCATCGCCAATATGGCCCCGGCGATCTCCTCCTCCCTCTCCACGAACTGCGCGCGCAGCTCGTTCATCAGAGCGCCCAGGATGTCCGGGAACCCCTTGACCTGGTCGCCTTCAACGTGCCCTCCGCTCATCCGTACACCAACTGGACTTCTAGAGTGGTAGCAGGATTTATAAAATCGTAGTGGACGATACGATAAGATAGGGAAGCGCTGATTACTTCTGGAGGACCATGGAGCTGGGTTTGGGCATTGACACCGGCGGCACGTACACCGACGCGGCGATGGTCGATCTCGGTACCAAGAAGCTCATAGCCTGGAGCAAGAGCCCCACCACCCCGCAGGACCTTACCGAAGGCATCGTGAGCTCGGTGAGATCGCTGCTGCGGAAGGAGCGCTTCGATCCCGCCGCGATCGGGCTTGTGGGCCTTTCGACCACTCTGGCCACAAACTCAGTGCTCGAATCCCGAGGCGGCAGGGTAGGCTTGATCGGTATCGGTTGGGACACAAAGGAGGTGGACGCCCTGGGAGCGGAGCGCTGCGCCTTCATAAAGGGCGGCCACGACACCAAGGGCCGGGAGCTGGACGCGCTTGACGTGAAAATGTTGCGGGAGGCCGTGCGGTCCATGTCCGATGAGGTGGACGCCTACGTGGTCTCCTCCATGTTCAGTGTCTACCAGCCCAGCCATGAGGACCGCGCCCGCCAGGTCATCCGGGAGATCACGGAAAGGCCGGTGGTGGCCGCCTACGAGCTCAGCGGGGAGCTGGGGGTGGTGGAGAGAAGCGTGACCGCGGTGCTCAACGCCAGGCTGCTTCCGGTCATCTCCGATTTCCTGGACCGGGTGGAGAACGCCCTGAGGTCCATGCGCATAAAGGCTAACATCGTGGTGCTCAAAGGCGACGGTAACGTGATGCCGGTCAAGCAGGCCAGGGAAAGGCCGGTGGAGACCATCCTGTCCGGGCCGGCCGCTTCGTTGCTCGGTGGCTCCCGCCTTTCCGGCCTGGACAACTGCCTTGTGGTGGACATGGGCGGTACGTCCACGGACATCGCCTACATCGACAACGGTTTTCCCCGCGTAGGTAGGGAGGGAGCCCAGCTGGCCGGGTGGCGCACCCGGGTGCGTTCGATAGACGCCGCCACCGTAGCCCTGGGGGGAGACTCCGAGATAGGCTCGGACCTGCACGGCGATCTCAAGATAGGCCCGGCCAGGGTGCTCCCCTTGGGTTTAGCTGGTGAGCGCAGCAAGGACCTGCCCCGGCGGATCATGGAGAGACGGAGGACGGATTTCCTCGTAACGGCCAGAGGCCCGGAGCGGCTTTCGGGCAATCAGCTCCAGGTATACCAAAAGGTAGGGGAACTGGGGCTGTGCGACGAGGAGGAGCTGCGCTCCGCCCTTCCGGACATCTACCTGGTCAGGGAGACGGCGCGGGAGCTGGTTCGCTCCGGGCATCTGCTGCGCACCGGGCTGACCCCCACGGACGTGTTCAACCTGGAGGGGCTTTATGTGATAGGGCACCTGGCCTCCTCCAAAGCGGGCGTGGAGCATTATCTGGAGGGCACCCGTATGAGCGTGGAGGCCTACTGCGCCCGGGTGATGCACCGCTTGGTAGGGCGTCTGGCCGAGGAGGTGGTGCGCAAGGTGGTGGCCGAGGAGATAGGAGATCTCCCTAAGGAGCCCACGCTGGACCG
>CAZPFU010000002.1:81652-124691 GCA_964585915.1 uncultured Methanomassiliicoccus sp.
CTGAGCGACGGCCAGTTCCAGATGGTCACCCCCTGGGGGGACGCCCAGGACTTCCGCCGGGCCGAGGACGCGGTCAAGAGGGCGAAAGAGCTGGCGGGCGAGCACGCCTGGAAGAAGGCCGAGAGGGCCGGCGCCCGGGACATCGCCCTGAGGACGGATGTAAGGGAGGTCCGATACAAGGACCAGAAGGGCATGGAACATCTGAACTGGATAGAGGTGACCGCCCGGGCCACCGGCGAACCGGAGAAAGGTCATACTTAAATCGGCACAAGCCGATTCGAGGGCATGTCTTCCTCAAAGGTCTATTTCACCGACATGCACACCTGCCAGGGCAGCAACCTGCTGCAGAAGATGGAAAGGCTCCTGCGCAGGGCCGGCCTGGACCGCATGGACCTGGAGGGGAAGATGGTCGCCATCAAGCTGCACATGGGCGAGCCGGGCAACCTAGCGTACGTTCGCCCGAACTTCGTTGCGGTGCTGGTCCGGATGATCAAGGAGAAGGGGGGAAAACCGTTCCTCACCGACTGCAACACCCTGTACCTGGGGAAGAGGGCCAACGCGGTGGACCATCTGAACTCGGCGATGGAGAACGGCTTCAACCGCATGACCGTGGGCTGCGACGTGATCATCGCCGACGGGCTGTGGGGGAACGAGCAGCGCGAGGTCGTGATAGACAAGGAGCTGTGCCGTACGGCCAGGATAGGAAGCGCCATCGCCGACGCGGACGTGATCATCTCCCTTAGCCATTTCAAGGGGCACGACCTGACCGGGTTCGGAGGGGCGCTCAAGAACCTGGGTATGGGCAGCGGCAGCCGCTGCGGCAAGCTGGAGATGCACTCCACCTCCCATCCTGAGATCGCCGCAAAGAAGTGCGTGGGCTGCGGGCAGTGCGTCAAGAGCTGCCCGGAGAAGGCGATATCGCTCATTGAGAAGAAGGCCAGGATAGACCATTCCAAGTGCGTGGGCTGCGGGCAGTGCGTGGCGGTGTGCCGTTACGGCGCTCCGGAAGTGGACTGGGACGACTCGTCCGAGGTGGTCAACAAGAAGATCGCCGAATACGCCTATGCGGTGGTGCACGGAAAACCGGCACTGCACGTCTCGGTCATCATGGACGTGTCCCCGAACTGCGATTGCTGGCCCTTCAACGACGTTCCCATCGTTCCCGACATCGGAATGGCCGCCTCCAAGGACCCGGTGGCCCTGGACATGGCCTGCGCCTCGCTGGTGAACGAGGCCTCGGTGGGCAAGGGAAGCGTGCTGGACGTGAAAGGCAAGAAGGGGGACAAGTTCAAGGCCATCTATCCCAACACGGACTGGATGACCGGTATGGACCACGGGCAGCGCATCGGCCTGGGGAAGAAGGAGTACGAACTGGTCCGGTTGAAGTGATTGTAAAAGATATTATTGGTCAGTGCGTTCACTGTCCATGGTCGATTTCCGTCCCTTTCGCCCCTACATCCCCCGCCTCGGCAACGGCGAGGGAATGATCGAGCGCGTCTCCCCTCCGTACGACATCATATCCATGGAGGAGCTGGCCAAACTGAGGCGGAACCGCTTCAACGTGTCCAACGTGACACTGGGCGGCATCGACGGGGACTACTCGGCCGCGGGGATCATACTGCGCTCCTGGATAGACCAGGGGGCCTTGGCCCAGGACCGTCGCGAGGCGTTCTATACCTACAAGCAGACCTTCTGCGAGGGGGAGCACTGCTGGCAGAGGACCGGGATCATCGGGTTGCTGGCCGCCAAGGGTTACATGGAAGGCGTGGTGCCTCACGAAGAGACCTTCCCCAAGGTCAAGGAGGACCGCCTGAACCTGCTGCGGGGAACGGAAACGCATTGCGAATCGATCTTCGGGATATTCGACGAGCTGTCCGCTTCCCTCAGGGACAGGATCGAGGACCTGGAGACCAAGGTCCTGGAGTTCACCGACCCCCAGGGCGTCCGGCACTGCCTCTTCCGCATCTGCGACCCGCAGACGGTGGCGGCGATCAGCGAGGAGCTCCGGAACAAGACCGTGCTCATAGCCGACGGCCATCACCGCTTCGAGACGTCCTCGCGCTATGCGCAGGAGAACTCCTCGTCCCCAGCCAAGCAGTTCGTGCTGGCGACGCTCGTCCCATCCAACGACCCCGGGCTGCTGGTCTTCCCGACGCACCGTTTGGTGAAGGAGCTGCCGGTGCCGGTCGACCGCTTCCTGGAGTTCGTCAGAGGGAGGTTCGAACTGCAGGCGGTGCCCGGAACGACCGATCTCGCCTCCGCCCTGGAGGGCCGGCCCTCGTCTGACGTGGGGCTGGTGATCGACGGGAATGCGTATGTCGCTTCGCCCAGGGACCTCCCGGCCGACCCGATGTGGGAGCTGGACTCCTACGTGTGCCAGGAATGGGTACTTAAGGGAGAGGCCTGGAGGGACGACCCTCAGGTGGTCTACGAGCATGACACCGCCAAGGCCTTGGCCAGGGCGGCCGAGGGTCACCGTCTCCTGGTCATGCTGAGGTCGCCGCCGGTGGACAAGATCTGGGAATTGGCCCGCATGGACCGCCGCATGCCCAAGAAGTCCACCTACTTCTGGCCGAAGATGTGGTCCGGTTTCGTCTACTACCGCATGGTGTGAACTATCTTCTGTTCCGCCATATCAAGAACGCCGCCGTGGCCAGGAGCATGCCGATCATCACCAGTCCTGCGTAGAGCACCAGATCGTTCAAGCCCCCGCCGCCCTCCGGCGCACTTTCCAGGGTGATATTGCCCAGGTCCATGTCCCCGCCCGGCTCCACGTGCACCATCACCATCTTGTCCAGGTAGCCGTCCCTGCTCATGTTCAGAATGTGATTCCCCGGAGAGAGGAGCAGGCTGAAGCTTCCGTCCACATTGGTCAGCGCCTCCTGCTCCCCCACCTTCACCAGCACCCCGGAGAGCGGCTCGCCGTTATCGTCCACCACCCGGCCGGTCACCTCGGCGTTGATGTCCTCCGTACGGAACGACCAGCTGAACGGTTCGAGTTCATTGCCGGAGAGGTCCTCTCCGCTGACCGCCACCTGGTAGTTCGACTGGAACTCCAAGTCCATGCCTAGGAGGTAAGTGCGGTCGTCCCAGGTGCCGTTCGTCAGGACTTCGTTGACCATGACGATGACCGAACTGGCGTTCATGTCCTCCGAGAAGGTTATGGCGATGTGATCACCCTGCTCCGCGTCCAGGCCCTGCGGTGCGTTCGCGATGACCTCAGGGGGCTTGATGTCCGCCGGTATCACCAGGCCGGAGATGCTGGTCAGCGGGAAGGGGTCCTGGAAGCCCCCGGAGATGTTGTACGGCAGGTCCACGACCCCGTCGTCGTTGACGTCCGGAGAAAGCCAATCGGCCCAGAGGTTGCCGGTGCCGAGGGACCAGTTGTTCCCCTCCTCGCCGCAGTAGGCCTGCGGCCTCAGCGGGGAGTACTGCCGGCCGGAGTCCCTGTTGAACAGCAGGGCGTTGGCGTGGACCAGGTTCCCGGAACCAGTCTCTAGGTTAACGCCCTCCAGGATGTTGCTGAGGAACAGGTTGTTGCTTATTTCGCTGCCGTATGCTCCCCTGATGAGAAGACCGGCGCCATCGTTGTAGGACATCTCGTTGCCCTCCAGCAGCAGATCGTGACAGCCGGCACCCAGGAACACTCCGTTCCCGCCTCCGGATACGAAGGAGTTGTTGAGGAGCGCGGAGCTAGCGGTGTATAGCAGATATGCGCCCTCCTTGGCGGAATCACCTATGGAGTTGTTGGCCATGGTCAGCCCGGTGATCTCCTGCCCGGAGACGGTGGCCGTTCTCAGGCCCACGTTGCATCCGGTCATCTCGTTCCCCTCGATCAGGGTGTCCACGACCTCCCCGATGCCCAGGTATATCCCGACCGCGGAATCGGTCCTGGTCATGCGCGTTATGGCGTTGCCGACCACCTGGTTGCCTTGGCTTGGACTTATAAGGACACCGAACGCCCCGTCCGCTATCGAGTTCCCGGAGACCAGGTTGCGGTCGGCGTCGTTTCCGATCATCACCCCGCGGGTGTTGTTGGAGAGTACGTTATCGGAAACCTGGTTGTCGGCCCAATCGACCTCGACCCCTTGGGAGCACCCCGAGATGTCATTCCCGGATATCGTTTCCGACGTGCCGAACGAAATGCTCACCCCGGAGATGCCGGCGCCGCTTATGGTGTTATTGAGCACCTTGTCTCCCGAGGTCAGCGAGGACCCGCCCAGCCATATGCCGTTCTGAGCCTGTCCGGCCAGCTCGTTCTCCGTTAGAAGGTGGCCGCCCAGCCCGGAGCCACCGGCCCTTGCCACGATGCCGTTTTCACCGCCCGAGATGACATTGCCTATGACCTCCACCGATCGACAGCGCTCTATTAGCACCCCGTCGTCCCCGCTGCCCACGGTGAAGGTGCTGTTGGTGACCTTGACGCCCCCACCAAGGCAATCCACCAGGTGCACCCCGGCCTCGATGTTGTTGTTGAACAGGGAATCATTGATGAGCACGTTACTGGAACTAACCACGGTGACCCCGCGAACATTGAAATCGCCCAGGTAGTCATCGATCACCGCGTTGGTCACGTTGATCAGCAATATTCCGGAACCGCTCGCCGAGATGTTCAGGGGGTCGCGGTCCGGAGAATAGGAATCGTGCACCGTGCACCCCTCGATGCGGAAGTGCGAGGTGGTGTTGGATACGCGTATTCCGAATAGCTCCAGGCTGGCGTCGAGGTTCACGTCGCTAAGAACGTACGGATTCCCGATGGTGCCGCTTCCGCTGAAGCCCGCGGAGGCGAACCCGCCGTCGCCTTCCACGACGATCGGGTCGAACTCGTAAGCTGTTCCTTCAGAACCGGGAGCGACCGCAGGGAACGCAAAGAGAACGCTTGAAAGAACTAATACGACGACTAAGAGAACCCGGCTTCCCCGCTCCACCATGACCCGCTCATGGAAATGCTGGGTTATCAATTTTTGTTGAGAAGAAGATGGAGCCACTGGAGGGAATTGAACCCTCGACCTACGCCTTACCAAGGCGTCGCTATACCTCTAAGCCACAGTGGCCTGCTCCACCGACAAACCGGTGGTCGTTCATAAACCTTTTGCTACTGGTGCAAGGCAAAATGCTTTTGATTGCATGGGCGCTAATGGTGGCGATGAAGAAGGAGATGACCGCCTTCGACGTGGCGGCGATCGCGTCGGAGATGCAGGGGCTGGTCGGCGGCTTCCTGGACAAGATATTCCACTGGGACGGCCGCAACGTGCTCCTGCGCATCAACGTGCAGGGGGAGGGCAAGAAGGAGCTGATGCTCAAGGACGGCCGATGGCTGCACTTGGTGGCCGACCGGCCGGAAACGCCGGACACGCCCTCCGGCTTTGCCGTGCACCTGCGCAAGGTGCTCTACAACACGCGCATCGTATCCATATCACAGAGGGAGTTCGACCGCATCGTCACCATGGACCTGGCCGACCGTGACGGCACTTATCAGGTGATCTTCGAGCTGATCGGGGACGGAAACCTGATCGTGGTGAACGACGGGAAGATAATCAACGCCCTGGAGCAGAAGCGCTGGAGGCATAGGGACGTGCTGATCGGAGCCGAGTACGCCTACCCTCCCTCCAGGTTCGACCCGAGGACCGCCTCGGCCGAGGAGTATCAGGCTGCCGTGCTGACCTCCAAGTCCGATCTGGTCAGAACCCTGGCCACCTCGGTTAACCTGGGCGGACAGTATGGAGAGGAGGTATGCCTGCGGACCGGTCTGGACAAAGGGCGAAAAGCCTCCGGTATGACCGCTGAGGAGATAGCTTCCCTCCGCTCGGCCACCCTGGGCCTCTTCGAGGCCCTCAAGGAAAGGGAGTTCGCCTGTCTGGTCTCCGAGGGAGGGGAGGCGGTGGACGCTACCCCGTACCCGCTGATGGTCAACGAAGGCTACGAAAGAGAGGATATGCCCACGCTCTCCGCGGCCATCTCGGCGTTCCTAGCGAAGAAGAGAGCGGACGAGGTCAAGGTCGACCCGGAGCTGGAGAGGCTGCAGCGGCAGCTGGACCAGCAGCTGAAGGGCATCGAGGCCACCGAAAGGGAGGCGGCGGTGCTGCAGTCCCAGGGGGACCTGCTCTATACCAGCTACGCCGAGGTGGCGCTGACCCTCGAAAGAATGAACGGGCTGTCCAGGAACACCAGCTGGGAGAAGCTGAAGGAGCAGGGGGTCAAGGTCCCCCTGGTCACCTCGGTCGAGCCGCAGAAAAAAAGCTTCGTCATGAAGCTGGGAGAGGAGCAGGTGACGCTCGATTATACGGTGAGCATAGACGAGAACGCCAACCGCCTGTACTCCAAGGCCAAGGAGCTCAGGGAGAAGGCCGCCGGGGCCCGGGAAGCGCTCGAGGAGACCAGGAAGGCCATGGCCAAGCGTGAGGCCAAGGGGCTCAAGGACGCCCAGCAGACCAAGGACCGCATGGCACCGACCAAGCGCTTCTGGTTCGAATCGTACAAGTGGTTCATCACCTCCGGCGGGCGCCTGGTGCTGGGAGGAAGGGACGCCAAGACCAACGACCAGGTGGTGAAGAAGCATCTGGGAGATCGCGAGCGGTACGCGCACGCCGATTTCCACGGGGCTCCCTCGATCGTCCTGAAGGAAGGGGCGGAGGCGACGGACGCGGAGATGCGCGAGGTCTGCCAGTTCGCCCTCTGCCATTCCAAGGCCTGGAACGCGGGAGCGGCGGAAGGTACCGCCTACTGGGTGCTGCCGGACCAGGTGTCCAAGCGCCCGGAGGCCGGGGAGTTCGCCCCCCGCGGAGCCTTCATCATCCGCGGCAAGCGCAACTACGAGCATCACCTGCCGCTGGAGATGGTGGTGGCCGAGGTTCAGTTCGAAGGGGCCAGGAAGGTAGCCTGCGCCCCCCGGGAGAGCGTTTCCTCCGAGAAGAAGGTGGTCATCATCCCCGGCAAGACGCCGCGCGGCAAGGCCTCCTCGGCCTTGGCGAGAGCGTTCGGGGTCCCGGAGGAGGAGATCTCCAGGATACTGCCGCCGGGAGATATGGATTTCAAGGAGACCGTCGGAATTAATTTGGAGTGAGAAGAGCGCCCGGGCCGGAATTCGAATCCGGGTCTAGAGGTCCGCAGCCTCTTAGGATATCCAAACTACCCCACCCGGGCTTATTTTGTGGACAATATGCTCCAATTACTAAAGCGTTGTTACTGCCCAAGCGGTCGGAGGGGATAAAGACCGCCGCGGCCAGACGTTCTGATGGTGGAAAAAACGATATTGGACCGATAATGAACGAGAAAAGAGTGAGGATATCACGGGACCGCGCCCGATGAGCGCGGTCTTCGGGTTTTTAGAAATCCTTGTTCTGCCAGTAGCGGCTGATGTAACCGGCGATGCGGTTCCTCATCATGATGGAGTCGACGTTGGTGAGCCGCTGGACCAGGACCTTGTTGTTCTCGAAGTCGGCGCTGAACGCGCGGGGGTACTTCTCGACCAGTTCCACGGCCACCCTCTTAATGTAAGTTGGTCTGATGTTGCCCATAGCAATCTTCCCAGGTAAATGCGGCCAAAGTATTGGAGTTATATAAATCTTAGCTCCGTGCGGGGCTTGCCGCAGCTCAGCTTCCCTTCGGGGCACTTGCCCCTGAGGCAGGCCGGACCAGCGTCCTTGAATATGGCCGGGGAGGCCTTTCTCACTTCCTTGAGCATCAGCTCGGCGGCGGTGCGTATCTCCGTCTGCGCCCTGCGGCAGGTGCGCAAGGTAAAGAAGTGCCATAGCTCCCTGGCGTTCATGGTGACCACGATATTGGTGGTGCAGGCGTTCGGAAGGACGTACCTAGCGTCCTCCACCGGGACCACGGTGGAAAGTCTCTGGTAGGCTTCCCACGCCTTCTCCATCGCCTCCTCGAAGACCTTCTTTGCCTCGGGATCGTTCAGGACGGTCTCCGGGACCACGTAGTCCGGCTCCAGAAGCGAAACGTACCTCTGGCTCTGCTGGGAATAGCTGGCAATGCGGTGCCGGACCAGCTGGTGCGTCAGGGAACGGGATACCCCTTCCAGGGAGAAGGTGTAGGAGGCGTGCTCAATGACGGAATGGTGGCCCATGCCCACCACCTTGTCGATGAAGGTCCCGGCCTTGCCCTCCTCCACGTCCTCGAGGATCTCGCTCGCTGGGTCCGGCGAGTAACAGGAGCGGGCGGCCGCGGCGCACAGCCGCTCGGCGTCGTTGGTGTACGAGAGCAGCACTACCTTCATCGAATGGGGTATGCCATCCGGGGAAAAAGGATTTGCCTCAGCTGCCTACGGTGAAGGAGAAGGAGGCCTCGGCGTTGTTCGCCGGCTCCTCCAGGACCAGGTCCCTCAGGTCCTTGAGGCGGTAGGCCACCAGGTCCTCCCGGGCGATTATGCGCCGTATGCCTTCCACATGGCCGTCGCCGACCACCGCCAGCACGCTCCCGTACAGCCCCTCGGCCTTCAGGATGTTGCGGGCCATGTGCTCGTTGCGCTCGTCGATCAGCACCCGTTTCACGGTCGGATAGCTCTGGCCCAGGACCTCCATGTATTTCTCTTCGTTCTCCTGGAACTCCTGCAGCTCCCTCTCCACCCGCTTACGTGTCATAAATAGACCGCCGAAGGACGAGAGCACCATGGCCACCCGCTCCTTGAGGGGCATCTGCCGGATCAGGGAGTTGAACAGACGGCCGGCGTCCATGTCGATGAAGAGCACCTGTGAACCGCGAGCTTTAGCGGCGTCCGCCGCGGCCAGCATCTCCGCTCCCACCTCGCCCCCGAACTGGTCGGCCAGCCTCCTCTGCATGACCGCCAGGAGCCGATAGGGGAGCGGTACCTTCCCGCGGGGCGACCCTTCCTGTAGTGCGCGATACCTCCCGGGGTCCAGCTCGATACCCACCGCACCAGGGGCGTAGTGCTGGACCAGGGAGCCTATCGGCTTCGATACGTCAATGACGTGTGCCACGCCTACCAGCACGATCATGGGTTGGTCATTGCAGCAACTTTCTTATAATCATTCCCTCCTGGCTTTGACCGATGAACGGGAACGGGCGCAAGTTCGACCTGGTGGCCTTCGACATGGACGGCGTGCTGGTCGACTATCTCTCCTCCTGGACCTGGGTGCACGACCGGTTCGGGGTGAGCAACGAGGAATCGGTCATCTCCTTCATGGACGGTGAGATCGACGATATGGAGTTCATGCGCCGCGACATCGCCCTGTGGCTCAAACACAGACCCGGGCTGGGCCTGGGGGACGTGGAGAGGGAGCTTGCAAGACTTCCCATCAACCCTGGGATAGAGATCACCGTCCGGGCGTTGAAGGACCAGGGGATCAGAACGGTCATCATCAGCGGCGGTCTGGACCTCATCGCCGGGAAGATCGCCGGGCGGTACGGCTTCGACGCGCAATGGTCCAACGGCCTGGAGGCGGACGCGCACGGTAAGCTCACCGGGGAGGGCGTGCTGCGAGTGGAGCTGTGCAACAAGCGAAAGGCGCTGCACGAAGCGCAGCGGCTTTTCGGCGTCGTTCCGGAACGAACCGCCGCCATCGGCAACAGCTCCATAGACGTATCCATGTTCCAGGCGGCCTCTCTGGGCATCGCCTTCAACCCTATAGACGACGATGTCGTAAGAGGAGCGCATCATGTGATCAGGGACGCCAGCCTCAGCGCGGTGCTGCCCTTCCTATTGTGAGCGATGCCCCTTCTCGCCTAATAGCGGAACGAAGACCACCGAACCCAGGTCCTCGCTGAGCGTCCTTCCGCCCAGCTTCCTGACCCTGAGCAGGGTTTGATACTCGAGGCCGCCCACGGGAATAAGCATGATCCCTCCGTCCCTCAGCTGCTCCACCAGGGGGTTCGGGACGCGGGGCGCTCCGCAGGTGACGCTTATCCTATCATAGGGCGCCTCCTCCGGATATCCCAGGGAGCCGTCGCCGACCACCACTTGTACGTTGGTGTAACCCGCTTCCACAAGCACCTGGGCGGCCTTTTCCGCCAGCGAGGGGTGGCGCTCCAAGGTGATCACCTTGCCGGTGGGACCGACCAGCTCGGCCATCACCGCGGCGTTGTATCCGGACCCGGCGCCGATCTCCAGTACCTTGTGCCCCTCCCTCAGCTCCAAAGCTTCGGCCATCACCGCCACCATGTGCGGTGCGGAGATGGTCTGGCCGTCCCCGATCGGCAGAGGCGTATCGCGATAGGCCTGGGAGCGCGCGCTCTCCGGAACGAAAAGATGGCGGGGGACCTTGAGCAGGGCCTTCTCCACCCGTTCTGAGAACACCAGGCCGCGGCCGCGCAGCCCGGCGACCATGCGCTGCCTTTCCTCCATGTTCCTCACGAGTAGGTGGTGCGAGCCTTCTTGGCGTATATCCTCACAATGTCTCTGGCCAGTACGGAACCGCGGCGGGCCATGGAATCCGTGGTCTTGATCTGGGTTATGACCACGTTGTAGCGTCCGACGGTCATGAGGTCCCCGATGAAGAACTCCTCCTCCGGAAGTACGACTATCTCCGCCGGGATGGTCTTGTGCACGTCGTTTATGGAGATCTTAACGTGCACCTGGTCGAAGCGCTTGGCCCAGATGGCCGTAACGTCCTTCGCCAGAGCCTTGGTCACCCGGCCGTTGCCCTTCTCCAGGGAGCTGACGATTATCGGAAGGTCGTCCAGCAGCAGCTCGTCCTCCACCCTCAGCTCCTCGTCCTCGGGGATCTCGATCTCCGCCTTGCGTGATTCGCCTTGGTCGCTGACGATGACCGGCACCATCACGGTCTTGGGCTCCCTGACCACGGCGGGGTGGATCCGGCCGCACTCCTGGCAGCGAACGGTGGCCTCCAAGGTGTCCCCGTCCTTGCCCAGCTTTCCTTTCAGCACCTCGTGCAGGGTCTCCTCGCCGCAGTCCGGGCATTCCACGTGTATCGCGTTAGGTACGTTCATTCGCCTCGCCTTCCCTTATCCTTGTACGGGGCCGTGCGGAAGGCCGGTCCGTGTCCCGGCACGACCACTTCGGCCGCCTCGATCAGCATCTCCATGGACACCATGGCCTTCTGACGGTCGTAATGGTGCCCCGGGGGCACCCACTTTCTGGCGTTGTCCTCGGTCGGTATGGCGTCGCCGGCCATGGCGAACGTCTCACCGGCCTCGACCAGCACGCTGATGCTTCCCGGGGTGTGCCCGGGGGTGTGCACCAGCCGTACGCCTTCCCATATCTCGACATCGTTCTCGAAGGAAACCTCGCCTCCTTCGGCACGATGCGCGATGACCCTCGCGTGGGGGAACATGCCGAGGTTCCCATCATGATCGCCGTGCGCGTGGGTGAGAACCACCATCTCGATGTCCGTTGGAGCAAGCCCCCGGGACCGCAACGCTTCCGCCAATACCTGGCGGTTCTCCGGTCCGCTGGTGTCCACCAGCAGCCGCCGCTCCCCCCGGCTCACCAGGGTCGCGGTGGAACGAGCCTCCAGGATGATCGGACCGTTTCGGACGATCATCCCCGGGCAGAGCACCTCCACCCTGTTCACGCTCATCTTACCGACCTCTCCCATCCGCATGCGCACTTAATACGGTTTCCCTCCAGCTCGGGACGGGAGCCGCAGACGGGGCAGATGGAACGTTCCACGAATCTTTGCAGCCATGCTTTCCGCACATCCGGTTCGGTCTCTCCTTCGATGCGGGCCAATATCTCACGGAGCTCGTCCGTGGTAGCCAGGGCCTTCAGGTCCAGCTTCTCCTCATCGTCGCTCTCCTTCTCCCCGGGAAGGAAAAAGGCCACGGCCATGCCGGCCACGAAGCCGCCGATGTGCGCCGCGTATGCTATGCCCCCGGAAGCGATGCCGGAGGGAAGGGTGAAGGCCGAAACGGCCTGAATGGCGAACCAGGCGCCCACAGAGATCCATACGGGCACCCGGGGCAGGAAGATGAAACCCAGGAACATGGGGATCTCGTCCTTGGGATAAAGGAAGAGCAAGGCCCCCATGGCCCCGGCCACCGCTCCTGAGGCGCCCAATATCAATATCCCCGAATCGAAGCCCCTCACTGTTGCTTCCAACGCCAATGCCAGCAGCCCCGGGATGAAGTAACAGAGGGCGAAGCTGCGCCTACCGATGCGCTCCTCCAACGGGACGCCGATCAGCATCAGGAAGAGCATGTTGAACAGCACGTGCATCAGATCGGCATGCACGAACATGTGGGTGAGGGCGGTGAACCATTGGTCCATTTCCCCGGCGTAGTATGGCCGGAAGCCTAGCTCGCGCTGCACCTCCGATAGGTAGTAAGGCGAGCCCCAGGCGGCGATGGTGCTCAGCAGGAACATGCCCAGGTTGATCAGTACCAGCACCTGGGCCAGCGGATATCGCCTGAGATAGGCCAGCAGCAGGGCCGCCAGGATGATGCCGATGCCGAACAGGCTGTACGGGTCCACGTTGGTCCGATATACCGCCCCCGTTTAAACCCTTCGGGAAAGGTTTTTACCCTTGGCAACGCTGAACGTCCGTGCTTCGCGATCCCGCCATCCAGCTGGACATCCGTCCGGAGGTCTATCTTCCGGCCGAGGACACCTATCTCCTGCTGTCCGCCATCCAAGTGGAGAAGGGAGAGAGGGTGCTGGAGATGGGCTGCGGCTCGGGTCTATTATCACTCCACATGGCCAGGGCGGGAGCGGCGGTCACCGCGGTGGATATGGACGAGAGGGCGGTCGCGGCCGCCGAGAAGAGCGCCAGGCTGAACGGCCTGGACCTTCGAGCGGTAAAGAGCGATCTGTTCAATGACGTTGGCGGCAGGTTCGACCTGATCGTCTTCAACCCTCCCTATCTGCGAGGGGAGGTCCGGGGGCAGGAGGACCTGTGCTGGGCCGGGGGCGAGGATGGAGTATGGTTAACAGCCCGCTTCCTCAGGGATGCCAGAGAGCATCTGGAACCCGGAGGGCGGGTACTTCTGCTGATCTCAGACGATATGGAGCCGGGGGCTCTGGAACAAGCCCTTACCGGATGGAACGTGGAGACGGTGGCCCGCCAGACCCTCTTCTTCGAGGAGCTCCGGGTGCTCAGGCTCACCCTTTGAGGAATACCTGGATACGCTCCTTCAGAAGGTCGGCGGCCTTCTTTCCATCGACCTTTCCACGCAGCTCCTTCATGGCCACGCCCATCAGCGGACCCACGGCGGACTCGCCCTTCTCCCGCACGAAATCGGCGCGCTCCTTGATGATGGCGTCGATCATGCCTGCCGCCTCCCCCTGGTCCAGGGAGCCTAGGCCTAGATTGCTGATGGCCTTCTCCACGTCCATCCCCTTGGCGAGCTCCTTGAGCACCGCCGGGAGGGCCTCCTTGGCGAAGCGGTCGGCCGAGAGGGCGGTGAACGCCTTGCGCACCATATCGTCCGTGAGCGGCTCCAGGTCCACGCCCTCCTTCTGTAGCTCGGGATAGGTGCTCAGGAAGGTGCGGGCGGCCACCGCGGCCATCGTCCGGTCCTGGGCGATCTCCTCGAACAGCTCGTCGTAGCCTTCCTTGACCAGTTGGCGGGACTGCTGCTCGTTGATGCCGTATTCCTTCGAAATGCGCAGGGTGCGCTCCTCGGGAAGCTCTGGCAGGGTCTCGTGTATCTCCTTCAAGCGGTCCCTGCCGATGAGCATCGGCTTCACGTCCGTCTCTGGATACATCCTTCCCGCCCCGGGCAGGGGACGGCTGTAGACGGAGGTGCCGTCCGGTAGGGGATCGCGGGTCTCCTCCGGAACCCCTATCAGGGCCTGGTTGGCCCTAGCGATCGCAGCCAGCAGCGCCGGTTCCGATCGGTCGGCGGCGTCAGCGCATAGGGCGAAGGCGTCGCCGTCACGCAGGGACATCTCCTTGCGTATCGCCGCCACCTCCTCGGCGGTGATGCCATAAGCGGGAAGCTCGTCGGAATGGAATATGCCGGCCACCCCTCGGGAGCGGGCGTGCTGGGCCATCTCCGCGCCCAGCCGCAGCTTGCTGTCAGCGCTGCGCAGGACGCCGGCGAACAGCGGAAGCGCTGAGCAGAACACCTTGCCGCCCTTGGACAGGGCGGAATGGACCACCTTGGAACGGCTGTCCTTCAGCAATGCGGATATGTCCTTGGCCGTCACCGGAACGGGAACGGCCCCCCTTTCATTGAGGATCCGCCTGATCTCGATCAGGGAGCGCTGCCTTTCCATCTCGTTGCGGACGTAGGTCGGCAAGAGAGAGAGGTCCTGGGCCCCCTTGATCTCCACCCGGGCCCCGTCGGGAACGGAGATGTTGAGGTCCTCCCGGATCGTCCCTAACCCGCGCTTGACCTTGCGGGTGGAGCGAAGAATGGAGCCTAAACGCTGAGCCACCTCCTTGACCTCCTCCGGGTCATGCATGTCCGGGGCGGTGGCTATCTCGATCAAGGGTATCCCCAGGCGGTCCAAACGGTACGTGACCTCCCTATCCTTGGTCTCCACCTTGCGGGCGGCGTCCTCTTCCAGACAGAGAGATAGTATCCCTATCTTTCGGCCGTTGAGGTCGAGGTGGCCGTCGATGGCGACCAGGGCGGTACGCTGGAAGCCGCTGGTGTTCGAGCCGTCGATCACGATCTTGCGCATGAAGTGGACCTCGTCCATCACCCGGCAGTTGAGCAGTTCGGATACCACCAGGGAAGTGTGCATGGCCTCCGCGTCAGCGTCGTGAGGGGGCTCCTCGTCCGCCTCCACCAGGCAGGACATCCCGGCCGGAGCCTGGTAGGTGAAGTGCATGCGGCGTTCCGCCTGCGCCAGAGCGGCGCGGTCTATCTCGCCCATCTCGCTTTGAGTTGGCCGTAGCCGGCGGCGGAAGCATTTTCCTTCCTCCTCCACCAGACGGGAGCGGCAGGAACAGAAGAGCTTGTGAGTGTCCAGCTGCTGGTGTATCTCTATACCGCAGGTCAGCTGGTGCATCACAGATCCCTCCTTTCCGAGATCTCGCCGCGGAGGTTGGCGGTCATCATTTCGCGGACCTTGCTCAGGTCGTCCGTCCGGCCCAGGACGTACATCAGCTTCACCAAGGCCGTCTCGGGCAGCATGTCCTCGCCGGGTATGACCCCGGCCATCAGGAGGTCCCTGCCGGTGTCGTACACGTTCAGATTGACCCTTCCCTCCAGGCATTGGGTGGTCATCACTATAGCCATTCCTTGGGATGCCAGGCCCTTCAACGCCTTCACCATGTCCTTGGAGACGTGGCCCAGGCCGGTGCCGGCGATGACCAGGCCGCGCAGCCCTTCGGCGAACCTGATCACCGTCTCGGGGCGCATGCCGGGATAGAAATGAAGCAGACCCACCTTCGGCTCCATGCGGGTGTCCGCCCTGACCCTGAGATCGCTCTTCGGCCGGCAGGTGGATATAATCTCCAAACCGCCGTTGAGGTCCAGGACCGCCACCGGTCCGGCGTTCAGACTGTGGAACGCGTCCCGCCGGCTGGCGTGCATCTTGCGGACCTTGGTGCCACGATGCACGTGGGCGCAGGTATCGGAGGTCTCCCCGTGCATGAGCACGAACACCTCCGCCGCGTCGGCGTTCACGCAGAAGCGCGCCGCCGAGAGAAGGTTGCCGTACGAATCGGACGAGGGACGATCGGATGAGCGCTGCGCACCGACCAGCACCACCGGTCTAGGAACATCGCCGAGCATGAAGGAGAGCGCGGCGGAGGTGAACCCCAAAGTGTCCGTCCCATGTGGTATTATGACGCCTTCCGCCCCGGAGTTCAGCTCGTCAGCTACAGCCGTCGCCAGCTCCTGCCAGTGAGCTATGTCCATGTTCTCGCTGAATATCGAGAAGACCACCTTGGAGCGCATCCGGCATATCTCGGAGAGCTCAGGAACGGTGGCCACCAGCTCCTCGGCCTTCAGGGCGGGATGCACCGCCCCGGTGCGATAGTCCACATAACTGGCGATGGTGCCGCCGGTCCCCAGGAAGGAGATTACGGGGAGATCGCTGACAATAGACGTGGGCTTGGGTTTAGAGGAACGCTCCTGGGCCTTGGCCTCCACCTTGAGCTCGGAGGAATCGTCGATCATGACCCCGATGTTGTAGCCGCTCTTCAGCTTGATCACGATGACGTCGGGATGGCTGAAATCATGGTGAGGCATGAGTATGCCGGCATGCTCCTTGCCCCCCGCCTTGAGGCGAACGGTATCGCCCTCGGAGGCACGGCCGCTGGCCAATAGCTGTTTAGCCCTCTCGGAATAGGTCATTTCGTTCGGTCGGGAATGGAACTCCCTCCTTAACAAAGTATCTTAGAGCGGAAAAATGAGAAACGAGGAAAAGGTTTGAACGAAAGGGGTTTGGGTCCCGTTACTTCCGGCGCCTCATGACCACTACCGCGGCCACGATGAGCAGGATGATGACCAGTACCCCGACGACCGCCAGGATGGCGCCCATGTCGCTTTCCTCTTCGCCCTCGATGGTGAGGTCCTGGTAGGACTGGTCGAGCGTCACATCGACGCTCTTCTCACCGGACTCGAAGTCAGCGGTTATGGTGTAGGGGTTGAATCCATCGTCCTTGCCCTCGGAGGTGTAAGAGTACTGGATCAGCAGTATCTTGACCATGCCGTCGGCATCGGTGGTGCCGTTGAAGACAATCTCACCCTTGGCGTTCTTGATCATCACCGAGATGTTGACCGCCGGATCGCCCTCGTCCAGGAAGGTAATGGTCAGCCAGGTGCCCTCGTTGAGGCTGTGGGAGTCCATGACCTTGGCCTTGGCGTAGGTGGTGGCGATGTTGTAGACGTCCGAACCGCCGAAGATGAAGTAGTCGAAGTCGCCCGCCAGGAGCGTGGCGCCCTCGACCCAGGCCTCGGAGGATTCGAGCACCAGGGCATCGTCCAGCACCTCGATGGTGGATCCGTCCACCCACACCTGGGAGCGGGCCGCGTACAGACCGTTCAGGGTGTAGAGGTTGAGCGAGTAGTTGTACATCTCGCCTTCGTTGGCGTGCGGAACGGTCAGGACGATGGTCCTCACGTCGTCGGCGAAGTGTATCTCGCTGTCCACCGCGTACAGGGCGTAGTTGACCAGGCCGTACACGTTGCCGCTGGTGCGCACCACGGATCCCTCGGACCAGATACCGTTGTGGGCCTTGACCCAAGAGCCGATGTCAGACCAGCTGGAGGACAGGATGGAATCCATGGCCGCCTGCGGGTCGGCAGTGGTGGTCTCGGTGTCATCGCCGCCTAGGTTCACGAAGTGACCGAGGATGGGCGCGTAGTTGGCTATGACCTGGAACAGGTTGGTGTAGCCGATCTCGTTGTCCTCCACGCTCACGTCGCTGTTGCGCAGCAGTATCTCCACCTTGTTCAGGAGGAAGATGTTGTCGTGTATGGCACCGGTGCAGTTCTCCGCCAGCAGGCCAGCCATGGAGTTGGCGACTATGAGGTTGTCATAGATGCCGCCCATGTCCATTCCGTTGGCGTAGATGCCCACCGCGTACAGGGCGATGATGTTGCTGACTATGCTCGGAGCAGCCCCGTTCACGACCACGATGCCGTAATCATCGCTGTAACCCACGAACAGGTTGTCAGCTATTACCGGCGCGCATCCGTCCACGAGCATGTCGCTCCAGTAGAAGGTGCTGGTGCGGATCTCCGCCTCCGCGGTCGGCCCGAGGTTGACGTCGGTCTCCTCGAACACGCTCAGGCTGGCCCAGAAGGTGCCGGCCACATCGATGAACCAACACTCGTCCACGTAGACATCGCTCATGGAAAGCAGGCCGCCTTCCTCGACGGTCAGGCCTCCGTTCACGTACAGGCACATATCCTCCAGGACCATGCTTCCGCCCGCCAGGACGTACACAGGCCCGTAGAAGTCGATGTCGCTGCGGGAAGACCGGCACTGGGCATCAACGTACCACACCGCCTCCATGTACAGGTACGAGTAGATTTCGGACCCATACTCGTTGTCGATGAACACGTTGTTCCAGAGCACCATCCTGTGCACCTCGTCGTACATGTAGATGCCGTAGGAGTTGGCTTCGAAGGTGTTATTGCCGACCACCAGGTCCTCCACGTACGAGGTAATGTACAGACCGTCGCCACAACCGCTGATCTCGTTGGATTCGATCCAGATGAGCCAGGCGTAGTAGACGTATATTCCGCTGTCCATACAATCGGAGATCTCGTTGCCCTCGATGGTCGCGTTCCAGACATCGTTCATCTCTATGCCGTAGTCCGCGCCGCTGATCACGTTGTTGGCGATCAGGAGGTTGGGCACCTCGTAGAGCTCGATGCCGTAGCTGGACCACGGCAGGAACGGGTTCTCCATAGCGGTGATGATGTTGTCGACGATGACCCCATCAGCGTCCTCCTCGTCGTCGTAGTAATAGATGTACATACCGTTCGCGCCGAACTGGAGCAGGTTGCCCTGTACCAGCAGGTGGTGTAGGTACTCTATCTCCACGGCGTACTCGGCGGTGATGGTGTTGCCGACCATCTCACCCTCGGCCTCGTACCAGAATATACCGTAGATGGGGGCCCCGATGTCGCACTCAATGACGTTGTTGCGTACATCCATGGCGTCATACAGGTACATTCCGTACCAGGAGTCGTTGACGTAGTTGTTCTCGATCACTATGTCGTTGACATAGGTGTAGAACACCTCATCGCCAGTGGGCTCATAGTCGTCCGGCACATCGAAGTACAGGGTTCCGTAGATGTACATACCGTAGTAGGCGTGGCTTATGGTGTTGCCGTTTATGGATGCCACGAAGGTGTGGTTGCCGTTCTGCTCGTCCCAGTACTCCCAGTCAGTGGTCTCGTACCAGCTGTCCAGGTAGATGCCGTAATAGGTGTCATCGCGGTTCTCCATGGAGATGATGTTGTTGTCGATGTTCACGGCAACGTTCATCTCGATGACCCCGAAGGTGTCCGAGTCGTCGCGGCCCAGTTCGTAGCCTATTCCGGTATCACCGATATCGACCATGGTGTTCCCGGATATGTCCCAAGCGACATCGTACTGATAGCTGGAAACACCATCGTCAAGCTCGAGGCCGTCATAGACCCAGATGCCGTACTCGGTTCCGCTGATCATGTTCCCGGTCACGGACCAGGACATGTCCACGGTCGCTCCGACCTCGGTGATCACGTAGTCGTTGCACTCCACCTCGATATCGTTCTCCAGATAGATGCCCTCGTAGGCGTAGGTGTCCTCGTCGACCGTCTGGATCATGTTGTCGTCGACCGCCACATCTACATCCACCCATATCCAGGAGCTCTTCTGAGCGCCCACGTAGTGGTACACATAGATGCCGTCGATGTATCCGTCCAGAGTGATGTCGTTGTCGCTGACGGACAGCTCACCGGTTATCCAGGCGTACGATTCTGCAGCCAGGGAAACAGTACCGGTCTCGATCCAGGCCCAGTATTCGATCTCCACGTAGATCATCTGGCCCCAGGAGGTCAGGTAGTACGGGCAGGTGACCACGTTGTCGTCCACAGTGTACTGGTAGTCCAGCACGAAGTTGGCCACGGCGGTCTCGTTCTCCGGAGGCCAGTAGTTGTTGGTGAACCACGGACCAGCGTACATATACGCCTCGACGGCGTAGCTGACGTTCAGCAGCTGGTTCCTGTCGATGTGCGAGGTCAATGCCACGTTCCAGTCGCCTACCTGGTTGTACTGATAGAACCACATCTCGGAGTAGACACCAACCTCGGCGCCATCCACCAGGTTGTCGGATATCGACACGAAGGTGGTGATGTCAGCGTCGCCGGACTGGTCATAGTTCGTTTCCTCATAGCTGTCCACGCAGGCGTAGACGGTTATGGCGTCGATGCTCTGGGTGCCGTCGTTGATCTCGTTGCCCTCGATGGTGATGCTCACGTCGTCGACAACATTGCCGACGTCCATGTACATCTCGGACCAGACGTAGATACCGTCCTCACCGGTGCAGTTGACCAGGTTGTCGGTCACATCTATGACCGCGTTCCTTATGGTGTCGCCATAGTAGTTGTAGATGGCGTTGCCTATGTCGATACCATACCAGCCGGGGGACTCGATGTGGTTTCCGGTGACCGTTGCGGTCTGGGTCAGGGTGATGCTGTTCCCTGCCTCTTCATACTGCGCGATGTAGACACCGGAGCCCAGCGCGGAGCTGGTCGGGTACATCGTCATGAACGGCCAGGAGCCCATGTAGTTCTCCTGGACCATGACGTTGTTGGTCATGGTCTGCTCGACGTTCACGGTCCAGTCCACCTCGTCGTAAAGGTACATGTCGATCCAGCAGACCATTCCATACGCGTCGGTCAGGACGTTGTTCTGGAAGTTCACGGTGACGTCCAGAGTGTCGTTCCCGGTGCGTCCGGAATTGTCATAGATCTCGATGACGGAGTAGAACACATATCCGACCTTGTTGAACACGGAGTCGGACATGTCCACGTTCTTAACTCCGCCGTGGGTGCTGGACATGTACAGGCTGATGGCCAGACCCCAGATCCTCTCGAAGGTGTTGTCGGCCATGGTCACGTCGGATTCGCCGTTGTGGTTGAATATCTCCAGGGCGGCGAACTCGTCACCGACGATCTTGCTGAAGTCGTTCCCGGTGACCTCTATGTCCATGCCGCCTTCCAGGGACATCACCGCGATACCGCCGTTGTAGTAGCTGGTCACGGTGTTGTTGGTTATGACCGCGCTGATGTTGCCCTCGTCCATGGTCAGCAGCACTGCCATTCCGTAGGAGATGGGCAGCGGGGTGAACAGGAAGGCCATCCAGTCGGCCTCCCACTTGGGCATGTCATAGAGCATTCCGATGTCGTATATCATGTCGTCGTCAGTGACCAGCCCGAACCCTACGTTGGTGGAGTAGGACTCCATGTCCGCATAGTTGAACTGGATGGTCCCATCAGCGAAGAGCACGACCTGGAAGGCCATGCTGAGGCTGACGCCGGAGTACACTTCAGAGGCGTACCAGTGGAACATCACGGACATTCCATCCTCGGCCACCTTGTAGCCGAAGAACTCCTCATAGTTGTATATGAGGTTGGTATCGCCGACTGGCATGATCTCCTGGCCCTCTTCGAAGCCGATCCATCCGTCCTCGTGCATGTACACGGAGGTGTACTCCATGCCGTTGTAGGAGAAGGCGAACGGAAGGTCGATCCATACGGACCCACCGGTCCAGGCGTCGGTGCCCATGGTCCAGTGGTTCCTACCGATCAGCTGGAAGGTGTTCTCCACATCCTCGACCATGTAGACGGTGATGTCCGCGCTGGAACTTCCGTCGAAGATCGAGTCGGTGATCTCCACGTCCATCTCGCCGTACAGGGAGTCGAACCAGTAGCCGATGCCGCTGTGTCCGAGGAACTCCGAGCCGGTTATGACGGCCGTTCCGCCGTTGACCGAGGTGGCATATATACCGTATATACCGTCCTCGAATACCGAGCCGGTCACTGCCAGGTCGATGACGCTCAGGTCATCGGGCAGCACGCAGCTGACCTCTACCTGTACACCGAAGAAAGCGGTCTGTAGGTGGGAGTCGGCGATGGTCAGGTCCAGGCTTCCGTCGTTCAGGTACAGGAACATGCCTGCGCCCAGGTTCTCGCCCATCACGTTGTTCAGCGCGATGGTCAGCACGCGGTCGCTGCTGGTGGCGCTCCTTACGTCGAAGTGCAGGGCCGTTCCGGCTATGTTGACGAAGTTGACGTCGTCCATGGCCACGATGACCAGCTCCTCGGAGTAGGTCCGAATTCCGTTATCGGAATCGGACAGGGTTGAGTTCACCACGTTGAGGGTGATGAAACCATTGTCCAGGGTGTTGGAGTTTACGAGGAGATTTAGAATGATTTCATGCGCAGATAGAGAAGAATCGACGATGCTGACATCGATGTTACCGAAGTCCACGGTGTAAACAATGCCGCCGTAACATTCATCGAAGACCACTCCGTCAAGAACCATGCTCTTGTCACCGACATCGTCCGCGAGATCGAACACATAGTCGTCGATGAAGGTGAACTCGGAATTGGTTATCGATATATCGCCGATCTCATCGGTCTTAATATCGAACCCGTAGTTCGTGTTGTTGAAACTGGAATCGGCTATGGTCAGTTCGAGCATACCGGTTCCGTCCAAGGTCTTGGCATAGAGGTCCGCGATCGTGTTGACCTCATCCATCGACATCCTAGTTAAGGTCAGGTCCAGAGTTCCGTTAAGGTTCCAGATCTCTAATCCATCGTAAGTGGCCTTCATTATCGAGATGTTCGACAGGGAAAGAGCGACGTTCTGCTCCACCCCCCCGAACTCCCATGCCATTCCCCACCAAGTGGTGTTGATGTTGATGTTGGAACACGGAATACTGACGTTCTCGAAGTATAGGCTGGTCCATGTTGAATCAAAATTGGCGTAATTCACTGAACCGGCCGATCCATCCCTGAAGTATATCCCGTACCAAAGGGCAGGGCTTACAGGGGTGACCGTGTGATTGTACGTGAAGATCACGGGCGCGTCAGCGGATCCCTGGACCACCAAGGTTCCGTTGACATAGATATGGCAATAGGTCTCCGCGACCACCGTAACATTATCCTCAATGGTCAGGGTGGCGTTCCCCAATATGGTCACATCACCGGTCAGATTATACACATTTCCGGATTCCCAGGTGGTATCGACAGCGATATCACCTGAGACATCCTCAGCACTGGCCTGTCCAGCCCCCAAGAACAGGAGAAGAACAAGGGCGAAGGCCAATATACCGATGTATAGGGCCGCCCTCTTGGCCATGCTGGTAGTCATGTTATTGCTTTGCACATTACTTGGACTGTCCATTAGAATCCCCCTAATGGGCCCCCTCCACCTTACGGGACCCCGGTTTAGTTGAAGAATCATATTTGCGTGACATTACTTAAAAGTTATTCGATAAAATCGACAAAACCGCAATAGCCATATCCTCGAATTAACACCTATTACAACGATACTCGAAATTGAGGTACGGAAAACGCTGGAAGGATTAAGGGCAAAGTTATTAACACGGGAGGTAAAATCCGCCCCCGTGCACAAGATAACCCACATCAGCATGGAGACCGACGTTCTGGCGGAGAACAGGCATCTGGCCGAGCACAACCATCAGAAGCTTCAGGGGTCCGGCGTCCGCTCGGTGGACGTGATGGGCACCACCGGGGCGGGGAAGACCGCTCTGATCATCAAGCTCTCCAAGCTGCTGATGGCCCGCGGTCTGCGCGTGGCGGCTATCGCCGGTGACGTGACCGGTCAGGACGATTACGATCGCTTCGAGGCCGCCGGCGTCAAGGCCTTCAACCTCAACACTGGCAAGGAGTGCCACCTGGACGCTCATCTGCTCGATCACGCCCTGGACGACATCGACCTGTCTGGGTTCGATTTCCTTTTCGTGGAGAACGTGGGCAACCTGGTCTGCCCGGCGGACTTCCCCCTGGGAACGGACAAGCGCATGGTCGTGATCTCCGTCACCGAGGGGGATGATATGGTGCGCAAGCACCCTATGATATTCCAGGGAGCGGACGTGGCGGTCATAAACAAGATGGACCTCGCGGAGTACATGGGGATCGACGTCGAGCGGGTGAAGGCCGATTACCGCAAGCTCTCCGGCGGCCGTGAGCTGAGGCCGGTGAGCGAACGCACCGGCGAGGGCCTGGAAGCCTTGGTCGAAGCCCTGCTGGGCTGAGCATCAATTCATTTAATAAAGCTCAGCGCCATCCCCGAAGCGCATGACCGCGAAGGTGCTGGTTGTCGGTGGAGGGGGGCGGGAGCACGCCATCGTCGAGGCTTTGATCAGGGACGGGGCGGCCGTTTACGCGGCGATGAAGAACCACAACCCCGGGATAGCGCGCTCGGCTAAGGGGTTCAAGTTGATCAAGGAGACCGACGTGCCCAAGGTCGTCGACCTCGCCGTCTCCTGCGGCGCCGAGCTGGCCGTGATCGGACCGGAAGCCCCTCTGGAAGTAGGGCTGGCCGATGAACTTCTCAAGAAGGGCATCGGATGCGTCGGGCCCTCCCAGGCCGCTGCCAGGCTCGAAACGTCCAAGAGGTTCTCCCGCCGTTTGCTAAAGAAGCACTCCATACCCGGGAACGTGGCCTTCGGCACCTTCCAGGATTACGATTCCGCCAAGCTCTTCGTGAACGATTTCTCAGGTGAGCTGGTCGTGAAACCGGAGGGTCTCACCGGCGGAAAGGGGGTCAAGGTGGAAGGCGAGCACCTCCAGGGCAAGGATGAAGTGCTCGCCTACGTGAAAGAGGTCCTGGACCACAAGATCGGCGGTGCCGGCGTGGTGCTCGAGGAGCGCCTTGTCGGCGAGGAGTTCACCCTGCAGGCCTTCTGCGACGGGCGAAATGTGAGAGGCATGCCCCTGGTGCAGGACCACAAGCGCGCGTATGACGGTGACGTTGGCCCGAACACCGGCGGAATGGGATCCTACACCGACGCGGACCATCTGCTACCGTTCGTGACCGAGGAGGAGCGCCAGAAGGCGTTGGACATCATGCAGCGCACTGTGCAGGCCATGCGCAACGACGGTTCTCCGTATCGTGGGGTCCTCTACGGGCAGTTCATGCTCACCAGGGATGGCCCGAAGGTCATCGAGTTCAACGCCCGCTTCGGCGACCCGGAGGCGATGAACGTTCTGACATTGCTGCAGAACGGATTCCTGGAGGTTTGCCAGGGAGTGGCGGACGGGAAGTTGTCCAGGGACGCCCCGTTCCTCAGGAAGGCTACGGTATGCAAGTACGTGGTCCCCGCCGGCTACGGCACGGAATCCAAGGCCGGGAGACCAGTGATGGTGAACGAGAAGAAACTGGCGGAGACCGGCGCCCGCCTTTACTACGCGGCAGTGGATGAGAAGGACGGTGTCGTTCTCACGACCTCCTCCCGCACCCTGGGCGTGGTGGGGATGGCCGATTCCATAGAGGACGCGGAGGCGATATGCGAGGCCGGCCTGGCGCAAGTGCAGGGCGAGGTGTTCGTCCGCCACGACATCGGCAAGAGAGAGCTGGTGCGCCGGCGCGTGGAGCACATGCGCCAGGTAAGGGGCTGAGCAAGCTTTTCATATCCCCCGGCAATCTACCCTCATGCAGAACCTGGAGCACATCGCCCAGAGGATACAGGACTCCCTGGAGGAGAAGGATACCGTCAGGGAGATCGCCATCAAGTCCTCCCGCGCGCTCATACGAATGTCCAGCGGCGTGGTCCACGGGATGCATAAGGGCATCGACGGCGAGGCCGCATTGGCCGAGGCCATCGACGAGGCACACAAGCTCAAGAGCGTGCTGGCGGAGCATGTGGAGATCTGGCATTCCGGGATAGTGCAGGACGCCCTGGTCGAGGTGGCCGAAGCGGCGATCCTCAACGCCCTGGTCAAAGGGCAGGAGCTGCCGGACCCGGAGCACCTGGGCATGCCTGGCACGGCCTATCTTCTCGGTATAGCGGACACCATCGGAGAGCTGAGGCGCTTCTCCCTGGAATGCCTGCGCAGAGGACAGATCTCCGAGGCCGAGAGGTATCTCGATCTCATGGAGGAGCTGTTCCTGGTCATCATGCGCTTCGACTACCCGGACGCCATCATCTCTATAAGGCGAAAGCAGGACATCGCGCGCTCGGTGCTGGAAAAGACCAGGGGCGACGTGTCCTTGGCGGTGATGAGCGAGAGGCTGCATGGCCGCATGGGCGACCTGGAGAAAAAGTTGTAGGGAAGGGGTTTTCAGCGTTTCTTCTTGCCCCTGTTCGGGCGTCTCCATACGAAGAATATGGTCACGCCTAGCGCGGCGATCAGTACCCATATCAGGGTGTTGACCCAGCCATACCCGGGCATCTTGTAGTAGATGGTGGTCTCGTACACCGACGCCCCGCCCTCGAAGGTGACTATCTGATTCTCGGGGTCAAGGACCATGCGCACCTTGTGCTCCCCGGGGGAGAGGTCCAGAGCGGTCCAGTTGTAGCGGAACTGGTACGACTCCCCGGCCGCCAGGTCGATGGCGGTGCTGTAGAACTCCACCCACTGCCCGTCCTGGTAGACCTGCAGGCTGATCGGAACGTCCACCGCGGCCACCTCTCCGGTGTTCATTATTTCCGCCGATATGACCACGGGGTCGACCGCCCGGACCTGGTAGGTCAGGGTGCTCTTCACCGTCCCGGAGGCGCCGGCCGAAGTGCACTCGATGGTCAAGGTCAGCTTCTGGGCCTCGTCGGGCGCGGTCAGGTTCAGGTGGAAGGTCCCGCTGGACGACGGACCCCCGGTCTGGGTGACCGTCGAACCGGAGGTATCCCCGTCCCCGGACAAGGACGCCTTGTAGCTATAGTTCCCGATCCCGACCTCGGCCGGGCCGCCGACCATCACCAGGGTGTACATGGTCACGCTGCCGGTGGTCACCACCTGCGGACCATCCAGGTGCGCGTATAGTGGATCATAGTCCACTGCCTGGGCGAAGGGGACCGCGCTGAGCAGTACCAACGCCGCCAGGATGACCATCAGCGCTTTCTTCGTGATAACACCCCCTTCTGTATGACGAGGACCAAGAGAACCGCCATCAGGACCATGGCCACCCCCAGCAGTACGGCCGAATCGTCGCCTAGGCTGGGCGCGTCCTCGGACACGCCGGTGCCGGTGACGGCCAAGCTACCTGACTGCAGCCCGATCAGGTCGGGCTGAACGTCCAGCGCGGAACTGACCGCCGGGTCGGTGTTGGACACCGCCACCAGCTGCACGGTGGCCGTGGGGCTCGGGTTGGCCCTCAGCGGTACCATGGATATCTCGACCTCCGAGCTCTTGGTGGCGGAGACCGTGACAGCCAAGGAATCGACCAGGGCGGTCTTGTTGACCAGCTTGACCTCCCAGCCCAGGTCCCGCAGGGCCTGCTGGTTGCCAATGGACAGTGCGTACGTGTCGTCCACGTTGCCGGAGTTGGTGACCTTCACGGCATGGATGTAGTCATCACCGCTCGTGGAATCCCCGCCCTGGTACTCCAGGCTGACCGCGCGGTCTGGCGCGATGACCACGTCCAGGCTCACCGAGGAGGCGACAGAGGAGTTGGTGACGGACGTAGCGCGCACGATCACGGCGGTGTGCTTCACCAGCACCGTGGAGGATGGGGTCAGATGGACGGTGACCGTTTGGCTGTTGGAGACGCCATATCCGAGGGTGACCTCGCTCTGAGAGAACACCACGGTCCAGCCGCTGGCGGTGGAGGTCAGGCGGAAGGTGTCTTCCACATTCCCCTCGTTCACCACGCGGATGGTGTAGGTGGCGGTCTCACCAGCGTTCAATGTCACCTTCTGGGTCGAGTCCCAGGTCACGGTCACGTCCTGCTCGGTCACCCTCTGCATGTAGACGCCCTTGGTAGTGGCGTCGGTTAGGGAGATCGAAGTGGTGGCCTGGTACTCCACGTCCAGGCCGTTGTCCAGGAGCATGGTCTCGGCGCTCAGGGTGTAGGCTCCAGCGGGGAGGTACAGCTCATAGTACCCGTCCATCGCGCTGGTGACGTTAAGGGAGCCGGCCCCGTTCACGCTCAGCTCCGCCCTGGTCCCCTCGTCGTTGGCGAAGGTCACACCCGCCAGGCGGAACGCTTCGACCAATACGATATCATAGTCGATGTCCTCCAGATCGGATATCACCAGCTTTCCGAGATAGGCCCGGGAGCTGTCCTGGTTGACCGCGTAGACGGTGTAATCGCCCGGAGAGAGGTCCACGCTGAAGCTGCCGGTGGCGTCCACCGTCAGGTCCGCAGCGGTGCTCGAGACGGCATGGAACTCGATGCGGGCGGTGATTGCCGAACCCTCGGCCAGCACGCTCCCGCTGACCGTGGTGTTCTCGTAGGACATCACGGTGCTGATCACCAGGCTCCGGCGGGAGGTGGACATGGAGAAGTCCAGTTCCCCGACGTACCTTACGTATCTCTGCTGGGAGACCATGGTGACCACCGTGGAATGGTCCACGGACGCGGTGTACGTATCGACCGGCAGATAGACGCTGGCGATGCCGGTGTCAGGGGTGGTCACGTTGTAATAGGCCCCGGCGCTCTCGATGGATATCACAATGCTCTGGGCCCTTATCCCGGTCATGGTCGCCTGTATGGTTGCCATGGCGGCATCCCTGGTGGAGATGTCCATCGACAGGGGGCCGCTGACCTCGACGCGGGTAAGCTCGGCGGAGTTGAGGTTGCCGTTGGATACCGCCGCGTACAGCGAGTAGGAGCCCTCCCGCAGATACACTGAGTAGTTCTGGACGGCGGTGACGCTTACCTTGTCCGGGCCGTCGAACACCAGTTGGGCGGAGCCGGTCGGCACGGTACCGCTGACCAGCATCCTCTCGACCACTTCGATCTGAAGGGGCGCGGGGTCGCTGCCGATCAGGACCGAAAGTCCCAGGTCGTTCATTGACTGGTAGCGCTTGGTCGCGTTGCCGGGGACGACATCCTGGTCCACGATGACCGTGTACATACCAGGATAGAGCTTGACGGAGAAGGATCCGTCCGCCGAGGCGGTGACGGTGGCGTTCGCCGCCGACCCGCTGGCCGCGATGAACTTGACCACCAGGTCGCTTCCCCACGTAGAGGAGAGCTGTCCGGTGACCGTCCTCTCAGTTGCGATCATCTCCAGGTCCACGGTGGCGCTCTGGGACACCGACGGGAAGCTCTTGACGACGCTCTGGTAACCGGCCTTGGCCGCGGTCATGGTGTAGGTCCTGCCGGAGGGCAGTACGAAGGAGTATTGCCCGGTGGAGCTGGTCCCTACGGTAAGCGAGCGTCCTTCCAGATCGGTCATGGTGATCGCTACGCCGTCAGACGCCTCTGCCATCGAGGCCGCTCCGTTGCCGTCGGAATCGTACCAGGCCTTGCCGTTGATCTTTATCGAGGACAGCAGCTGGAAGGTGATGGACACCGAGGACGCGATGTCCACATCGCCCCAGAAGGCGCGATTGCCGTCAGTGACGTAGGCGAAATAGAGGCCGGAAGGCAGCACGGCGCGGAACCTCCCCTCCGAGTTGGCCACCGCGGTGAGCTTGGCCCCTCCGTCACGGTCCTGCAGCACCACTTCCGCGCCGGAGATGGCGTTACCGGAATACTGGACCAGACCGGACAGTACCAGTCCGTCCTCCAGCACCAGGTCCATCACCGCACTGTCGGTTGCGGTGGCCTCCTTCAGGAGCACGACCTCCTTACCGCCCACGGTGGCGGTGGCGTAGATCGAAACGTCGCCCTGGGGAACGATGACCGAATACCTCCCGCGGGAGTCGGTGCGCATCCAGGTGACCGTGAGGTCACCGCTGATACCCACCAGGGCGTTGGCGACGACCTGGCCGTTGTAGGTGACCGTCCCGCTCAGACGCATGGAGTTATACAATACTATATCCAGGCTGAGGGACTCCTCTTCCTCCAGGGTCAGGTCCGCGTTCAGCACGGCGCTGCCATCTGGGACCTGGATGGTGTAATTGCCAGGAAGCAGGCCTTCGAAGGAGAAGGCCCCGGTCGAATCGGAGACCGTCTCGATGACCAGGCCGCTAGCCTGGTCCAATAGGGATATGGTCGTTTGGCCAGCGGCGGTGCCGTCCTCCAGGGTGGCGTTGCCACTGAACGAGGCCGGCTCGACGTAAAGGTTCTCGGTTACCGGTGTGCCCATCCTGACCTGCACGCTGGTGGCGCCGAACACGTGGCCCTGATAGTTCGCCCAGAGGGTACCGTTCATCGGGCTTATGCCCGGGATCTGGTAGCCGTCGGCGGTGGACACCGCTTCAGCCCGGAAGCCGTTGGTGGCGTTCTCGAAGATCACGGTGGCGCCGATCAACGCCTCGTCCGTCGTCGCGGAGTACCTGGCGTTGCCGTCATTGTCCAGGAACACCTGTCCGGACAGGGAGCCGGCCGAAACGACCACGTCCAGGTCGATCAGGTAGTCCAGCTGGTCGTCCTTGTCGATATCGGCCTCCACCCGCATGGCCTGGTCGTAGGTGATCTCCAGGGATTCGGTGTGGAGCTCGGTGCCGTACAACAGACGGGGGTCCAGGTCGCCGTAGGAGTACACCAGGGTCACGTCGCCGAAGGGGGCGATGACGCTGTAATGCCCATCCGAATCGGTCTGCACCACCTGGTGGGGTATCCCGTACTCGTCCAGTACGGTCACCCAAATCCCGGCCATGGGCCGGTCGGCGTCGGTGGTCACGGTGCCCTCGATGATCGCCCCGTCATAGTACTGCAGGAAGGTCACCCCGGAGTACAGACCGGAGGACGAGAGGTCGACCGTGCCGATGAGCTCGCCAGCCTGGATACGGCCGTACATGCTCGCTGCCTCCTCATATGAGACCGCGCGCCAGGCGTCGGAGTGGTTGGCCACTTCCGAGCTGGGGAAGGGATTGTAATACGCCGTGCGGTACACCAGGCGGAAGTTGCTCATGTTCCAGCCCTGCATGGAGGGCAGGTTCTGCAGGCTGCCGGATATGCCCGGAACGCCCTGCTCGTCCTCGCCGATGTCGTTGGGGCCGTAGCCCATGAACGCCCGGTATAGCATGGTGTCGTAGAAGGCGTCGGTGTACACCACCTCATAGTCCACGATGTAACTGTCGGAGGTCACCTCGTCCAACGGGATCTGGTTCCCGAAATAGTCCACCGCGTAGATGGTGTAGTAGTCATAGGGCAGGTTCCGGTCGTCCACCCGCTGGTCGGACAGCTTGGCCGGGGCGTAGAATATGTTGTAGGAGGTACCAGAGAACGGGAACAGACGGCTGTCCACGGACACGTAGCCGATGTTGTTGCCGGTGATCTCCCGCACATCGTTGTACAGGGAGACCAGCTGGTCCTTGTCCAGGCTGGTCAGTACCTGCCTGGCCGCCACGTACTTGGCGTTGGAGGCGCTGAGGTCGTCGTCCAGCTCCCCATATATCTGGGGGTTGTTCTTGACCTCGTCCACGTAGTTGGTCGGATTGTTCATGATGTCCTTGAAGCGGACGGTGTCCACTCCGTAAGCGGACATCCGGTCCAGGGCGGCGTTGCCCTCGGCGGTCCCTTGGGCGATGTCCTTCTCCACGCAGCGCACGATGAACAGGGCTATCGCCCCGTCCTCGGTCTGGGTCATCAGGAAGGTCCCGGCGAACTGGAACCCGTTCTGGAAGTTGTCGGCCACCGCCGGATGCCCGCCTTCCTGGATGGCCTCGAACCCGTAGTCCCACCAGGACACGAAGGCCGGACGGTCCAGGACGGAGGCGGTCTGATTGTCCTGAGCGGAGAACCATTTCCAGGCGACCGGCCAATACTCGTTGGGCATGGTGAGCCCGTAGCTGAAGGCCCCTAGGTACCAGTAGGTCCCGTTCTCCAGGTCGTAATCGTCAGGCCTCAGGAGGTTGGGCATGGATTCGTAGATCTGGGCGTCGTAATCGGTCTTGGTCACCGATGGGATGCCGGCGTCGAGGGCATACCACACGTTGGGCACCAGGATCATCATGATGATGAACAATGCCCCCAGGACATGCCTTATCTTGACCGAGCTCCGCACGGTCTTCCATAGTCCGCCGTGGTCCACCGAGAGGTTCCTGACCATCTCGTCGAACTTCAGACGGTCGATTATCAGGCCGAGTATCCAGCCCGCCGAGATGGCGAAGACCGGGGAGGCGTTGAACACGAACCTGGCGGCGGAGGACGCCATGTAGATGGCGACCCCAAGCCAGACCACTATGAAGATGAAGTAGGCGCTGAGGTTCTTGGGTATCTTCACGGCCGCGTAGCCCACCCCGATGAGGGCGAGCCAGAAGGTGACCATGCCGAACGACATGGCCAGCGATGAGAATAGCGGAGCCTGGGCCTCGGAGATGGTGTCGTACAGCTTGCTCTTGACCAGGTAGCCCTGCCCGGACATGATGGTGGCCAGGAGGTCAGGGTTGAAGAGGTACAATACTCCAGCCCCCACCAGCGCGATAAAGGATATCGAGGGGATGACCAGGGTCCATGGATAGTCACGGGTGACCACGAACATCAGACCGCCGATCAAACCGACCAGGTACAGCAGCAATGGCACGTCGAACCAGGTCTTCCAGATGCCCATCATCAGGTACACCGGGAGCATCATGAGGAGCGCGGTTCCTAGGAACACCGCTATGGTGAACCATACGCCCATCGAGTCGGCGTTCCTGAAACGGTCCACCATGATCTGCACCAGGAAATAGACCAGGACAATTATCATGATGTACGGGAATCCTGTCCAGATCATTCCGATGGCGGAAACGCAGACCCCTCCCAGGGCCGCGTAGATCAGCGAGAGCTGATTGGTGCCGATATAGCTTTTTAGACCCGGTCTGATCGATCTAAGGTCCTTCCAGCTGGACACCCACTTCGAGCCGTTGACGGATTGGAGCGAGCGGAGCAGGAAATAGAGGGCGAACACCATGAAGAACAGGACCATCGAGTCGTGGTCGGCGTTGGAGAGCACGCTACGCTCGATGTGCCCGGGCATTATGGCGAATATGAAGGCGGCTAGTATGCCGGCCTTCCTGCCGAAGGCGGCCCTGCCTATCATGAACACTGGTACGACGGTCAAGGCCCCCCAGACCGCGGTGGAGAACACCAGGGACAGGCCGACGGTGTCGGTGATGGCCATTCCGGTCAAGGTGGTGATGAACATTCCGAACACCGCCACTGACCAGTCATACAGCGGCGGGCGTGGGTTCATCATGCCGTTCGGGTAGTTGAGCATATCATCGAACAGGAGCTGGTCCCCAGTCGCAACCACGTGATCGATGACCCTCATGTGATAGTAAGAGTCAGAGCCACCTGAGACCAGGTAGCCGTTGTCCACCGAGGTGGAATATCCGAAGTAGCTCCTGACGAACAAGGCCAGGAACACCATCATTGCCAATAACAGCACGGTCTGCCAATTTCTTCCGATCCAAGAATCCTTGAGGTTCCGAGAGAAATTGGACAACGAAAGAGAGCGCTGCTTGTCAGTAGGTTGACTGGACCCCTCCTGCTTCGTTGCCATTAGTTAGTCTCCTCTGGGGTGATTAGCAACTGATAACGCACCCCGTATAAATACGTTGGTCCTTCCCAGGCCAGTAAAATCAGGCATCTGGCTCTTCGCCCGGAAATCGATATTTCGCCTCATTGGGAACGTACGGCCTTGGCCTCGTTCACCACCTGCAGGGCGGCGGAGCGCGGGTCCTCCGCCCCATAGATGCTTCGCCCCACGATGACGTAATCCGCTCCCTTTTCCAAGGTCGCCGAGGCGCTTCCGCCCTGCGCTCCCACCCCGGGGGACAGGATGAGCAGGTCACCTACGATCCTGCGGAGCGCGGCCACTCTCTCCGGGCGGGTGGCCGGGGCGATGATGCCGGCCGCGCCGCATTCCACGGCCATCTTCGCCAAGGATTCGGCGGCGGGGGCGGTGTACTCCGCCCCGCCGGGATGGGACATCTCGGTGACCACGAATATCTTCCGTCCGTCCGCAGCCTGCACCGCGGCCTTGACCGAATCGCTGCCGGTGAACCCGTGCACGATGACGCCCTCCGCCCCCCGCTGCACGGCCTGCGATACTATGAGGGAAACGGTGTTGGGTATGTCGGCCACCTTGAAATCGCAGATAACCGGGGCCATCTTAGATAAACGGGTGATGGTGTCCGGGGACGTGGCCAGCACCAGAGGCCAGTTGATCTTGATGGCGTCCACCAAGTCATGGACCTGTTCCGCCACCTGGAACGCCTTCTCCGGCCGCACCTCGTCCAGCGCGAGTATGACCCTGCTCTCCTTCCTCATGTTATCGCCGGAGCCAATGTTCCTCGCCGATTTAGGATTTTGCCATGGGGAAGCGTTAAGTCCGCCCTTGCCTGTAAAGGTGCCATGCGTCCCATCCCCATGGAATCGTCGTCCTGCTACACCAAACGGCTATCGCGCGGCTGCCGGCTGTGCCGCAAAGGCGCAAAGATGGTTCTCCTGGTCACCGGGAAATGCGGAGAATCGTGCTATTACTGCCCTCTTTCGGAAGCGAAGAAGGGAAAGGACGTGGTCTACGCCAACGAGCTCTTGGTAAGCGGGGATGAGGACGTCATCAGGGAGGCGGAGGCCATCGGCGCCCGGGGGACCGGCATAACCGGCGGCGACCCGCTGCTGGTGATAGACCGGACGGTGCATTACATCCATCTGCTGAAGGAGCGCTTCGGGCCGGGGCATCATATTCATCTGTACACCGCCACGGTGGACCGTGATAAGTTCCTTCGATTGCAGGAGGCCGGCCTGGACGAGCTGAGGATCCACCCCCCGATCGAACGCTGGCGAGACCTAAAGGAGCTGGGGATCGGTGAGGCGGTGGAAGGCCTGGACATGCAGGTGGGGTTCGAGGTGCCCGCGGTCCCCGGGGAGCTGGAAGGATTGCTATCCATATGCCGCCACGCCGCTGACATCGGGCTCGATTTCGTGAACCTCAACGAACTGGAGGTGTCCGAGACCAACTGCCAGGCGCTGCTCGGAAGGGGCTTCCATATGCGTTCCGACGTGTCGAGCGCCATGCAGGGAAGCCTGGAGACTTCCTGGCAGGTCATGGAGGAGGCGGGTGACGTCGTCCCGGTGCATTTCTGCTCCTCGAGCTTCAAGGACCAGGTGCAGCTTCGTGAACGGCTGAAGAGAAGGGCCAAGCGGACGGCGAGGCCGATGGACCTGATCACCTCGGAGGGGATGGTGCTTCTGGGGATCATAGAGACGGACGATCTCGAGGGGGCACAACGTTCGTTACAGGAACAGGACGTACCGCCCGAGCTCTTCAGGTTGGATGAAAAGAGAAAGAGATTGGAGGTGGCCTCCTGGGTGCTGGAGGACCTGGCGCCCGTCCTGCCGTACCGCTGCTATCTGGTCGAGGAATACCCGACCGCGGACCGGCTGGAGGTCGAGCGGCAACCGTTGAACTAGGCCACCGAGATGCTCTGCACGTTGTGGTGGCGGTTGACCAGGTCCCGGGCGATCTTCAGGTTCTTGCCGTTCTTGCCGATGGCCCGTCCCTTGACGGCCGGGTCCACGGTCACGGTGGCGTGAACGATGTTGCCGCGGGTCTCGATCTCCACCTTCTCCGGGCCGTAGTTGTAGAACACGTTCTTGATGAACGTCTCCGCGTCGTCGGAGAACTCCACGACCTGGATGTTCTTGCCGGTGGTGTTCTTGAGCTTGATCACGTTCTCGCCCGCCTTGCCCACCGCGCGGTTGGCCTGGCCTGGATCGACCACGTACACCAGCTTCTCCTCGGTCTCCATGCAGTCCCGCACCCTCGCCTTGGTGATCTTCTCAAAAAGGCTGATGTAGCGCAGGGTCTCCTCGGTAAAGGTGATCTCAGCGGTCATGTTCAGCCCAGCGAAAGGATGTTGGACGCTCCCTTGTCGATCACGGCAATGGAGGATACCGAGAAAGGCTTTCCGCACAGGGCGCCCAGCTCCATGTTGTTGCCCTCGAACTGGTACACCGGCACGCCGTGGTCCTTGGAGACCAGGTATCCGCTGGGGCAGTTCTTGGCCACGATAACGAGCTTGGCCTCCCCGTTCCTAACCGTCTTTTCCGTCTGCTCAACGCCGAAGACCACCTTTCCGGTGGTCATGGCGGACTTTAAGGCTCTTCCCAGATCGATCATTCAGATGCCCCCTTCTTAACAGGTGCGTACACGAGATTTACGGCCCCGGTCCCGAGTGTAACCGGCTGCCCTACTATAATGTTTTCTGCCACGCCGTCCAGGTGGTCCTCCTCCCCGGTCATGGCCGCGGTGAGCAGGTGGGCGGCGGTTATTTCGAAGGCCGCCCTGGCCAGCACCGACGATTTCCTTCCGGATATACCATGGCGCCCGATGGCCTTGACGTCCCCGTCGGCGGTCATCAGGTCCGCCACCAGCATGATGTGGCGTATGTCCACGGACAGACCCTGTTCGTCCAGGGTGCGGGAGGCCTCCTCGATTATGGAGTTGCGCGCCGCCTCCACGCCCAGGACCTCGTTGACCTCCTGTATGGAGTTGGTGTAGGCCCGGGTGTGGTCCAGTCCGTCGATCTTCAGCACTTCCCGCAGGTTGCTGCCCTCGGTGAAGATGACCCACTGGTCGTCCTTCTTCTTGAGCAGGGCGCGGGTGATCCCCTCCACTCCCTTGACCTTGGCCGCCTTGACCAGGTCCAGGGCCTTCTGCAGGCTCTTGAAGGAGGGTTCCTTCGGTTCCAGGCACAGGTACCCGATGCCGGCCTCCCCGGCCAGCTCCACCTTCGGCGGGAGCGATTCCCTGGCCACCTCGTCCACCACCACGATGCCCCTGAGGCGGGAGACCTTCTCCCTGATCAGGTCGATGGGGGCGGGCTGTCCCCTGACCGGGTTGCCGTCCTGGTCCAGAAGACCCTTCTGCAGGCACTTGCGCGCGTCCGGCACGATGAACAGGCGCATGTTGTGCAGGTCCGTCTCGATGTCCGCCAGGTCCAGCACGGTGGTTATTTCGATGTTGGAGGCGATGGACTTAACGGTGTCCATGTCGTTGGACAGCTCCTTGTTGACGTACAGCGTCATCATGGGAGTGCTCGGTATGCGTCGGGCATCCACGATCTCGATGAGACGCGGCAGCCCCAAGGTAACGTTGATCTCGGCCACACCGGCGTAGTGGAAGGTACGCATGGTCATCTGCGTACCCGGTTCGCCTATGCTCTGAGCGGCCAGGATCCCAGCGCTCTCGTTGGGGTCCATCAGGTGGTCCAGGTACTTCTGGTTGGCCGCCTTGAGTATCTTCACCAGGTTCTCCTTGCTGATATCGTTCCCTTCCAGGCGGTGGGCGATGTTCAAGGTCACCTGCCGGGGCAGCTGCAGCTTGAGCTCCTCGCACTTCTTGAAGAGCTGCTCTTCGAAGGGCGAGTACTTCTTGCTCTTGTCCGGTATCTCATAGACCACTGGTGCGGGGGGCTCGGGCTGCTTCTTCTCCGCCTTGCGGCGGGAGGCGGTCTTGGCCTTGGCCGGGGCCCGGGCGGGCTTCTCCTTCTTGCCCAGCTTGGTCAGTAGCTCCTCGGCGGCCTCCTTTTCCAGGCCGATCTCCACCAGGTCGGGGACGGACGCCTTGACCAGGTCGGTCTGGTTGGTGTACTTCTCCTTGACGATGTCGATGGTATCCGTGGGAACCCCTTTCTTCTCCAACGCGTTGATGAAATCCTTCTGGGCCATCACTCATCACCTCCGCCCTCGTACTCGGTCTCCTCTTGCTCCTCGTCCTCTTCCGTGGTGGCCTCCATGAGGTCCTTCTCCACGGTGGCGTAGGGGCTTATCTTGCGCTCGTCCGCCCGGGACAGCAGGTCGGCGTAGTGCTCGCCGAGCACGCCGCGCAGCACGTCGTCCAGATCGATGGCCTCGCTCTGCACGCTGCGGGTCGGGTCGATCCCGTCCTCCCCGTAGTGGAACTGGATGATGCTGTCGGCGGTGTTACGCACCGTTCCATCCTGCTTCAGCTTGAGGTCCTCCAGGGCATTGATCAGCCGGCGCTGCATGTATCCCGAACGGGACGTACGAACAGCGGTATCGACCAGTCCTTCGCGTCCACCCATGGAGTGGAAGAAGAACTCGGTGGGCGTCAGCCCGCTCTTGTAGGAGTTCTTGACGAAACCCTTGGCCTGGGCACCCAGGTCACCCTGCTTGAAGTGAGGCAAGGTCCTGTTCCAGTATCCTCTGGACAGACGCTCGCCACGAACCGCCTGCTGACCGATGCAACCGGCCATCTGAGAGAGGTTCAGCATGGAACCGCGGGCGCCGGACTTGGCCATCTGCACCGCGGCGTTGTTCAGCCCGAGGTGCTTTCCTGCAATCCGTCCAGCTTCATCCCTGGCCTCACCCAGCTTCTTCATCGCCTCCACCTCGAGCGTCTCTTCGAGGGAGCGCCCGGGCATCTGGTCCAAGGTCCCGTCGCGATAGGACGCTACCAGCTGGTCGACCTCATGGAAGGTGTTGTTGATCTTGTCGTCGATCTGGCGCTTGGCTTCTTCCGGAATGTCCTCGTCGTCGATACCGGTGGAGAAGCCCCGGACCATGATGGAGCCGATGGCTAACCTAGTAACATCATCAAGGAACTCACGCGCACGGTCCGCACCGTAGTCCCTGGCGATCTTGTCCAGGATCTTTCCGCCGCCGGAACCGATGGCGTTGTCGTCGATGGTGCCCATGAGCACCCGGCCGTCGCGGATCTTGACGTAGGCGTCGTACTGGCACCCTTCCTTCTCGCACTTCTGGCACTTCATGCAGATGTGCGACTTGAACTGGGCGTTGAAGTCCTTCGGCAATATGGTGGAGAAAAGGTCCTTGCCGGTCCAGTACTCCCTGCCGTTCTCCACGATCGGCTCGGGCAGCTTGTTCTCGCCCATCTTGGAGACGATGAACAGAGTCTGCGCCTTGTCGAAGCGGGGGTTCCTGTAGGTCAGCTGGAACACGCCGGTGATGTGGTCGTGGATGGCGCCGATGATCGGTCCGCCGAAACGGGGCGAAAGGATGTGCTCCTGCACCTTCATCAGGATGTGCGCTTCGGCGCGGGCCTCCTCGCTCTGCAGCACGTGCAGGTTCATCTCGTCACCGTCGAAGTCGGCGTTGTACGGCGGGCAGACGCAGAGGTTCAGGCGGAAGGTCTTGCCAGGCATTACCTTCACCACGTGGGCCATCATGGACATGCGGTGCAGGGAAGGCTGCCGGTTGAACAGGACGACGTCGCCGTCCATCAGATGCCTCTCGACCTTGTAGCCGATCTCCAGTCCCTCCGCGACCGTCTCCGCGTTCTTGTCGGTGACGCGTATCCTGCGGCCGTCGACGCGGATGATGTAGTTGACCCCGGGGGCGTAGATGACCCCGGTCGGCTCGGGGCCGCGCTTGACCATGGCCCTCAGCACCTCCAGGTTGTCCTTGGTGACCATGACCGGCACGGTCAGTTCGCGGGCGGCGAACGTCGGTACACCGACCTGGTTGATCGATAGCCACGGATCGGGGGAGACCACGGTACGGGCGGAGAAGTTCACGCGCTTTCCGGACAGGTTGGAACGGAAGCGTCCCTCCTTGCCCTTCAGCCTCTGCACCAGGGTCTTCAGCGGGCGTCCGCTGCGGTGCCTGGCCGGCGGAATGCCGGACGTTTGGTTGTCATAGTAGGTGGTGACGTGGTACTGAAGCAGCTCCCAGAGGTCCTCCACGATGAGCTGCGGTGCACCCGCATCCCTGTTCTCCCGCAGCCTCTGGTTGATGCGCAAGACATCAACGAGCTTGTGGGTGAGGTCATCCTCGGACCGGTCGCCAGACTCGAGCGTGATGGACGGACGCACGGTCACCGGGGGCACCGGTAACGCGGTAAGCACCATCCACTCCGGGCGGCAGGCGTTGGGGTCTATGCCCAGCGGCACCAGGTCCGCGTCGGGTATGCGCTCCAGGCGCTCCCTTACCTCCTTCGGGGTCAGCTTGTGGCCGTCCTCGCGGAAGGTGGTAGGCTTGTCGAGGGTGATCTTCAGCTGCTCGACGCCGCAGTGGGGGCAGACCTCCTTGGTGGCCTTCTCGGCCGCGGCCTTCGCCGTCTCCTTGGCGAACTCCCGGAGATCGATGGCGTCGCTCCCCAGTTCCTCCATGGTGTCCAGGCGGGCCTGGTACTCCTTGACGTCGTCCTCGGTAAGAACGAGGCGACCGCATGATTTGCACGTCGCCTGCAGGAGCTTCTTGATCTCCTTGACGTAGCCGACGTGTATCACGGGCATGGCCAGGTCGATGTTACCGAAGTGGCCGGGGCACTCGTCGACCTTGTGCCCGCAGGTCTTGCACATCAGCCCTGGCTCGATGACCCCCAGATGGGTGTCCATGAGCCCCTGGTCGATGGGGAAGCCGTCGTCGTTGTACGTGTCAGCAGTTATGATCTTGATGGCCGACATCTTGCGGATCTCGTCCGGCGACAAACATGCGAACCGGATGGACCCGATCCTCTTGGATACTCCTGACATCATCTCAAATCCTCCAGTTGTAAGCGCATGGCGACCCCGAGCGACAGCAGCTCGTCAAGCAGCAGCTTGAAGGCGTACGAGGTCTGGATCATGTGCACGTTGGTGTTGTTGCCGCACACCGGGCAACGCAGGGAGCCCCTCTTGTCCAGGATGGCGATGTGCCCGCAGTTGGGGTTGCCGCACACCCATTGGAAGGTCCCGTCCGACTCGTCGAGCAGGCGGTCCTTGATGACCATGGCCGCCCCATGACCGATCAGGCAATCCCTCTCCATCTCACCGAACCTCAGACCGCCCTGGCGGGACCGGCCCTCGGTAGGCTGGCGGGTGAGGATCTGCACCGGTCCGCGGGAACGGACGTGCATCTTGCCGGACACCATGTGGTGCAGCTTCTGATAGTAGATCACCCCGATGAAGACGTCAGCCTGGATCATGCGGCCGGTGAGACCGTCGTACATGACCTCGCGGCCGGACTTCTGGAAGCCGGCGTCCACCAATGATTGGCGCAGGGCGTCCTCGCGCTCCCCGCTGAAGGCCGTGCCGTCGACGTGCCTTCCCTCCAGGGAGCCGACCTTGCCGCCGATCATCTCCAGCACGTGGGCCACGGTCATACGTGAAGGTATGGCGTGGGGGTTGATGACCAGGTCGGGGATGATGCCGTCGGCGGTGAAGGGCATGTCGGAGGACGGAACGAGCAATCCGACCACTCCCTTCTGCCCGTGCCTGGAGGCGAACTTGTCCCCCAGCTCCGGTATCCTCTCGTCGCGGACCTTGACCTTGACCAAGCGGGAGCCGTTCTCCGACTCGGTGAGCATGACGCTGTCCACCCAGCCGGTCTCGCCGGCGCGGACGGTCACGGAGGTCTCACGCCTCTTGTGGCCCGACAGGAAGTTAGCTTCCTCCTCCTCCACGAAACGGGGAGGGGAGGTCTTGCCGACCAGGACGTGCCCGCCGGAGACCGGGGTCTCAGGCGATATCAGCCCGTCCTCCTCGGAGAGGTTGTTGTAGGCCGAGTCGGTACGGGCGCCGCGGACGTCCGGGGACGGTATCTCGAAGTGGTCCTCCTGCCCTCCGGGGTACCGGCGCTCCTCCGTGCGGTACGTCCTCATGAAGGTCGACCGTCCGAGGCCGCGCTGCACGCTGCTCTGGTTGAGTATCAGCGCATCTTCCATGTTGTAGCCGTGGTAGGATAGCACGGCGACCACGAAGTTCTGGCCGGCCGGGCGCTGGTTGAAGGCCACGAAGTCCATGAACTTGGTCTGGACCATCGGCTTCTGCGGATAGTGCAGGATGTGCCCGCGGGTGTCGGGGCGCTTGCGGTAGTTGCTGGAAGCCAGTCCCAACGACTGCTTGGCCATACCCGCTCCCATGGTGACACGCGGGGACGAGTTGTGCTCCGGGTATGGAACCATACCGGCGCAGACGCCCAAGATGACCATGGGGTCGACCTCCATGTGGGTATGCGCCTTGTCGAACAGGTAGTCGACCTTGGTGGTCCCGCCGCAGTGCCGGCACTTCAGCTCGGCCTGCTTGTCCGTGGTCCCGGGGTTCATCCAGTCCATGTCCAGCGGGGAGATGTCGCGATCGCAGTTGCCGCATCTCAGGGGCACCTCGTAAGGCTCCACGGAGATGAAGGTGTCCTCTTCCTCCTCGGCATCGATCCACTCCAAGATCCCTTCGCGCACCAGGTCGGACCAGCGCAGCTTGCCGGCCCGGATGTCCTCCAGGTGTTTGCGGGTGATCATCAGGCGGCCGTCCTTCAGAACCAGCAAAGCCCGGCGGAGACGACCCTCATCGCAGTTGATGATGACCTCGTCCATCTCCTCGTCGTAGCGGATGTTGATCTCGTCGGAGAGCAGCCCAGTGCGGCGGCGGTTCCTCATCTGGTTGACCAGGTCCAGGGCGTGGTCGTGCACGCCCTTCAGGTCCCCGTTGACATAGACGCGGGTGCCGGCCATCTGCTGTCCCTTGACCTCCTGGATGCCCAGGTCCTTCAGCAAGAAGGTGACGTCCTCCTCGCGGAAACCCTCGGAGACGTTGATGATCAGGGCGGCGTTCTTGACCAGGCCGCAGTTCTGACCTTCCGGCGTTTCGTTGGGGCACAACCGGCCCCACTGGGTCGGGTGCAGGTCACGTGCTTCAAAGTGAGGCTGGCTGCGAGTCAAAGATGAAGTGACCCTCCTCAGGTGGGAGATGGTGCTCATATTGGAGGTGCGGTCCAGCAGCTGGCTCACGCCGGCGCGTCCGCCCACCCAGTTACCTGTGGCTAGCGCATGCAGCAGGCGGTGGGACATCAGGTCCGGCCGGATGGCGCTGGAGATGCGCAGGTCCTTCTTCCTGGCGTACGAGCGTTCGAGCTGGTACTTCAGGTCCTTGACCAGGTTGGTGAAGGCCACCCGGAACAGGTCCTCCATGAGGTCTCCGGAGAGCTTCAGGCGCTTGTTGGCGTAGTGGTCCTTGTCGTCCTCCTTGCGCTTGCCCAGGGACAGTTCGAGAACGGACCTGGCTATCCTCCCCAGGAAGATGGCCTTCTTCATGCGGTCCTCCTTGACGTCGCCCAGGTGGGGCAGCAGGGAGCGGTCGATGATCGATTCGACCTTCTTCACGCGGTACTCCTTGGCCTGGCCGGTGGCGAACTTCTTCTCCAGGTACGTCAAGGCATGATCGGTGGTGAAGATGCCGTTCGGCCCATAGAGCTTGGCGTCCTGGATCTCCTCCAAGTTAGCGTAGACGATGTTGGCCATCTCCGGGGCGGAGACTATGGCCTCATAGATCTGCTCGTCATCCTCCATCCCCAACGCTTTCATTAGGGCTACCAGCGGGATCTGCCCGGAGGCGGCGGGAACGGTGACCATCAGCATGCCGTCGCGCTTCTTTTCCACCAGAGTCAAGGCGCGGTGGCCTTCCTTCTGCGAGAAGACCTTGGCCACCTCCATGGCGGTGCCGTACCTCTCGCTGAGCTCGACCATGACCCGGTTCGGGGCAAGGTCCTCCAGGGTGATGAGGACCCTCTCCGTCCCGCCGATGATGAAGTAACCGCCGGCGTCCATGGGGTCCTCGCTCTTCTTCATGAGCTCGGAGTTGTACTGCTCCTCGGTCAGGTCGTATTCCTTCTCCATGTTCTCCTTGAAGATGTTGCACTTGCGGGACTTGACCATGATGGGGAGGTCGCCGATAAGGACGT
>CAZPFU010000003.1:0-49812 GCA_964585915.1 uncultured Methanomassiliicoccus sp.
AAGGAACTCATCGATGGCGAGACCTTCGATACCGCGAGGACCGGTATCAGGGGAGCCACCGTGCACGGACACGCCGTCAGGCTGGACGAGAACGGACTGATGTTCGACGCCTGGCAGAGGTTCCGGTGGAACGCTAAGAAGGGCGAGGTCGAGTACGTGAAGGACCAGGTCGGTGTCCCGCTGGACAAGCCGGTCCCGGTCGGAAAGCCCATGCCCGAGAAGTGGTTGAAGGAGCACACCACCATGTTCCGCGCTGACGGCGTGGACATGAGGGACGACGAGGAGGTCATGAGGCAGAACCTCAGGATCCACACCTTGAGAACCAAGTGCGGCTTCAAGGCCTTCGATGTGAAGGAGGACTAAATATGGCGAAGGAAAAGGAAAAGATGTTCATCGCCGCCATGCACAAGAAGTTCAAGGAGGACCCCACGGAGGTCCGCTCCAAGCACTATTCCTACGGAGGCTGGAGACAGTCGAAGAGGAAGCGGGAGTGGGTTGAGCAGTCCAACAAGATTGCCAAGGCCCGTGGAATCCCCATGATGAACCAGGATGTCGGTGTCGCGCTCGGCCAGAGGGTCTTGATGCCCTACCAGCTGTCCCACACTGACATCTACGGCGAGGCAGATGATCTGCACTGGGTAAACAACGCTGCGATGCAGCAGTGCTGGGATGACATACGCAGGACCGTCATCGTCGGTCTGGATGTCGCCCACAACGTTATTGAGAAGAGGCTGTCGAAGGAGGTCACCCCCGAGACCATCAACCGCTACCTGGAAGCTGTCAACCACACCATGCCAGGCGGCGCAGTGGTTCAGGAGCACATGGCCGAGCTTTGCCCTGAGATCGTGAAGGACTCCTACGTCAAGGTGTTCTCTGGCGACGACGAGTTGATCGACGAGATCGACAAGTGCTTCGTCATCGACATCAACAAGGAGTTCCCCGCGGACCAGGCCAAGCAGCTGAAGGCCGCTGTCGGCAAGAAGCTGTGGCAGGTCGTCCGTGTTCCGTCCATCGTCGGACGCGTGTGCGATGGTGGTACGATCTCCAGGCACTCTGCGATGCAGATCTCCATGGCCTTCATCACCGCGTACCGGCTGGCTGCCGGTGAAGCCGCAATCGCCGACTTCGCCTTCGCCGCCAAGCACGCCGCGATGGTGGAAATGGGTACCATGATGCCCGCCAGGAGGGCCAGGGGTAACAACGAGCCCGGTGGAATTCCGTTCGGTGTGCTGGCTGACTGCGTTCAGTCCACCAGGACCAAGCCGGACGACCCCGCTCGCGCCTCTCTGGAAGCTGTCGCCTTGGGCGCAGTGGTTCTGGACCAGATATACCTCGGATCCTACATGTCCGGAGGTGTCGGGTTCACTCAGTACGCCACCGCCGCCTACACCGACAACATCCTGGAGGACTACACCTACTGGGCCGTTGACCACATAAAGGACAAGTACGGCGGGCTCTGCAAGAGCAAGCCCAGCACCGAGCTGATCGAGAAGCTCGGGTCCGAGGTCAACTCCTACGCCCTGGAGATGTACGAGCGCTACCCGGCCGCCATGGAAGCCCACTTCGGTGGGTCCCAGAGGGCCACCGTGGCCGCTGCCGCGACCGGTATCGCTTGCGCCTTCGCCACTGGTAACGCCAACTGCGGTGTCAACGGCTGGTACCTCTCTATGTACCAGCACCGTGAGAGGCTTGGAAGGCTCGGGTTCTACGGATACGACCTGCAGGACAACTGCGGTGCGTCCAACTCGTTCTCCTACAGGAGCGACGAGGGTCTGCCGCACGAGCTGCGCGGTCCGAACTTCCCGAACTACGCCATGAACGTGGGTCACCTGAGCGGATACACCGGTATCGCCCTGGCTCCCCACGCCGCTCGCGGAGACGCCTACGTAGCCAACCCGCTGGTCAAGATCGCCTTCGCCGACAAGAACCTGCCGTTCGACTGGGCCAACATCACCAAGGAGTTTGGCCGCGGTTGCCTGCGCGAGTTCGTGCCGATGGGTGAGAGGACCGCGATCATCCCCGCTAAGTAAGGTGTCCGATGCAAGTAGGAGACTTCGCGAAGTACAGGGTCACCGGGACGGTGGGAAAGGTACTGGAAGTGCGGGAGCGCGACGGGGTGGAATGGGCTCTGCTCGACACCTACAGCCTCTGGTACGTCTCCAGTCTCCTGGACCCCGCGTCGGCGGACGAGTACAAGCGGACCTCCTACAAGGAGAGGACCCGGACGGTGGTGCTGGGCGAGATGCAGGGTCTTGGTCAGGAGATCGAGGCCGACATCTCCACCCTCACCCCGAGCGGGGGCGGTTGAGTTCGCCAAAAGCAAACCCTTTACCTTTTCTCTCTTTTTTTTAATATGGACGACCGTCATTCGACGGTCGATGAAGAAAAATATCAGGACAGGTCAAAGCCGACCAGGATGCTGGCCAGCTTCGGGTTGTCCTCTAGTTCATAGTAGTTCTTGATGATCATGTCCCCCAGCGGGGAAGGGCTGCAGGAGACGATGTTCGTCGCTCCCGGTACCTGTTCCAGCTCCGGGAAGGACACCGGAGGCATGAGGAAGAACTCCTTGGTCTTCGGCACCTTGTCGGTGAAGACTACGAAATCCTCGCCCAGCCAGCAGATGTTGTCCATCTCCTTGTAGTGGGAATGCTCCCCTGGAAGGATCTCCGTCCCGATGACCAGATCGCCGTCTCCCATCATGAGCACGGTCGGCTCGGGCGGAGGGCGGAAGCGGGTGTCCTTGATGACACAGATGACGTGCTGTCTCCTCAGGCATTGGTTGATCCCCTCGTTCACCACGTCCAGCCCTATCTGGGACTTGATGCTGTCCTCAATCCTCTGGACTGCCGCGATCACTTCCGGACTGAGCAGGAAGGCCAGGCGGGTGCCGGTCATGCCTTTGATGATCTCGACCGCTCTCTCCTCTGGTTGCACGCCGTCCCTAATGCCCTTGAGTTAGAAAAAGGTTGTTTTCCCCAATCGTTAATAATCCCATGCGGCGATTCTAGGTCCATGAGCCTGGAACAGATGGCCGAGCAACAGCCCGAGGTCATTCGAGCCATGTACCGCTTCAAGAACGAGGTATTCAAGGACAACAAGCTGAGCTTCAAGGACAAGGAGCTCATCGCCATCGCCGTCACCGCCGTGCTGAAGTGCGACGACTGTTTCAACCTCCATGCCAAGAAGGCCCAGGAGGCCGGGGCGACCAAGGACGAGATCCGCGAATCTTTGTTCGTAGCGATGTACTTGGCCGGACCGAGCGCCGTGGTCGGCATGCCCTCCATCGACAAGTTCCTGTCGGAATGATCAGGGAACGAACTCCACGAACACCGGCTTCTTCAACGCCATTTCGGCCGCGGCCTCCGCGCACTTCACCATGGCCATGGGCACCGGGCACGAGGAATGCTTGAGCACCTCTCCGCAGATCTGGTAAACGGTGTTGTCTGAGAAGGGCATCCTCATGACATCCCAGATCTCCATCCGCTTCAGGACCTTCTTCAGGTTGCGTACCTGCGGGCAGTCGCTGTGCAGGACCTCGAACTCTACCAGCATTCCGTCGGTTCGGGCCTGGATGGTGCTGTGGAGCCGGCAAACGCCAGGGTCGACCTTGACCGTGGCCTGGAGCGGAAGTTCCGTGTCGTCGGACATTCACAACAGATAGTCATAATGCCAGATAATCGTATGCCTCGCCGGCGGGGGAAACGATAAGTAAGATGAGCTTCTAGTTATTAGCGTCGCGCTGCGGGACGATCTCCTTTTCTGTTCGGTTAGGGCGGCGATGGTGTGATCATGCGCAACAAGAAGACCCCAGCGAAGGCTTCAGCGGAAGCCGAAAAAAAGGTGAAGGACATCGGACAAGCGATGCTCTGGGCGAGCGATCCCCAGCTTCATGAGGCGCTGATCTCCGCCGATGATCCACGATCGGCCCGCTCCGCCCTGTTCGAACTGCTGAGGGAAAGGGAATCATTGCTTCACCTCCGGGATTGCGATATCCACGCCCTGGAGCGGTCCAATTCCCTGCACTGCATCAGGGTGATGCGCAACTTCCTGTCCCCCAGGAACGAAAGGGTGAGCGGGGAATCGGTGATCCAGCATCTATTCGACATCTCCCGTGGTTCGACCAAGGAGGTGCACCAGGCCTTCGTGAGCGACGTCATGCACATAATGAAAGGAACGACCGGGGCACCGGTACTGGAGCTTCAGGAAGCGCCGGACTTCACCTCTCTCGAGGGGCAGGAAGGCGGCCGCCGGCGCTCGGAATACTTGGACGGCATGGCCGGGGCGGTGGCGGAATGGACCTCCAGATATCCGAACGGTCTCCATCCCTCGTTGATCGAGAGGCGGAAGGAGAACCGCGACCGGATCATGGACTATCTCGGTGCCGACCTGGACGACTGGAACGATTACGTCTGGCAGATGAGGAACGTCATGCTGACGCCGGGCATCATCGGCGACCTCATCGAGCTGACCGATGAAGAGCGCGAGGCCATATCGATATGCGCCGCTAACCGGGTACCCTTCGGCATCACCCCGTACTATCTGTCGCTAATGGACCGGGACCCTTCAAGAAAATGGGACCACGCCGTGCGCGCCCAGGTGATCCCGCCGCTGAGCTACGTGCGGGCCATCCTCCGTTCCCGTTCGGACCCGACCACCACCCTGGACTTCATGATGGAAGGCCAGACCTCACCGGTCGACCTGGTCACCAGGCGTTATCCCATGATCGCCATCTTCAAACCGTACAACACCTGCGCCCAGATATGCGTCTATTGTCAGAGGAACTGGGAGATCGAGGGGGTGCTCTCCGAGGACGCCATGGCGCCCAAGGAAAAGATAGAGGCGGCACTGAGGTGGTTCGAGGAGCATCCGGCGGTCACCGAGGTGCTCATCACCGGCGGGGACCCAGCCATGCTGCCCAACACCCAGCTCCGCCAGGTCCTCGGCAGGCTGGCGGACATTCCGCACATCAAGCGCCTACGCTTGGGCACCAGGGTGCCGGTGGTACTGCCCATGAGGTTCGACACCGGGTTCCTGGATGCGTTATCGGAAGTGCACGACCCTCCCGGCAGGGAGTTGGCCTTGGTAACGCATTTCGAGCATTCCTACGAGATAACCCCGGAGGCCGCGGCCGCCATCAGGTCCGTCCGTTCCCTGGGGGTATCCATCTACAACCAGCAGGTCTTCACCATGGAGAACTGCCGTCGATTCGAAACGGTGGCCTTGCGCTCGGCCCTGAAGGAGATAGGGGTCGATCCCTATTACACCTTCAACGCCAAAGGGAAGGAGGAGACGTCCGAATACCGCGTGCCCATCGCCAGGCTGCTTCAGGAACGAAAGGAGGAGGCCAGGCTGCTGCCCGGATTGAGCAGGACGGACGAGCCGGTCTTCAACATCCCCGCCCTGGGAAAGAACCATCTGCGCGCCTGGCAGCATCACGACCTGATATCTCTGACACCGCGCGGCGAAAGGGTGTACGAGTTCCATCCCTGGGAGAAGAACATCGCCGTGGCGCCGACCTACGTTCATCGCGACGTGCCGATAGCGGACTTCATGACCGCCCTGGCGGAAAGGGGAGAGGACCCCGACCAATATCGCAGCATCTGGTATTACTTCTAGGACCGCTCCGCGAGCCTGGTCAGCAGCTCTGAGGGGGTCCCCTTGCCCAGGTCCATGGTGGCTATCGAGGCGATCGCCTCCCGCTTCCTCATCAAGGGAACGGCGATGATGGGCATTCCGCGGTAAGGCCCGCTGGTGGATATCCGGCGAACGATCATGCCCTTCTTCATCGATTCCTCCAGCATGGGGCCGGTGAAATGGGTGTCGATGACCTCGCCGTCCTCGCATCTCACCCCGGGATGGTTCTTGCTCCGCATGGTGACCGGAAGGCGCCCCAACAGCTCATGGATGGCCAAGGCCAAGCATCGCAGCTCGTCCGCCTCGGTGTCCTGGCTCAGGAGGTTGGTGCCCTCGTTCCAGCATCTGCGTGAGATGTTGCCCAGGGACAGAGCGGCCGTGACCGCGCCCTTCTCCGCCGCGTCATAGCTGAAGGCGGAGCCGATTATGATCACGTCCCCCTCGTCCATGCGGAAGTAGTTCTTCAGAGGCGCCACCAGCGATTGGTCCGGGAACTCCTCGTCCCCGGGGAACACGATCCGTGTTTGACTGACCACCAGGGTGGTCGCTCCCACCGCTCCGGCCCGCACGGCCTCGTCCCTCTGTTCGCATCCCAAATGCACGCGTTCCGACGCGCCCTTGATGAGCACGGCGCAGTTGAACTTGCCCAGGGTCAGGTCCGAAAGGTCGATCTGCCTGACCTCGACACCGGAGTTGTCCAACTTCCGCTTCCCCCGCTCGGTGATGGTTATTCCTAATCGGGAGCTTTCGATGGAGCCTTCGCGCATCATCTTGTCCAAAATAGTACGGGTGCTGCCCTCCCCTATCTGCAATACCTCGGCCAAGGCCTTCCGTCCGATAGGGCCTTCCTTGGCCACCACCTGATGCGCCTTCCAAATGTGGTAGGCATTGAACTTAGGCGTCGGACCGCCTGCGAAGTAAGAATTGAAGGACATTGGCATTGTGGGATGGATATATAATCCATCCATAAATATCTTACACAATCCAATTGTTAAAGCCAGCCAGCTTAAACGGGGTAAGTATTATATGTGCAATAATCGTTGGCAAACAGGTATGCCCGAGGGTTCAGAGGTTCTGATAATATTGGACAAGGTCTCCAAGAGCTTCAACGGAAACCAGGTGCTCAAGGACATCAGCACCGTCGTTCGCACTGGCGAGGTTCTCGGGCTCATTGGCAAGAGCGGTTCTGGAAAGTCCGTCCTCATCAACGCCATGCGCGGCAACGATGAGTACAAGCCGGATTCCGGGCGAATCATATATCGTGTCAATCATTGCGAGTCATGCGGCTGGATCGACCTGCCCTCGCCGGGCGCCAAGTGTCCCCAGTGCGGTAAGGGGACCAAGGTCATCGAGGTCGACTTCTGGGGCTTGGATGCAAGGAACCCCCTGCGCATGGCCATGCGCGGGCGGATCGCCATAATGCTGCAGAGGACCTTCGCTCTGTACGGTGACCTGAGCGTCATCGAGAACATCTTCGAGGCCATGAAGGAGAAGTCCGACGAAAAGAAGGTGGAGCGGGCCATCAAGTTGCTGGAGATGGTCAACATGACCCACCGCACCATGCACATCGCTCGCGACCTCTCCGGAGGGGAGAAGCAGAGGACCGTGCTCGCCAGGCAGCTGGCCCGCGAGCCGTTGTTGTTCCTGGCTGACGAACCGACCGGAACCCTGGACCCGGAGACCGCCGATACCGTGCACAAGGCGCTGATAAAGGCGGTGAAGGACAGCAGCATGGCCATGGTGGTCACCTCTCACTGGCCAAAGGCCATCGAGCTTCTCTCGCACCGGGCCATCTGGCTGGAGGATGGGATGGTCAAGGCCGAGGGCCTGCCTAGCGAGGTGACCAAGGCTTTCAACGTCAAGTTCGTCAGGGACAAGGCCATGGACGTCCAGGTTGGCCAGCCGGTCATACGTGTCGACGGGGCCAAGAAGTACTTCTACTCCATAGTCCGCGGTGTAGTCAAGGCCGTGGACGACGTCTCCTTCGAGGTCAACGAAAAGGAGATCTTCGGTCTAATAGGTCTGAGCGGAGCGGGCAAGACCACCCTATCGCGCATGATATCCGGGATCACCCCGGCCACCCATGGCGACGTGCTGGTGCGCATCGGGGACGACTGGGTCAACATGTCCGACATGGGCGAGGAAGGTAGAGGCCGCGCCACCCAGTACATCGGGATCATGCACCAGGAGAACGCTCTGTATCCTTTCAACACCGTCCTTCAGAACCTGACCGTGTGCCTGGGAATGAAGCTCCCGCAGGAGCTGGCCAAGATGAAGGCCATCCAAGTGATGCGCGGAGTGGGCTTTACCCCCAAGGAGGTGGAGCGCATCCTTTACGCCTATCCGGACTCATTGAGCGTGGGCGAGAAGCAGCGTATCGCGTTGGCCAGGACCATGATCATCGAGCCGCGCTTCGTGGTTCTCGACGAGCCGACCGGCACCATGGACCCCATCACCCGCCAGGCGGTGGCCAAGTCGGTGCTGCACGCCCGCAAGGAGCTTAACGAGACCTTCCTAATAGTCAGCCACGACATGGACTTCATCCTGGCATGCTGCGATCGCGTGGCACTGATGAAGGGCGGAAAGATGGTGGCTCTGGGAACTCCCCAAGAGGTCCTCAAGGACATGACCCAGGAGGACCTGGAAGGCGACGAGTCGGACGTGTGCGAGGTCTGAGCTTGAAGGATTCCATTGGGCGCAAGACCCGTTTCGTGGAATGCCGCGAAGCCCGGGGGATGGGCGTGGGCGGAAGCCTGGCCCAGAGGGCGACCATCTCCGACAGCGGGCGTGACGTGGTGGCGGTGGCCATGGGCCCCGGTAAACGCCACATCACCAAACCGGTCTGCGAGATCACCTATGGGCTGAGGGAGGAGGGGATCGACACCTCCGTGATCGTCATCACCGCCGGTTCCGGGGTTCCCTCCGACGCGGTGGACGTCTCCACCAGCTCCCTGTTCGGTCTGGACCCCATCGAGGTGGCCCGCATCCAGCAGTTCAAGGTCGCGCTGATCCATCTGGGCAACGTGCGCAACCATATCATCTACAAGGCGAGGCTGATCCTCAGGAACGTGGACCTGCCGGCGGTCATCTGCTGCCAGGCCCCGGTCGATTTCGAGGACTTCGCCCGCATCGGCTGCAAGACCCGTCTGGTCATGCCCAAGGACGAGGACATCGGGACCAAGGGCACCATCATGGAGATCGTCACCGGAGTGGTGCGCGGCACCACCGTCAGCCAGGTTAAACTGGACGAGATCGTGGCCAAGGTCAAGCGGACCATGCCTTAGAGGTCGTAGCCAACCAGGTGCGTCCAGAACTTGGTATTCCCGAAACCGAGCCGCTTCCGGATGTAATCGTCCGACACCGTGGAAATGCTGGCGCTGACCAGGTTTTTGATGTCAGGCATATCGACCAGGGGATGGAATCTCATGGGCGGTATCAAAAAGTACGGTTCGCCGACTATGTCCACGTCACCGTAGAGAACGAAGTCCTCGCTCAGCAGATAGGCGTTCTCTCGCAGTTCCACCCCTTCCCGCTTCCCCTCGGGCAGGTACTCGCCGATCACCTGCCCCTTCTGGTCCACCATGTGCACCACGTGGTCCTGGGGTTCCAGGATGTCCACGTCCGGATGGACCACGACCACGAAGACCTCCTGCCTGGTTAGCACGTCCCAGACCCCGGTGTTCACGAAGGCCATCAGCCCGCCGACGGCGCCGTTCCCCTCCGCGCCGCGCTCCCTCCGCTCGATCTCCTGGCGGAAGTCCTGATCTAAATACTCGAGGGCTACCACCCCTCTACATGACAGGAGCCTCTCCCGTACCGCCGAACGGATGGCGTTCCTTTCCACGCCAGGCTTCAGTGTCTTACGGCTATTCAAAACTTGCACCGATGTGAACTCATTATGGACGACAAATTCGGCAAGGGCGTCAAAAAACCATAGCCAGATTGAACAAATCAGGAATAACCTTATAATTGCTGCACTGCATCCATGAGGGAGACAAGATGAGAGCTGTCGTGAACGGTAAGGAAAAGGAGCTGCCTGACGGGGCGACGGTGGCCCAGGCCATTGTTGGAGAGCCCTACATGCCGGGCAGCTCGGTGGCCCTGATCCGCCCCCTGGACGCCCAGCGCAAGCTGACCAACGAGTACATGGTTAAGACTCCCCGGGGCTGCTTCATCATCGAACTGAACGGTGGCAAGTTCGCGGAAGCCTGGAAACGCCTGTACCATGACGTGGTGGGGCGGAATCTGCGCTGGCAGACCAGCCGGCTGCACGCCTTCGGGGCCTTCCCGACCCAGCTGGAGAAGTCCCGCGGGACCTCTTCGTACAAACGCTACGACTGCTTCTTCGCCCTGGGCGGTTACGACGTGAACACCACTTACTTCATGATCGCCAGGGTGGACATGAGCGACGACCTCGGCCTGCAGGACGCCGTCTTCGGAAGGGTCACCAGGGGAAGGCACATCCTGGACCTTCTTGATGAAGGGGATGTCATTGAGCACATCGAGCCAGTGGTGCTGCGCATGACCTCCCAGGACGCCTTCTCGACCACTGATCTCAACGTGCCGGTGGAGGACGGCATGCTGATCGAGACCTATGTGGGCGTGAAGCTGGATGAGCGCTCTCCGCTCTGCTGCGAGCATTTCCTGGTGGTCACCGGGGAGGGCAGCCTGCCGATAGATGAGAAAGGGTTCAGCTATTCGGCGAGCGAAGCGAACATGGACACCTCCCTGGGCCAGGAGCACAGCGAGGTCCGGCATCCCGATACGGTGACCGTAAGGCACAAGGGTTACCAGGCCGGGAAGATATACTTCTATAACCAGGTCCGTCAGCTGAACCGATCGCACAACACGGTGGGCAAGGTCACCAACGGCCACAACCTGGTGCATCTCGTACCGCTCAAAGGAAGGGTGCTGGTGCAGCCAGATCCCATCCGCATAATGACCATCGGCAAGACCCAGGCCGAGGCCCAGAAGTTGTTGGAGACCTTAGGCAAGGTGCAGAAGCGCACCGGCGACACCTCCGACGATGCGATCATCGTCGAGCAGGAGCCGGAGATGACCATCTACGCCGCCAGGGAGAAGGAGATCGAGACCATGGGCGTGCCAAAGGAAAAGGTGTTCCCGCTCACCATGGACCCCGAGTCCTCTCCATGGACGGTACGCTACTTCCGCAAGGTCACCGGCATGGACCATAAGCCCATCGGCACCATGAAGGTGCACTTCACCTTCGAGGGGATGCCCATGATAACGTTCGAGGGCGATCCCAAGCTGGCGGCCGACCTGTATCCGGAAAAGACCTTCGAGGGCCGCACCTTCCGCGGCGACGTGGGGATAACCAACATGTCCCGGCCGCAGCGCGGTCTCATGGGCATTCGCCTGGAGGACAGCGAGGAGTTCGGGCCGACCGGGGAGGAGCCCCATGGGACCAGCCTTCTCGGTCGTTTCGTAGGAGACCTCGACGCCATGATGGCCGGCATCTCCGAGGGCGACATCGTCTATGTCCGCCGGGCCACTCCGGAGGAATCCTTCCCCAAGAAAGCGAAGAGGCCGGCCAAGCCCAAGGATGAGGGTGAGAGGCCGGTAAAGAAGGTGAAGGAGCCGGCCGCCAAGAAGGCCAAGGCCCCGGCCAAGAGGTCCAAGCCCAAGGAGGACTGAGATGGACAGCAACACAGAGACCAGGATAGTCTTCATCGCGCCGACGTCAGACCTCACCCCGGACCGCATCGCCCGCTTCGTGCACAACCTTGGCAACGAGGTCTCGGTGAAGGAGACCTGCTACGGGGTGGTCCTGCAGGGTCCTAAGGAGGCGGTGAAGCGCACCCTGGACGAGGTCCGAAAGATGGACCCCAACCGCATATATTCCAAGATCCGCGCCTTCCCTATGGGGGACATCCGCCGCTGCCGCGCGCACCACGGCTCCCGGCCCGGGTTCGCCCAGCTTGAGAAGGAATGGAAGGACCTGTGCCTGGTGGAGCAGGGTCTGATCTGCGTGGAGAAGGGCGAAACGCCCCCCGCCCCGAAAAAACGTCAAAAGATCCCGATCAACGACCTTAAGAAGCTCATCGACGAGGTGTCACCATGAAGATATTCATAATGCCGCCGAACAGCCTGATCCTATTCGATCTGGTGGAAAGGTTCGGCCACGAACCGCTAAGCCTGATGAAGGCCCTCCGCGACCGCGTCACGTCCAACGAGATCGAGGCGCCTCCTCTGAACGTCACCCTGGATGACGTCAAGAAGGGTCTGAAGTACGCCGGGATAGAGGTCCCCTCCGGAATACGCGGTAGACTGGCGATCTACGGCCCGCTCATCGACGAGGCCGAGGCGGCCATATTCATGGAGGACGCCCCCTACAGCTTCGGCTGCGTGGGGTGTCAGAGGACCAACGAGCTCGCCAAGCTCCTGGTCCGCAAGCGCAAGGTGCCGATACTGTCCCTGGACTATCCCTCCAACGAGGATGAGGCCAAGGACATGGTGTTCAAGGTCAAGGAGTTCCTGGAGGGTCTGAAATGATCAAGATAGCCCAGCTTTCCTGCGGGACGGAGTACAGCTCCGTGCAGTCGGAGATAGAGCACGCCGCAGAGACCGTGGGGGCCAAGATGGTCTACCCGGACGTGGACATGGAGAAGATCGACAAGGCGGTCCAGGAGTTCGGGTTCAACCCCAACAGCCCCCAGCTGAAGCTGATGATCGCCCGGGCCATCGAACTGGCCAATAAGAACTATGATGCCGATGCGATATTCATCGCCACCTGCTTCCGGTGCGCCGAGGGAGCGCTCGTCCGAACGGAACTGAGGAAGTTCGTGCAGGAGCACGTGAGGCTGCCAGTGGTGACATATTCCTTCACGGAGAGGACCAAGGCCGCCCAGCTGTTGACCAGGATGGAGGCGCTGGTGACCATCGTGGAGCGCAAGGAGCTCCTGGCCAGGGAGAGGCAGGTAGGCCTCACCGCCGGACTGGATTCGGGTTCCTCCACCACCAAGGCGGTCATCATGCGCGACAACGAGATCATCGGCAAGTACTGGCTTCCCACGACCGACGTGTACTCCTCAGCGGAGACCGCCCTGACCAACGCTTTGGCCGAGGCGGGAGTTAAATTGGAGCAGCTGGAGGGCATAGGCACCACCGGCTACGGAAGGTTCACCCTGGGCAAGAAGTTCAACGCCAAGCTGGTGCAGGAGGAGCTCACCGTCAACTCCAAGGGCGCGGTCTGGCTCGCCGGCAAGCAGAAGGGTGAGGCCACCATCATCGACATCGGCGGAATGGACAACAAGGCCATCACCGTGCGCGACGGCATCCCGGACAACTTCACCATGGGCGGCATCTGCGCCGGCGCGTCCGGCAGGTTCCTGGAGATGACCGCCAAGCGCCTCAAGGTGGAGATCACCGAACTTGGCCAGTTGGCGGACCAGGGCGATCACGGCAAGGTCAAGATGAACTCCTACTGCTCCGTCTTCGGCATACAGGACCTGGTGACGTCGCTGGCCGCCGGGAACACCCTGGCGGACGTGGCGTCCGCGGCGTGCCACAGCGTGGCCGAGCAGATATACGAGCAGCAGCTGCAGGAGATAGAGGTGCGCCAACCCATCATCCAGGTCGGGGGCACGTCCCTCATATCCGGTCTGGTCACCGCCATGGAGCACACCCTGGGCCATCGGCCCATAGTGCCCAAGGACTCCCAGTACATCGGGGCCGTCGGCGGGGCGCTATTGGTGTCCGGCCTGCTGGGGTGAGAGCGTGGTGGAATTCGAGCTGGAGGGGACCGAGGAATACGCCCTGGAGTCGTACAAGTGGATGTTCGAACGCATCCTTATGGAGATGGGGATCAGCACCATGGTGGAGAGGGTGCATCTCATCATCCGCCCGGACCAGACGCTGTTCATCATATCCATGCGCATCAAGCAGTCCGGGAGCAAGCGCCCCGTCCACGACATCGCCGAGATGGAGTCGCAGGAAGGGGGGACCTTCATCACCATCAAGGACGAGTCCTATGCCCCCAGGCTGCTGGCCAGCCTGTGGCGTATTTACGGCCGTGAGCGCGTGCAGCAACTGACGCGTCTGGAGATATTCGTGGAGGGCGTTCCCATGGAGGAGCTCTCCGACATGAAGCTGGACCCGGAGGAGGAGGTTCGCTCCCAGCTGCTGGACGCCATGTGGCGCCTGCTGCCCGAAGGCCTCAAGGTGCGGAACGAGTACTACAGCGACAACGTGATGACCATCGTCGCGACGGAGCATGGCATGACCGTTGATTTCATAGGGGAAGCGCAGAAGGTGCACGCCAGGATGATCAAGGGACCGGAGGAGGACTGATGTACGAGGTGCTGATGTTCGACGGTGGGGTCCACAAGATAGACGAACTGCTGGACCTGATCGAGGACGTGGGAGGTTTCGTCCTGCAGCGCACGCAGGTGCAGGTCATGGTCACCCTGACCATAGCCATCCCGGCCGAGGACCGTCCGCTCATCGAGAAGAAGACCGCCGAGCTGGGCGGCAAGATAATCGAGGTCCCTCTGGCGGGGACGGAGATAGCGGTCATCGGTCCCACCTTGGGAAGGCATCACATGCCCCACCCCATCTGCGATATCGCTGAACACCTTCGGAGGTACGGGGCCATCACCATAGTGATGGGATTGGCCCGAGGACGCGGACGTAAGACCTGCCAGATATCCGCGGCCGAGAAAGCGATAATCGAGGAGTACGACGCGGCCATCTTCATGCTTGGCAACTTCAAGGAATGCGTCACCCACGAGAAGATCGACCTGTACAAGGACATCCAGATACCGGTCGTGACCGTCATAGGCCCGGAGCTGGATTCGCTTCCCCACTGCGAGGCCCTGGTCTGCGGCGTGGGACGGAAGGTGGAGCGCATGCGGCGTTCCGAGGAGATAGCGAAACTGGAGGAGATCGCCGACCGGGTCAAGGAGGTCATCGACAAGCGCCGCAAGGAGATAGAGGAGGACCCGCTCTACGTTCACCCGTCCGAGGTCAAGGATGCCCTGGAGGACATGGACGCGGTACAGGAGTGCCTGAGGCCCGCCCCCATCGTCCTGCATGTGGACGGCTTAAGGGTCAAGATCCCTTACAAGAAACACCTCAGGGAGCTGGAGGAACTCGAAGTGTACGGCCGGAAGCTGAAGGAGATCGCCACCATCTCCGATTGCCGCCTCGGGGACAGCACCATCATCCGCATCAAGACCAAGGCCGAGGTGGAGGGCAAGGTAAGGGGCTGAGGCCCCTAACCCTCCAGGACCCAGGCCATGCGCAAGGGAAGCTACCTATTGGTCCTGGCCTTGGAAGACGCGGAGGAGCTGGAGATCGGTCGACTAGGCTCCCGGTCGTTCCCGGCCGGCATATACCTCTATTGCGGCTCGGCCCTCGGAGGGGTAGTGGCCAGGGTAAGCCGGCATCTGCGAAAGGAAAAGAAATTGCATTGGCACATCGATCATCTTCTGGCCAAGGGCGACGCAATGGGAGCCCTGGTCTTCCCGGGGGAGGAGAACCAGGAATGCCGCATGGCCGATCTCCTTTCGGCACATGGGCCGATTTTGACCCCCGTACTAGGTTTCGGATGCTCGGATTGCTCCTGCGCCTCCCACCTGTTCCATCTAGCGGACGAGGCCTTGCTGGAGGTCGTACTGAACGAGCTGAACCAGGCCATCAGATGATGTTCAGTAGCAGGAAGAAGCAGAACAGGGTCAGTATCACGGAGAGGACCAGGGTTATCAGCAGCTTGAGGGTGGCGTCCTTGCGATCGATATACTCCTCAATGAACAGCAGGCGGCCAACGAACGATGCCCAGCTGAGAATGGTGGACGGCAGGAAGGTGAACAGGAACAGTATGGGATAGGTGTTCTCCGATTCCACATCGAAGAGGATCTCGAAGAGGGCCATGACCGAGATGACTATGAGCGAGAGCAGGGAGAGCATCAGGGACGTGGTCAGGAAGATGGATGTGAACCTCTGTCCCCTTACTGTCATAAGGACTCAAAATCCCCATGGGAGAATAAAAGGGTATCGACAGACCTCAGCTCACTTCCTCCCATTCCCTGGCTGGGGCGGACGGGGCTTTGGGGGCGTTGCGGCCTTTCCCTTGGCCCCGCCGTCCTTTGGCTTGTTTCCTTCCTTCCTGCGGCCGCGGAAGAAGATCATCCTTCCAAGGTAGAACGTGACTGTCAGAGCTATCAGAAGTACGGTTATCACGACTGGCATGGCTCCACTGATGAAGGTGCTCCAGATGCTGTCCTCCTCAGAGGTCTTAGCCAGGGCGGTGGTGGCGTTCACCATGTCCGAGGCCGCACCATCGCCGACCACGTTCACGGCCACCACTTGGTAGTAGTAGGTGACCTGCGTTGGCAGTTCGGTATCGTTGTACCAGTTCCCCCACACGGAGGCCATGAAGACCAGCATATCCGGTCCCAGCCCGCGGTAGAGGTCGTATCTGATTATTGGTTGTCCGCCATCGTCAGGAACGCTCCAGGTGAGCATGATGTGCTCCACACCAGGAGAGGCCGTCAGGTTCATCACCTTCCCTGGACGGTCCCCGTTCCAGGTGGGAATGGCCACCATCTCCCCGCTCCAATCTCCCGGACCAACCTGATTCACCGCCCTGATCCGGTACGTATACGAGACGCCATTGCTTACCAATGTATCGTTGAGGGACAGGGCGCTAACGGACCGAAGGACCTCTCCGGAACTGCCCGAACGAAGCACTTCGTACGAGCTGACCCCGCCGGTTCCCGGTCTCTGCGGTGCTGACCAGCTAAGAACCACATAACCGTCCCCTGCCTCTGCCGAGGGTCCATCTGGCGCCGAAGGCACGAGCCCGCAGGTCTCGTTGACCACACCGCTCCTTTCGCCCTCTCCCGCCCGGTTCACCGCGCTTACCTGGAAGAGGTAGCGCGAACCCTCGCTCAGCCCGCTGCAGATGTACCCAGTCCCCTGTACATCTGCCAGATGGCCAGGCGTCCGTCCGTCGGAGGACATGTACACCTTGTAGCCCAACACTTCCGCTCCCCCGTCGTCCGCCGGGGCGCTCCAGTTCAACCGGATGTATCCCAGCTCGCCCTCGGCTGCAAGGGCTTGCGGCCGGTCCGGAACAGTATGAGGGACCGCGGTCAGGTTCTCCGAGAGCTCCAGTCCCGCCAGGGTCTCCACGCCTATTCGATAGTGGTATTCCACGCCGTTGACCAGGCCCCGGTCCCAGAATTGGTTCTCCGTGATGTCGGTACTGATAATTTCCATGCTGAGGTTGCTTGGACCACGGTACGCCCAATACCTTATGATTCCCTCTCCCTCCCCCTGCCAGAATATGCCGACCTCGCCGTCCCCTTCTATGATGGAGGTTATCCTAACGCTGCCGGTTCCCAGCACGTTCACGGTGATCACCTCGGTGAGCTCGCCCTCCCCCACCAGATTGAAGGAGCTTACGCGATATCTGTAGCTGGACCCGCTTTCCAACCCATAGTCGATATAGCTGTACAGGCTGGCGTTCAAAGAGATCAGGGCTTCCATCGGTGCCGCGCCCGCGGCCCGATAGACATTATACCCGCAGGGTTCGGAACCGCCATTGTCCAATGGCCGGTCCCAGACCAAGGTCACGTTGTTCGCTCCCCCCGTCACGCTCAAGTTCGAAGGCGGTCCAGGAGGGACGTCCGGAATGCCGAGGAAGGATGCGCTGGCGGGGCTTTCGCCAGCCTCGTTCACCGCCCGGACCACGTAGGTATGTGCCTCTCTAGGAATCAGTAGCGAATGGACGAACTCGTTGGTCGTGCTATTCCCCACCAATCCCCCTTCCTCATATACCCGGTATTCAGTGATGGCCGACCCGCCGTCGAAGGCAGGCAGGTCCCAGGTGAGCAGAAGGTAACGATTTCCCGGGATGGCCCGGGGATTCAACGGGGCCAGGGGGACCGTGCGCGGGGTGGCCGAGACCTCTTCGCTGAGGTTGCTCCGTCCAGCTGGGCCCAATGCCTGAACGGCATACCTGTAGGTCAGGCCGTTGACCAGACCGTTATCGGCGTAATGGGTGATGTTCCCCAATGTGGTCCACAGCTCCATATCACCCTGCGTGGCCCGGTAGATCCAGAACTCATCAACGGTGGTGTTCGCCGGGTCCCAGGAAAGCGCGACCCCCCCATTGCCGGCCGATGCAACCAAGTTCTGAGGTGCCGGCATACCATCCGACGCGCTTACCGGTGTGAATGCCAACGGGGACGATAGCAATATGACTAATATGATCACAGCTGGAGCGATTGACTTGAAGGACGTTCCCCCACCACCGTCCTAGGTAATGGCATCTTACTATTTGGGCGATTTGATGATAATAAATGGATGAAAAAAATCAGGTCGATGGATGTATGATTGTAACCGCGGGCGAACCCGCGGGCGTACTAATCTTGGGAGATAGGATACGCAACTGTACAACGGGTAGCCTGTTATTTATAAATTGTCCGAAATTTCAATATTTTTGATATTTAGGGTTCCGATAAACAAAATCGGTGCCTGGTACTGTTTCCAGTAGGGCATCTGGCCCGTTCAAGGGAGGCACCTGGCCATGCAGGACCAGAAGCCCTCCCGGCCTGAGGGACCGGCAATACCTCGCCAACGCCCTTCTCATCCTCGGTCCTCTTTGGAGATGCGGGACGACGACCATGTCCACCTCATTAGGGCCGAGGCGTGTGGTTGGAACGAATTCCAGCACTTCCCTCAGTCTCGGAACTGGAGCAAAGCGGTCGCCTTCTTTTTGGAAATGCTTAAGCAGGCGATCCTCGGCCCCTCGCATCTCCCAGGGCTCGAATGAAACCTCGTTTCCCGGCGGCCCTGCCATTCCGGTCACAACGATCTCGATGAAAAACCTTCCGCAAGTGCTCCCCAGCATCTCCATGAGCGAAACGGCGGTACGATAGGGCAGCATCGGGGACGGTTCGGGGGTCCATATTCTGATCCGCCGGTCGCCGGACAGGGCGTGGTCCAACACCAGGAGAGGAAGGGCCGCCTTCTCCATGATCTCCATCGTCCTGTCCTCGGCCGCCCTCCTGGAACGGGCATCTGCCAGTTCGGACAGCAACACCTCCCGTTCGAGCGATTCCTGGAGCAGCCTCTCGCAGTAGGGCAGCAGCTCCGCATCCCCGGCGCGCCTCCTCGCCAGCCTTTCCAGGTCGGCCAGCTCATTCGGTCCCAGCCCGGTCAGATTCAAAGCGGAGCACAACCTCTGCCCCGCATCCTCCGATGCCCTCCTTCCCCCCCTCATTCAGGGTATGGGATGGCGACCGCCATCAAAAATGTTTGTTCGTACCCCCCAATCCATTCCTTAGAACGGGGCACTCTCAAAACCCTTAATTGATGGAACGTCGATACCTGGATGGTCGGGAGTGGAGAGCGGCGTCCCGGTATATGGGCGCCGTTGATAGGAGGGGAAGGATGGTGGGGACGAGATCGGAAGTTGACACGAGGTCAGATCCTATCCAGTCGGACATCCCGAGCTCGATTGGCCCGTCCCCCGGCTTCAGCGTCATGGACATGAAGGTCATTTTCGCTCCTTCCCGGTCCGGAACTCCGTTCGAGGGGCTGCTGATGGCATTGGAGGCCGGAGGGGTCGTTCTGTCCTGCGGTCCCCTGTGCACAGGGGCGGGAGGAGAAAGATCGGTCCGTTTCCTCTTCGAGACGCGCCTCCAGATGCAGGAAGCTGCACAACTGGCCTTGGATGTCGCAGGGGTGGAGCAGGTCGACATCGAGCCTTGGGCGAAAGAACATTCCGCTCACAGCGGTCGGTCCGCGATGCCCGCTAAGGTATCGAGGTCCGGAACGACGATGGAGAGCGTTTATGAGATGCTCCAGGGACTGGTGGGCGAACTCGACGGACCATCCGGGGAGCGCTCCAATCTCATACTTGAAGGTGGCACAGTACCAATCGACGGTGCAGAGCCAACGGACCTGGCGATCGTACTGTTGCACCTGTTCCAGCACATAACCGCCCTGGGATCAGGGTATTTTGATCTTGCCGAGGCCAGAGGGGTTGCCGTCAGCGCCAGGCGGTCCGCCACCCGTTCGTTGGTCGAACTAACCCCGATCGAACCCCTGAACAGGAGGCGCCTCGACGAAAGGTCCATCCACCTAACCATCGCCGAGCACATATCGAGAACGCACGGATGGTCGCTATCGTTCGCTGGCAGGTCCGGTGGACATGAAAGGCTGGCGATAAGGTTGGGTCCAGGTCCCCAGTGCGCCCAGGTCATGGTGGCCATGGATGCCGGACTGATCTTCGCGATACAGGCGAAGGATGTACACTGGGTCGTGCGTGTCCCGCAAAGCTCCCTGAGGGATATGAAGGTGCAATTCCAAGGCTCTACGGTCCCATTGGTCCGTTTGTCCGAATTCTGCGAGGCCCACGGACCCTGCCTAGGAATCGTGCTCAGGATGGGCCACCGTCAAGCATGTCTCCTGGTCAGCAGTGTACTGGGACTGCGGGAGTTCTTGCCGGAACAGGAGGTCGGGCCGTCCTCTGCCTACCCTTTCCTGTACCGCGGAATGCTAGATTGCTTCATCAAGGTCCCTCTTCTAGACACCGCAAGATTGCTTTCTTTTCAATCCGATCCGTCTGGATGATCAGCGGAATGATGAACACACCATAGGTCGATCACGGAAGTTGACGCTCAAACACCCAATAGGCCCTTGAGCAGGAACTGTACGGCGTATTCGGCCACCGAGGCTATCCAGAGCAGGCTTATCAGATGGATGGCCGCGCCCATGATGTGGCCTCCGCGCATCAAAGGGAGCATGAGTGAGGAGAAGAAGGCGTGCACAAGCACCACTCCGAAGGCCATCATCCGCAGCGGCTCGACGTCGAAATTGGCGTTTAGAACGGTGTCCAGGAAACCGCTGGTGATACCGCCGTCATCGGTTATCTGGACGCTCTGGATGACCTCTCCCATGTACTCGGTGATGCCGATGGTTATCCACAGGGTGAAGGCCAGGGACACCATCACCCCATAGAGCACCCCGAAGAAGTTGGAAGCGATTAGGTTCCTCTTCCGCCTTATCGACAGGATCTTGAACATGTTGTTGCTGATGAACAGGGAGGTCTCCTCCGGCTTGGAGCCATTGAGGGCGCATTCCATGTACATGTCACCGAAACGGTCGATGAGGTGGCTGGACGTCTCGCTGGAGAAATGCTTCCAGGATATCTTGGGATTGATGTGCATGCGTAACCGCTTGGATAGCCCGCGGACCATGGGGGTCAGGGGGCCGAACTTATGCATGGCCAGCTTCTTGACCGCCTCCACCATGGTTATCCCTGCCGCGGAGGATGATCGGCCCAGCGAGCGGATGAATGCACCGTATATGTTGTCCCTCTTCTCGATCTTCCGCTCCTCTCTGGAGATCAGCAACCCCGGGATCAGTATGGGCAGGAAAGCGGACGAGACCAGCAGCAGGGGCGGGAGCCCGAGGGGGAGCAGAAGGAAGAAGAGCATGACCACTCCCAGGATGGCCACCAGGATGGAGATGATCATCACCCGGTCCAGCTCGGTGAAGTAACCGGAACGCCCCTTATGCCGCCAGCCGAACCAGACGTTGTCCTTCGGCACCTTGGTTATGATGTAGTAGATGAACATCCCTTCCATGAAGGCGAAGCCGATGACCACTGTCAACAGGATCACGTTGATCTCGGCCGCCCCCAGGAGCGGGATTATGGATATGAAGACGCAGATGAAGATCATGGAGGTGACCATTCCGGTGTACACCTCCTTCACGAAATCAAGGTCCTTCAGGGAGGCCTCCGAGCGCAGCACGTACTCGCTCATGATCACGTCATGCTCGTTCTTCATGAAACGGGAGAGCGGCTCTCCTATCTCCAGGGCGTGTCCCATGCGGTTGAAGAAGTCCGCCTCCTGCACGCTCGGGGTGCGGGCGGCGACGAAGCGGCAGGCCTCGTTGGCCGCGACATTGTAATGCTTGATGAGCCTGTACAGACGCCTGGAATCCTCGGCCAGCGGGCCGTAGACCTTCTTCTCGGAAAGGATCCGGAAGATCTGGTCGATGGCCATCTCCGAGGTGGACAGTGCGGCAAGCTCGGTTATGAAAAGCGGAAAGGTCCGGTCCACCTTGATCTTCTTCTGCGAGGAATAGATGGGAGGGAGGAGGGCCACCACTATCACGATGAAGAGTGGGACCAGGTAGATGATATAGGCCGCCACGCCGCTCAGGTAAGGTGAAAGGAGTATGCTCATGACCCCCGGGACGACGATGCCGAAGGCCACCACGGAGAAGACCAGCAACCGGAAGTATGAGCTGGGGCTCATCTTCATTTCCCGGAATCCATCCATGTACTTCATAGCTCACCTCAATAGCTGAAAGGCAGAGCGTCAGGGCCTTTCTCGTAGTAGTCGCTGAATATGCCGTTCACTTTCTCGTACTCGGTGATGTTGAGCTCCAGCATGCGGTTGATTATGCGCTCCCTTCTCTTCAGTTCGGCATAGACGTCCTTCTTGTTCGCAAAGCCCTGGGTCACGGCCACCCTGTTCTCCAGGATGTGCGAGTTGTTCATGCCGCGGAAGGCCATGTAATCCCGGGCGGCATCCCATTTGAAGACCGTGCGGGTGTTGATACCGCCCACGTCCCGGTTGAAACCCACCATCTCCTCCACGTGGGTGACCCGCCTCAGGAAGCGCCCTTGGACGTTCACCGCCGATTGGAATATCAGCACGTTGACGTTATCGATGAACGAGAGGGGGATGTTCACCGGTTGCCCGGTCATCCTCTGGATGAACTTGGTGGCGTTGGAGGCGTGGAAGGTGGCCATCACCGGAATGCCGGTCTGCATGCACTGGAAGGCGGTCCTGGCCTCCTCTCCCCTGATCTCTCCGATGACGATGTAATCCGGCCTGGACCTCAGGGCGGCCTTCAGGAGGTCGAACATGGTAACCCTGGCCTCCTCCGGCCCGGCCTCCCTGGTCACGCAGCGCTGCCAGGACTTCTGGGGCGGGCGGACCTCCGGGGTGTCCTCGACGGAGTAGATCTTGCCGCGGTGATCAATGAGCGTCATGACGGCGTTCACCGTGGTGGTCTTCCCGGAGGCGGTCTCCCCGCATATTATGACGTTCTGTTTGTTCTCCAGGCACAGCCATAGGTACGCCAGGAACTCCGCGCTGAAGGTCTTCCACTTAACCAGTTGCACCGGCGAGATCGGCTCGGAGGCGAACTTGCGGATGGTGAACGAACTGCCCTGCGCGCTTATCTCCCGGGTATAGATCATGTTGATACGGGAGCCATCGGGCAAGGTCCCGTCGATTATGGGGCGAGAGGCGCTCACCGGACGTCCCATACGTTCGCTCATGGCCACGAAGAAATCGTTCAGTGACACCTCGTCGTCGAAATGAACATTGGTCTCCAGGGCGTACTGGAACGCCTTGTGCGAAACGCGGACCCTGGATATCCCGATGAGGTGAATGTCCTCGATGTACTGGTCAACGATCAACGGCTCGATGGGGCCGAAGCCGACTATGTCTCGGCGCAGGTAGTATCTGATTATATCATGCTCTTCCTGGGATAGCGGTATCCTCCCCCCTCCCATCAGCTTGCCGATGACCGGGTTCTTGTATGACCTGGCCTTGCGTTCTGAGATCTCCACCGACTGGTCGAAGAGCTTATTCAGCACCCTCTCCAGGTCCTCCTTGCACTCCACATTCTCCTCGCTGGAAGCCTTGTCCAGGATGGACTCCTTAATCATGGCCATCTTCAGCTTCTCGCTGTCCGTCAAGCGCTGCTCGATGCTCACGTACATGTTGCGCTCGGCGTTGATGTGGACGAAACTGGAGCCGGCGCGGTATATGATGTTGGCCGCCGCGGGGTCCTTGGCCGCGGTCTTGCGGATGTCGGAAAGGTCCTGCACGCTCAACCGGTCGAAGTACCTGGGCAGGGTTGAGGTGGTGCGCTTGAGCTGTTCAACATACGCGCCAAGCAGGCCGTCCTCCCTCATCCTCTCCGACAAGTCGTCTCCCATCTCAGCCCGCGACCTCCGTTATCTCTATAACCAGTCCTGAGCGTGGCTCGACCCGATAGGCCAGTATGTCATCCACCGTTCCTCTGGCCCGCAGGAACCGCTTCACCTCCAGGGTCCTCAGGAGCCCGCCCCCGGAATGCTTCAGGTCCAATGACAGGTAGATGTCCGATCCCAGTCTCAGGGGCTCCAGGGCCTCGATGCCCCTCTCGGCGGTCAGGATGATGGTCTTATCCAGGCGGGCCTGCTTTTTCAGGAATCCCATGAGCTCGAGCATGCGATGCTGGCTCATCTCCCCGCCCAGCAGCGAGGACAGGCTGTCCACGATCAGGACCTGCTTGTCGTAGAGCACCGGGGAGCCCATCAGCTTGTCCAGGAACCCCTTCCTGGCCGCCTGGCTGCCCAGCAGCGGATAGACCGGGAAGTATTGCAGATTACCGGAGATCAGGTGCCGGTCGATGCGGTAGTTCAGGGAATACATCTGATCGATGAACTGCTTCATGGTCTGCTCGGTGTTCACGAAGGTCACCTCGGTGGCGTTGGACAGAAGGCCGTAGCAAAGACGCTGGGAAAGCACGCTCCGTCCAGAACCCTCCTGGCCTTCGATGAGCACGATGGACCCCTTCGGTATCCCGCCGCCCAATCTCTTGCCCAGTTCGTCCGAGTTGATGCCTATCTCGTGCACTCCTTCCATCAACATCCCTCCCTCACGAGCTCGATCATCCTCAACCTCATATCCTGAACCTGAGCTCCTGGCTCACTCCGTTGTCGAGGACCACCCTCAAGCTGTGGTCTCCTGAGGCCATGTTCGTTCCTGCTTCGATGGTCAGTACCGTTCCCGGAGGCCATTGGGCGCCCCCTCCCTCATAAGCGAGGGTGCAGTTGGTGCACAGTATGCCGTCCAAGAAGACGTCGATCGGTCCGTCCATCATCCGGCTGGAAAGGTTCTTTAGATAGATGGTCAGGACCCCATCCGCGAAAGGGACCATGGCCGGGTCATTGAGTATGGCAAAGTCGGAATCGGCCTGCTCATTGATTCGTTCCGCCTCGTCGCCAATGCTGCGGGCCATGTCCTGGCTTACGCTAACGAACACTCCTGCCAGGGAAGCCGCCACGATCACGGAGGCGATGAAGAACATGGTATGACTTACCGATACGTCCGCCATCATCTCACCTTAGTTCGGGTCATATGTCGTCGAGATCCCCATGGACGTCACTACCATCACCCGATGACCGTCCAGGTCGGATGTGGTCCTGAACATCACCCTGTCACCGCTGAATACCAGTTCACTGCCCTCGTGCCCCAGCACCGTTTTCTCAACCTCGCTACTAGCAAGAAGACGGCCATCCACCAGGACCTCGAAATCGGATAGTCCCAGGACGGTCTGGCCGTTGTTGACCACCACGAAGGTGTCGTTGCTCCCGTCCACCTGCTCGAGGGCTATCGAGGTCGATGCCGCCTCCAGGACGCGCTGCCTTTGCTGTCCGGCAGCGGCATCCACGGCCTCCTGGTAGTCGCTCATGGCCCCGAAAAGGGCTGCGAAGCATACCACGAAGGCCACAAAGAGTATGGCCGCCGAGGCCGAGATGCTCAATCCCAATCCAGGTCACTCCTTGAGCCTGTCCAGCCATTGCTCGAACAGTTCCAGGTCCGCCCCTGCTGCCGGTCTCCCCTCTAAACGCTGGTTGAAGATGCGGTCCAATGCCCTCTCCATCTCAGACCTCTCGTCCATCAGGTGCATGATGTCGTACATGCGGCCCCTGCAGGCATCCCCGAAGTCCTGGGCCTTGCCAGCCGAGCTCACCGTGACGGTATCCTCGAAGAGACGGACGGTCATACGTTCGTTGCTCACCGAACGGCCCTCGGCCTTTGTCGCCGCAACGCTCTTCTTAGGTGCCGCCTCGCATCTCTTGCCGTTCAATCCCACGACGTCCGCCAGGGTCGAGGGGGTCTCCACAAGGTCATCCGGGGTTATTATGCGGTCCAAGGGCTCCTCTTCCTGTGTTAGTTCCTCCTTAGGGAAATCTTCGATCGGAACGCTTGACCGGCGGGTTGGAACATCATCAATGAACGGGTTGTACTGTTGGGTGATAGCTTCATAGATGCACAGCATCTTCTTCATCGAATCGTTGATCTGGACTATCTCCTGCCGCAGCCCGTCGGAGTCCGACCTCACGCCTTTCATCGTCGCATCGAACTTCTCCAACCGGGAGTTGATGTCCTGGATGCTCCCGCTCATCTCCTCTATCTTCTTGGTGTTGCTGGCAAGGACACCTTCGGCGATCTCCTTGTCCTCATCGGTAAGAGAATTGTTCAGCGCTATTCCATCCCCTCCATATGCTATCTCGCCGTTCTCCTTGAAATCCAGTTCCCCGCCATAGTAATCAGTTGAATTGTTCTCCGAAGAGACATCCCCCGTCCCCTTCCTGATCTTCTTGAACGTGAATATCGTCGAGTTCAAAAGAAAAATGGAAAGGGGCAGGGGGTGGACGAAATCTTTCATCGTCTTTTCACCCCTGCATTCTAAGGTTTTCACCGTCCGCTCAATACAGAGTGATGAAATCGGTGCTGTACTGCTCCGGGGTCACAAAGGTGATCAGGGTCATCTGGCCGTAGGCCGGGATGATCTTGATGGTGACCAGCTGGTTGTACCCAACGGTCAGCCCGGTTATGTCCAGCTTCAGCAGGTCACCCTGGCCGACTATGGTCGCATCCAGTGTCTGGAGGTCCAGCACTTTGGTGAGGCCATATTCGGTTGCGCTTGCGGCGGCAGCGTATTCAAGAGTCGATGTCGCATCACCGGTCATCACGGAGACAACGACGTTCTCCATGTTGATGTTAGGGCTACCAGCGGCCACCCTCAGGTAAATCGACACATCGGACAGCTGCTGGGTGGTGATCTCACCGACGACATCCTGGACCACGAACCCGGACGCCACGCTGTTAATGGCCTGGTCACCGGTGGTCTGCGCTTGCTCACGAACCTGGTTAGCGGTGCTTATCAAAACAGACGCCGCCACAGCTGCAACGAGCACCATCGCGATGAAAATAATCATCGTGCCGACGCCCATTTCAGCGCGTTTGCTCTTTCCCATCCTCATCTTATGCATTTTCCTATCTCCCAATTTTTGATAAATGATTTAGAAAGGCGAAAACGCCCTTCGGCTAAATGAGTGAGTTACTTCCCCCCAACTCACTTAACTTGTCGATGTATGGTTTTTTTATATAAATAAAGCTTTTGAAATTGAACATCAAAATTGATAATAACGTATGGCTATAGTTAAAAATTAAAAAATATGAACTCCATTCTCACGTTTTTTATTAAAATAATATTGATTCTTTGCAAATTCAGGTCGAAATGAATGTTCGACAATATGGTATGCTAAGTTCGTGTTATAATCGGTCCGAACCTCCGGCCAACGTTTCATCCCGTCGCAGACCGAATCGCATAAATTGGGGTCCGTCCTACATCTTCGCGGGCGGGAAGGGGGAGGTCGAAATGGCGGTAGTCGAACGAACAGAAGCAAACGAAGAGCCAACGTCCATCGCTGAGATGACCGCTCTCAGCGACCTAGACCTGGTCCTTACCAACCTCTCCCTCCTGATCTCGCAAGGTTGCGACGGAAGATTGACGATCATCTATGATGAGCTTCTTTCCATCAAGAAGGAACTGGCAGGTGAACATGCTCCTGGATCCGAAAGCGCCGTCGCTTCCCCGGAGCCATCATCACGGACGGAGGTCTCCGTCCCTTTCATTGAAAATGTAGGGGTCGCCGATCAGAAAGATTGCATGATCGGTAAGGTGGAGAGTAGATCGGAGCCCCATTCTACGACGATCGATGTAAGAACGATCGTCAGCCACGATAAGTCGCGACGATCCGGCATCGATCGTTGTACAGCACCTCGCGATTCGGTCAAGATATCAAGGTCCAATTCCCGTCCGGACAACGGGCCGAAGCCGATTGAGGGCGTTGGGGTCAGGCCTGCTGCATCTGGAACCAAGAAGATCCTGTCCACTCCCAAAGGAGGGATCGAAGATGGCCTTCCTCCAAGGATAATGGTTCAGGACCTTCAGCTGCCCTTATCCGAAGAGGTCCGCAGCAGACTGAAGGTCCTCGGGTACGTCATCATCGACCGATGATCAATCAAAATCAATATGGGGGTCAAGACAGATAGTCATCCGATTACCATGTTCTCTTCCCGAACCAAGCTCGAAAAGAGGATCAAGGAGCTGAACGCGATCATGGCCGAATATCGCAAGGAGATGGAGGAGGCCAACCGTCGCTTGGACCGGAAGGAGATCGGGGCAAATGAGGCGGAACGGGTCAGAACGAGATGCAGGAAGAAGATGGACTCCCTCGCTGAGAAGATCAGGGCGGTACGCGGGGAATTGGAATCCATGAAACAATGATCCCGTTTTATTTTTACCCATCTGGCATAAAAACAAATTATTTATAGGGCGCACGACCAAGTATTATGTTGCCCGTGGAATGGAGAGGGCAGGACCTGCGGATGCATCTCCGCCCGCCTTCGTCGGTCTTGATGGACCGCCGTGCGATCACGCAACCAACGATTGCGGGATCGAGCCGGTTCCCCCCGCGCCCTACGTGCGTCGGCGGGAGATGAAGGGGTGGTCGCCCGAGGAACTTCTCCATTTTGAGGAATGGGTCGGACCGAAGGTCGCCTTCCTCCTCCCCTCCGCCCGGGCACCTTTAACATGAACTAATTCACCGTCTACCTAAATTTTATTAATATATAATGAATAATATTCTGGTTAATGCATTAAACGGACAAAATTATAAATACTAGGCAAGGCAATAGTAATTATTGCCCGAGTCGGAAAGGCTGTAGGGAAACCAGGATGGATCCAGCATGATTTGAGGATCATGCCCGTAGGAAAAGGTCCTATCCGCGCGCTCCTTCGGGGGCGGGTCCGCCCATGCGCTTCCTGACTTAAGACGGGACAGCGGTGTGACGGATGGCGATCGAGACCCTTCGGGGATTCGAAAGCTAGGTAGGACGTCATCGAAGTGACGAACCACCCATCTGCAGATGCGTGTTCGCCAAGTAGGGACGAAGTACCTTCGAGCACCGATCTCGGGCACCCTTCTTCATATCATTTTTTGGTAATTCTCATTTTTCGTGTATGGCTCAGGAATAGGTTTAAAATACTTCACGGACTTCAGGGTATAATCTCATTTATATCCTGGTAACAGAGGTCTTCACATGTCAGCTGAGGAGGAAAATGTGAGCAAGGCGATGGCACCCGTGGTGTCCAAGCTGCAAGATGCGATCGGAAGGGAGAACGTCAAGACCAGTAAGATGGAGAGGCTTCTGTACAGCCACGACCTGGCACCGCTGCCCAGTCTGGCCCAGTTAGCATTCAAGAACATCCCGGACGTTGTCGTCCGGCCTCACACCACCGAGGACGTGGCCAAGATCATCAAGATCGCCGCGGAGGAAAAGGTGCCCATCACTCCGCGCGGAGCTTCCACCTGGGGCTTGGGCGGTTCCACCCCGGTGTTCGGCGGCATTCTGATCGACATGTCCGGCGGCATGAACAAGATCCTCAAGGTAGACAAGGAGAACCTCTGCATAAAGGCCCAGGCCGGATGCACCTGGAAGCAGGTCATGGAGGCCGCCGAGGAGAACGGCATGATGCTGGGCGGATACCCCAGCTCCTTCCCCTCCGCCACCCTGGGCGGATGGATATCCGTCAACGGGGTGGGAATGGGCTCCATGAAGTACGGGACCAGCGGAGACCTGGTGCGCAACATGGAGGTCGTCATGCCTAACGGCACCATGGTGGAGACCGGGTACGACCTCATCGTGGATAACGAAACGGGATACAACCTCAACCGCCTGATCGTGGGCGCCGAGGGAACCCTGGCCCACATCTGCACCGTGACCTTCAAGCTGGAGCCCGCCCCGGAGATGATGAGGTCCCTCACCTACGCCTTCCCGACCCTCAAGGAGGGCGGAAAGCCGATGATGGAGATCCTGCGCTCCCGCGTCAGGCCGCTGCACCTCGGGTTCAGCGACCCCAAGCACTTCGAGCTCCTGCGCAAGGCCGGCAAGCACGCCATCGAGGACGGCGCCGTGCTCAATATCCAGCTGGAAGGCGACAAGGAGATCGTGGCCTGGGAAGAGAAGAAGATCGACGAGATCATGGCCAAGTACAACGGCAAGAAGCTATCCGACGAAGTGGCCATCCACGAGTGGGACGAGCGCTGCTACGAGTACAGATGCCGCGAGGTCGGTATCGGCAGCATCCCCGGAGAGGTCGTCGTGCCGGTTAACAAGTTCGAGGAGGTCGTGGACTACTGCTACGGCCTGCACAAGGAGCTGAAGCTGACCGGGGCCATCATTGGCTCCGTCGTCGACCGCAACACGGTCATGTTCATGCCCTACTACCTGTTCAACCCGGACGACCTGCCGCAGATGACCGCCTTCGGCTTCAACGCCAAGCTGGCCAACTACTCCTTGACAATCGGCGGCCGCCCGCTCGGTTTCGGGGCGTTCTTCGCCTCCAACCTGGACCCCATCCGCGGAACTGGTGCGAAGTACATCCGGGACATCAAGAAGCTCATCGACCCGGACGACATCATGAACCCCGGCAAGCTTACGGGCACCACCCTGCGCTACGGCATCAAGATCCCGCCCGCCCTGTTCAACATCGGAATGGGCGCCATGGGCGTCATCAAGAAGATGATCCCCACCGAGGATTACGTCGCCGAGCGCCAGGAGGCCTACGCCCAGGAGCGGGCCAACAAGGAGCGCGACGGAAGGCACAAGAGCCACTAAACTCAAAGACGGGCCTCAGGCCCGTTCTCATTTTCATCTTCATAAAAATTGGAACGAAGAGGTTTTCTCAGTTCTTGGCGTACTTCTCCGGGTTCGCATCGAACTTCTTCTTGCAGCCCGGTGCGCAGAAGTAATATTTCTTGCCCTTGTAGTCGGAGGTCCACTTCGCGCTCTTCTCCTCGACCTCCATCAGGCATATCGGGTCTATGGCCGTTCAATCACCTCCCTTTCTCTTGATCTCCGGCGTGTAGCGTTTCAGCAACGCGGCGTTGGACACCACGGACACTGACGAGAAGGCCATAGCGCCAGCCGCTATGATCGGCGAAAGCAGTATGCCCAGTAACGGGTACAGGACGCCTGCCGCCACAGGTATTCCGGCGGTGTTGTACCCGAAGGCCCAGAACAGGTTCTGCCGTATCTTGCGCATGGTCTGCCTGCTCAGCTGTATGGCCGCCACCGCGTCCCTCGGGTCGTCCTTGATGAGCACGATATCGCCCGCCTCGACCGCAACGTCCGTCCCTGAGCCGATGGCCATGCCCACGTCCGCCTGGGCGAGGGCGGGAGCGTCGTTTATGCCGTCGCCGACCATGGCCACCTTCCGACCTTCGGATTGCAGACGGGAGACCTCCTTGGCCTTATCGCCCGGAAGGACCTCGGCAAGCACCTTTTCGATGCCCAGCTTTTTCGCGATCGCCTCAGCGGTACGCCGGTTGTCCCCGGTGATCATGACCACCTCGATTCCCATTTCCTTCAGCGCAGCCACCGCCTCGGCCGAGGTCGGCTTAAGCACGTCGGCGATGCCGATGGTGCCGCACAGCTTCCCGTCGATGATTATCAGGACCGCGGTCATTCCCTGCTCCTCCAGGGATACCACGTCCTTTTCGCGCTCTCCCAGCGGCACGCCCATCTCCTCCAGCAGTCCACGGTTGCCGACGACGATGTTCCGGCCTTTCACAGAGGCCTTCACGCCCTTCCCGGCCAACCCCTCGAACCCTTCGACATCGAACAGCTCCAGCCCGTCCGCCCTGGCCCTGCGGACGATCGCTTCTCCCAAGGGGTGCTCGGAGCCCACCTCGGCGCTCGCCACCAGCGAGAGCATGTTCGGACACGACGTATCGAAGGAAAGTACCTCCACAACCTCCGGACGGCCTTCAGTGAGCGTCCCGGTCTTGTCGAAGACCACGGTGGTAACCGTCCCGGCTATCTCCAGGGAATCTCCGCCCTTGATAAGTATGCCGTTCTCAGCCCCCTTGCCGGTGCCGACCATGATGGCCGTCGGGGTAGCCAGACCCAAAGCGCACGGGCAGGCGATGACCAGCACGGTGATGAATATCGTTAAAGAGAAGGTGAAGGCCGGTTCCTCGGAGGCGAAGGCCGACACGCCCAGGAAGTACCAGACGAAGAAGGCCACCAAAGCAATGGTTATCACCGCCGGCACGAACACCGCCGCCACGCGGTCGGCCAGTCTTTGGATGGGCGCCTTGGCCACCTGAGCGTCCTCCACCAGCTTCACTATCTGCGCCAGGGCGGTGTCCTTGCCCACCTTGGTGGCCCTGACCCGCAGAAGGCCGCTGCCGTTGATGGTGGCCCCGATGACATCAGACCCCTCCTTTTTGGACACCGGCAGGCTTTCCCCGGTGATGATGCTCTCGTCCACGGACGAACGGCCGTCGACCACCACCCCGTCAGTGGGTATCTTCTCTCCCGGACGGACGATCATCACATCGCCGACGTCCAGGTCGTCCACGACCATCTCCACCTCCTGCCCCTCCCGCAGCACACGGGCGGTCTTGGCCTGCAGTCCCATCAGGCGTTTTATCGCCTCCGAGGTGCTCCCCTTGGCCTTGGCCTCCAGGTACTTTCCGAACAGGATGAGCGCGATGATCATGGCCGAACTGTCGAAGTACACATGGTCCAGTGTTACCAGCCCGGGGGCGAAGATCACCGCCACGCTGTAGAAATAGGCGGCTGAAGTTCCTACGGCAATCAAAGTGTCCATGTTGGCCGTGCGGTTTCGCAAGGCCTTGTACGCTCCTATATAGAACTGGTACCCGGCGATGAACTGCACTGGCGTGGCCAGGGCGAACATGATGAGGTTCCCCCACTCCATCAGGAAGTGGTGCCAGAGGTCGGTGAAGTCCATGATCAGCATGATGACCATGGTAGGGATCGCCAATACCAGGGAGAGGAGCAGCAGGCGCTTCTGGCGAAGCGTTTCCTTTTCTCTCATCTCCTTCTCCAGGTCCAACGTCAAGGCCTCAATGACCTCGTAGCCGGCGTCGACCACCGCCTTCTTGATCTGAGCGATCCGGATGCGCTGCGGGTCGTATCGAACGGTGAGCTTTTCGGTGACCAGGTTGACCGAGGCTGAGAGCACGCCATCCAGCTCTCCCACCGCCTCCTCGACGGTATTTACGCAGGAGGCGCAGCTCATTCCTCCTATGGACAAGGTCAGCTCGTTCAATATCACGCCGTACCCGGCGTCCTCAACGGCCTTGCGCATCTTGGCCACGTCGACCTTCTCCGGATCGAAGGTCACCGACGCCCTTTCCGTAGCCAGGTTCACGTCGGCCTGCAGAACCCCTTCCAACTCGCTCAAGGAATCGGCTATGGTGCCCGCGCAGGTGGCGCAGGTCATGCCGGTGACCGGAAACGAGGCGCTCTTGCGCTTGGGATCCGAACCCTTCCCCTGGTCGCCGCTCATCGTATGTTCAACTTGGCTGATGAGTCAAAAAGGTTTTGCCAGAACTATCGTACGGCGATGACATCTATCTCCACCGCCGCCCCCTTGGGCAAAGCGGCCACCTGGATGGCGGTGCGGGCTGGGAACGGGGAGACGAAGAACTCCGCGTAGACCTTGTTCATGTCCGCGAAGCAGGAGAGGTCCGTAAGGTAGACGGTGACCTTCAGCGCCCGGTGCAGTGAGCTGCCCGCCCCTCGCAGAACGTATTCCAGGTTCATCAGGGCCTGCCGGGCCTGCTCCACCGCCCCCTCGGCGAGCATGCCGGTCTTGGGATCAAGTCCAAGCTGGCCGGAGCAGAACACCAGTTCCCCTTGCACTATGGCCTGTGAATACGGACCGATGGGGGACGGAGCGCCGTCCACCCGCACCTCCTTCATCGCCATCCCTCCAGGAGCCCTGGCAGCTCGGCCACGCTGTCCATGATCACGTCCGGGTCCAGCAGCATCCACATCTCCGAGGTGAAGGTCCCGGTGAGCACCGCAGCGAAGGGGCTCCCCGCTCCTTGCGCGCACAGCAGGTCAGTATCGTGGTCCCCGACGAAGAGGCACTCCGCTGCCGACAGTCCCAGGCCTCCGGACACCCTTCGCAGCGCCAACGGATTTGGCTTGGCCTCGGTGAGCGGATGGTCATCACGGCACAGGATTATCTCAAAGCCGTCATCGAGCCCGGCCGCGCGCAGCGCCTTCTCGGTGTAGGCCCGGCTTCCCCGGGTGAGCACCCCGGTGCGGATGCCCTTCTCCTTGAGATACATCAGGGTATCGATGGCACCGGGCACCTCCCGGCTCTCCCCTACCCTGGCCATTTCCACCTCCAAGGATACGCGGTTCAGGTCCTTTTCCAGGGCCTCCGCCCAGCCATTCTGGCTGTGGATCTTGAAATAGGAATAGGCCCGTACGATGCTCTCGTTGACCTTGCCAGTGGGGTCCAGGATGTCCTTCGGCAGGCCGTGGTGGAGCAGCGTCTCGGCGATCCCCTGGTTCATCTTCTGGAAATCGATGGTGGTCCGGATCAGGGTGCCGTCCATGTCGAATATGACCGCCTTAAGTCCGTCGTAGCGAAGGCCGTTATGTATGATGGGGCTCATGGTCGGGGGTGCATCAGGCTATGTTGATAATTAATTGTTCCGCCTGACTGGAAGATGTTTTTAAAAATGATCTATCCAGCATACTAAATTTATCTTCGTCCCTGATTGTAAGTATATAAGATTAATGGTAGCATGCTCAAAAACCCATTTTATATGCACAAGTCGACACAGGTGCCAATATAATATTCAGGTGTTAATGATGATGGTGAGGAACAAAGTACTGATTGGGGTGGCGGCCCTGTTCGCCATCTCGGCCTGCCTTTTGATCGGGGCGAGCGCCCTCTCGCTCACTGGAATTCTGTCCATACCGTTCTTGGACCCCCATTCGATCCCCTTCCTGGACCCGCACGCCATACCGTTCCTGGACCCCCATTCGATCCCCTTCCTGGACCCGCACGCCATACCGTTCCTGGATCCCCACGCGGTATCTCTGTAAACCCCAAACTGTGCACATGCTCATGTGCACAACCTTCCCATATTTTCCTCCACCTGCTGCCTCAGTCTCTGATGACCCAGGCGTTCAGCAATATCCTGCGCCTCGCCCAAAAGCTCCTTGGCGCGGGCACCCTCATCGTTCTCCATGCAGATCTTGGCGATCTCGATGAGCAGCTGTCCGAGCCTGACCGGGCTGTCATGCCCCCTCAGTATGGCGATCGCCTTGCCGAAGTCCTCGTCGGCGTTCGGGCGGTCCCCTCTTTTTGAATGGATGTACCCCAGATAGAAGTGGAGCATGGACCCCATAAGCGGATCGTCCAGCTTGGTGGATATGGGCAGGCATTTTAGCGCCATTCTCTCCGCCTCGTCCAGCTGGCCTTGCACCAGGCGGCAGCCGGTCATGTTGGCCAGGGCGTGGGCGACGGTGCTGAGGTCGCCGACCGAGTTCGCCAGCTCCTGCGCCCGGTCCAGGAAGACGAGCCCCTTCTGGTTCTGGCCCATGGAGCACAGGTCGTTGCCGATGCTGATGCAGGCCTTGGCCATCATGTTGGTGTCTCCCCTCCTCTCCAACACGGCCAGGGCCTCCTCCTTATATCGGATGGCCTTCTGATGCTCCTCCAAGGTGGAGTAGGCCCGTCCGATGCCGTACAAGGCCTTACCTAGGGCGAGGTCGTCCGCCAGTTCCAAGGCGATCGTGCGAGCTTTCTCGAACCTCTCGATGGCCTCGGCGGTCCTTCCGCGCCTTTCTAGCAGCCCGCCCATGTCGTACAGGATGTCGGCCTGGGTCGACAGGTCGCTGCTGCTAACAGATATGTCCATGCTCTCGCTCAACATCCTCCAGGCGATGTCGTACTCCCCGCGGTTAAGGTGGATCACCCCGATCATGCGGGTGACCTCCCCCAGGACCCGGGCGTCCAGCCCTTTGGAGGAAAGCTGCAAGGTTCTCAGGACTTCCAGCGCCCGGTCCCACTCGCCCTGCAGGTAGAGCACCTCGCCCTGCAGCAGGGTGATCTCCACCAGGTCCTTGCGGTCCGTCCCGTCCATGTCCCGCACCAAGCGGTCGAGCAGGGGGGCGAACTGCGTGGCGTAGCCCTTGTTGATGATCGAGCGGCCGTCCCCGGCCGCGATGGACGCAGCGGTCTGCAGATCGCTGGCCATGAGCGAATGGTACATCCCCTCCACCCGGGCGGGGGCGGAGCCGTCCTGGAGATAATAACGGGCGGCCGCCCGGTGGTACACCCTTCTCTGTCTGGGCGTGAGCCGGGAAAGTGAGAACTCCCGGAGCAGGTCGTGCATGCCGATCAGGCGTCCAACGGACTCGTATATGATGGACTTCGCCAGGAGGGAATCCACCGCTTCGTAGCTGACGGCGTAATCGGCGCCCTCCAGCTCCACCTTGTCCATGCCTGCGGCCAGGTGGATCTCCTCCTCCATTATGAAGAACGCGTCGATGAGCACCGGATAACGGAACACCGCGGCGATGCTCATGATCTTCCGCTCCGCCACCCCCAAACGGGAGAACACCTCCTGCTCGATGAAGATTCGGATGTTCTTCCCCAGGGCCAGCTTGGGATCGTCGATCAGCTCCAGAAAGAGCGGATGCCCGCTGGTCACCCGGAACACCTCGTCCACGTCGGCCGGGGACAGCCCGCGCGAGCGCATCATCTGCACGCTGCTGCTCTTGTCCAGCCCTTCGAGGTTGAGCTCCTCCACCAGGCCCCGGAACACCGCGCTCCTCGAATAGAAGGTCGGAAGCTCGCGGGCGGTGCATATGGCACGCACATGATCGAAACCTTCCATCACGGTCAGCAAGGCCCCCAGGAACTCCAGCACCGAGGGCTCGGCCTTGTGCACGTCGTCGAAGATGAGCAGCACGGTCACGTCCTTCAGGTCCGTCTCCAGGATATGGGTGGCCTCCCCGACCAGCGGTGCCTCGGTCTGGTTCAGGTACCACTCCAGGTTCCTCCTCCCCATCTGCGACAGGAACTCCGCCAGGGGTCGGAGCAGCGCCTTGAGGTTGGCCCACTCGTGCACCTTGTACCAGAACACACTGGTGCGGTCCCGTACGTTCTGGGCGAACTTGGCGAGCAGGGTGGTCTTCCCTATACCAGGAATTCCGTTGATGACCACCATGCGTTTCGTCTCCGAGGTCAGCAGGTCGGAGAGCATCCCTATCTCCCTCTCCCGCCCGTAAAAGGCGCGCACGGCCGGTTTCTTGTCCGTGAAGTCCACGTATCGGCGTTCCTCGCGCATGCGGTTCTCGTGGAAGTTGCGGCAATCGATGCTTCCCTGCACGATGCCGTTGATCAGCTCCAGAAGGTCATACCTCTTCGGAAGGTAGTTGCCCAGCCGTCCTATCTCGTCCTGCAGGTGCTGCCCCTGCAGATCGATTATGTCTACCTTGGTGGACTCCACGTCCTGCTTGATCGCCTTGGCCTTCTCCAGTCCCTTGGCGCTCAGGAAGTACACCTTGCGTACGCTGGGCAATCCCTTCACATGTCGGGTGAAAGTATCGACAGTACCTTCCTTCCTCATCTCCGCCAGGACCTTGGCCACGTTATTGCGGCCTACGTCCACCGCCTTGGCCACGCCCTCCTGGGTGACGCTCTTCGGAGAATCGGAGTCCATCACGAAGCGCTGTTGAAAAAGTAGGTGGAGGAACACCCGTTCCTTCACGGTCAGCAGGGAGCGCCCCGGAGTTTGGTTCACGAGGAAAAATCACTTTCCCATATCAATAGTCTTCCACCTGCCATGCGCTCCCTGATTCTCACCGCGGGAATGTAGCATGCTCAAAACTCCTTTAAATACCGTTAAAGCGAAGATAAGGTCCAAGCAACGGAGGAATGCTGAATGACAGGAACTATGGATGCCAAAGTCACCCTTCTGATGGAGGGGTACCCCCGCAACGGGTTCGCGGTGTTCTCGAACTATCTTGGAAAGGACCAGGGCGTGTGCATAACCCGCCTCCACCCCGAGTACGTGGTGGAGAAGTACGGCCTTAAGAACTCCCGATTCCACTGGCTTAGCGGGGTCAAGCAGCAGGGCACGCTCTCACCGAAGAACGTCTCGGCACTGGTCAAGCAGGTCCGGGGCGAGATCAAGGACGGCCATCGCAAGTTCTTCCTAGATGGTCTGGAGTATCTGCTGCTCTGGAACGATATGAACGGCATCGTGGCCTCCCTCAAGGAGATAGAGAAGGACCTGGAGAAGACCGAGGGAAGCTTGATCGTGTCCATCGATCCCCTAACCTTCGAGGAGAAGGACCTCCAGAAGCTGAAGGAATCCTTTCCCGAGATGGCAGAGCTCAGCGCAGGATCTCAGCAAACCGGCGCAGACGAGCCAGCTGACAAGGGTCGAATAGGCGCGGATCTACTGGTATCAAGAGGATTGACCGCGACGCCATGACCACGTCGTTCAATTCCTCCAAGAATATGTTCAAGGTCCTGAAGTCGGTGAAGAGCGAGATGTACTCCAGACCGTCCAGGACCGCCGCGGCGTTCTTCCGGGAGGAGACGAAGTCGTTGATCTCCTCCACCACCTTCTCCAGTTGACCGGGCGAGAGGCGCGGGCTGCTGCCCGTCTCGCTCAGCCAAACCCCCTTGATGTCCTGCAGCGGATAGCGTTCCCGGAGCAGGTCCGGGTGCATCCTGCTGACGCAGATGATCTCCTTTCCGGTGGAGGCTAGGCCGCTTATCAGGGAGAGGGTCTTGTCCAAACGTTCGTTGATGACCATGTATATCCGCCCATGGTCCAGGCTGAACAGGCCGTAGTCTGAACGGACGTCGATGGAGTAGAACTTGCCACTGAGATCGAGTTCGGCGTTCATGTGATCGGACCGGCACGCTTCCCCTAGCGCCTAGAGGGAGAAGGCGGTGCGGGATAAATAATGGTATTCGAAAAAATACGACGATTTGGAAAAAATTGGAGGGGGCGGAGCCCCCGAGGGTTCTCAGGCCATCTTCCCGCTGAGGTATTTCTCGTAGGCGGTCATGTCCAGCAGCCCGTGGCCGGACAGGTTGAAGACGATCACCTTCTCCTCGTTCTTGCGCTTGGCCTCCATGGCCAGGTCGACCGCTGCGGCGATGGCGTGGGTGCTCTCCGGCGCGGGGATGATGCCCTCAGCGTTGGCGAACATGACCCCCGCCTCGAAGGTCGCGTTCTGCTCCACGGCCACCGGGCGTACGAAGCCCAGGTCCTTCATCAGGCTGACGGTCGGAGCCATGCCGTGATAGCGCAGCCCCCCGGCGTGTATGGCCGAGGGGATGAACTCGTGACCCAGGGTGTACATCTTCAGCAGCGGGGTCATCCCGGCGGTGTCACCGAAGTCGTAGCGGTACTCCCCCTTGGACAGGGACGGAACGGATACCGGTTCCGCGGCCACGAAGTCGGTCTGTATCTTGCCCTTGATCTTCTTGGCCAGCATGGGGAAGGCGAACCCCGAGAAGTTGCTTCCTCCGCCCACGCAGCCGATCATGTGGTCGGGGACCACGTCGGCCATGTCCAGCTGCGTCATCAGTTCCTGACCGATGACGGTCTGGTGCAGCATGACGTGGTTGAGCACGCTTCCCAGGCTGTACTTGGTGTTCTTCTCGCTCACGGCCATCTCGATGGCCTCGCTTATGGCGATGCCCAGGCTGCCCGGGGTGTCCGGATATTTCGCCTTGATCTCCCGCCCATACTTGGTCTCGGCGCTGGGGGAGGAGTAGACCTTTGCGCCGTAGGTCTCCATGGCGAAGCGGCGGTACGGTTTGGAATCGTACGACGAGCAGGTCATGAACACCTTGCAGCTCATGTCGAACATGGAGCACGCGAGCGCCAAGGACATTCCCCACTGTCCGGCACCGGTCTCGGTGGTGAGATGTTCCGTCCCAGCCTTCATGTTGTAATACGCCTGCGGCACGGCCGTGTTCGGCTTGTGCGACCCGCAAGGGCTGAGGTCCTCCCGCTTGTAGAAGATCTTCGCCGGGGTCTTCAGCATCTTCTCCAATCTCACCGCCCGCACCAAGGGGGAGGGGCGGTTCAGCATGATGTACGCCTCCCGCACCTCCTCCGGGATGTCGATGTAACGTTCCGTCGACACCTCCTGCTCGATCAGGTTGCGGGGGAATATCGCCTCCAGGTCCTTGGGGCTCACCGGCTCGTTCGTCGCCGGGTTGTGCGGCGGCGGGATCGGTACGGGAGTATCGGCCGCGATGTTGTACCAGTGCTTCGGAATATCGTCAACGCCCAGGGAGAACCTTACGCCTTTCATCATGGAAATCGGGAAAGACAAGGTCCATATATATCATTTATGGTTAATGATGTACAAATATATTCATTGATGCACTAGGCGACTTCACTATCCCATAACGTCATTGGTCGGTGGGCATACCCGGCATAAAAGGAACAAACGACGAATCCTTTTTATAATACTCGCTCAGAAAATGCATGGGAATCCGAATTTCGGAGGAATGCGTTTTGAAGGTTCTGGTCATAGGGGCGGGCTTCGGAGGGCTGGCGCAGGCGCTGCTTTCCGCCAAGAAGGGGGACGAGGTGCTGGTGATAGAGAAGAACGAGAGCGCCGGGGGCCGGTCGAGCGTTTACTCTGAAAAGGGCTACACCTTCGACATGGGGCCTTCCTGGTACCTGATGCCGGACGTCTACGAGCGTTACTTCAGGCAGTTCGGCAAGGAACCGTCGGAGCTGTTCGCATTGCAGCGGCTGGACCCCTCATATCGTATCTTCTTCCATGACGGCCGGAAGGTCGACATATCCTCGGACATCGAGAAGAACTACGAGCTGTTCGATACGCTGGAGAAGGACGGCGCCAGGAAGCTCAAGGTCTATCTGGAGGAGAGCAGAGAGAAGTACGACGCGGCGATACTGGAGCTGCTGTACCGGGACTACAGCAGGCTGACCGACTTCATGGACCTGAAGCTGATGAAGCAGGGGCGCAAGCTTCACCTGTTCGAGAACTTGGAGGCCTTCGTCAACAAGCATTTCGAGAGCGACGAGGCCAAGAAGATCGTGGAATACTCCATCGGCTTCCTGGGCGGTTCGCCGACCAATACCCCTTCCTTCTACCACATCATGAGCCATATCGACTTCACACTCGGCGTTTGGTACCCCGACGGGGGCATGCGGGGCGTGGTCAAGGCCATGTACGACATGGCCGTCTCCATGGGGGTCGAGTTCCGCTTCAACGAGCCGGTGAGGAAGATCGTTTCCGAGGGCAAGAAGGTCAGCAAGGTGGTGACCGACCAGGGCGAGTACACGGCGGACGCCGTGGTGGTGAACGTCGACTACGCCCATTCTGAACTGGAGCTGCTGACGGAAAAGGACCGCACCTACGACAACAAGTACTGGGAGAAGAAGGTCCTGGCCCCATCGGCAATCGTCATGTACCTGGGGGTTAACAAGAAGGTTCCCGAGCTGGCCCACCACACCCTGTTCCTGGACAAGGACTGGTCTTCCAACTTCGACGAGATATTCGATCCGAAGAAGGCTGCCTGGCCCAGATCGCCTTCCTACTATGTGAACGTCCCCTCCCTAACTGACCGCACCGCCGCTCCGGAGGGAAAGGAGACCTTGTTCGTGCTGGCCCCGCTCGCGCCTGGGCTGGAGGACTCGCCGGAGATCAGGGAGAGTTTCTACGAACAGATCATGGACCACCTGGAGTCCACGCTCGGAACGGACATCCGGAAGCACGTGGAGGTCAAGCGCTTCTTCGCCCTTGACGACTTCCAGGACCGTTACAACGCTTACAAGGGCACCGCGCTCGGTCTCACGCACACGCTGCGGCAAACGGCATTGTTCCGGCCGGTGCACCGCAGCAAGCGGATAAAGAACCTGTTCTACACCGGCCACTACTGCCATCCCGGCATCGGGGTGCCGATGGTGCTCATATCATCACAGATCGTCGACGGACTGCTGGACGAGTGCAAGTGCGGAGGCGGACCTTATGGTTGATGAGAGACTACATCATATCTTCAAGCGGGGAAGCAAGACCTACTTCTACAGCACCATGTTCTTCCCCCGCTCCATCAAGAGCGACGTGTTCAAGCTGTACAGCTTCGTGCGCACCGCGGACGACCATGTGGACTCGTTCCCTCAGCGGCTGGACCTGCTGCAGCAGATGAGGTCCGGCCTGGACCGGGCAATGGCCGGAAGACCGACCGGGGATGTCATCGTCGATAGCTTCGCCGAGCTGTGCGTCCGCAAGGACTTTGACATGGCCTGGGTGGACGCCTTCGTCAACTCCATGACCCTGGACACCTACAAGGACAGCTATCGAAACCTGGAGGAGCTGGACGAGTACCTTTACGGCTCGGCGGAGGTGATAGGGCTGATGATGGCCAAGATCATGGGCCTGCCCGAGGAGTCATATCACGGAGCTAGGCGCCTGGGGAGGGCGATGCAGTTCATCAATTTCATCCGGGACGTGCAGGAGGACTGCGAGCTCGGCCGTTCATACTTCCCGAGCGAGGAGATGGAGCAGTTCGGGTTGACCTCACTTTCCGAAAAGGAGGTGAGGGCGCAGCCGGCGGCCTTCATGGCCCTGGTCCATAAGCAGATCGAGAGGTATCGGGAATGGCAATCGGAGGCGGAGGCCAGCTTCCGGTACATACCCAGAAAGTACCTGCTGCCGATCAAGACCGCCTCGGACATGTACAAGTTCACCGCCCGGCGCATCGCCGCCGATCCGTTCGTGGTCTATCATCACAAGGTCAAGCCTTCCATCGGGCGCATCGTCTCCGGGTACCTGCTCAACTTCATGACCGTGGTTCCTCGGCTGTGAGGTGATGGAACGGACGCCCTCGGATTCCTGCTGCGCATATCCCGATTCCGGTTCTGGATATACACCGCGGGCACCTTCGTGGTGGGGTACGCCCTGGGCGCCTCGTCCCTGCAGGGCTTCTTCCGTCCGGAATACTTCGTTTTCCTGCTCTACTTCTTCTTTCCAGCCAACGTGTTCATCTACGGCATAAATGACTATTACGATCGGGACACCGATGCGCTTAACCCCAAGAAGGAAGAGATGGAGCATCGGGTGGCCGAATCGGAGAGGGACGTTCTGGCCAGAGCCCTGCGCGCGGTCCTGGTGATAAGCGCCGCCCTGATGCTGATGCTGGACCTGATGGCCGCCCTGCTCTTCCTGGGTTTCCTGCTGCTCTCATACTTCTACAGCGCCCCGCCCCTGCGCTTCAAAGCGCGACCTTTCCTGGATTTCGCCTCGAACATGCTGTACATCATGCCCGGGGTCCTGGCCTATCACTTGGCGTCCGGAGAGCTGCCGTCCATATGGCTGGTGGCGGCCGGTTTCCTGCACATCGCGGCCATGCATCTTTTCTCGGCCATCCCGGACATTGAATGCGACCGGCAGGCGGGCATAACCACTACGGCGGTGCTCATTGGAAAAAGGGCGTCACTGCTGCTCTGCCTGCTGTTCTGGAGCGGTCTTTCCGCCTCAGCTCTGGTCCTATCCGGGTTCCACTACCTCTCGTTCCTCTCCCTGCTCTACCCGGCGGTGCCCCTCAGCCTGCTGGCCTTCCGTTCCTGGCGGGTAGAACGGGTTTACTGGTACCTTCCATACCTCAATACCATCCTGGGCGGGATGCTATTTACAGTCCTGGTGCTGCTGTTAGCGCTGGGGTGATCCCTTGGACCCAAAACGAGTCGGTAGGTTCCGGGCGTTCCTCCGTCTCAGCCGCCCGCAGTTCCTGGTCCCAGGTCTGGCCCTGTACGTGCTAGGTGCTCTCCTGGCCTTCGCATACGGGGCGCCCGTGGATGCCTGGAGGTTCGTTGGCGGCTATCTCATATTCTTCTTCGCCCATTTCTCGCTGACCTTCAGCAACGACTACTTCGATCGGCGGGCAGATTCATTCAACGTTCCCACCCCACTTTCAGGCGGAAGCGGCGCTCTGCGCTCCCACCCAGAGCTGGCGAGGCTGGCCTTGTGGTCGTCCTTGCTGCTGATCGCCGCCTCGCTCATATCGGCGGTCGTCTTTCAATCCCTGTACCCCCTGGCCTGGTACTTCCTACCTCTGGTCATCGCCGGCAATCTTCTGGGGTTCTTCTACACCGCGCCCCCTTTGAGGCTGGCCTATCGAGGGCTGGGAGAACCGGTCACCATCCTGGCCGCGGGGTTAATCATGCCGGCCATGGGCTACATTTGCCTGCAGGGGCGCCTTGATCCGGAGTTCTTAATGTTGGTCCCTGCCCTGATGGGGTACGGCGCGTTCTTCATCATCAGCGTCGAGATGCCAGACCGGGAGGCTGACATGCGAGGGGGCAAAAGGAACATGTTGGTGCGGACCGGCCTCAATAAGGGTCTTTGGGCAGCTATGCTGGCCACAGCGACGGCCAGCCTTTACCTGCTGTTGCTGGTGTCGATATCCTACGGAGAGGTGGACCTGCGCGCCCTGCTGGTCTTCTCCCTGCTGCCTCTGTCCGCTGCCCTGGTAGGGCTTCGGGTGCGCGAGGACGACCGATTCGGGGTGATAGCCCAGGTCAAGCTCAATTTCTCCGCGATCATGGTCTTCGTCCTATTGGCGGACGCCTATCTGGCGTGGTCGCTCTGGACACCAGTCCAGTAATGTTAAATATCATACGCTGGGCTATTATCCCGTATCGGGGGGAAACGACTGCCAATAATCAGCTGCCAGGACGTTGTCAAGACCTATGTTACCGGGGATATCAGGGTCGAGGCTCTGAAAGGGATCAGCATGAGCATCGAGAAGGGGGAGATGGTGGCCGTCATGGGTCCCTCCGGTTGCGGGAAGACCACGCTTCTGAACTGCTTGTCCGGCATCGATGACGTGACCTCTGGAAAGGTCTCCATAGAAGGGGCTGACCTTACCGACATGGACGACAACGCCAAGACCCGCTTCCGCGCTAAACGCATGGGTTTCATCTTCCAGTTCTACAACCTGCTCCCGGTGCTGTCGGCCGTGGAGAACGTTGAACTTCCTCTTCTCATATCCGGGGAGAACCCCAAGACGGCCAGGGCGAGCGCTTTGGCGCTATTGGAGACGGTCGGCCTGAAAGACCGCGCCACGCTTCGTCCGGCGTCCCTCTCGGGAGGGGAACGGCAAAGGGTGACCATAGCCCGAGCCCTGGTCAACAAGCCCGCATTGGTGTGGGCGGACGAACCCACCGGCGACCTGGACAAGAGGACCGCCGATGAGGTGGTCGCGCTCATGCGGCGACTGAACCAGGAGAACCAGCAGACCTTCGTCATCGTCACCCATGATCCCGAGGTGGGCATGAAGTGTGACCGCATCGTGCATATGCGGGACGGGGAGATCGTGGACGAGGATGGCAAGGTCACCACGGTCTGCCAGGACATCCTGGCCAGGGGCTGATCCGATGTCCCGCCTCGTAGGTCTGGCCAAGGCCGTCATCGCGCTGTTCCTACTGTTGATGCCCTGGGCCTTCCTGGGGACCGCGCTTTCCCTGTTCGTCGACATAATCGTCGTGGTGTTCCTGGTGGTCCTGGACGCCCGCCGGAACCGCCTGGTATCGATCATGGCCATCCGCTACGCGCTGCGCCGGCCGGCCACCACCGCCCTGGTTGTCGGAGGGCTTATGGTCGGGACGGCCATCGTTTCCGCTACGTTCGTGGTAAGCGACACGCTCGACAATCTCATCATGGGACAGGCCACCGAAAGCCTGGCGGAGGTGGACCTGGTGGTCGGCTCCGAGTTCGGCTCCTTCTACGTCTACCTGGAAGAGGACAGCCTGGACGCCCTAGCCGCGAACCTCACCGCCCTGGATGGTCTGGATTACGCTTCGCCGGCGGTGACCGAGAGCGCGGTGATATTCAACACCGCCAGCGGACTGTACTCCTTGAGCAACACCGCTCTGGGCTTCGAGGCGGAGGCATTAGACACCCTCGGGGGTCTGACCTCCGGCGGCGCTCCGATAGAGAGTGCCCCGAGCTCCGGCGGGATCTACATAACGGAAACCCTGGCCAGGGACATCGACGCGTCCGAGGGTGACCTGCTCATGCTGGTCCGCGGCAACGCCTCGCTCCCTCTGCAGGTGGAACAGGTGATCGATAAGGACGGCCTGGGGGCGTACAGTCTGGGCGGCGGAGGGTTCACCGTCTCCGCCACGGTTTTCGTCAACAAGACCGACCTGCAGATGTGGACCGGCAACCCCGGCCGCAGCAATCTCCTGTTCATCTCCCTGGACGGAACGGAGGCGTTCGATCGCTCCGGGTTCGATGGTATCCTGGAGGACTCGGTCATACCCAATCTGGAGGTCGTGCAGGACCGGCAGGAAATACTCGAGGAGGGCCGGGAAGGCATGACCGCATTCACCTCCCTGTTCTTCGTCTTCGGTTCGTTCTCCATCATCGCCGGTATGGCCCTGGTGCTGAACATATTCACCATGCTGGGCGAGGAACGCAAATCGGAGATGGGCATCACCAGGGCGGTAGGGCTGCCTAGGAACGGTTTAAGGCGCCTCTTCACCTACGAAGGGGTGGTGTACGCCACCCTGGCCTCCGGGGTGGGGACGGTCCTGGGAATAGTCGTGGCCTACCTGATCATCTACTCCATATCCGGCCTGTTCGGCTTCACGGACATCAGCATACTCTCGTACTTCACCTACACCCCGGAAGGACTGGCCATATCCTATCTCATCGGGTTCGCCATCACCATGGGCACGGTGTACTTCGCCACCATGCGCATATCGCGAATGAACATAGTGCGAGCGATCCGCGCCATCCCGGAGCCTCCGGTGCCCACCCGTGACCGCCGGGCCTTCCTTTTAGGACTTGGAATGTTCGCCCTCGGTATCCTGATGACCGGGGCGGGCATGGCGGCCGAGAACCTGGGGATCAGCATGAGCGGGCTTTCCATATGCGCCATCTCCGCCGGGCTGCTGCTCAGGCGTTACCTGGGGGACAGGCTGGCCTGGAACGCGGCGGCGCTGATCACCATGGCCATCTGGGTGTCCGACGTTGCCGGCGTTCAGATATTCCCCTATTCCGTGGAGATCGAGATGCTGGTGGTCGCCGGACTGTTCCTGCTGATATCCTCGTTGCTGCTGGTCATGTTCAACTCGGATGCCATAATCCGGCTGTTCACGGCCATCATCCGGGCCCGCTCCTCGTACCGGGCGGTGGTGCGCACCGCCATATCCTATCCGCTTAAGGCCAAGTTCCGCACCGGGCTGAGCATATTCATCTTCGGCCTGGTGATATTCACCGTCACCATACTGACCATGATCTCCGGGGTGATGAACTACAACATACCCATCATGGTGGAGGAGACCTCCGGAGGATTCGACACCATAGCTTTCACCCTGGACTCCAGGACGGTGCTGGACAGCGACCCCTGGGCCAAGCTGAACAGCACCGACGGCTTCCTGGACGGTGGGAACGTGAGCAACCTTCTGGCCATGGCCACCATAGAGGTGAGGGTCAACGATACCGTGGACATAGGCAACGGCGATCTGCGGCCCATCGAGTTCAGCATCCTGGCGCTGGGGGTGAACGAACGGTTCTACACCGAGGGCTATTATCCACTGGCCGAATGGGACGAATCCCGTTTCAGCTCGGAGCGGGAGGTGTGGGAGGGTGTCATGTCCAACGGTTCCCTGGTGATAATCGACGGCGGATTGGCCGGGGCCATGGGCGGCATGATGTCCTTTGACAACGCCGAGCGCATCGTCCTCAACGACACCTTCCGGGTGGAAGCTTACGACGGGAATTCCACCAACGTCACGGTGGTGGGGGTCATGAAGCAGAGCGCCCTGGGCGGCATATTCGTGAACGAGGCGACGGTGTACGATGCCTTCAAGGCCCTCGGTCCCAACCGCATGCTGGTATCCTACGTGAACGGATTGGACCCGGCCGAGCAGTCGGTGCTGCTGGAGAAGGACTTCGTGGACGCCGGGCTGACCACCATTTCCGTAAAATCCCTGGCCAAGCAGATCACCTCCAGCGTGGATTCCATATTCACCCTGTTCCGGGCCTTCCTGGCCATGGGGCTGGTCATCGGGATCGTCGGCCTGGGCATAATAACCATCAGGGCGATCTACGAGCGGCGCTTGGAGATAGGGATGATGCGGGCCATCGGGTTCACCAAGAACATGGTGGTCATCAACTTCGCCCTGGAGTCGGCCTTCATCTCCCTGCTGGGGATTGTGGCCGGATCGCTGCTGGGCATTCTGGTCGGCTATCAGCTGTACCTGGAATCGCTGGAGTCCATGGACTTCGTGTTCGTCATCGACTGGCAGCCCATACTGGTGGTGGCGGTCCTGGCCTTCATCGCCACCATGCTGAGCATACTGCCGGCGGCCAGGGGCGCCAGCAAGGTGGCGCCGGCGGAGGTGCTGCGCTTCGAGTGACCTGGTCGGGAAAAGGTAGTTATCCCGCAGTGATATTTCCCAGCGATAGCATGAGGTATGGAGCGACCACCAGGCTCAGCCCCGAGAGGGCCTTGGAGAAAGCCCAGGAATACTTTGGCAAGCTGGAGCTGGCCCTGCAGGAAAGCTCCGACCGCCACGCGCTGTTCAGCAGCGTCGCCGGTCATGTGCTTATCACTATCACCACCGAGCACGGCACCGAGCTGGACATCGAGACCATTGGTTACGATAGCCAGGTCAAGACCTTTTTACAACGGATCGGCTAACAGGTCTGGCACTCGGTGTCCTTCATCCTGCTGCGGTCCTTCAGCAGGCGCTTCTTCATCTCCTCTCCGGACAGAACGCCCTCGTCGGTTACGACCGCGGTGACCAGTTCCAACGGGGTGATCTCGAAGACCTCCTCCCGGACCTTCAGACCCTCAACTTGGGCCTCGCCTTCCATGGCGTCCATCTCCAGCACCGGTATGAGCTTGGAGGTGGAGCACAGCACTATGAACGGCCTCTTGTACTCCCGGGCCGCCAAGGCCATGGACAGCGTCCCGACCTTGTTCACCACGCCCTCCGGGCACACGCCGTCCGCCCCCACCAGCACCAGGTCGGCCTTCTGGACCTCGGAGGGGACCATGGAATCCCTGAACACTGATGCATTATGTCCTCCCGCAAGCAGCTTGCCGCAGGTCATCCTGCCCTCTCCCATCGGCAGGGACTCGGCCACGGAGACCGATACATCCTTTGAGAGATGCAATAAGGAGCTCAACACCGTCCCGGAATAAGAAACGGTTACTACCTTGCCGGGACGATATTCGTTCATCAAGTTCTTGGCGATCTTGTCCGGAGCCGATCTTTCCCTCTCCCGGAGGTCGGTAAGAAATCCCTTGACGAAGCCGTTGAACTGGTCGTCCGGTATCTTGGCGTTCAGCAGAACCTTGATGGAACCGGCCACGTTCTGCAGAGGTGCCATGGACCTCTTGACCTTCGACAGACCATCGGAGAAATCGATCCATTCCCGCACCTTCGGTCTTTGGGCCAATGCACTCTGCAGGCCGTCAAGTAGTTCAGAGTATATCTCGGAGGAACCGGAAACATGGTCGTTGGAGACCTTTTCTAACAATTGAGCGAGGCTTGTCATCGGAACACCTGTGGTGATGGTGAAAAGAAAGGGTGATTGAAAAAGGATGGGGTTTAAGTTTCGTCCTTCAGGTGCAGACCACTTCGTCGGATATGCGCTCCAGGGCGCCGACGTATCCGGGGTTGTGCTCGTTGGGGTCCAAGCTTATGAAGAACTCCGCGTTGCCCAGACCTCCTCTGGCCCTCTTCAGCGAGTCTATCACCGGGCGAAGTCCGTTCCAGGAGTACAGAACGTCCACTCCGTTGAGCACCACGATAGGGAACTCGTTCTCCTCAAGGAACTCCTTGATCTTGGACTCGAAGGTCTCCAGGTTCATCGGCGGAATGCAATCGTCCTCCGGGCGGGGCGACAACCAGAAGGCGGTCATGTTGTCCTTTACCGGCTCGAACTGCATCTCCAGCTGCCTTGGTGAGTTCTTGGAGATGTACAGCGCCTTCCGTCCCTTGCGCAGCTCCCTCCTAAGCATCTCGTGGGTGCGCAGAGGTACACGCTCCTTTATCATAACCAGCTTTCCTTCCTTGTCTTTCATTTTTCCCCTCGAAGCAACTAATCAATATGAGTTCCTTAAGGTGTCCTGAGGGAATAGCGAAAACCATTGCAGATTGCCGCTGAAAATACGGGCCAGTGTGTC
>CAZPFU010000003.1:49822-81709 GCA_964585915.1 uncultured Methanomassiliicoccus sp.
GTGAGGGTAGTAGGCCCCCTTCTGTTTCAGGCGACATTCAACTGCGCGCCCTACCCGCCGGTCCTGAGCTGTCATTCCGGCTGTTCGGGCTTGCTCCGGTGGGGGGTCGCCGTTTCACCAGGTCCCCGGGGAACGTCCTCGCCGAGCGATTCATACTACCCCGGGGCTGTGCCGTTTCTGTGCCCTTGCCTTGGCTCTCGCCAAACCGCATTTCGCGGTCCACCTTTCTCATGGAGGAGGGACCTTCCTCAGCTAGGCCCTACCGTCAGTCGCTCTCCCTCTCCCGACATCATATCCTATGAAAAACCCCTATTTAAATGAGTTGAAACGGCCATAACCGAGGTTCACCGTCCAGTTGGCACCGCGGGTTATCGCCCTTTATGCAAAGGTTAATAACCGCATCCTACATTCCCAAAAAAGCCCGCGGGGGTAGCCAAGCATGGCCAACGGCGCTAGATTGAGGGTCTAGTCCTTAGTGGTCCTTGGGTTCAAATCCCAACCCCCGCACCATTTCTTTTGAATTGGGTTCTCAATTCACCTTCTTTCCTTCGGATCGATGAACAGGGCGAAGGTCTGCTTCAGCACGTCCGAGCAAAGGCGCATGGTGTACCCATCAGCATCGATCACCTTGACCGCCTTGGTAAGTTGGGCTGAGTCGGGGACCAGGGACGTCAGCCTGTTCTCGGCTTTATCAAAGAACTCCCGATCGATGACGCTTCCCTCCTTTCCAGGATGAACGGCGCAATAGACCATGTCCGATTCCACCAAATCGTTGAAGAAGTGCGTTCCCAAGGAAGCCTCAGGCACCAAGCCTTCGTGCATGGAAAGTATCTCACAGAGGATGGACACAGTGTTTATCTCCGAGAAGGACACCGGCACACCCATCTCCGGGGAGGTGGTGGCCCATCTGCCCGGGCCGGCCAGCATGATCGCCGGCCTTTCTCCCAGGTCCTTGAGATGCGTCAACTTCCCGATCAGTCGGGCAACAGCGTACCTATCGCTCATGCGCATCTCGCTGTAGGCCTCCGGGACCACGAATATTATGCGGTCCACCGTCACCGACCTAGAGCTGCCGATCACGTGCCCGACCGAACCCAGAACGGTCCGTTCCGCGGGGACGTTGCACTTGGATTGCAAGGTGAGCGCTCCGCCCTTGGCCTGGAACGGCCGGCATTGCAGCAGGTTGATCTTGTAGTCCGAAAGGTCATTGAAGTTGGCGGTGAACTCAATGTCCACCGGGTGATCGTAGGCTTTCTCCAGCACTCTCATCATCCGGTTCATGTTCCGCACGAAGGTGCCGTTCGACAATAGTTCATCAAAGGTCAGTATCCAGGAGAACGCCTCGCTTCCACCGTACTCCGCGACCCTCCGTTCAAGCTCCAGGTCACGGGAGGCGAATATGCCTAATGGCAGCTGCGGGAAGCTTCGCACCAGGTCCTCGAACGGCAGCGAGGTTAGGCGGTTAGCGTTCATGTCGATGACGTCGCTCCTCTTCTGGGAGTATTTACCGACGTCCTGCGAGCAGCCCTCCGGCCGCCTCAGCGGTGCGTTCATGGCCACGATCCTGGTGTAATCGTCGTCCACCCGGTCCACCGCCCGCGTTCCCAGGCCGAAAACCAGCCTCATCATTCCGGCCTGGGGGTCTATCTCCTTGTTCCAGACGTAAGGATTGAACGATATCCCGACACCGGCCACCTGGGGGAAGAACAATTCCCCATAGACGGAGCCGGACACCCTTTGCACCAGAACGGCCATCTGCTCGTCCCTTTCGAGCAATCCCCAGTGGGCCCGGTACGCCAAAGCCTCCTGGTTCATGGTGCTTGTGTAGACGCGCCGCACCGCGTCCAGGAACTTTTCCAGCCGTTCCTGCGGCGTTCCCTGGTTGGCCAGGAACACGCTCTCGTACTTCCCGGAGAAAGCGTTCCCGTACGCGTCCTCCAGCAAGCTTGACGAACGGACGATTATCGGCGATTGGCCGAAGTACTCCAGCATCTTCCGGAACTGGTCCTCGATGTCCGGTGGGAAATTGCCGGTGAGCATCCTCTCCTTGTCCTGGTCGTCCATAAGGAAGCCGGAGGCGGGGTCGTTGAGCTTGCGTCGTATCCACCAGCAGCCGTTGACGGTAAGGTAGGTGTAATAGACATCGGAACCGATGTAGAAGGAATCGTGAGGTTCCAATATATTCGTCCATTCCCGTTCCTCCTTCTTCAGGATCGCCCGGGCCAGCAGCATTCCCACCGACTTGCCGCCTATCAGCCCGGTACCGATCATCCGCTTGCCGATGTCCACCAGGTCCGGGAACTCCAGATACCGTTCGATGAGCCTCATCAACCGGGGGTCGCGGGTGACCGCCATTCTCACCAATCTCAGGAACAGTATGTCGCAGGTCTGGTCCGTGAGACGCTCGACGGCATTGGTCTCCACGAACTCCTGGGCCTTCAGAAAGCTCTTGGTCCAGATGTCCTGCTGATGCGTGGAATGATCGACCCAGGGCTGCGGCACCCCTGTAAGTATCTCCGCGGTGGTGGAGCTGTTGAGGACCGGTACGAACTCCTCCCCCTCCCAGAGATGGAGCATGTACATGGTCGGTGAACGACGCCCGTCCACCTTCAACGGATGGACGTAGATGCGTTGGTCCTTGGAATGGATATCGATGACCACCTGCGAGGTCCCATGGATGGCGTCGATGGCGAACGGTGTGTGGTGGTTGCGTATCAGCGTAAAGTACGCCACAGTATCATAGGTGTATAGATACGGACAGGCCAGCATGAAGAAGTTGCCCAGCATCCGGTCGCTGTACCAGTCCACGGACAGGTCGGAAAGACAGTCGAACACGTAGAACGCGCCCTTGCCCTTGCCATCGATTATGTCCAGGATCTCCGAGATGAAGTTCTCGAAACCCTCGTTCGGCTCCAGGGTGTAGACCTCGGCCTTACAGTCCTCCGGCACCACCGGCCGATGGTCGGCAAAGCGGAAGTAGATGAGCGGACGTCCCTGCCGCTCCGCTTCCTGGCAGAAAGGGGTGACGAACCTCACGTAGTCATCGATGGAATCGACCTGCAGGACCACGTTGTCCCCCAGCAGCACCCGTTCCAATATCCTGTCCAGGCCGGGAAGCCCGGTGTTCGAAACCTCTTCCTGTACCGCCATGTGCAAGAACCTCCGAAACAGCCTGGGCTATGCTAACGTTCAACCCACATTCGTATAGATTTATCATAGTATTTTAAAAAACGCGACAGATCGAAAGGCATCCTGACTCGAACTTAAAATGAAAGAAAAGGTCGCGGGAGCCCGACGGGGTCCGCGGATATGGGATGCTTACATCGACTGCAGGCGCTGACCGGCCAGCATAAAAGCCTCATTGAGCTCCTTGACCAACTGGCATTTCTGGTTGCATTTTGAGGGACAGGTGCAATAGAGGGGCATCTTCTCCTGCATCCACATTCCCAGGGTCCCCAGGGCGGTCAACTGCTCCTTGCTGGCGTTCTGTACGAAATCCTTGAACTCCATATTTTTCACCTTGAACTAGGAGAAGAACAATAATACATTAATATTATGAATTAATATTACACTTGACTAAAATGGACAGCGAAGTGGATGTGGCGAGGTCCCTGGACCAGCTGAAGGCGGAGATGAACGAACTTAATCGGACCGTGCTCAGCGTGCGCTACGAGGATTTCAAGAAGGTGGTTCTGACCCAGGTCCAATACGTGATGGCCGACCACTATGAGGAATATCTGGCAGCGAACATGGACCGGATAGATTGCCTTTCCTCCTGTCCCCATCGCAAGGATTGCCGCAAAGAGCTGGATGCCGTGTTCCAGGGGCTTTCCTCGTGCTTTCTCAAGGATGATTATCAGGCGGCGATGGAAGAGCTTGATCGGGTGGAGGCGCTGATCGGTGGATTGCATTCCCCCTGTAAAAGCCGTGAATGCCACGACCTGCAGATGGCCATGGTCAGGGACGTGAGGTCGCTGGTGACCTTCATGCAGAGGATACACGAGAAGATCCGCGGTCCTATGACCGACCAGGCGCGGCAAGTAACTGACGACAAGGTCGATCTGGAGAAGGTGTCCCGAATGATGACCCCCCTGGCCCATCCCGCCCGGTTGCAGGTGCTGCGGGCGTTGGGCCTTCGGGACCGGACCTTCACCGATCTCAGCCGCGAGCTGGACCTGAGGACCGGACACTTGCAGTTCCACCTGCGGCCATTGTTGGACGAAGGTTACGTCTCCAAGCAGCGGAATCGCGGCGACTACTCGATCACTCCCCGAGGAAAGGCTGCGCTAGACCTGCTGGGGCTGTTCTCACAGAGGCTCTCCTTCTAACCCTTCCTTCTCCTACGAACGACCAGGTACCACACGGCCGCCACGGCCACCACCATGATGCCGATGATCAGGGCGAGCAGCATCATGTCGAATCCGTCGTCGCCGTCACCCCTATCCACCAGGACATGTGCCGACTCCAGGTCCAGCCAGTCGCTCGGATATATGGTCAACGTCTCGCCCGGTCCTATCTCGATGCCGAAGGCCTCGCAGGTCGGCATGTCGGTCAAGGTCCCGTTCAACCGTTCCCAGGCCTCCTCGCTCAGTACGTTGCTCTGGAAGCGCACGTCGAAGGTGAAGCTGTGGTCGCCGTCGTTGAAGAATACCAGCTTCGAGCAGTCCTCGGAGGTGTTCATGATGGCCCGGCTGTCGTCGAATATGCTGGCGTTGAGCACCCTGAACACCCTCTGGCGTTCCCCGAAGCGCTTTATCATGGCGGCCGAGTATTGCTTCTCATCGTCCGACGTCCGATAGGTCATGGTGCCCCAGTACGGGTTACCGTCCATCTGGAACAGCCGGAAGGTGTCCTCCGTTCCCTCCTCGGCCTCAGCGTTCTCTATGGCGTAGGCGGCCTTGGCCCCGCTGAAGATGGTGCAATTGTACAGGCCCCCCTCACTCCCGTGGATCCGGGTGGTGTAGTTCCCGTCCGGCAGGTAGAAGGCGCGGATGCCGGTACCAGGCGCCGAATTGAATGTTATCGGCGAAGCACCCTCGATCTCCATGCGATACGTGCCGTTGTCCAGCAGCTCCATCACGTTGCCATCCTCGTCCTCCACTGAACCGGTGGCGCAGCCGAACACCAGATCGTAAAGACCGTCCAGGGTGGTCGGCAGCGTCCGGTCGCCCAGGACCACGTCCGAATGCAGGAAGGTCAGGCCCATAGGTCCGCCCCACCAGCCGTGGTCCGGACTGAAGTAGTAGGACCATTCCCAGTAGATGCCGCTCTTGTCTATCTCAATGTAAGGCGGGTGGTTCATGTTAACGTTCGTGTCAAGCAGAGCGTTCTCGGCGGTATTTTCCTTGGACCACTCGGGCTTGTTGATGTCCCAGATATAGACCCGGGTGGTGTCCGGGTCGATGTCCACGACCTCGTAAGGAACAACGATGTGCCCGCTGCCCCCGTCCACGATGGATATGATGCCAAGGTCCCCGCTGTCTATGGAGTTCTCGATGGCCGATAGCACCAAACCCATTCCCGAGACCCCGTGTATCGAAGGGGCCAGGTTGTAAAGGTGCTCGGCCACCCAATAGTGCACGCATTCGGCGGACACCTGGGAGCCGTGCATGAAGTCCACCCTTTCCCGCAACGCCCCCTCCAGTTCCAGGGCGTCGATGGTGTACACCCCTGGTTGGATATCGTACGGGTCGTAATGGTCCAGGTATAGTTCCAGGTTCACTGCGCTCAGCCCGAAGCATTCCCCTCCCTGGGCAAGATGGCAGTACGCTATTCCATACCATAGGGCGGCGAGCGGATCAGGGCAGAACGGCTCATCTATGAGGTACCCGAGGCAGTCCCATCCGTCCCATGGTGTCCAGTACGGCAGGCCGATGCATATCCACAGGCTCAGGTACACATCGTTACCGAAGGTCCGGCGGTAATCGCCGTTCTCCCAGACCAGCCATGGATATGAAAGGTACTCTTTGTCATCGTTGCCGAAGGTGAAACCATAGTCCAGGCAGTACCATGGGTAAGGATACACCTCCAGAACGTCCTCGGAGGTGGCGCTCCCCACTAAGGTGGTGACGGTTATGGTCGATGGAACCGGCGGTATCCCAGGAACCAGGGTGAAGTTGTACGCCTCGTCCGGATTGGGGTTGGCCGGGCTAGGGGAATTGGGAACGGTTCCGGTCAATACCCCCCCGATGTAGATCCCGGCACCCATTAGATTAGTGCCGTTGATCTGGATGCTCGTTCCTTGGTAACCGCCGGAAGGCGTGAAGCCGGTGATGGTCGGACCGGTCGGGGTGATCAGAACGCTCGTACGCTTGATGTTGTCCGTATAGTGTTCGACCTCGATGTCCTCACCGTCGCTCACGGTAAGCTGGAATACAAGGCTCACACTGAAATCGCGGATGTTGGCCCTGAACGTAGGACTGTCGTCGTAGGGGTCCGAGAGTACGACCTCGAACCCCAGGGTATCCACCTGCTCCCAGAAGTAGAAGAGCGAATCGTCGTCCGGATCATAGCTGTCAGAGCCGTCCAGGGTGACCAACGTGCCCTCCTGGGCGCTCAGGCTGTTGGGGGCGATGGCCACCGGCGGACGGTTCCAGACGGTTTCGGTGAATATGTAGAATGGATTGGCGCTCTGGGAGTACTGTGAGATCCCGACCGCCGGGTCCATCTCGAGCTTGATCCTGGCCAGCCTGGTGTCCAGTCCGGGGATGTTCCAGCTATAGCTTGTTACACTTGATGTGGTGGTGGCTATGAGACCATAGGTGGCCCCGTTGTTCGTGGAAAGGTAGATCTTGACAACGTCGATGGCCCCGGGCAGGTTGGTGACGCTCCACTGGATGCTGGTCGTCTCCCCTCCGAAGAGCACGATGGCCCCCGGAACGTAGGGGTTGGGGGCGATCAAGGTGATGGACGGATCGTATTCGTCGATGATCCGGCAATCTCCGTCGCTCGTATCATTGGCGAGCTCCATATCCAATTCGCTGTAATGGGCGACCACTTTGATCCGGACATGGTCCGAATAGGCCGAGGGCACCGTCCATAAATAACTGAAGTCGTTCGAAGTGTCAAAGGTGATAGTGTTCCAGGACGATCCACTGTTGGTGGAATACGCCAGCCCGATCCCGATGATTATTCCCGTGGGATCGTTGGCCGTGGCCCAGGTGATCTCGTAGGGATGGCCGGCCACTAGCGCCTGTCCGCCATTGGGGGACATCAACTGGATCCAAGGCGAATCTATTTCAAACTCCGGACTTAGGATCTCCTTGATGAATGTGCCTCCCGGCAGATATGTGTAGGCGCGCAATCTGATCTGTCCATAGGCGCTCTCGTAATATTCTGGTGTGAACCACACCCCGCCCTGTTCACCCGGGATGTTGGAGTAGATACCCGATGGTGTGGTCCAGGCACCCCATGTGATACCCGTACGGTACCTCACCTGCATGCTGAGAGCTCCCACCTGCTGCGTCCCGTCCCACAGGTTCCATCTTATCAGTTCGTTTCGTCCGGAGCTCATGGTGGTCGGAAAGTCCATGAACTCCAGGACCGCGCTGGGGGTGATGCTGAAATTGGCGGCACTGGAATCGGTGCGGTAGACGACGTATGGTGCGAGCGTCCGATTGCGCCACTCCACCTGAACCCGGGCCGATGTGGTGTCCACGTTGTTAGGCACGTTCCAGGTTATGACCTGGTAACCGCCGGTGTTGCTGTTGGTGGTTATCTGGTTGGGATAGGTCTGACCGCCATCGGTGGAATAGGTTATGACCAGGCTTCCACCGGCCACCGAGGTTGACAAACGAATATCGAAGGTCGTCCCTCCGAATATGTTCTCCCCTCCGTTGGGATCCTCCAGGGACAACGTGTAGGATATGGCCTCCACCTCGCCGGACGTGCTGAAAAGGCTGATGAACAGCACGCTGACCAAGATGGAGGACGCGAACAACGAATTGATTTTTTTAATAACCTTTCTATAATTATAAGCAACGGCACGGTTCTTCTGATGCACTGGACACTTCACCCGACCACTCCCCCACGGGCGAGCCGGAGATCTCTCCGGAAAATTGGACGCCCGAAAAAACTTGCGTTTATGCCGTTAAATAAGTTGTCATCGTCGCCATACGGCCTATTCGGCGGATGACGATTTGACCAATTGCTTGCATTTGGCCCGGAAAGCTAGCAGGACGATACACTGGCCCGCCCAGAGGTAACATGGCAAAGGTTAATTCGCTCCCTGTCATACCGCTTTCCGATACCTATGACCGACCAAGCTATGGAAGCCTATTCCTCTCTGATGGTCCGCTCCAAGGAGATGTTCGTGCTGGGTTCCGCAGGCAGCATACTGTACTGGGACATGGAGACCAAGATGCCACCCGCCGCCCAGGCCATGCGCGGCGAGCAGCTCTCGGCCTTGGAATTGATAGTCCACAAGAAGCTGACCGACCCGGAGAACGATGTCCTCCTCAAGAGATGCGAGGCCGACCTCGGTAGCTTCGATACGCTGCAGAAGAGGAACCTGCATCTCCTGCGCAAGAGCTACGATGAGAACTCCAAGATCCCTGACAGATTGGTCACGGAGACCGCAATGCACCAGTCCAAGTGCAATATGGTCTGGAAGAAGGCCAAGGCCGCCCATGATTTCAAGATGTTCCGAGACGACCTGGCCAAGATGATCGACCTTCGCGAGCAGGCCGCAGAGATACTGATGAAGGTCAAGGGAACGAAAACGCCTTACGACGCCCTCCTGGACCAGTTCGAGCCGAACATGACCGCCGAGCGCATCGACGAGGTGTTCGCCGAACTTCGCCAGGGACTAATAAAGCTCATCGGCAAGGTCGAATCGTCCGATTTCAAGCCGGACCTGTCGCCGCTCTCCCGCAAGGTTCCCATCGAGGTGCAGAAAAAGATCTCCCTGGACGCCATGAACTTCATCGGTTACGATACCACCAGTGATAAGGCCGCCGGACGGTTGGACGAGACGGAGCACCCCTTCACCACCGGGACCTTCGATGATGTGCGGATAACCACCCACTACTACGAGGACCGCTTCTTCTCCAACGTTTTCAGCGTGATGCACGAGGGCGGGCACGCGCTGTACGATCAAGGGATCCCGAGGGAATGGATGTACCAGCCTATCGGAACGCCCTGCTCGTACGGCATACACGAATCGCAATCGCGCTTCGTGGAGAACATCGTCGGACGTTCGCCGGAGTTCCTGAACTACGCGCTGCCGAAGTTCCGCAAGTACTCGCCGAAGTCCTTCAAGGGGCTGAAGAACAGGGACATCATAGCCGCGGCGAACGCCGTCGTACCGTCAAAGATACGCATCGAGGCCGACGAGGTGACGTACGCGCTGCACGTCATCATTCGTTTCGAAATAGAGAAGATGATCTTCTCCCACAAGGTCACCGTGGACGAGCTGCCGCAGGTATGGAACCAGAAGTACTCCGATTATCTGGGCGTAAAGGTGGAGCACGACGGTGAGGGAGTGCTGCAGGATACGCATTGGTCAGGAGGCAGCTTCGGGTACTTCCCCTCCTATGCGTTAGGCAATATCTACTCCGGCATGTTCCTGGACAAGATGCAGAAGGACCTTCCGCAGTGGCGCAAGAGCGTGCGGGGCGGAGACTTCTCCCCGGTGCTGGGATGGCTGAGGAGCAACGTGCACGCCAAGGGCGACCTGTACGACCCGGCCGACCTGGTGAAGGTCGTCACCGGTAAGGACGTGTCCGTAGCGCCGTTCCTGAAGTATCTCGACCGCAAGATGTCCAGGACATACGGGTTCTGAGAACGAGGGGTCACCCCTCCCTTTTTTATATAATTAGATAAGAGGGTTTGGAAAGGGGTTTCACTTGAACCGGATGGTCTCCAGGTTCATCGGCGCCCTGGTGGTGATGTTGAACTTGCGGTAGAGCGCGGACGCCAGGTCCAGGCACTTCTTCTCTTCCCCGTGGCCGATGACGATGCGCTCCGGCTTTGGATCCAGGGAAGCTATGTAGTTTATCAGCTGGCGGCGGTCGGAGTGTCCGGAGAAGCCGTCCACGACCTCCACGTTCATCCGGAAGTCCACGGTGATCTGTTTGCCTTTATCAGGCAGCGTCAGCTCCTTGACCCCCCTCTGGATCTTGCGGCCGATGGTCCCGTCGGCCTGATAGCCGACGAAGACCAGCGAAGCGGTCGGGTCGCTGGCCCACGCCTTCACGTACTCCATTACCGGCCCGCCGTTCATCATTCCGCTGGTGGCGAGAACTATGCACGGCTCCACGTCATGCAGGATCTTCTCCCGCATCTCCTGCGAGTCCACCCGCTTGAACATGTCGCTGAGGAAGGGGTTCTGACCCATCTGGAATATCTGGGTGCGCAGCTGGCTGTTAAGGTACTCCGGGTAAGCGGTATGTATCGCCGTAGCCTCCCAGATGCTACCATCCAGGTACACCGGCACCTTGTCCACCTTTCCGGTACGGGCCAGTTCCTCGATCACCAGCATCACTTCCTGGGAACGACCGACGGCGAACACCGGGACGATGATCTTGCCCTTGCGCTCCATTATCGCCCTCTCGATGATGCCGCGCAGCTGCGTGGCGGCGTCGATCCTCGAAGGCTGAATATCGTTCGAACCGCCGTAGGTGGATTCGATGACCAACGTTTCCAGCCGGGGGAACTTGTTGGTTGTGGCGTTGAACAGCCAGCTCCTCTCGTACTTCATGTCGCCGGTGAACGTTACGTTATACACTCCATCGCCGACGTTGAAGTGGCAGACCGCCGATCCGAGGATGTGCCCGGCGTTCTGCATGGTCAGCCTGATATCGCGCGCGATGTCCGTGGTCTCCCCGTACTTCAGGGTGATGCAGTGCTTTACGACCTCGCGCACATGCTTCGCTTCGTACTCATTGCCCTTCGCTTCTCCGTAAGACACCTTGATGGCGTCCAAAAGGCTCAGGGACATCAGGTCCCTGGTGGGCGGCGTGCAGTACACCGGCCCGTCGTAACCGTACTTGAAAAGGGTCGGCAGAAGCCCGCAGTGGTCCAGGTGGGCATGGGTTATAACGACAGCATCCAGCTGGTCGAAGGGCAGGAACTCGGGGGCGTTGAAGTAAGGCTTCGGCTGCGGCTCGGCCTTGGAAGGCCACATACCGCAATCGATGAGGATCTTGCTGTCCCTGGTGTGAAGTAACGTAGCGGAACGGCCGACCTCCAGATACCCTCCCAGGCAGGTCATGCGTATCCAGTTGTCACCTTCCGTCTTGGCCTGGGCCAGGCGGCGTCCCACCTTCCTCAGGAACTCCTTGCGCTCCTCCTTGACCTCCCTTAGGTAGGCCCTCGTCTCGTAAACGGTCTTGGAGGGGATGGGGGGAGCGCGGATGACGTCCGGGGACCAGCCGATCTCCTTCTTGATCTCGTTGAGCACCGAGCCCTGCTTGCCTATGGCTATTCCTGGTGCGAGCGCCTCGATGTGCACCTTGCCGGTGTCATCATCGAAGTAGATGTTCTGGATCTGCGCCTCCTCGGGAATGATCTCCCGAAGGTGCTTCTCCACGTCCTTGGCATCCTTCAGGGTGGTGGGGTCCGGACGCACGTCGACACGGCGCCGAAGGCCCTGGGCGATCTGCCGCACCATGTCGTTCCCGGAGGCGAAGGCCTCCATGTCCTTGGTATAGATGACCACTAGCGGCCCTTCGAAATCGATGGAGGTGATATCGACGTTGGATGGTACGATCTTCCGGACCTGTTCTCGGGCATCCTCGAGAATCTTTTCTGCGCTCATGACATTCACTTTATGGAAATTATAACAGGTAAGTTGTTTGAAAGGGGTTTCAGTTCGGCCTGGGGACGTTGATCCCCATGCGCGAGGCGCGTTTCAGGATCTCCTCCTGGGACACCTCGACGTAGCCGTCCTTGGTGATGGTCACGATGTCCATCCCGTCGCCACTGGCGGAGTCCCTCTTCATGGCCGCGTTCAAAGCGCGTATGGCCAGGTTGATGGAGTCGTCCAGGGTGATGTCCTTCTTGTAGTGGTCCTCCAGCACGCCGTAGGCATATGGGGACCCGGAACCGACGCTGATGTAGTTGTCAGGGATCGAGCCACCGGCGGCATCCAGGGAGAAGACGTGCCCGCCCTCCTTGTCATACCCGCCGACGATCAGGCCGACGTAGTAGTAACCGTAGGCGCCTCCGCCCCTCCTCAGGATGTTGGAGGTGAGGGTGGCAGCGGACTTGACGGTCATGGGGGCGGTCCTCTTCAGCTTGTAGAGCTCGACCTCTGCCCGCAGGTAGCGGGCCATGACCTGCGCGTCACCGACCAGGCCGGCGGTGGTGAGACCGATGTTGTCATCGATCTTGAAGACCTTCTGGGTCTCCTTGTGGGCGATGAAGTTGCCCATGGTGGCCCTGTGCTCGGTCGCCAGGACCACTCCGTCAGCGTTGACTATCCCTATGGTGGTAGTACCAGTCTTCATGTTGTCCATATGAATCAAGTCCTCCAAAACCGTGTAAAAACGAATGATATGGAATGACTGGTAGGCTCAATCATCACTATTATATATAAGTGTTTTCCCAGCTTCCAGCGTATCCCCCGTTCACAGCTGGCCAGCCTCGTTTCCCTGGTCCGGCACCTCGAAGAAATCGGCGATGAGGGTCCCCGCCCCGTAACCGGCGGCGAAACCGGCGAGAGTACCGGTTAAAAGACGGAGGAGGTTGCTCGATTCGTAGTCGGTAATGGCCTGCAGAACTCCATCCAAGGCCATGGGCACCAGCAGAACCAACAGCCAGGTCCAGGCCACCCGCCGCCCCAGGAGGATGAACAAGGCCAATCCCAACACCGCCCCGGCCAGGAGGCCCAGGTCCCGGGCGCAGAAGGGCATCTGATTATCGTTAACGAAGAACGAGCGGTCGGCCTGCTGGTGGCAGTTCACATCTCCGAGCAGATAGACGGTCCGCTGCGGCAACGGCACTTCGTTCAGGTCATCACCGTGGTCCAGGGTCCCGATGCTTCCATCAAGTCCGTCGATGGAGCCGGCCGGAAGGGTAAGCGGCGCTAAAAGTATGGCCAGGAGGATGGAGCAAAGAACGATCTCTATCACGAGCATGTATCGCTTCGCGATCGGGAGCCTCATTGGTCCCCGCTACCGCCTACCGAATATTAAGGCATTGAGCGGCATCGGGAATTTTTTTATATCCTGAACGGTTCACGCATAAGCATGGCCGAACTGCCTGACGACCTCAGAAGGCTCTCCGACTTCCACGGACACCTGGGACCCTACGTGCTGCTGGGATACCGCATGGGCCTGGTCGCCAGGAAGTATTTCCCGGGCCGGTTCTATGCCACCCTGTTCACCGGCACCGAGCCCCCCATATCCTGTCTAATCGACGGGGTGCAGTTCTCTTCATGCTGCACCCTGGGCAAGGGCAACCTCACCGTCAAGGAGGGGGGACGTCCGACGGTGCGCTTCTATGACGGCATCCGATCGCTGGAGATGTCCCCCCTGGAGACCATCCAGAAAAGGATCGATATGGTAAACTCATACGAGGCGGGGGAGAAGCTGTCGCTCGAACTACACCAGCTCTCCGACCTCGAGCTGCTCCTGGTCAGAGAAGGTGGAAGAGAAGAGTCTGACCGCATAGTGAAGCTGTGAGGAACACTCCCAGGGCCACCGCCCCTCGGGTCCCGTAGCTCCTCCAACCCCGGTCCTTTCGGTTCCAACCGTCCAGACCGCCGAGGAAATGATCGACGATGAGGGCCAGCTCCACCACGTAGATAGATGCCAAGGCTGTGAGCGCCGAGGTGCCGCCCCCGATCATTCCCATTATCCCGCCGGTCAACCCGATTATCGCCGGGGCGAACAGGATGCTGGTGGTGCTCATCATGTCCACCACCGGTCTTAGGTTATCCCGGACCTTCGCTTGGGCCTTGGCCACGTCGCCCCGCGACTGCGCCAGGTTCACTGCCAACTTACCTGCTCCCAAGTGGTCCTCCGCGGCGCAGGCCATGACCGTCAGGTAGTTCTGATGGAGCGCTGGGAATTTGATGGACATCTCACGGTCCGCCTTGACCGCTTCCGCAAGGGAGACCCGGTCGGTCCGGGTGGCGTGGACCATTCTCAGCCCCCATTCCCGGAAGGGCCCCTGCTCGGTTGCGGAAACCTCAGTGAACGCCCTTTCCAGGTCCTGCCCGCCCAGCATGGCGTTGCCCAGACGGTAGAGGGCGTCGACGAACGATCTCTCGATATCCTGCTCCGCCTTCCGTTCCGGAGGACCCAGGACGATCAGCGAACACAGCAGGGTACCCAGCCCAGCCAGGGCAGATACGAACAGAGAACCGGTCACGGCGTAAGAGAACAACCCCACAGGGGTGAACGACAAGACCAAGACCCGCCGGTCCCTGGGAAACTCCCATCCATTCTTTGGCTTGCGCAGGGGGTTCCGTTCCATGATCGTTCGGATGTATCCCAGGGTGAACGCAGGGACCAGGAGGAGGAGCACGAAGGCCAGCATGCTCAGGTCGAGCGCACCGCCCACCAGTCCGTTCTCCATGCCCATCAGGGGGATCAGGGAGAAGAGCATCACCGGCGCCAGCACCCCGAAGGCGAAGACCAGCATCACCGGGAAGGACAGGGAGCCGACGTACCGCTCGCACACCTCCCGCAATCCGTCCAGGGCGATCGAGTTGGCCCGGTCCAGCAGCCGTTCCCGCCCCTCGCCCTCGCTCTCCTCCGCGGCCATGACAAGATGCAGCGCCCGCCGCAGGCCGTCGTTCATGCGGTCCAGACCGGAGGTCCAAGCGGAGAGCCCGCTGCGCAGGTCGGCGGCCTCGCCGGTCAACGCGTTCCAGGCCACCGAGGCGATGGCCTTCTGCAGGCTGCCCTCACCGGACCTGGTCCCCATCTCCACCGCCCTCTCCAAGGAAGGCGCGCGGCTCATGCACATGCCCATGGCGCCGATGACCGCCGGGGTGTCCATAAGGAAGGACCTCTGTTCGGCCGCGTATCCGCGGGAGGGTCCGGCCAGGACCAGGGCGGGGATCAGCAGCGGCAGGATGGCGATGCCCGCGGCGATCATGGTGTAGGGGTAAGGGAACAGCGACAGGACCGCGACGGCCGCCGGTACGGACACTAGGAGCGACCACAAGAAGGAGTTGTAAGCGGTCAAGGAAACGCTGTCCTCGGACCCGCCCCGCCTAAGCATGGATTCCCGTGCTCCATGGGTCAGCTTGGGGGAGAATGCTTTGCTAAAAAGAGCGGGGACCTCTCCGGCCAGTTGCGGCAAGCATCCTTGTCCAAGCATTCCGCTCAGCGCCCCCTAAGGTAATCCAGGAACTCCTGACTGGGGTCCCTGCCACCCTGCCACAGGTACTCGTTGGCCTGAAGCGCGTACGAAGGTGATAGGTACGCCGGATCTTCCCGCCCCATCTCCAGCAGCATCTCGCGCAGAGCGATCCGCCTACGTAGATTCTCCAGCCCCTCCTCATAGCTCATCCCCCAGCCGGAGGCTATCCGGGCCAGGACGGGCATGCGGCGCTCGCTGAGGTGGTATTGTCCGTCATAGGTCAACATCGGTTCGAACACCAGGCCGTTATCCGTTCGCACCACCTCGGCCACCTCGGTCACGCGGCGCACCTGTGAGAGCCCTCCCCCCGGACGCACCAGTCCCATGGTCACGATGATGTCGGTGGAGGCGAAGGAGGCCTCTGGTATGCCGAGCTCGTTGACCACCCGGTCGTGCACCTCCCTGGCCCCGTCGCCGTGTATCGTTCCCAGAACGGAAGAGCCGGCCTTTCCGGTGCGCATGCTCTCGTACAACGTCATTGCCTCCCTTCCGCGGACCTCGCCGACCACGATGGCCGATTCACCGAGGCGAAGGGAGACGCGGAGAGCCTCCTCGGCCGAGGACTCCCGGTCGCCGCTCAGGTATGGATCGACCAGCATGGACTGCACCTTGAAGCCCAGCGACTGCAGGGCGCTCACCGGGACCTCGCGGGTGTCCTCGATCACTAGGATCCTCTGGTCCACCGGGAATTCGAACAAGAGCGCCGAAAGCAGGGACGATTTTCCGGAACCGCGTGCGCCGCATACCAGTATCGAGGCCCTTCCGTCCATGAGGAACGAAAGGAGCCCGGCGGCCACCGCGTCCAGGGAGCCCCGTTCCGCCAAGCGCAGCAAGGTCCAGGGCACCTCGGAACGCCTTCGCAGGGCTAGCGCGAGCCCGTCTGGACTTAGCGGCGGACATATGGCGGTGGCCCGCACGCCGAGATCAGCGATGTCGGTCTCCAGCACCGGACTGGAGCGGGAGAAGGGACGTCCCGACCGATACTTCAGGCGGCCGACCAGTCCCACCATCTCCTTCTCGGAGACGATCACGTTGGTCTCGCACCTGCCGAACAGGTTACTACCGCCCGCCTGATTGAGGGTGAGGTACGCCCTTGTGTCCTGGCTCGGGGCGTCCACGTAGACGTCCTCCACTCGGGGGTCCCTGAGGATGATGTCCAGGACCCCGAGCCCCAGGGTGTTGCGCATCACCGCGTCCAGGAGGTCCCTCTCGATCTCGGCCGGAGGGTTCAGGGAGCGCACCAGGGACCTGACGTGGGAACGCAGCTCGGACTCCTCGCCTCCCAAGGATGCCGGGGGGACAGAGCGGACCTTGGCCACCGCCCGAGTCAAAAATCTCGAGGAATCCCTATCCACGGTGTGCTCCCAGGGAAGCACGTAATACCTCTGCCGCACGCCAGAAGGGTCGGCGGCGATCTCTATCCTGCCGCCAGGGAGGTCCCGGCGGTCCACCACCCGCCAGCCCGCGGGGGTATCCCTTTCGATCCAGTAACCGGACGTCGACGGCTTCACCATGCGGCCGCGGCGAACGGCGGAGAGCGCGTCAGATAGGTCCACGATCCTTCCGCTCATCTTTCGTTCCCCCCGGGAACCTCGGTGATTCGGAAGCGGTCCACGGCCAGCGTCTTCTTGGCCTTTCGACCATCGGAACGCAGCGATTCGAGCGCTTCCCTCTGTCTCTCCCGGCACGAGGCACAACCGGCGCTCTCTCCCGGGCAGAACAGTTCGGACGACCCCGCCCTCACCTTTTCCAGGTAGCGGCTGATGCGTTCCGGCGGTATCGGTCGCGAGCAGGGCAAAGAGATCAGCGTGAAGCGCAATCCCTCCCAGGCCGTCTCGGCGGCCATGAGGGTGCGCAGCGAATTGACCCCGATCTCACGGACCCACACGTCCTGTTCCCCGCGCATGATGATCCCCGTGGCCTCCTGGTGCGCGCTCAGGGCGCGTCGGAAAGCCCCCAGACATCTCTCCGATGGGGCGCCGTCCGCATCTGGGCACGAGGAGCAATCCAGCTCAACGATCCTACCCTGCAGTTGGAACCTGCATCCTTCCCGGCTCGGGCGCGCAGCCGGAACATCCTCGCCCTTCCTGGGCATCATGACCACCTTCGCCATCTACTTCCCCTGGAGTTCAACGACAGAGGGGTGGTTCGTAGTGACGATTAACCGTACGCTACGCGCCCAGGAAATTAATATGAGGGCAGGCGATTCCAGGGCATGGAGCTGCTAGCGCCGGTCGGCACCGAGGAAGCGCTCAAGGCGGCCATCGCCGGTGGGGCGGACGCCGTTTATCTGGGTGGGAAGAGCTTCGGGGCCCGGCACTTCGCCAGCAACTTTTCGGACCGGCTGTTGGCAGGGGCGATCGAGCTCACCCACGATCACGGAATGCGCACCTATGTGACGGTCAACACTCTCATCAAGGAAGCGGAGATGGCCGATGCGCTCTCTTTCGTGGAGATGCTCGACGCCTCGGGAGCGGACGCGGTCATCGTCCAGGACCGCGGCCTGCTACCGTTGATCAAGGAACGATACTCGATACCGGTGCACGCCTCCACCCAGATGGCCATTCACAGTTCGGCCGGGGTCAGATGGGCGCAGGACCAGGGCATCGAGCGGGTCATTCTGGCCCGGGAGCTGGGGCTGGAGCAGATCAAGGAGATCGCCGAGAACAGCGATATCGGCATCGAGGTGTTCATCCACGGGGCGCTGTGCTACTGCTTTTCCGGGCAGTGCCTCTTCTCCAGCTTCCTTGGCGGCCGCTCGGGCAACCGCGGGATGTGCGCCCAGCCCTGCCGTAAATCCTACTCCATCGGGAAGAGGGGAGGTTACCTGCTGAGCACCGCCGACACCTTCGGTGTGGAGTCGATACCAGAGCTGATGCGCTGCGGCGTGGCCTCCCTGAAGATCGAGGGCCGGATGCGCTCCCCGCAGTATGTATACCTCGCCTCCAAGGTCTACAAGAGGGCGATGGAAAGGGCGGAGAACGGAACTTTCCCGCTCATCACCGACCGGGAGAGGGAGCTGCTGGAGGTCGTTTTCAACCGGGGTTTCTCTGGCGGATATCTGACCGAAAAGGAGGTCATGCAGACCGCCTTCCCGGAATCCCGTGGAAGGCCGCTGGGACCGGCCCTGGTGGCCAACGGTAAGCTTAGAATGCCGCGCGGGACCCTGGATGTCGGGGACGGCATCAGCCTTTACCAGGGGAACGAAAAGGTAGGCGGTTTCGACCTGCGGACTTCCGATCTGGAAGGTCAGAACGTCATCGCCGCTCCGCCCTTCCTCCTGAAGGATGGGAACTATACGGTCTACAAGACCAAGGACCGGGAGTTCCCGGCCATCGAGGATATTCTTTCCAAGATCAAGCTGCAGGAGCGCGAGGCGCTCAGAAGGACGGTCGAGCTGCCGCCCAAGCGATTGCGCCGAGGCGAGAAGATGAGCGAACTATCTTTCTACGTCTCCAGTCTGGCAGTTCTAAAGGCAGTGCTGCCTTACGCCGACCGGGTCTATTACGATGGGGCGAAACAGGACGAGGAGGCTTTCGAGCTATGCGAGGCCGAGGGCAAGGAGTTCGTGAAGATGCTGCCCCGGCTATCCCTTGAGGAGAAGGGATCGGACCATCGACGGGTGATGGTCAATACCGTGGACCAGTACGAGCTGGACAAGTGGCGGGTGACCTACGGTTCGTATCATATGAACGTCTTCAACAGCTACACCCTGCCGAAGATGCACCAATCCACGTTGTCCCCCGAACTTAACCAGGAGGAGCTTCTTAACGTGCTGTCGCGCACCGAGGGAAGGTGCGAGGTGATGACCTTCGGCCGACTGGAGCTCATGCTCAGCCGCGACACCACGCTTCCTGAAGGAACGTTGGTCGACGACCGGGGCGTGCGCTATCCGGTGCACCGCGACCCCCAGGGCTTCGTGCATATCCTGCACAGCACGGACCTCCTGCTCTTGGAGAAGGTGCCCGAGCTGAGGGCCATGGGCGTGGACTCCCTGGGGATCGACGTAAGAAGGCGGCATCCTGACCTGGCCGCCTTCGTCGGAAAGAGCTTCAAGGACCTGGACCTGGCGAGCCTGGAGGAACTGAGGCGGAAATGCGGCCGCAGCAGCCTCGGCCATTACCGCAAGGGCGTGTTCTGAGTTAGCCTACGGTTAAGGGTACACACCTTTAGCACCCGGAAGGATGGGGGTCCGTGCGGATTGCAGGGAGGTGCATGGGCCGTGAGGGTGTAGGCGGTTTCCTGGAATCGATACTGGCGGTGATGGTGGTGATCACCGCCTCCTCGGTGTTCCTGGTGGTGCTGTCGTCCGGAACGATGCAGGTCGAGGAGAACTTGGAACAAGCGGACCTGGTCACCTGGCTGGAGAGCAACGGCCTTTATTCCAAGAACGAGGCGGTCGCCGTCCACGGGGGTCTTGTACCAAGCCTCAGCTCCCTGCCGGACGGGATTTCCGGCATGACCCTGGTCTACCGCCGCTCGGGCGATGCCGACCCCCTTCTGGTCCTTGAGCTGGAAAGCCTGCCCCCAGGCGAGGTCCTGGCCTTCCAGCTACCTTTGCTGGTCGAGGTTGACGGGAGGGACCTTTCCGGTATGATTGAGGTGCGGGCTTGGCGCTGAGGCACGACCGCCGGGGGATGGCCCTGCTGGTGGACGCCCTTATCTTCCTGGTGGTGCTGATGCTGACGAGCGCGGTCATCCATGCGTCCGCATCTCATGATGATACGGACGATCGCGGGGAGCTGCTCCGTTCCTATCATACGGTAATGCTCTCCGCCGAGCTCCCGGACGGGGACGGCAGTTCCATGTCGGCCGTCACCCTTTCCGATTATATCATCGCCCTCTCGCTCTCCGATACTCTTGACGAGCAGAATGCCCGTCGGATTGAAAAGATGGTCAACGGGACCATCGCCGAGCTGCTGACCTTTAACGGCAGAGCGTGGCTGGTCATCGAGATCGGTCCGACCGTACTGAACTTCGGGTCCACCCCTCCGGGAGCGGGCAGCGACGTCCACGCCGACCGTCGTGACCTGGGCGACGGCTCGGCAGCTTCCACTCTTTTCATTGCCGGCTAGAGGTCGTTGCCAAGCCTCTTCCGTGCTATCTCGTAAGCCCTGGCGCTCTCCAGGCCGGCGAACACCATGGCCATGATCAGGCTGCCGAACATCAAGTAAATTCTTAGATCCCCTAGGCCGAGGTCGTAGCGCAGCAGCTCCGCGCCCAACAGGAAGGCGCCGACAGCGCTGAGCGCGTACATCGCCATCCCGTAATAGTAGATGGGCACGGACATTATCCGGCAATCGCCGCCGCACGTCCTGCAATACTTGCGCCGATACCAGGCGGTGGGCTGCAGGTCCTTGCACTCGGGGCAGTAGCAGAACTTCATGGAACGGTCATCCGGTTACAGGGAAAAATCGTTTTCCCTCAGGCCACGCCTTCCTGCTCGTGACGGCACCACACCGAGTCGGGCAAACTGCGGTACAGGTCCACCGGCTCGTTCTTGGGCGGCCTGTCCTCCAGGATGCGGTTTATATTGTCCCAGTTGAAGGACCAGTAGAAGATGCGCCAGTTCCGGCCGCTGGCCAGCTGGGTCTCCTCCCATCTGGTGCTCAATATCTTCATGTCCTGCAGGAAGTAGAAGAGGCGCCGGTCATCGTGGTCCAGGGCGTTGTCGATGATCTCGTCCAGATACCCGAAGTAGTTCAGCACGCGTAACGCCACGTCATCCGCCACCGGACCGCTGAAACCCGCGGTCTTCTCCAGTACCCGGACCACCGACGCGTGCCCTAAAGAGGCTTTCAAACCCGTTTCACTCATCAATAATACGTCGTCCCGGGGGCTTATAGACATTGGTATGTTACACCGTTTATCATGGCAAAATGGCCCGGCCCCCTGCTCATTATTAATATTGGGGAGCGATAACCAAAAAGGCCGGCACGTGAAAAGAAATGATCATCGAGACGCTCAACCAGATCATCATTGATCTTATCGAGGCCACTGGATATCTGGGGGTATTCCTGGCCATGCTCGTGGAGGGCATATTCACCCCCATCCCCAGCGAGCTCATCATGCCCTTCGCCGGTTACGTGGCATACACCGGCCAACTGAACTATTTCCTGGTCATCCTCGTAGGTAGCCTCGGCGCGGTGGTCGGCTCCACGGTCGCCTACATGCTGGCCATGTGGATGGGCCGCCCACTGGTCGACAGATTCGGAATATTCTTCGGCCTGGACGACGAGAAGATGGCCTCCGCCGAACGCTGGTTCAAGCGCTGGGGCGTCTGGGGAATACTCATCGGCCATTCCCTTCCCGGAATAAGGTCGGTCATATCCTTCCCGGCCGGGCTGGCCAAGATGGACCGCAGGAAGTTCGTCACCTTCACCTTTTCCGGGGCCCTGCTGTGGAACACCGTCCTGGTCACCGCCGGTTACACGCTGGGCGAGAACTGGGTCAAGTTCTGGGAGAAGACGGACAGCCTTCATCTGGACATCGTGATGCTGGGCGGTCTAGGCGTGGTGCTGGTCTTATACTTCCTCTATCACAGGAAGAAAAGGTCCAAGATCATTCCATCTTCAGACAGCGAATGATGTCCTGTCTCGAGACCATTCCCTTGAGCGCTCCCTTCTCCAGCACCGGTACGCTGCGCAGCTTGAACTCCACCATGTAGTCGGCCGCCTTAGATACATCCTCATCCGGCGAGACGAAGATGGTGGCTGTATGCATAATGTCCGCTGCGTCCTTGCTGTAGAGCTTCAAAGCCCGACCCAAGCTGACGTTCAGTCCCGGACTGAAAGCCTTTAACAGATCAAGCTTGGAGACGATCCCCACCATCTTATTCCCGTCCAACACGGGGAAGCTGTTGAAGTCGTATCTCTCGAACATCTCCTTCAGTGTCCGTAGGTCGGTCTCCGGGGTTACCGTGACCACTTCGCTGGTCATTATCTCCTTGACCTTCTTGCGGGCAATGTGGCGTTCCATTCTTATCGTCAAAGCATGGCCGCCTAGGCATATCCAATTATCGCCAATGTCAGCGGGGTTCATGGCAAGAGGCCCGATGGTCGTCGGTCCCGGGGAAGCGCGTGAGCCGTTATGTACATTTTCGGGACGAATGGTTTAACCGGTCCTCGCAGATACCTGCCCATGGATCCCCAGGAAGGAGGGTGGGCCGGGGTTTCTTCCAACGTCCGCGGTCGATGCCAGGGATGCCCCCGCGATCCCCATAAGGTCCCGCTGCTCTTTGAGCCGAAGGAGCCCGGGAAGGTGGATTTCATGATCGTCTCCCAGGAACCCGGCCATTGGCTGCGACCGCTGGGTGACGGCGCCTCGATCAAGCTCAGCTCGCTCACCCTTGGCCAAGGTTCATCGGACGAGGTCAAGAAGGCCAACCCCCTGAGCAAGGTCGCCCAGATCTTCGGACCGTTCGACCCTTCCACATCCCGGATATACTGGACCCATGCCCTGAAATGCGTTCCGTTGAACGGAGACAGGGACGTCAACAAGGAGTGGCGCAAGGCAGCCACCAAATGCAGGGAACACTTCATCTCCGAGCTAAAGGTCTTAGGAAAGAACGAGCTGAGCGTGTTGGTCTTCGGCAAGTACGCGCTCGAGATGTGCCTCAACGTCCTTGACGGCCAGGACATCGATCAGGAGCTCAGCATAAGCGAGTTCATGCAGTCGGTGAAGTTACCGCAGGTCTACAAATACCGTTTCAAGGACGGGACGGTCAAGAACGTCAACCTCTACGTGTTCACCAACCCCTCTGCGGAAGTGGTAAAGGTCATGAAGAGCGGCGGAAAGATGACCGCCGACGAGATCCAAGAGCTCGAAATTCGAAAGATACAGGAATCGTTCGCCCAAAGAAAAGGCCGCTGAACAACATGTTGGGCTCGGGCTGGAGCTTCGATGTTCTGATGACGTATGAGATGGTCATCCTTACATCAACAAGGACCCGCACAGCAGGCATTTCACCGCGCCGGCGGGATTCATCCCACCACATACGGCGCACTTCTTCTGGTCTCCGATCTCGGTGACGCCCATGAATTGCGCTTGGCGTTGAGGGGGCTTAATGGTTGTGCATTCTTCATCACATCGTGATTTGTTCTTACCGTCCAGATCTTTGGGTCACCCAGTCATCACACCATATCGAAAAGCTTGACATATCCGGGAAGGAATGATGTGAACATGGCCAAGCCCAGGTTCGTCGATCATCCGTTGAGCGTGGAGATTGATAGGCTGGCCAGGTCTAGCGACCATCGCGCCTTGGCGCTCTGGGCTGCGGAATGTGCGGAGAGGGTGCTGCCGCTTTTCGAGAAGGAGCGTCCGGATGACCATCGGCCTAGGCAGGCCATTGTGAGGTTGAGGGAATGGAAAGACAGCGGCACGTTCCGCATGGATGCCGTTCGCAAGGCCTCTCTTGATGCTCATGCGGCGGCGCGTTCTCTGCCAGAGGGAAGCGCGGCTCAGTACGCCGCAAGGGCATGCGGACAGGCCATGGCCACCGCGCACGTGAAGACGCATTCCATCGCCGCTGCCAGGTACGCGGCCAAGGCGGTATGGGCGGAGGGAGGCAATGCCAACGACATACAGGTGGAGAGGGAGTGGCAGCTCGTTCTCCTCATCGGCTTATCCGACCTTTCCTAGGTCGGATACGTTCACCTATCCGCCAACATTAAAGGTTGTGCGTTCTTTCGGCGTCTCCCATGCCCGGTCTTATTTATTTCAGTTCAAAGATGGATATGGGGAATGTTTCTGTTTGGATAATTGCCTCGAAAGCTATTTCATAGGAACGAATCCTTCGTATTGACGGTCCTATGGGTCAATGCCCCAGGTGTGGTAAGAAACAGATCATAAGCAGCGGTCTATGTCCGACCTGTCAATATGCGGTCTCAGCCGAACAGCAGAGGCGGAATGTGGAATCGCTCAAGAGGTCCCTCCCACAATCCTTCGATAAGATGATTTGGAGCACAGTCAACGCCCGGTTCGGAAAGTCGCAGCCCAAGGAACAAGACTGGAAGATGATACAGGAGCTTGTTCGACAGGACCGTGATCAATTTGTCTTCCTAGTTAACGGCATTACCACAGATAAGTACGTCAGCGGTATGGTATACAATCCATCCTCGAAGAAGATGGAGAACATATTCGTCGGTTGGGAAGCGACGATGGTCGATGGTGGAAATTTCCAGCCTGCCTTTTATGACGGGCGAGCCAGGGACATGAACACCTATGTGCATCAGGCTCTGAGCAAGGTCAGCCTGTACTGCAACGCCGAGGTTGCCATTCGTGCAGGCAGATACGAGGATGCTGCCAGGTTCTATGAGAACCTCACCATGTACGAGGAGGCCGGGAAGATTAGAAAAATGGCCTTGACCGAACGGAACACATCTCGTAACGTTTCGGTCAACATGAATCAGCTTATCGATCAGGTTCGTCAGGGAGGGCTAGCGCTAGCCTATAAATGTCCCAATTGCGGCGGCTCTATAAACATCGACAAGGATTTCAACCCAGGTATGAGGGTCTGTGCATACTGTGGAACGCCATTGGACACCACGGTAATTGCCACCATGATCAAGAACCTCTGAGCGCACCCCCCCGGGTATTTATATTATTTTATTACAAAATAAATATCTGCTCATACAAGGCTTTATAGGACAGTAAAAGAAAGAACGCATTATGGACCGGTCTTCTTTCGATAATGTCAAAGGCCAGGTCGGCCATTGCGGCCTATGGTGCGGGAGCTGTATTATCGGGAATGGGCTCCTAGCCGAGATGACCTCTCAGTACCAGAGGGTGGCATGCGGCCACGGTGTGCACAAATGGGTGCTCAAGGAAAAGGGGGAGGCGTTCGTTGAAGCGCTTGTCACGATCAAGGCAGTTCCGACCTGCCCCGGTTGCCTGAAAGGCGGCGGTGACGACACCTGCCAGATGCGCGAATGTACCAAGCAAAGAGGATTGGTCCATTGTGATGAATGCGACATGGCAAAAGAATGCCCTCACGCTAAATCCATTGAATACATGAGGGAAGCGGGTACGGCCGCGGGCATGATGGCCGCTACAAACCGTCAGGAACGGGCTCTTTTACTCTCCGACGAAAACAAATCCTATTTCGAAGAGTACCCAGGAATATTGCTTAGCATAAAGTGTGCCAAGGAACCATGACCATCTTCTAGGCCAACTGGTGCAGGGGTGGAGATTTGAACTCCAGAACCACTAAGGGTGGGTATGAACACGTAATTCCTTCAGTGCATTCTCTTGTGATAATTTTTTGTTTATTTCTCAAACAATTCTAATATTCCATATGTTCTAGCTTTTTGTCGGTGGGGGAAAAAGAGATGGTCGATAGTGAAATAAAGATCATTGAAAGGCCCAATGTCGATAAAGAATATGCCACTCAGTATTGGCGAAAAATGGACGACCAATTTTTTGTAACACTGAAATGCACACAAAGAACATTTTATATAAATTTAATTATAAATATATTTGTGATCGCTGTCGGTCTCATAATACTTGGTTATTCGATAGTATATAGCTGGACCAATGGTTTAGACCTCTATTCAATATCTTTCGGTTCTATCGGTGTCGCGACGTTCATGACCACATTTTTCTTCACATCGCAGAAAAAAATCCATCAAGCGACCACAAATTTTGTTAGGTTACAAATTCTGTATAAGGCCTTTAACACGATTTGGGAAAATGTCAATGATCAGTTATCAGATCCGAAAAATAATTTATCAACAGATCAAATGATGGATCTCAATAAGCATCTAGCATCAATAGCTGAAAAAATGGTTGCAAGAATGAAGGAATCTTCAGAGGAATAATATAAAAATAATATAATATATTTACTGTTGATGATATAGGGCCGGTGGGGGAATTAAAGGTGTCGATGAATGGCGATGAATTGAGAAGGCATTACGATTCAATGATATCCATCTGGATCCATATGGATCAATCGCTGTGGACATCAATCAACATCTTTTTGATCATCGAGGGTATATGCTTCGCAGCGACATACACACTTGCACAGGCATCAACATGGAACGAACTTGCGTTCACAGCGATTTGCCTTTTTGGATTGGTTATCTCGATTATCTGGTTTGTTGTGGGTGGGAGGAGAAAAGCCGCCCTAATTCTAATTGAGCATCAGGCAAGACATCTAGAGAAGGAAATTTTCTCTGACAAAATTGCTGGGGGTGTCGTCGAGGAATATTTTCCCATGTATTTTACTGCTGCAAAAGCCGTCTTTTTAAACCACAGAAAGGTTGGATTAGGGGTTAAACCACATGAAAAAAAAATCCGTAATCACCATCTAAATAGCCTCAGGGGAGGTAAGTTAGGCATTTCAAGCCGGTTCAGTTCGATGACAGCGATGACTTTCTGGATTCCTCTGGTATTTTTAATCATCTGGATAATTACACTTGTATATACCGCCCTGTAGTCCTTTTCACTTCCTTTTAAATCCCGATCTGGTTGAAAACAATAATAAATGCCGTGGTGCAGGGGTGGAGATTTGAACTCCAGAACCACTAAGGATAGGATCCTAAGTCCTACGCCGTTGGCCAAGCTTGGCTACCCCTGCTTGACGTTTCCGTATGAATAATTATTATTTATCCTGTCGGTCGAGCAGCTCCTGGAACATGACCTTGGCGTTCTCCAAGGCCTTCTCCCTCCTCTTGGGATAGCTCTCCACCTTGGCCCGAACATGTATGCAATCGTCCCCGCTAGAGATGACCAGCTCCTCAAGGAACGCTTTCTGCTTGTCCAGGCGGAAGAAGATCTGGCCGTCGTCGTCCATGCGCTGGTCAACCCCCTCCAATAGCATGGAAAGGTCATCTCGGGATAGTCGGCGGAAGAATGCACGTATGTCGGCCTTACGGGAAACGGTGCAGGTCATGATGAGTATCTTGTTGCCGTGGTATCCTTCCGAACGGTCCACGGCGATCTCATCGCATCCAGAGGCGAACGTCATGGCCTTTTTTACCCTCTCCTCGACCTCGGTGGCCTGGGCGAAGGTGCGGAAATCTAGGTGGATGACGCTCATGGCACGGCTATCGTTCCAGGCTCTTTAAACAATTTCCCTTCAGCGGCAACGGACCATGCGATACTGGTCGTAGCCGATCAGCACCTTCTGGTAACCGAAAAGGCGTTTGTCAAGGTCAGGGTCCCCGGAGTCCGAGCGCAGGAAGGGTGTCTCGGCCAGTTTGGTCGGGGTGGCGAGTATGATCACATTCTCAATTCCCACCATGTCGATCACTTTCGGGGAGATCTGCTGGTTCCCCCGTCCGAAAATGAACCCTTGGCGACCGATCGGGGTCACCAGCAATTTCGACTTCCTGCCGTTCAGAAGATCCAAGAGATCGTCCTCAGTGGCGTCGATAAGGACCGCCTCTCCATCCTGATAAGCGTCGACGCCAAGCATGGTCTTGGGCTGCCGCATCCTATCGGCCACCGTCCTGGTGGAGGTCCCGGGACCAAGGACATAGATGGTCCCCGGTTCCATTCGCTCGACCAGAAACTCGGCTATGGCCTCTTTCTGTTCCTCGTCCGAGGTGCCGAAGACCGCCCCCTTGGGAGGTTGCAACGCACCGAGGTCGGGCACATTCATGTATCCGTACAACCGGGCGCGCAGTTCTCCGTGACGGAAAGCGTCCTCGTCCACGTCCATGACCTCGGCCAGACGGATATCGACATCGCCCTTTAGGAAACGGTTCAAGGCTTCTCCCGCCTCCTCAGGGGTGTTGGCGAAGACCGCGGAGTGCATCTTCACTCCGGAAGGTATGCCGATGACCGGCACTTCATCGCCAACGGAATCAAGCACATCCCTGGCCGTTCCATCCCCGCCGCAGAACATGATGAGATCGACCTTTCTCTCCAAGAAACGCCTGCAAGCCTGGCGAGTATCCTCCGCCACACTCTCGCCTCGCATCTCCCAGACCACTTCGTTATGCCAACCCAGGTCATCAAGGACCATGGCGCCCATATCCCCGGACGCGGTCAGGAATCGAACATCCACATCAAGTCGGCTCAGGGCGCGGACCGCTTTCCCCCTCGCCAAAGGCGTGGCTCCCTTTGACAGCGCGATACGATAGGCGTCCCCGTCCGTTCCCTTCAGGGCGACGCTTCCTCCCATCCCGGCGATGGGATTGATGACGAATCCCAGGAGCACATCACGGAAAAGGCTCACGCCATCATAAGACCTTTGAGAACATCGAAAAGTGATTTGGGGGTGAGGTGCGGCGGCTGACATCCGCCGCACCGGTAGCGTTTGGAAGCCGGTACTAAACCTACTGCATCAGGGGCCCTAGCTGTCCCATGGGCCTCAGCCCGGCATCGGCCGGACCCTTGCTGGCCATGACCAGTTCAGGCATCATGTACTGCTCGCGGGAGACCTCGTCCTTCTCCTCCGCCCTCATGTACTGTATGACCTCCTCGGTGAAGGCGTTCATGAAGGACATGCTGACCTGGGAGCAAAAGGAGTCGATGATCTTCACCACGCTGTTGTCGATGACCGAGAAGGCCTTGTTCAGGGGCATCTCGTCCACCACGTTCAGCAGGCGATCGTTCTCCACTACCACCGTGGTCTTGGCTATCTTCTTGATCTTGGATATGCCCATCTGGGCCTTATTGACCCTCTCCGTCTCGAAGGAGAAGGGGGTGATCGCTATCACGAAGGTGATCGAGTTCAGGTCCTTGGCCACCTGGGCCACCACCGGAGCGGTGCCAGTTCCCGTGCCGCCGCCCATCCCGGCGATGACGAACACGATGTCCCTGTCCTTGATCGCATCCTTTATGGCCTCCTTGGCGCACTCGGCACAGTACTCGGCGACCTCGGGGAATCCCTCGGCGCCTCGGCCCTCGGTAACGTCCTTACCGATGAGCAGCTTCTTGTGCGCGTTGACCTTCTGCAGGGACCGCTCGTCAGTGTTTATCGCGACCGTCTGCACGTTCTTCTTGCAGCTGCCGAAGATGTTGTTAACGATGTTGTTACCAGCACCCCCGCAGCCCACCACCGATATCTTCGGTTCGGCCAGGCCTCGGCTGAGCATCGATACTATCTGCTCGGTCCTGACCGTCTGCTCCATTATTCCGGCTTCCATATTTTGGCCCCCATATCTTACGGCGACGCGTCCTACAGCGCGTTCGCTAAGTGAGTTAGTGCATCCCATCCCTCTGCGCTCTCGCCCAGAGCCGGTCCTTACATCCTTGCCATGATCTGCCTGCTCTTCTGGAAGTGCTCATCCTTGACCTTTTCCAGGTTTTCCTTGGATAAGAACTCCTTCCGCAGGCATTCCACGACGATGTCCTCCACCGAGTTGTAGTAGCCGTCCTCCACCATCCCTTCCATTATGCTACGTACGGCCGGTGGGACCTTCAGGACAATCTCGCCCCTTCCCGATCCGTCCACCCGCGCTCCACCATCCCTCTCAATGAACGCGCGAAGGGCGATGCGGGCAAGCTGCGATCGGTTCGAGATCTCCGGGTGCCCCTCGATGAAATCATCGATGAGCTCCAGGTCCTCGCCTTCTAGGCGCAGCGTGATCCTCTCTCCCTCCATAGTGTACAGACTCCTCGTTTTGGGCTGAAAATTAGATTGTCATACTAACTATATAAAATGTCTGTCATTTGTCACATTTTGTCATACTGACGCGCACGAGGAAAAAGCCAGTGGTCAATTGCGACGAGCCGGGTCAAGGCGATGGGTCAATAAATACCTCTGGTCATATCACCACCAGAATCATGTCGAGCTGCGCAAAATGCGGAAAGCCCCTCCTGGAGGGAATGCGGTTCTGTCCCTATTGCGGTCAGCCATTGGCGGCCGAGGAGATGGAGCGATTCGAGCTCGCCAAGGGAGAAATAGTTACAGCGGTGGCGGCCCCGGCGCACATCACCGGCCGAGAGGGCGCTTACGCCATGGCCATGACCTCCGAGAGACTGATCTTCGCCCGCATCCGAGAGATTGAGATGGACCGGGGGAAGGAAGAGCTCCGCCAGGCTGGACTGTTCATTCCTGGCTCCAGCAGCTGCGATAACATCTCCCGTTTCTACGAGATGACCCCGGAGCAGGTCCTTGCGGAAACCGATGTAAATTTCCTCATTGAGGCCTCTGAGGTCACGGCCTTGCACCTTTCGTATGACGGGGATGACGGCGGGAAGTACGTCATAAAGCTCCGCGCTGAGGGGCTGGATCTCACGTTCACCCTGCCGTATGACAAGTACTACCGCGACCTGCTCTTCCGCATGTTCGAGGGACGCATCACCTGGTGATCAGATGTCCATGTGGTCCAGCTCCAGCATCAGCTGGTAAAAGTCGATGCCGGCTATGTTCCCGTTATCCTGATAGATCTCCAGCAGGCGCTGCTTTCCCACCCTGAGCACCTTGGAGCTCACGCCGTACCTGATCGACGAGTTCGCTTCGATGAAAGCCGCCAGGTTATCGCAGCCCTTGAGCATCGCTCCGTCGACAGCCCAGGCCCCATCGTCCCGCGGCCTGTTTCGGAAAGGGTCCAGCAGAAGCAGCTCGAAGTCCTTCCTCCAGGTAGCAGGCAGCAACGGCAGCAGCTTCTCCTCCACCTGCTGCTGCTCGTAATTCGATATGAGCTCCTCCAGTCCCCCCACGGACTTCTTCACCGGGGTGATGATGTCCTTCGTCAAAACTTCAGGCAGGTCGTGGAAGAGCGCCGTATAGAAATTGTTGACGGTGCGCTGCGGCGGCGCCTTGATCCGCAGCGAGCAGAGGTAGGACATGATGGCCACCATGAGCATGTGACCGAGCACGGACGTCCTCGGAATGCGCGGGGCGCGGGCCCAGCGCTGCTGATAGCGCAGCTGACCGCAGAACTCGATGAAGCCGTAGGACTTCTTGGCCAGCATTATGCGCTGAACGCCGATGAGGTCATAATGGTCCTCGATCTGCATCTCGATGCTCTTCTTGGTGTCCTCGATCCCCAGCATGGTGGGGTTGGCGTTGTAGACCAGCTTGAACTCCCAGTTGGTCGCCAGGTAATGCGCTGCCCTCAGCACGCGCCGTTCCACGCTCTCGTCCTTGTGCAAGTGGTACGACTTAAAGCGCTCCAAGAACTCGGGGTCGATGTCCGGGACATCGGAAAGCAGCTCGCGGAAAACGTACTCGTTCAGCTCGCCGCCCTTCTCCTTCTGCATGCGATGGTACACCGGCGGCTTGAGGTCGGTCAGGAATATCCTATGCAGGAACTCGAATATCCCACCCTCGATGATCCTGGTCCAATCGATCCTGGTGCCCTTCTCGGTCTCCTCGAACCTGGCCAGGACGTACGCAATGACCATCTTGTGGGACTGCTTGTCCAGTTCGGTAAGTTCCACGGGGCGGATGTGGTCGTTCCACCGCTGCATGTTGGCGGCCTCGAAGAACTTGTATATCAGTCTGGCGTTCATCGGTCCTTGGGACATGGGCTTCGCCCGTGAATGCTCGCCGGCGGAATTAATGCTTCGCTTTCTAACCCATCCCTTCCCTTTGGCGTCATATCGGGTCCTTGTCCGCCTAGGACAATCTTTTCATATCCCCTTCCGATTTCCAAAGGTGGAAGGACCAGGATTGGA
>CAZPFU010000003.1:81809-117044 GCA_964585915.1 uncultured Methanomassiliicoccus sp.
GAAAACAGCAAGTGGCCAAGCTGGCGGTAGCCATCGGCCTGCTCATATTCTTCATCAAGCTGGCAGCTTACCTGATATCCGGTTCCGTGGCCCTCCTCTCCGACGCCCTGGAATCGATTGTCAACATCGCCGCCTCGATTATGATGCTTGCTTCGGTTCGAGTGGCCATGATGCCCGCGGATGCCGACCACAGGTATGGCCACCAGAGGGCGGAGAACATCTCCAGCCTAGTGGAGGGCATTCTCATCGTCATAGCCGCCCTCCTGATCATAGTGGCCAGCCTGGGCCGCTTGCTGGAGCCGAGGGAGTTCACCTCCATAGGCCTGGCCATAGCCGTCTCGCTAATAGCCACCGCCCTCAACGGCGGGATGTCCCTGCTTCTATTGCGATCATCGCGGCAGAACGGCTCCATCGCCCTGGAAGGCGACGCCAAGCACCTGCTGTCGGACGTCATCTCCTCCGTCGGCATAATAATCGGATTATTGCTGGCGGAGGCCACCGGCTGGTACGTCCTGGACCCCATCATGGCCCTGCTGGTGTCTCTCCTCCTCATACGCATGGCCTACTCGCTCCTGGCCAAGACCTGCCACGACCTCATGGACCACAGCCTACCCGAATCGGAGGCGGTCATCGAGCAGGTCCTGAGGGAGCACGGGGGCTTCCTGCAGTACCATGACCTGAAGACCCGGCATGTCGGGGAGTGCGTCTACGCGGAGATGCACCTGTGCGTTCCCGCCGCCACGACCATGGCCGAGGCGCACGAGCTCACCGAGAGCATCGAGGAGGCCATCCGCAAAAAGATCCCGGGCATCGCGGTCAACATCCATATGGAGACCGAGAAGGAGTGCGTCTCACCATCTCAGCCTTGAGAGGCGGTCGGTGGCCGTTCTGAGCACCGCATCCGTCTTGGCGAAGCAGAACCTGACCAGCTCCTCGCCGCCGTGGTGATAGAAGGCCGAGCCTGGAACGCTGGCCACCCCGCATTCCTTCAGGATGTGCAGCGCCCTCTCCTTGGAGTCCTTTCCGGGGACGGAGCTCACGTCCGCCAGTATGTAGTAGGAACCTTGCGGCACGTGCGGATACAGTCCTCCCTCGCGCAGCCCGCGGACCATCATCTCCCGCTTGCCCTGGTACTGCTGGCAGAGGCGACGGTAGAACTCTCCTGAAAGCTCCTCGATGCCCTTGGCCACGCCCACCTGGAGCGGGGCCGGGGCGCAGACATAGACCAGGTCGTTCATGTAGCCGATCATGCGCGCCCATTTCCTGTCGCACACAGCGTACCCGATGCGCCAGCCGGTGATGCTGAAGGTCTTCGAGTAACCGGAAATGACCACAACCCGGTCCCTCGCCTCCGGGAAGGAGAAGGGGGACACGTGCTGCCTATCGTCATAAACAAAGTACTCATATATCTCGTCGGAGAAGATGAAGAGGTCGTGGTCCACCGCCAGGTCCACCAGCCCCTTCAGCTCGGAGCGGGTGAAGACCTTTCCGGAAGGGTTCGAGGGGGTGTTCACCACCAAGGCCTTGGTCCTCGGGCCGATCGCCTCCTTTACCTTCTCCAGGTCCAGCTCCCATTCCGGCGGGTGCATGCTGACGAAGCGCGGCACGGCGCCCATGGCCAGCAGGGTGTTGACATGATAGCCGTAATACGGTTCCAGGACGATGACCTCGTCCCCTTCGTTGAGCAGCGCCATGCAGGTACAGTAGAAGGCCCCGGTGGCTCCGGCCGAACATACCACCTCGCCCTCCGGATCGACCTCCAGACGGTTGAAATCCCTGAACTTCTTGGCAATGGCGCTTCGAAGCACCGGCAGCCCGTCATAGCGGGTATAGGCGTTCACACCGTCCAAGGCCGCCCGGTACGCCCCCTCGATGACCTCTCGCGGTGTGTCGGTGTCGCAGACGCCCTGGGCCAGGTTGATCCCTCCCAGTCTGGTGCACTCCAATGTCATGTTCCTTATCTCGGACTGGACGATGGAACCGGACCTCTGGCTGAAATCGCGGGGCATGTTATCGCACAGGGAACGGCTAAGGGAATTTAATATCCTATCTGGTGACTGCGCCAGGAAAAGCATATGATGTTGAACGCAGTTGGCTCGGCCGCATAACGTTCAGTTGTATTGCAAGGGTGATCACATGGAAGAAGAAGCGAAGGTCGAAACCGAGGTCGTGGATGAAACGGAGAACAAGATCCTGGCCCTGAAGGTGCTGCAAGGGATGTACTCCGACCAGCTCAACGCCTACGAGAGACAGATCGATGAAGTGGCGTCTCTGGGAAGGGTAAACCGCAACACGTTGTACAACCCGGCGGTCCTGCACGAGATCGAGGCCGTGGCCCACCGCAAGAAGTTCGAGGAGCTCCTCTCCGCCGTGTGGATCGCCCAATCCATGCTGGAGGACATCATCGCCCTGCAGCGAACCGTCTGCGTCCTCAAGCGGTCCATGGCCGAGGAGGCCATCGATTCCGCGGAGAAGAAGGAGCGGGACATCGATCATCAGGCGCTTCCCTACGAATCGATGTAGGCCGAGGCACTTTCGCCGCCCCCTTCCCAAATCCTTTATCTTTCCTATTTCTAGTTGTTCTCCGGTGATCATGACGTCCATTGAGGTGGTCAAAACCAAAGAGACTTCGGCCATAGCCATCCGGGAGAAGGTCAAGGTGGCCGAGATACCGATGGTCATGGGCAGGATGTACGGGGAGCTGCTCCCGCACCTGGGAAAGGATGTCCAATGCGCCGGTCCGCCCTTCGCGCTCTATCACAGCTGGGAGGGCGAGATCATGGACATGGAGGTCGGTTTTCCGATCGTTGGGAAAGGGATTGAGGCCGGGAAGGTGCACACCATCAGGCTGCCGGCGGTGCGCGCCGCCGTCGCCACGCACATCGGTCCTTATGAGCGTTTGACCGACACCTACAACACCATGATGGAATGGATGAAGGCGAACGGGCACACCCCGGCCTCGTACATGTGGGAGGAGTATCTGAACAGCCCTCAGGAGGTCCCGCCCGACAAGCTCATGACCCGCCTGTACTGGCCGATTCTTTGAAACCTCGGTGATAAAAAAGGTTTTAAGTGATGTCCAGTTAACGAAATCCATAGCAAGGTTTCGCGCGAGGTTCTTCACCGGCGCGCGGCTTCGGCAGGATGATGTGACATGACCGGGAACAGCTCCAAGGACGTGGTTAGGGGATTGAAGGACGTGGCCGCCGCGGAGACCCGCATCAGTTACATCGATCCCTCCGGCTCCCTCTACTACCTGGGCTATGACATAGACGACCTGATCGGGCAGGTGGTGTATGCCGAGGTGGCCTATCTTCTAATTCATAAGAGGTTCCCCAACAAGGAGGAACTGGAAAGCTTCAACTCCGAGCTCATCGCCAACATGCGCCTGCCAGAGGAGATCGTTGATTCGATACGATGCACTCCCAGGAACGCCCATCCCATGGACGTCCTGCGCACCGAGGTCTCCAGCCTGGGGGAGTTCGACCTGAACGTTCTGGACATCTCGCCCGAGGAGAACCTGAGGAAGGCGGTCAGGCTCATCGCCCAGGTCCCGACCATCGTGGCCACCATCCACCGCACCAGGCAGGGCGAGGAGGTTTCCGAACCACGCCCGGACCTGTCCTTCGCGGAGAACTTCCTGTACATGTTCACCGGCCGGGTCCCCGATCAGGCGGAAGCGGACTTCATGCACCGGATAATGATACTGCACGCCGACCACGGCTTCAACGCCTCCACGTTCGCCGCTCGCGTCACGGCAAGCACCAACGCCGACATGTATTCGGCGGTCACCACCGCCATCGGCACCCTGAGGGGACCGATACACGGTGGCGCAAGCCAGAAGGTCATGGAGATGTTGGACGACATCGGCCTGGAGGCGGAGGTGGAGGAGTACATCTACGGACTTCTGGGTGACGGGAAGAAGATCATGGGCTTCGGGCACCGGGTGTACCGCGCGGAGGACCCACGGACCAAGCATCTGCGCCACATCGTGCAGAACCTGTGCAACCAGAAGAGGACCAACGTCCTCTACAACAAGTGCACGACCATCGAGAGCATCGTCCACCAGAGAAAGAACATCTATCCCAACGTGGACTTCTATGCTGCCGTCGCAATGGACGCCCTGGGCATATCGAAGGATTACTACACCCCGTTCTTCGCCGCCAGCAGGACCGTTGGTTGGGTCGCTCATATCATCGAGCAATACGAGGACGCCGTGCTGCTCAGGCCGCTCTCCAACTACGTCGGGGAGTTCGGCAGGCCCTTCGTGCCGATAGATAAGCGCTGAGCCGACCGCATCGTTCACCGGGAACGGCCGAAGTGACCCATTAAATAATCCGCAGAGGGAATCGATTACGACCATGATATGGTCGGGGTCGATCGCATGCCTACCGCCAAGCAGGACAATACCCTCAATCACCTTTTACAATGGGCTGAACGAACAGGATACCAGGTCGGCATCATCGAGGACACCGGTAATGATTTCATTCTCGAGGTGACGGAGAGGGAGACCTTCCCGAGCGTGCAGTTCATCCATCAGCGCAAGGAGCACCCGCATATCCTGGTCGTTGGACAGGTCAAGGTCCCCCGGGAGGACCGGGAGCATCTCAAACGAAACATGGGCGAAGGGTTCAAGCAGTTCATCTGGGACCTCAAGCTCATCCTGCTCGAGAGGGGCGTCGACTTCCTGGTCATCGGTGACGAGGGCGATCCGGACGCCTGGGAGGTCCATCTGCGCATCTACGTCAAGGAGAACGACCCCAACCTGTTGCAGGAAGCGTACACCAAGGTCAAGAACTCCCTGATCACCGTCATCTGGTCTTACAAGAAGGCCATGGACCAGGCGGTCATGTGCTCGACTATGGTTTCCGAGACCTTCTCGGAACCTCAGAACGGTGCGGTGGCCGGAACGGCCTCCGAGGGCGCTGGTGACGATCCGGAGCGGGTTCGCCGGATAATGAACGTGATGGCTAACACCGGGATCATCATGATGGTCACCCTGATGGACGGTTTCGCCGAGACGATGATCGAGGCGGCCGGGACCATGGCCTCGGGGATGGCCGAGGCGTTCGGCGACGAAGAGGCCGCCGAGCAGATCTCCGAGGAGATGGAACAGAAGGCCCCGGAGGCCAAGGAACAGATGATGAGCATGGTCTCCGAAATGCGCAGGCAGCTGTACGAGCAGATGGCGAGGAAGGCCGATGAGATCGCGCCTTTGCTTTCCGACCGGATTTTCGACAAGGGGCCGGAGATAGTCGAGGTGTACGAGTTCGGGCTGCCCATGCTCACCGAGGAGCTGGACGATGAGACCATCGCGGAATACGCCAGGCTGCTGGTGCGGGAGGACAAGTACTTCACGGAGATGTTCGGCGAGCTCAGCGCCTGGATGAACGGCCTGCCGCAACTTCCGAAGTGATCGATCAGTCCAGGTTTCCGTCGAAATATTCCAGGTGGGCCGGGCAGCGGCATTTCTTGTTCCAGGGCTCGGGGCATCTGCGTATGAGCGCCACCAGGGCGTCGCCCTTCTCCTTGGCTATCGGACCCTGCACTGAAGAGGTCTCCTGGTCCAGGAAACGGTCGTGGACCACCTCCAAGGTGTACACCTCGCATTCGTGGCAGAAGAAATAGGACTCGGTCCACTCGTCGCCCATGAAGGAGCCGGACATGGAGGCCAACGGGCCGCCATCCTCGTCATCAAGCTCATTTCCGCACTTGGAACACTTAAGCATGCTCTTTTACCGATGCCTTTAGACGTTTCGGCAGGCAAGACCTTTTCCCTTTTATGATCAGGACGCTCGTGCCTTTCTTTTAGAGGATGCAAAGATCTCTCAGCGCCAGCTCACAGAAGGTCCGCCATCTTCCGCAATCGTTCGCCTTCCAGACGATAGACGGTCCAGTCGGACATGGGGACCGCGCCCATCCCCTTGTAGAAGTATATGCTCGGCTCGTTCCAGTTCAGGCACCACCAGTCCAGCCTTTCGCATCCCCTCTCCACCGCGATCTTGGCCAGACAGGAGAACATCACCTTTCCCAGGCCGAGCCCGCGGCACCCCTCGTCCACGAAAAGGTCCTCCAGGTAAAGGTTGGCCTTCCCCAGGAACGTGGAGAAGTTATGGAAGAACAGGGCGAAAGCCACCGGCCTTCCCTCAAGTTCGCCGATGATCACCTCCGCCTGATGCTTGGAGAACAACGAGTCCAAGAGCACTTTTTCAGTGGCCACGACCTCATGGGGCAATTTCTCATATTCCGCCAAACGCTTGATGAAGTCCAGGATTAGCGTAGTGTCATCGGGGCGAGCGAAACGGATGACGAAACCGCGAACGCTCGTGCTGAGCGAAGGATCAGTTGGCATTGGAACGAACCCCGATTACCTGAGCCGTTTAAACAAATTCGCAAGGAATCGAGGAAACTAAGAAAGGCCGCCGTGGTTCGTTAAGGGACGGACCCCGGTCAAGCCAATGAATGGATGGGCCCAAGGTGATTCGAACACCTGACCTCCCGGTTATCAGCCGGGCGCTCCAACCAGGCTAAGCTATGGGCCCAAGTAAAGTGGCGAATGCGGCGTTCGATTTTAAACCTTTCCATGGTCCTGGCATGTAAAGGCGCCTATCTCAAGGAAAAACCCGGTCAGAGAAGGGGTGGATCGATGGGAAGTAGTGGGAAGTAATTTGACCAGACTGCGGTGGTGGCCGCAGCTGGGGCGTAAGGTCGTTGGGTCCTGTATTTCAGGCGGGCGTTTTAGTTCCTGAAGGATACGGAGTACTCCATCTCCTTGGCGCCAAAGTACTTCTTGCAGAAGGCGGCGGTCTTCTGGGGAGGGTACTCGCGGCAGCTGAACACGTCGATGAACGCGCGGTCAGTGTCCTCGGCGAAATGGCCGGAGATCATGGAGGTCTCGATCAGCTGGGCCAGGGAGTATCCCTCAACCTTGGGGATGGGCCCGAACCGGACCACGATAGGGTCTCCGAACCTCTTCATGTTGATGTACTCGCAAAGGTCGATGGCGAACTGGGTGATGACCTCCTTGCTCCGGATCTTCTCCGGGTCGCACTTTCTCAGGTCGATCGCGGTAGCCAGTCCCCACTGGTTCTCCTTCACGTACTTCACCATCGCTTCGTCATCGTTCAGAAGCTTGCCCGACATAGGACTCATAGTGTACATTTCTGGTAACGCCCTCTAGGTGCATCGCACCTTGAATCGTCCGCATGAACGCTTCTGATATTAAACTTTAACCCGTAGTTATATGTAGAATTGAAAAGCAATTTGAGCGGAAAAATGAAATTTAAGGCATTGCCTTTAATTAATTATCCCCGGGTTTACTTAAAAATATCTTGAACCTAGCTTTTTCGTTCCCGCCAAGGGCGAGAAGGTTATTAAACTCGACCCTGATTCCTTGCCGATGAGCTCCAACGGCGGTCTCAGGAACAAGGGAAAGACCCGGTCGGACATGGAAGAGCGCCGCAAGGCCGTCGAATCGTTCACCGGTAAAAGTTTGGAGCATGCCGGGCAGTGCTCCTTCGACCCCATCCTGGCGGAGAAGAACGTGGAGAACATGATAGGCACCATCCAGGTGCCCCTGGGTTTCGTCGGTCCGCTAAAGGTCAAGGGCGATCACGCCGACGGTGAGTACCTGGTTCCTCTGGCCACCACCGAGGGCGCATTGGTCGCCTCCGTGAACCGCGGAGCCTCTATCATCAGCGCCAGCGGTGGTTCCGAGGTCATAATCATCAAGGACGAGATGACCCGCGCGCCAGTGTTCCGTACCAAGGGGGTAAGGGACAGCCGGCGGGTGGTGGAATGGGTCAATGAAAACCATCAGGAGGTCAAGGCCGCCGCCGAAGGCACCACCAGGCACGGCAAGCTGGTCAAGGTGAGGGCCTTCGCCTCCGGCCGCTCGTTGTTCCTCAGGTTCTCCTACGAGACCGGGGACGCCATGGGCATGAACATGTGCACCATCGCCACCGAGGCGGCCTGCCGGCTGATCGAGGAGAGGACCAACGTCAAGTTGATCTCCGTCTCCGGCAACATGTGCGTGGACAAGAAACCGGCAGCCATGAACTTCATCGACGGGCGCGGAAAGACCGTCCTGGCCGATGTAAGGATCCCCGCGGAGCTGGTCAAGGAGAAGTTGCACACCACCCCAGAGGCGATGGTGGAGACCTGCTACCGCAAGAACCTGGTGGGAAGCTCCATGTCCCTGTCGTACGGTTTCAACGCGCACGCCGCCAACATGCTGGCGGCTTTCTACATAGCCACCGGGCAGGACGCCGCCCAGGTGGTGGAGGGCAGCATGGCCAGCACAACCTGCGAACTGTGCGAGGAGGGGGTTTACCTGTCGGTGCGTCTACCATGCATCGAGATCGGCACCGTCGGCGGGGGAACGCGACTGCCATGCCAGAGCGAGGCGCTCTCGATGATGGATTGCCTGGGTGCAGGAAAGGCCAAGAAGCTGGCGGAGATCGCCGGCTCCCTGGTCCTGGCCGGGGAACTGTCCACCCTGGCGGCCCAATCCGCCGGCGAGCTGGGCAAGGCCCACAAGGCCCTGGGAAGGTGAACGGGGTCCGCTATCTAAATTAAAAACCCTCATATACCTTCTACCCCATGGTGCGGACGCAATGCCAGTCATCAACTTCAACCTGGAGGACTTGAAGTCCCTGATGGGTACCAAGATGGAGGACAAGGAGGTCCTGGACCGCATCCCGATGATCGGGGCGGACTTCCACGATTTCGACCCAGCGACCAAGGAGGCCTCCATCGAGTTCTTCCCCAACCGCCCGGACCTGTACTCCGTTGAAGGTTTGGCGAGGGCGCTGCGCTCCTTCTTTGATATCGAACTAGGATTGCGCACCTACGATATTTCCGCCTCCGACATCGTCATGAAGGTCGAACCCTCGGTCAAGGGCGTCCGCCCTTACGTGGTGGGAGCGGTGATCAGTGGCGTGACCCTGGACGACAAGGGCATCCGTTCGCTCATGGAGCTGCAGGAGAAGCTGCACCTGACCGTCGGGCGCAAGCGGGCCAAGGTGGCCATCGGCGTGCACGACCTGGACAAGGTACGCCCCCCGTTCGTGTACAAGGCCGTTGCACCGGGTTCCATATCCTTCGTACCCCTGGCCAAGGAGGAGACCATGACCTTGGCCGAGGTGCTGGAGAAGCACGAGAAGGGCAAGGACTACAAACAGCTCCTGGACGGAAAGGACCTGTACCCCATAATATTGGACGCCAACAACGACGTCCTATCCTTCCCGCCGATAATCAACGGTCGATTGACCACGGTCACCCCGGAGACCAAGAACCTCTTCATCGACGTCACCGGAACGGACCAGAACACCATCAACGGCGTTCTGAACATCGTCTGCACGTCCATAGCCGAAAGGGGCGGGGTGATCGAGACCATCACCCTGCGCGGCGAGGAGAAGGGGATGACCCCCAACCTGCGCCCGAAGCAGTGGCTTCTGGACGTGGACAGAACGAACGCCGCTTTGGGATTGGACCTTGAACCGTTGGCCATGTGCCAATGCCTCACCCGCATGGGCTATTCCGCTGAGCCGAAGGGACGCAAGGTCAAGGTCTCCTCCTCCCCGGTGCGCATGGACCTCATACACCAGGCCGACGTCGTCGAAGACGTGGCCATCGGTTTCGGCTATGAGAACTTCGGCAGCTCGAAGCCGGTCTCGCGCACCATCGGCGGCGAGAGGCGCATGGAAAGGGTGGCCGACCTGGTCCGCCAGATGCTGGTCGGCTACGGTCACTGGGAGGTGACCACCCTCACCCTATCCTCCATGGAGGAGCAGTTCTCCAAGGTCCCGTTCCCGGAGGTCCAGACAGTGGAGGTGTTGAACCCGGTCAGCGAGGACCACAACTGCCTGCGCGTACATCTGTTACCCTCCCTTTTGACAGTGCTCCGCAAGAGCAAGCACCGCGATCTTCCGCAACGCATCTTCGAGGTGGGGGACGTGGTCATCGACGCCAAGCGTAGGAAGCATCTGGCGGTCATGTCCATACATTCCAAGGCCGGCTTCACCGAGATGAAGTCCCTGGCCGAGGGCGTGCTCAAGGAGCTGAGCGTGCAGTGCTCGCTGCTCCCCGGCGATCTGGGCATGTTCATCCCCGGAAGATGCGCCCTGGTGAAGGTCAACGGCCGCACGGTCGGGCACTTCGGGGAGCTGCACCCGCAGGTGATAACCGCCTACGAGCTCGGCCACCCGGTCATAGCCTTCGAGCTGGACCTGCAGGACCTCATGTCCGGGCGCGGAGAGAAAATCGTTTAAACAAGCCGAGGTAGCCAAGCCCGGACAACGGCGCCGGTCTTGAAAACCGGTGGTACCTGTACCTCGGGAGTTCGAATCTCCCCCTCGGCGCTCCCTTTCTCAGCTCTTCGCCGGGCTGCTGGTCCTGGTGCGCAGCCACAGCGGTACCATCGCTAAGGCCGTCAACGCACCGAAGGAGGCCAGTATGCCCCACATCATCCACCCGTTCTCGTATGTGTCGTACAGGATGCCGCCGATGAAGGTGGAGCCGAACCAGCCGAAGGAGGAGACGACCCCGAACACCCCGAGGTACTTGCCGCGGGAATCGTCCGGTGCGAGGAGCACGGTCAGCGCGTTGGACACCGGCACCACGATGATCTCCCCTAAGGTGATGATGATCATGGTGAGCGCCAGCCACCAACCGTCCGTCACCGCCGCCACCAGCAGGTACCCCACGGAATAGACCACCGACCCGGCCAGCATCCCCATGTACGGGTTCCGTTCCGTCAGCCATCGGCTGATGGGCATCTGCAGGAGGACCACCATTAAGCCGTTCAGACCGAAGACCAGCCCGATGGTCACGGTGTCGATGCCTACCCGTTCGTTGGCGTAAACGGTGTAGGTGGAGCCGAACTGCCCGGACATGACGAACAACGGCAGGGTGAACAGGCAGAACAGCAGGAATATCGGCTTCAGGTTCCCAAACCCTTTCAGCCCAGGCTCCTTCTTCTCCCTGGGCACCGGAACGTACGATTCGGTGAGCATCAGGGCCACGATGAGCGCGGCGAAGAAGGATATGACCGCCGATATGGTGAAGGTCAGCGGGAAGGATATGAGGATGAGCGCCCCGCCGATGATCGGTCCGACCGCGAAACCAAGGTTCCAGGCCACCCTCAGCAGCCCGTAGGCCTCCATGCGCTTGGCCGGCTCGGTCACGTCGGCCACCATGGCGTTGTTGGCCGGCTGGAACACCCCGCCGAAGAAATAGCTGAGGGTGAGCAGCGCGGCGATGATCAGGAAATCGGGTCGATAGGTGACAACCACGGCCAACAGCACGAAGGTCAGGCTCCGCAGGAGCATCGAGGCCACCATGACCCCGCGCCTACCGTAACGGTCGGCCATCAACCCCCCGATCATGTTGCCCGCGGCGCCGATGACCCCGGCGACGGTGAGCACCAGGCCGCCCAGGGCCATGGAGACCTCCAGGTCCTGCTCCATGAAAAGAAGGATGTATGGACCGATGAGGCTGTAGCCCACCCCGTCGATCAGCATCGACCAGAAGAGGACCCACATCCGGCGGTCGAACCCGCGGTATCCTAGGACCATCTCGTTTCACCCTTTCCCTTCGCTGACCATGTTTCTTTAGGCGTCCTCGGGTCCAGAGCTGTCTGTGGCGACCAGCGATCGCTTCAGACCAGGGGTCTCCCTTCCTTGATGATCAGTTCGTCGTCCACGTAGACGTCCGGCCGCAGCACCAGGCAGTCCAGGTGAATGAGGGCGTGAGCGTCGTGCTCCAGGTTCATGCCGATGGCGAAGTGCACCGTCCCGCCGACCTTCTCATCTTCCAAGGTATTGCAGGACATCTTGGCATTGGGGTTCAGGCCGATGCCCAGCTCGCCGAGGTGGCGGGCGTTCCGCTCCTCCTCCGGCTTCCCCTGCTCCCGGGCCATTGCCGCGGAGCGATCCAGCAATGACTCCAGCTTTCGGGCGGTCTCCCCTCCGGAGATCTCCACGGCGAAGCCCTTCTCGTACCTGACCCGAACGGGAACGTCGGGCATCTCCGCGTGGGTGTCCAGGTCCACCGTCCCATCGAAGACGATGATGCCTTCGGCCGAACCGTTGGCCGGTGAGACATATACCTCCCCGGTGGGCAGGTTGCCCCCCCTTCCGGGAAGGGTGAAATCACCGTCATCGTAGCGGCCCTGACGGCCGTCTATTCCGAAACGGACGTCGGTGCCCGCCGGGGAGGTGACCCTTACCGATTTGCCGGCATCGATCCTCTCCTTCAGCGCCTTGGCGTTCCTCCTGAGCAAAGCGTAATCGATGGGCACCCCCCTCTCGAATATCTCACGGGTGCAGTTGGGCGACCAGAAGGAACGGCTGCGCTTGTCCCCGTCGAGGACCTTGTCGTAGAGATGGGTGTACTTCTCCCCGTCCCTTCCCACGTATCCTATGCGCATGCCGTAGGGGTCCTTCCCGATGCGCCCGCGGCATATGGTGACGATGACCTCCGGCTCGCCTTTCAGGGCGTCCAGTACCGCAGGGTCGGCCATCTTGAAATTGTCCTTGTCCTGCTGGACCACCATGACCGGGACCGCTTTCAGTTCCTCGGCCTGCCGGAAGATCTCCTGACAGATATCGAAAACGTCACCGCCCAGGTTGGTGACGATTAGCACCCTCTCCCCCTCCTTGACGGCTAGGCATTCCGTCAGCGCTATCTTCGCCGCCCTCCGAAGCTCTTCCCCATCGGCCATGCCTTCTTGAGATGAAGGCGATTATTTATGCGTTTTCGAGAGGCGGCCTTCGTGCGTGAGCGTCACGCCGCCGAGGGCAGATATAAACGGCGGATGGCAAATGATTTATCGACGCAGCATCTAAGATTCCGTAGGTGCGTCATCATGGCCACGATAGTACATTTCGACCTTCCGGCCGAGGACCTGGGCCGGGCCGCCTCCTTCTACGAAAAGCTGTTCGGCTGGAAGTTCGAGCGCATGCCCGGGCCCGTCGAATATTTTGGGATCATGACGTTCGATGAGCACGGAAGACCATCACTGGGCGGGGGTATGGGTAAGAAGAACGAGTGGGACACCGGCATCACCAACTACGTCGGCGTGGGTTCCGTGGAGGAGACCCTGAAAAGAACGCTCGAGCTGGGCGGCAAGGTGGTGCTTCCGCGGACGGAGGTCGGGGAGTTCGGTTATTTGGCGGTGTGCTTGGACACCGAAGGCAACAAGTTCGGACTATGGGAGAACAAGCCCGATTCAAGGTTCCGATAAATTCCGGGTAAATTATTTAACACCCTTGAATCTATATATTGCCGCTGTCAGAGCAGGATGGGAGCTCGATGTGCGATTATCGGTACAGGGATAGCTATTGCGCCAACGGGAAGGTGCCTAGCATGAGGTGCGTGGGGGACGGCGACTGCACCCTGCGCGAGAGGGCGCCATCGACCTTCAAAGAGCGGCAGGATTGGTACCGCCATCATGATCTGGCCTATCCGGGGGTGTGGCGGAAATGAGCGACTGCCCCCGCCTGGGACCCGACGGCAGATGCAACGGCCTGTACTATGGCTTCGCCTGCATCAAGGACAAGTGCCAGATGGAGGACCGGGAGGCGTCATGCCCGCACTGCATCGGCGGCGATTACTGCCTGAAGTACGGCCGCTTCGGATGCGTCGGTCCCAAAAACTGCGCCACCAAGGAGGATTACCTGACCTTCATCCGCAAGGCCAGGGACAAGGTGACCGTTTAAAGGTAAAGCTCCTTCCTTATGCGGGGGACCATGGCCGCTAGCACGGCCTGTTCCGTCAACATTTTTCGATCGAGCGCTCCGTTGGTCAATATGCCGATGGCCCCTTTTCCCGAGCCCTGGTCCCCTTCCTCGAACAGCTGGGCGCAGGCATCGCCTACGGTCATGCCTCCGCGCACCAGTTCCGCGATGGCCGGGGGATAGCGGAAGCCCATGCCGTGGCCCTTGGTGACCCATCCGGTCCCGTCCACGATGACGCAGTGCTGCACGTCGTACAGGCCGTCATCCCTCTCCAGGACCCCGGCCTCGATGCCCACCCCCAGGTCGCCCTTTCCCAGGCATTCCCTGGCCCTGGCCTCCGCCCCCTTCTCCGCCTCCCTTCCCCAGGGCTGCTCGCCCACCGTTCTGGTCACGGCGACGGCGTTCACCGTCAGTTGGGGATGGAACCTCTGCAGGACCTCGCGCGTGGCGGCCAATTTGACCGGGTTGTCGGAACCGACGTTGACCAGCAGCGGACGGAGCAAGCGTCCCTCGGCATCTATATCCCCCTCCAGCACCCTGGTGGAGCTTATCGGCCGGTAATCATCGGCCAGGACGTACGGCATGACCACGATGCGCACCGCCCGCAATCCGTTCCGCAGCCGCATGTCGTTGATCCTAGGTCCCAGGGCCTGGGTCTCCTGCGATACCACCAGGACGTCCAGGTCCGGGTCGGAGGGAGCGGTCCCCTCCTTGACGTTCAAAGGGACCAGAGCGAACTTGACGCCCTTCGCCTCCAGGAACTCCCGCAGCCCCCTCTCCCTCTCCGCATACGGAAGCACCACGGTCTTGTGCCTCCGGCAATAATCGTCGCTCATCAGGCCGACGGCGAGCTCATCGCCATTGGCCATGGCCGTTTCCAGCAGCCTGCGGTGGCCCTTGTGGAGAACGTTGAACGTGCCGCCTACGCCGACCTTCATCATAGCACCGATAGCACCAGGGCACCTATCATTATTATGACGCTGACCACGTAGAGGGTGAGCAACTGCCGCTTCTTCTTGCGCAGGGTCTCCTCGTTCCCCTTCTCGCATTCCTCGGAACAATAGCGGTCATCGCCCACGAAGGCCTTGCCGCAGGACCTGCAATGCCGATGCTGGGCGATCTTCTGGTTCATGTTAATCGGACCTTCGATGGGGGATATAAAGATTCGGTCAGGCCGAGCGCCTGTCCAATTCGTTGTTCACGATGGTGATGCAATGGTCGGCGTGATAGGACACCGGACCCAGCCTGACCACCTTTGGCCTGTATTGCAGGAGCAGCCCTTCCTCGTCCGGGGTGAGGTCCATGTGGTCGCTCAGCACGAAGGTAACGTTCTCCGGCAGCTCCGTATCGCGGATGTCCATGCCGTCCTCTTTGAGGTAGACGATCTCCGTACCCTCCCCCAGAAGGCCGAGCACGTCCTGGTACGTACGCGTACTGACGTAAATGCCAGGCGTGCTGCGTTCCTCGGTCTGGGCGTCCCTCATCAGGGCGTTCCGGATCAGCGCCCCGGTGCTCCTCTCGTCCGGGTTCAGGTAGCGCAGCTCCCCGCCCACCAGGCGGATGGTGCGCACCGGTCCGGGCGGTCCCTGCAGCACCAGGATGACCTCCACGTCCTTGCGGATGTCGTGACTCAGGAAGAAGGCGGAGTTGATGCACCTGAGCAGCACGTCCAGACGGCCGGCGCCTCCGGCCAGGTCGTCCAGCTTGAAGTCGGCGGCGGTGGCGGCCTTGTGGCCGATCACGATGTAACGCCTCACTGCAGCCCCTCCAGTCCGCCGCCCTGCATCTGCTTCATGAGCTGCTTGCGCAGCTTGCGGTTGCCCATGAAGCCGCGCACGGCCTTCTTGGAGGTGTTGTACTGCTGCAGCAGCTCACGGACATGTTTGGCGTCCATGCCCGAGCCGCGGGCGATGCGCATGACCCGGGAGGACTTGATAAGCTTGGGGTTCTCCATCTCCTCCTCGGTCATGGAGTCCATGATGATGCGGAAGCGCCGCAGGCGCTCCTGCGTCTCCTCGATGTTGACCTTGTCCTGCAGGCCCCCGCCCATGCCCGGAAGCATGCTCATGAGCTTCTTGAGCGGCCCCATGCTGGTGAGCATCTCCATCTGCTCGTACATCTCCTTCAGGGAGAACTTGCCGGACATGATCTTCTTGGTGGTCTCCATCGCCTGCTCCTCGGTGATGGTCTCCTTGGCGGTCTCCATCAGGGACTGCAGGTCGCCCATTCCCAGCAGGCGGGATATGAAGCGGGACGGGATGAAGGGGTCCAGGTCCTCCAGGTGCTCGCCCACGCCGATGAACACGATGGGCGCCTTGGTGCGGGAGACGGCGGAGAGCGCCCCGCCGCCCTTGGCCGTGCCGTCCATCTTGGTGAGGATCACGGATGTCACGCCCACCGCATCGTGGAAGGCCTGGGCCTGCGGCCCGGCCTGCTGCCCCACGCTGGCGTCCAGGACCAATATCCTCTCGCTGGGGTTGGCCACCTTGGCCACCGCCTTGATCTCCTCGATGAGGTCGCCCTCCAGGGCGTGCCTGCCGGAGGTGTCCACGATTACAACGTCCAGGTTGCTGAACTCCCTCATGCCCGCCTCGACGATCTTGACGGCGGAACGCTCGCCCGGCGAGCCGTACACCTGGACTCCAACCTTGTCCCCGATCTGCTTCAATTGATCGTAAGCGGCCGGACGATGGACGTCCGCAGCGATGAGGCCGACCTTTAACCCTTTCTTATGAAAGTAACGCCCGAGCTTGCCGGCGCTGGTGGTCTTGCCCTGGCCGTACAGACCGACCATCATGATGACCTGTTTGCCCAGCGGCAGGGTCCGCTGCTCGCCCAGGATCTTGACCAGCTCATCGTAGATGATCTTGATGACATGCTCCCGCCCGGACTTGCCGGCGGGGGGCTTCTCGGTGAGCGCCCGGCGCTCAACCTCCTTGGTTATCTCCAGGACCATCTTCACGTTGACGTCCGCCTGCAATAACGCCCGCTGAATGTCCTTGGACACCTCCTTGATCAGCTTCTCGTCGACATTGCTGGAGTTGGCGACCTTCTTCAGGACGTCGCGCAGTGATTGGCCCAATCCTTCCAATACCATCTTCAGACCTTCATTGACAATCCAACGGAGTTAGATAACCTTTACTACGTAGAGAACAGGAAAAAGGGGTTTGGGAAGGACCAGTCCTGTCAGAAGGGATGGGATGCACTCTGAAAACCAGCCCAGACCTTCCCGAACACTACTATCTTTTCGACGATATATATAGTTTGCCATTTTTCTTAAAAACAGGGAAAAAACCGGCCGCGGCCAGCAGCCAGTAGGTAAAAGAATATGGGGTGTTAAGTGGTTTACAAGTACCCGGACTTCTGCAGTACCATGAGGTCCTCGGTGCTGAGCTTCTCTCCGCGCTTGAACTTGTCGAAGATCTCCTCAGACTCCTTCATGGCCACGCTCTCGTCCTTCTTCTTGCGGGCCTTGCGTGCCTTCTGCCTCAGGCCGGTTATGATCTTGTCATAATCGTGCACCTGCCGGATGTGGTCAATGTGGCGGCGGTGCTCCTCGTCGGCCTTGCCCTTGGTCTCGATGAACTTCTCCTGGGCCTCGTCGGCCTCCTTCCTGAGCTTGTCCGCCTCCTCGTAGATCTTGATCATGGCGTCGTGCTCGTTCTGGGCTCCCTCGGCCAATTCGCTGACCAGCCTGTGCTGCTCCTCGGCCTTGTCCTTGGCCTCGCGCAACAGGGTGATGGCCTGCCTGACCTCGTCGTTGGCCTCCAGGGTCTTCTCCCGCTCCTTGATCTGGATCTGGAGGGCCTTCATCTGTTCGACGAGGGCCTTCTCCTTGTCCCTCTTAAGGTCCCCGGAGGTCATGTGGATGAACTCGAGCTGCTTCAGGTCCTTCTTCAGCTTGGCCACGGACGGTCCCTCCTGGGGGACGTTGTCCTTCTTCAGGGCCATGACCTTCTTGTTGAGCTCGCTGACCTGTTCGTTGAACTTGTCGCGGGCGTCCTTGGCGGCTCGCACCTGTTCGTTCATCTTGTCGCGGTTCTCGCGGTGCTTGGCAGCACTGTCCACCAGCTCACGGACCTTGGCGTTGAGTTCGTCCCTCTTCTGAACCCATTCCTTGGTCTTGTCGTTCAGTTCATCCCTGAGCCGGCGGTGCTTCTCCGCCTCGTTGTTGTTAAATTGACGCTTCTGGTCGAGGTCCTCCAAGAGTTCTGTCATAAACGTTCACGCTCAAATGTTAAATTAAATAAGACTCAAGCCTGGAACTAGGCATAAGAGATTCTGTTTATAACTTTTTCGATAATGGGGTAGCTCCATCCAGCATCGGACAGCGGCTCACCTTCCGTCGTCCTCGGGGCGGTCCGCGCTCAGGTCGACGTCCTGCCAGTCATTGTCGGGAGCTTCATCCAGCATGGTGAATCTCACCTTCAGTCGCCCGTTCTCGTACTGCAGGGCGGCCGTTCTCACCCTGGACTGGTAGTAGCAGACCCGCTTCCCCTGCCTTGATAATCGTCTTTCCGTGCAGCGGATCAGGCCGGCCACCTCCAGGTCCCTGATCCTCCGGTAGCAGGCGGCGATAGGTATGCCGAACTGCTCGGATATCTGCTGGGCGCTGCGTGGGGAACGTACAGTGGCCATGAGAATCTTGACCGCGTACTCGTCCGTCAGCAGCCGGGACTTGCCCAGCAGGTCTTCCTTCCCCATCTGGCGACTTACAGCGCCTTACCAAGATAATAATCCTTGGGGGATCTCATTCCGGTATGCGGAGCATTTCCGGCCGGGCGCGGTCCCTCCATTCTACCTCTATCTCGAAGCGGCCATCCCGGAAGGTCAATCGGGCCACGTCCACCTGGCACATGAAGTATTTGCACTTCTTTCCGCTGGGGGAGACCTCGGTGCGCAGGCATTTGATCAGTCCGGCGGCCTCCAGGGCGTTGGTCCTGCGGTAGGCCACCGCTATCGGTATGCCGGACAGGGCGCAGATCTCCTGAACGGAACGAGGCTGGGAGAACGTCAGACTGAGGATCCGGCCGGAGTACTCGTCCGCCAGAAGCCTAGACAGGTTCAGGGCGCCCTTGGCCATGCTATCTCCAAGTCCCAGCGGGAATATAATCCCCCGTTCCCGGATATCATGGCTGATAACGTCAGAGCATCGGTTTCCAGAGGGGTACGCCTTCCGTCAGGTCCAGGCAATGGCATATGGTGGTAGGTTTGATCCCCCGCAGCAGCACCGATCCGTTCAGGTTCTCCAGCCTGAGATGCAATCGGGCCTGGTGGCTGAGCGTCTCCAGCCCGGCCGAGCCGTCCGTGGCCTCCAGGACCACCATGTGCCCGCCCCGGCGCATCAGGTCCACGTGCTGCATCAGCTTGGGAATGACCTTGCCGTAGACGGCCTCCAGGGCGTCCAGGCCCAGCAGTGATAGGTACGGCTCCTTGGAATCCTTGAGCAGGTACTTCAGGGAATCCCAGCGCAGGTCGTTGGCCAGGTCCGCCCCCTCCATCTTCTTCACATAGGGCTGGGAGCCGTCGGCATCGCCCACGTCCAGGACGTGCAGCGTCTCCAAGGGGGCGTTATGCAGCCTTTCAGATAGGGAACCGTGATCGAGGGTGCGCTGAGGGTACCACAGCACCCCCCTTCCCTGCCGGAGATGCTCTCCGACCAGGGCGGCCTCCATCCTCTCCAGCAGCTCCATCGGGAGTCCCGCCCCGATCTCCACCAGCGTCAGGGAGCCGAGCGGCGCCCCACCGAACAGGCGGTCCAGTTCCGACCAGCCAAAGGAGCCCCGTCCGGCCGACAGCTCCTCATCGTTCCTGGTGAGCTCCATCCCGTTCAGGTCGAGGTCCCGGTCCACCACGGTCACCCGTCCGCCCTCCAGGGTGAACAGGTACCTCCAGTTCCTGATGGACGAACCTCGCAGCTTCTCGATGTCTATCGTCCGCACGCGGTTATTGCCATGGACCGTGTTGCGCAGGACGACGATACCGTCCCCAAGATAGTCCAGATGGCTGCGCTCGGCGGTCTCCATGACGAACACGATGTTCGTGCCGGCCTTCTCCACCAGGTCCTTCTGCAGGGCGCTCATTATTCGATAGGCGGGGATGCCGTAGTTCTCCGCCAGAGCCTCCACTGAATCCAGGACCACCAGGGTCTTCTTGGGCAGGTTGGTCTCGGCGATGTCGTAGGCCATCTCCAGCTCTGGGAGCATGGAGCCCACCTCCACCGTAACCGAGCCGTCGGGATTGACCAAGGGGCCATCATCATCCTCCAGGCCCAGCTCGCCCGCCTCTATCTGGCCTTCCAGGCGGTTGAGCTCCCGTCGGTCCACATGCATCTCGACCTCTTCCAGGTCGCTCCGTTTCGAACCGTCCCTGTTCCAGGAGCGGCGGAGGAAGGCCATGCCGGCCCTCATCAATTGGTTCTTCTCCACCCTCTCCTTTAGCCAAGGGAATTGATGATAGAGCGCCACGTCCGATACGCGGGATGATAGGTAGTACTCGGGTTGTCTGTCGGAAAGCGCTTCGATGATCTGCAGGGCCATGGTGGTCTTTCCGGTGCCCGCGTCCCCCTTGATCAGAAGCGAATGTCCTCCCGGCGATAGCAGGAAGTCGATTATCTCCCGGGGCAGCGCCCCTGCGGTTGTTGAGCTCACGTCGCACCTGGCGAATATATCCGGATGGGGCATATTAATGAATCCCCCCTGATTATCATCCGATGCGCCCTTCGCGCGATAGTAAGCTTATATGCCAAGAGCATCATCACTTGAACTCTATTCGTGAACGGTGTGTTCAATGCTGATATGTCCCTTAGACTTCCGGTACGGTCGCAAGGAGATGAAGGCCATATTCTCCGAGGACCGCAGGATAGACCTCCAGCTCAAGGTGGAGGCCGCGCTCGCCCGGGCCCACGCCAAGGCCGGGAACATTCCTCGTTCCGCTGCCAGGGAGATCACCTGCGCCGCTTCCATCGACATAGTCACCAGGGATAGGGTCTATGAGATCGAGGCGGAGACCAAGCACGACGTCATGGCGGTGGTCAAGGCTTTTTCAGAGAAGTGCGGCACCGCCGGCAACTTCGTTCACCTTGGTGCCACGTCCAACGACATCATCGACACCACCACCGCCCTGCAGCTCAAGGCCGCCCTGGACATCGTGGAGGCGGGCCTGCTCGCCCTTCTGGCAACCTTGGCCGATCTGGCCGAGAATCATCGCGCCACCATGTGCATGGGGAGGACGCACGGACAGAACGCCATTCCTACGACATACGGCTTCAAGGTGGCCGGTTACGTCTCGGAGGTGATGAGGCACGTCGAGCGTGTTCGCGAGGCACGCAAGCGGGTGTGCGTCGGTAAGCTCTCCGGAGCGATCGGCACCGCCGCCGCGCTCGGCCCGAAGGCCAGGGAGGTTCAGGCCCTAATGATGAAGGACCTTGGACTGGGATATGAGGAGGCAGCCACACAGGTCGTCTGTCGCGACCGCTACACCGAGCTGGTCTGCCTTATGGCCTGCATCTGCACCTCTTGCGAGAGGTACGCCACGGAGATACGCAACCTGCAGCGCTCGGAGATAGCCGAGGTGGCCGAGTCCTTCGACGCCAAGAAGCAGGTGGGCAGCTCCACCATGGCCCAGAAGAGGAACCCGATCACCTCGGAGAACATCTGCGGTCTGAGCCGCGTCGTTCGAGGTTTCATCACACCAACGTTCGAGAACATGCTCCTTTGGCACGAGAGGGACCTCAGCAACTCCTCTGCGGAGCGCTTCACGTTGCCGCATGTGATGATACTCACCGACGACATATTGGCCAAGATGGAGACGGTGTTCCGCGGGATCTCCGTGAACAAGGAGAACATGCTGCGTAACATCAAGGCCGCCAACGGGATGATCATGGCCGAGCCGGTGATGATGGCTTTGACATCCAAAGGCATCGGTAGGCAGGACGCCCACGAGATAGTGCGCACGACAAGCATGAAGGCCGAGGAGAAGGGATGGAACCTGGAGAAGGCGTTATCGCAGAACCCCGAGGTCAAGAAGCACTTCAGCAAGGAGGAGCTGGCCAAGGTAATGGACCCGGCCAACTATCTGGGCTTCGCGCCGGAGATGACCGACGACGTGGTGGCCAAGGCCAGAAAGCTCCTGGGCTGAACAGCAAAGGATTATAAACCTGGTTTCGATTCCTGACTCTCGCACGGGCACTTAGATCAGCGGATGCGTCTTCACGACGCCGCTAAAGATCGCCGCCTTCGCAAGGCGGAGGCCGGGGGTTCAAATCCCCCAGTGTCCACCACTAACTATATCCAGATATGTCGAATTTTCTTCCAATAACGGGGTTTCTAGCATTTTGAGGAGCCAGGATAGGAGAGTCCTTCCAAGCGTCCTTGAGCTGTTTTCCGGCAGCACCTTCCTCCATTTTGAGATAGTATTTTTGAGTAGTGCTGTAGCTGCTATGCCTCAATTGCGCCGACATCGCCGGGAGCCTGCTGAGGTCCCCGTTCACGGTTAAGGAGGTCAAGGTCGGTCTGAAGTCCTTCAGTTTGAAATTCACGTTGCATAAGGCTTCGATCTCCCTCTTGACCTTCCCAAAGTGGTTGGCAGAGTAGAAAGCGTTTGGTCCTAGGCTGAGATTGGGGAAGAGTGCTAGAGCCCTTGGAAATCCTTTTTTCATTACCACTTCTTCCCTCTCTTGAAGATATTGCTCGATCATTGGGATCATATCCGGCCTGATCAGGTCAATTGTCGTTGAAGCTGCCCAGGAACCTTCCCCCTTTGGATGTCTGATAAACAGAGTCATCTTCTTGAGGTTAAGGTCCTCCAGGTGAGCCAGCCTAAGCTCCTTAGGCCGGACCCCTGTAGCAAAATAGAGGGCAACCATTCCTCTGGCCATGATCCCTTTCCATCCTTCCATTTGATTGACGGTCTTGAAGATTGTCTGGAGATCGTCCAGCTCAATGGTCCTGATCGGTTTCTTCGGACTGGTTGGGAACTTGACCCCTTCGGCCTTCATATCCTCGATGATATGATTCTTGGAGAATCTGAGCAAAGCTCGGAGGTGATGGAGGTATTTTTTCTGGGTGTCCAGGTCCAATCCCTCCCTCCTCATCCAGATCAAGAATTCTTGGATCTCCTTCCTGCCCATGATCCGGGGGTCCGTTGTAGTTATCAGTCCATCCTTCTTCAATTTCTCAAGCACGCTCCCTAGGTATCTCAGCTTTCTTTCATCCTCCGTATATGTCGAATCTGCTATCGTTCCCTTTCTACTCTGCAGGTAGAAATTCGTTGCAGCGGCGAAGGGGTAACGACCTAATCGCAACCCCTCAACCCCCTTGCTATCGGCGTTCTTGAGGGTCCTCTTTCTTCGCACATTCGAAGACCCTTCGGGGGTAATATTACCATCAGAGCTATTCAATCTTTCTTACCCCCTCTAACGCCCTAATTCCCGTAACTCACCTAACTCACCTTACTCACCCAAACGCTTGGCTGGCTCTTCAAAAATAAATGGGTGAGTTAAGGGTGAGTAGTGAGTTAGGTTTCCTCCTTAACATCAAATCGGCTGCCAAAAGCACTCAAGCATGAACGATAGGATTCGAAGAAACCCCGGGGTGTTAAGTAGTGCTTTCTTTTCCCTCCTTCCTTGGTTGAGAATGATAGATTGTTTCGAAGGATGTTCCCTACTGTTCGAGTGGAGATCCTTTCGCTGACCTCATCCCCTCTTTCTTTTAGGTCTTCTTCTAATCGGTTCCTAATCAAATCAACCGTTATCTTATTCGAGCCGTTCAATTGGAAGCTTACCCTCTTTTCAAGATCTTTCCTCTTTTCGTCTTTGAAAAGGTCGTTGACCTCTACTTCAGTCAGTATTTTATTGTTGTCCAATACCAATTGTAGAGCATGGAATACTTGAGCATCGAATGTCGATCTCTCTTCCATCAATGCTCTTTCCTGAGATAGGGCAATCGTTGTCAGGACCTCGCTCTCATGTCCAAAGAGCTTGCATGGAACTGTTAACGCCCTGATTTTATCTCTGGTCCTATCGCTGAATACAATCGGGATCGACTGTAACTTTGTTTTATCCGATCCTTCTTCGGCTTCGAAATATTCATAATTCTTCTTACTGGAGAGATCATAAGCAAACCTGAGCATTGGATCAATGTCCACCAAGCCAAGACCAATCCTGATTCTGAGGCTGTAGAGTCTGGTTCGAAGTGCCGAAGCTCTCTCTAATGCCTCCTTATCATTCATCGGGTCCGGTTTCAACTCCCGGGTTCTCTTTCTCATTGTGATCATTATGGACCTGTTCTGCTGGTCCTCACTGAAACGGAAATCCTTGGAGGCAACTATCCAGAATGAATAGGTCTGAAAAGCATCAATCTCGGTGTTGTCTGGATTCATTCTAGGTATGTTCGTTCCAATATCGAATCCTAGCTTGAAGACCCCCATTATCCTGATGAATAGCTCCTTTTGGCTCTTGGCGATGTCTTGCAGCTCATCGATAACGATTGTCGCTCTCTCCCATGAGGTAAGATGGTAGAGGACGGCAATCGATGGATCTCCGAGATAAACCCCACGATATGAAAGTAGGGCAACCATCTTGCAGACCCTCCCCTTTCCATGCTCGGTTGGGGCATTGACGATAATCCGGGGGGCATGAGATAACCAATCGATGAGGTGGGAACACATTATCCAGGCTGCAAAGGCATAATATGTCCTCTCCGAAGGGAATTCAACATAATCCTTGATGAAAACGACCAGGTCCTCCAGGAGGTTCCTCGGGTCATCATCCAGACTTATCCTTCCCGGCAATGGCCAGAGGATTCTATCGAACTTATCAGCCCTGGCACTTAATTCCGCACCCAATTTTTTATCAATCTCTGCCCACTCATTAACCGTCTTAATGCAATTAGGACCAAATGAGGGAATGACAAAGCCTTTCTCCTTTCCATCTTGGAATGGCTCAGCCTCCTTCAAGGCGGTCCTTAGGTTGAAGATCCTCTCTTCTTCCTTCGGCTTTCGAAAGAAGAGGCATTCCTTACGGTTGCAGACCGCCTCCCCCATGTCCTGCCTGATCCGGTAGCAAAGGGGAGCCTTCGCCGTTAACCTGGGGCTCCCTTCCCGATAAATGGAAACGACAGTATCCTGGACCTGCCTTTCCAGGTCCGAATCCCCGTTGCAAGCCTTGGCGTAACGTTGGAGGACCTGGGAAGCCTCATCCTTCGACCTCCCCATTAACGCTAACAGGTGGGTCAGGTAGAAGCCCCCGTTATGCCGCTTCCCTTCCTCAAGCCCCATGAGCATGGCATTTAGGCAGGGGATGTCCTCTATCGGTCCCTGGACCGTCAGGGGCTCGGAAACCCACTTTTCAGCCCTCTTGACCTCTTTTTGGTATTCTTCCTCAAGCTTTCCCTCGAAACCCTCCATGCCCCACGGCTTAACGTCCTGGGGTATCACCAAGGGCAGGGAGCCGAGCTTCGGTTTCTCTTTGGGGATCTCGGTGATCAACGTCTTGCTCTGTCCGTTGTCCCTCAGGCAGCCGAACTCCCTTATCAGGGCTCCCTGGGTGCTGGAACTCCATTCTATCCGGGAAGAGTCGACCTTTGCCCTCTTATCATTCATCCCCGAGCCCAGGATGAGGACCTTGGCTAAAGTCTTCCTGGCTAGCCGATACTTATCGACCTGATCATCATCCTTGAACTCGTGGAAGACCTTTCGGAGCTTATCATCGTCCAGGAAGATATGGAAATGAAGACCTTTGTTGCCAGAGTATCCCATGACGAAAGGAACACCCTGCCTATCCAGGTATGACCTTAGTTTCTCTCCTTCTTCAGCCTGGACCGTCCAATCGTCAGCATCAAGCTCCAGGACGATCTCGTTGAGCATTATCAATCGGCCATAGACCCGGCCATCTCCGTCATAACGGAACTTCCAGTTATTACGGAACCACTCATCACTGGCCAGGGGGACCCGTTCCCCCTTGAAATTCTTGCTGTAACTCAGCAATATCGGCCTGTCCGATTTCAACCTCTGCAATACCGAATTGATCCAGTATGCCTGACGGGAAATGACGGTCCTGGTATCGGAGGGGTCCACCTGGACCCCGGGGCTGCTGGATATCTCCACGTTCACGCCCCCAGAGCCCATTCCTCGAAGGATGTGATGAAATCCTCGCTCATCCAGTCGGCCTGATATACCAGCCGGGGCTCCTTTTCCATGATCCGGGCGATCATATCGGAGCTTTGTCCGTAGGGGACCGTTCCCATGACGATTATGAGGTTGTCGGGGTCCTTCCCGTAAGCGAAGAGGGCGAGAATAACGGCCTTCTTGTTCCCTCTCGCCCTCTCGCCGGGATGGTAGAATCTATAGACGATCTCGGCCTCCAGGTCCCTCATTATGCCCTCTGTTACCTGGATGAAAAGCCCTTTCTGGTTGTTCGGCGGCCATCTTACCCTAGGGCGTTTGGTGAACATCTTGAGATAGTGGGAAATGTCCAGGAAATAATCGTCAAGATCGTCCTTATTCAGCAAAGCCAGGATGACTATGGGGCTCTTTGCGTCCATCGTCTTCCCCTTTCCCTTCCAGTAAAGGACATGGCCAATAGGCTTGGCGTATTCGGTGGCTTGGTCCTGATATTGCTCCCGGGCGTTCAGCTCATCATCATTGTCCAGCATCCAAGGACCTCCCCTGAACGACAATGACCCTCCCGTTGCTTTTCTGGGCTCGGTGGACGTAGAACTGACCCGGCTCCAGGTTGAGGACCAACCAGGCCAGGAAATGCTCTATGTCCTCATTGCTGGCCTTGACAACGATGGTCAGCTCTCCATTGGGGAACAGCTCATCACCTTGGACCAAGGGGCTCACCTCCATTGAGGAATTGCGTTCTACGGAGCCATGCAAACCCCCTATCCTTGGCCTGGGGATAGGCCATCTTGCTCCGGGTCCTCGGATCTACATAAACCCTGTAAAATAGACCGATCTGGAACTCTAGGCCGAAGGTCCTCTCTATGGGAAGGAGCTTGCATATCGAATCGTTCTCGCAGATCAGCCGTTCAGCGATGGTCCAAGCATTCCCAGGCCGAAACTCACCAATAAACTCTAGGATCGTGGACCGTCCTTTCACGGTGAAGACCCGATATCGCTTGATCCAGACCTCCTCGCCCTTAGGGGAGAATCCCCGGACCCTCTGTCGATCCCAGAAAGCCGGGAGGGGCATGGAGCTGAAGTAGGTGGTCAATTAAATGCCTCCTCCTTGATTATCAGCTTGAGCTGACTGGTCTTAGAATAGACCAGGAAGGTTTCCGGTGCTGACCTGATCACGTTAAGCAGATCGTAAAAAGCCTGGTCCGAGCATCGAATGACGATTGCCCGGGTCTTCAAAGGTGTTGTTGAATTATTTTGTTGCATCCCATCCCTCCGTTATCCGTCAGATCTTCGGCTTTCTCTCCTTCCTGTCCCAAAGGTCCTGGTCAATCTCTCTCGGCCTGAGCTTGATCCGGTAGATCGCCCTCGCTCCAGGGGTGTCGGGTGGTCCAGCTCGGATAATCGCAAGGCATGGGTTGTAAGCGAAGCTAGGCTCTGGCCAGACTATATCAAAAGCAGAGCCTATCCCGGATTGAATTAGGAACTTGCTCTTGCAAACGTCGTTGTCCCAGAATTCAGGGGGATCGTTGGACATTCTCGAAGGAGGAATATCGCCAAGGCATTGCAGGCAGTGTTCCCGGGAGTAATGACGGCTCAATCAAACACCCCCTTCAAAACCCACATTATTGGCGTTTTCCCTTTCTAATCCATCAAGGATTAGGACCCTAGCCATGACCCTAGGGGCAATTTTTTTCTTATCGGCCAGTTTTCTTATTTCATCTATAGTTTGAATTTCTAGGTTTATGGAATACGGTTTTTTCATATGTTAATAGATTTTAACAAGGCTTATTAAGATGTAACCTCATAATAAAATGAGTTTATTATGTCCGAAACCCAAGATAACTTCAATGAGTTTATGGGAAATTCCGTTGCTGGTAAGAGAAAAGCAATTCTCGACGATTTGATTTTAAATTATTCTTCATCGGCGGCAGGATTTCGGAATAAGGATGAGATATCAAAATCGAGTAAAGCGTCCCCACCTCACATAAGCCAATTCATTGAAGGACTAAAATCGTTTGGTATCATAGAGAATTTACCGACACATTCAGAAAAAGGAAGAATACGAGAAAGGGACCTGTCCAAGTATCGATTAAAAAATGACATAAAAACATTCGTGTTACTGGCCAATTATTATTTTTCATCAACCGACACGAATTCAAGAATCCTGTTTCTATCCACCCAATATTCTATTAATTTTCTAAAGGATGAATATAACATCAGTTTCTTGGTGCTAAATCAATGGATGAGTAAATGGGGAATCCCAAACAAGAATGAAATGGTTAACCTAATGAAACGCCCCGAGTTCATCGAAGGCGGACTGGATAGCCTTATAGCATCAATCTTGGAAATCAACCCCAGATTGAACAATAAAACTCAGAAGGAAGCTTTTGCCAGTATGAAAGCGATGATTTATAACGATCCAGAAAGGGTTGATTCATTGTTTACATCGCTCTTCGATTCCTTTTCTGTAGAAAAGAATGGTATCGTGTTTGACCACATTTTTGATGAACATAAAAGGAAACTTGTTGAATTTGCAGCTATAATATTCGCAGGAAATTATTCTGAATGGAAGAGGAAAATTAGAGTGATGTCTATCTCCCCCTCATCGTTCCAGTTAATTGTGATGGGATACGGTCCTGTCAGACCGATAGTAAATCCTCCAGTGGTGATAAAGGAGATCTCTGTCAAATCAGATATGGAAAACTATTTCGACGGATTTAATATGCCAGATTGGTTAAAAACAATTCATTTAAATATGGTGAACTGGCTTGATGTTTATCTCTATTATTGCATAAATTACGACATAATTTCAGGAGCAATTTCCGGGAATATTCAATCATCAGTAACCAGAGGCATTTTAACTGACTACTTGAAAATGTTCGATGGAAGCAAGAACATACTGGACCCATCAAAACCACAAAGTGAAACAAAAAGGGTCCAGAACAGATTGGTTTGATGTTCAACCTTTCTTGATCACGATCTCCCCGTTCTCTTTCTCGTAAAAGAGGATATGGTCCCCGTTGTCAACTTCCAGCTTGTCAGCAACGTCCTTGACCACTCTGATCCTGAGCTTTGGGGTTATCTTGGAGGACCCTAGGAACTTCATTTGACCAATATAACCAATATGGGCAATAATCTTATAGTTATTGTGGTAATATTACCACTTGAACCTTAAAGGAGGTTGATTTGATGAATGAAAACGAAGGAAAGCCATTGAGCATCGAGATAAGGGTGAGAGAGGGGGTCAACCCGGATCTGATCGACCTGCTGAGAGAGGGGATCGAAGATCTGACCAAGGACCTGTTACCTATGGCCGGGATCGGATTCGAACTGGATTCCATATACTCACCGGGGGATGAATCGATGAAGAACCGAGCGAAGGAACTGGAGGACGGTGGCCTAATGGTGGTCCAATGTCACCCACCAATAACCTCGATGGATGTTGATTACCTGATGAAATCGAACATCGAGATCAAGGTGATCATAGAGAGGGGATCGGCATGAAAGAACTGGAAAAGGGGCTGGACATTGCCGAACTGGACGGGAGCGACAGAGAGCCGTTGATCAGGCTCAAGCTGACATTCTCGGAAAACCTGAGCAAGAAGGACGCTGCGAAATGTAAGGAGATCTTCGAGAGAGCCGTTTCCGAGATCAAAGGGACCATCGATAAGGACCGTCCCTACAACATCATCCGAGATTGAGCCAGTCGGACCCACCAAACCCTTAATAGACCCCTTTTAAAACTATTCGTTGTTTATTATATATTAGTAAACTGAAACAATGGATACTGGCCGCCGAGATTGTTTCATGTTCGGCGCTCCCTATAATATAGGAAAAAACTAACCTTCCCGTTTGAACTTCATTCTGAACTGAGCCCTGATCATAACCTTATAAGCAACCTTGGACCCAGAATCCCGGGAGCAATCAAAAGCGAGAGGACAGCACTTGCATTTGTCGGCGATGCAAGTGAAGAGCCCGTAACAGCCGGGGGATAGGAAGGAGGTTCCCTGGTCAACCGTTGCCGATTCCATGATCAGGGACCTCCAGATTGTATTCCATCCAAATGGTGGCTCCCCGGTAACTTGTAAGAAAATATCTGGCCTTTACAAATGGTAATCACGATCATCACCTCATCAGCTCAGACCCCGAACCTTGAAGCGTCCTGGTAGGTCCTGGACCGTTGCCTTATGTTCAGGTGAAGATAGATCTGGGTTGTCGTAATGTCCTCATGCCCCAGATTCTCCCTCACTATCTCCAACGGTATCCCCTTATCGAGCTGCCAGGTGGCGCAAGTGTGCCTCAAGGTATGGCAGGTGGCTCCCCAAGTTATCCCGGCCTTTCGGTAAGCGTCCTCGATATGCCTCTGAAGGGTCCTGGTGGTCTTGATGAAAAGATGCTCATCCCCCCTCCTGCCCTGGGAATTGGCATAACAGATAGCTAGGGAGATCGTGGCAATGTCGCAAGGGGACCAACGGTCCTTCCCTCCTTTCCCCTCTTTGATGAATAGAGCCCTTCGTTCCCTATCGATATCATTGATCGTCAAGCTCGAAGCTTCCTCGACCCTCAACCCGGCGAAGAGCATGATCCTGCAAGCTGCAAGGTCCTCGATATCATCGAAGGAAAGGAGCAATCTGTCGATCTCATCATAAGCTAGGACCTTCGGCAATGTCATCTTTGCCCGGGAGCCCTTCTTATCATCCCCGGAAACCGCCTTTTTCGATGAAAAACCCGGGAGTTTTGACGTAGAATCACCAATTTCACGACATGGAATTTGATGGGGAAGGTCTTCGTTGTCGTGGATCTCAGACTCTTGCATTGAACCCCCGGGAAGACGTTTCCTCACCCGGCACCCGATGAGTAAGGAGGTGCTTTTGCCTAGCGATAATAACTATTCCATACAAATATAAAAACGTTATTCATTTATTAAATAAGTAAACAACTTAACTCACTTTTCATATGAAATCATCGTAGAATGATCCATCAACCAACCACAATTTTGGCATCTATCCCATCCTTTTAACAAAACCTTTTTACATACTGGGCATCGACCTATTGCTATCCCTCGAATGGGTTTTAAAGAGCCTTCCGATCTTTTTTCTTCGGGCTTAGGTGGCCTGATTGGAGGAAAGTAATGCTCTACAATCTCGGTTTGATTGGTTGGTAACGGTTCGAAGGATATTGGTTGAGGATTCGTTCTTTTAAAAACAACCCCACACTTAGGACAGGCATTGAACTCCAAAGGCAATCTTTCCCCACAGCTTGGACAAACTTTGCCCAATACTTCTGTACATCTAGGGCATCTTATCGCCCCGATCCCGGCATCATATCCGCAATAAGGGCATTTTAAGGAATGGTTCTGTCCAACCAGATCTTTCGATTGGTTCAAGATTATCGTTGGTCTGGTGACACTTTCTTTAGGTCCTATAGAACTTAAGATCAACACGATTCCAAGTATGGAGAATATCAAACCAACGATCATACCCAGGATCATCAGATTAACCACATCATAATTCGGGCTTAATTCATACCAGCTACCATTTTCATATATAATCTGGCCTTCATAACTCATCTGATGATTATAAACCAGATAAGATGGAATGATTGAGATTAATCCAAAGATCAGACTTGCAATTCCCCACTCTTTAGATTTCCCCACCTTATCAACCGATTTTGATTATTATTTCGTATTTTAAACAATTTTCTATGATATTCGTGAAAATGAAAAAATTGATTGCCATATTCAAGAAGCGATATTGATGATTATGAGAATCCTCAAGTTTCCTTTTTATAATACTCTATATAATTTTGTTCTCAGTGATTGAATGATATCAAAGAAAAAAATCATCATTATTGCTATCCTAATTTCATTCATCACAATCTCGGTCGTCATTGCTTATCCATATCTCATCAATCCCGAAGAGGAACATATCCCGAAGGCCAATCTGTTGATAACGGATAGGGATGCTGATCTATCAATCAACAACGACCATCAGTATCAGTATTTTTTTCAAGGTAATATCACCAACTCTGGTGATGCTCCAGGAACCTGCATTGTTCAATTCATCGTTCATTTTGAAATACCCGATGGAATGGTGAATGGAGCGATGGTCTATGAGCATCTTTACTACTACGATAATCAAACCATGACCATCCAACCCGATCAAGTGGGGTCCTTACGTTCTGTAATTATTGTCCCAACCGATCTGATTGCAATATCTAGCGGTCCGTTCGGGGGAAGGTCTTGGATGATCAAGATACTCCCCGTGGATGAATCGATCTAATTAACTCACTAACTCACCCCCAACTCACCCATTATTTTATAAAGAGCCAGTGAAGCGATTGGGTGAGTTAGGTGAGTTAGGTGAGTTAGGGGGGAAGGAGAGCGATTAGAAAAAGAAAAGAAAAAGGGTTTCGGAAAACAGGCCATTTGCACGAAACCCCGTTATTGGAATTTTCTTCGACTTACTGGCTTAGGGACCAACGAATCCCCCAGTGTCCACTTCTCTTCCTGGCTACTCCCGAATCTGCCGTCCTCACGGCATTTTCGTAATCGGCGAGCTGGTCCATCGCGCTCGATTTATCGTCCATGTTCACGCCGATGTACAGTAAGGTTGTCTTGGTATCCTCGTGGCCTAGCAGGTCCCTGATGGTCTCTATGGGCACTCCCGCCAGCCACAGCATGCAGCCGAAGGTGCGGCGCAGGGTGTGGTTGGTGAACTTGAAGCCCACTCGCCGGGACAGCTTCGTCATGTTCGCCGGATCGTCCCGCACATAATAAAAAAGGCATCGACCGACCTCATAAGGTCGCTGAATGCAGCGTGCAGATCACAGGTGCCCGGTCAGCGGTCGATCAAGGCCATGAACCGCTGGTTCTTATTTATGAGCGGGAAGGCTGAAAAGCCCTCTTGATCGGTCGTATCAGCATCTGATGTGCATGATGGCCACGAAATCCTGGTCCTTGCCCTCATTGATCATCTGGATGATGTCCTGGGTGGTCTTGGCCACGAAATTCTGGGAGCCGAGCATTTCCTTAGCTCCCAGGGTCAGGTCCATCATGCCCTTGAAACCGCATCCGATGAACAGCTTGTTCGGCCTCTCTTCCTTCAGGAATTCCAGTTCCGCCTCGGAAAGGGGAATATGGAAACCGAACTTGTACGGCTCGGAGAGGTTCTCCATCCTCTCGGTGACGGTGCCATCCCTATGGATGATGATATCAGTGTTGTACATGGTGCCGTTAACGGTTATCCAGCGATAGTATCCGTCCAATCTCATGCGGGGCTTGATGACATCCATTATCTGCACTACCAGAGTAAGATGAAGGACCCCTCGCCCAATATAACCTTATCGTTTGTTTTTCCCCATTGAACATAATCAGTCGCTTAAAAGATCTCTAATAAAATTATCTTTCATAATGGATGATCAATAAAAAAGATTGGGGACTTGGGGTCCCCTCGGACCTGGTCAGGAAGTGGCCTTGACCCTTTCCTCCTGATCCATGCCCGCCAGTTCCTTGACGCGCTTGAGGTCCAGCTTCAGACCCTTGGCCACCTGCTTACCGTAGTCGGCGTTAGCAAGATAGAATATCGCGGTCTGCCGGTACTGGATGCGCTCTTCAGCTCCGCAGAGGTGACCGACGATATTGCTTACCAGGTGCTTGCGGTCCGTATCGCTCATCACCTTGGAGTAAAGCGTTCCCACCTGCACGAAGTCCGAGTTGGGGTGGTCGTGCCGCTGCCTTGCTGCCTTGCCCTCGAGATCGAAGGCCGGTTCTCCTGATCCAGGTGCCGGTTCGGGCCCGTTGAAGGTGTTCGGGTAATAGTTCGGTCCTGCCCCGCCGTTCTCGCCGGTCATCATCGGTCCGTCCCTCTGGTAAGTATTGGCCATGGTCCCCTTGGGCTGGTTCACAGGTATCAGATGATAGTTGGCGCCCAGCCGGTGACGGTGCGTGTCATGATAGGAGAATAGTCGTCCCTGCAGCAACTTGTCAGGAGATGCGGCGATCCCGGGCACGAAGTTGCCAGGCGAGAACGCGGATTGCTCCACTTCAGCGAAGTAGTTGTCGGGATTGCGGTTCAGCACCATGCGGCCGATGGTGATCGGCGGGACGTCCCCGTGTGGCCACACTTTCGTGATGTCGAACGGATCGAAGCGGTACTTTTTCGCCTGCTCAGGGGTCATTATCTGGACCTCGACCTTCCATGAAGGGAACTCGCCCCTGGCGATCGATTCGTGCAGGTCTCGGGTGGCGTGGTCCGGATCCCGGCTTTTCATCTCGTCCGCCTCGGCGGCGGTCAGGTTCTTTATCCCCTGCTCGGTCTTAAAGTGCAGCTTGATCCAGTAGTGCTCGCCCTTGTCGTTGTACCACTTGTAGGTGTGGCTGGTGTAACCGTTCATGTTCCTGTACGTGGCGGGCGTTCCGCGGTCCGAGAACAGGATGGTCACCTGGTGTATGGATTCCGGGGTCAGCGAGAGGAAGTCCCAGAACATGTTGGGGTCCTTGAGGTTGGTCGCCGGGTTCCTCTTCTGGGTGTGGATGAAGTCCGGGAACTTGATGGCGTCCCGGATGAAGAACACCGGGGTGTTGTTGCCGACCATGTCATAGTTCCCCTCCTCGGTGTAGAACTTGACCGCAAAACCCCGGGGGTCCCTCTCCGAGTCCGCCGAGCCCTTCTCGCCGCCCACGGTGGAGAACCTGACGAAAACGTCGGTTTTCTTTCCCACCTTGTTGAGGAACTTGGCCTTGGTATACTTGGTGACGTCAGCTGTCACCTCGAAGTATCCGTAGGCGCCGGCGCCTTTTGCATGGACCACCCTTTCCGGAATGCGTTCCCGGTCAAAATGGGCCAGCTTCTCGATCAGATGCACATCCTGGACCAACGTCGGACCGTTTCGTCCGGCGGTCATGCTGTTCTGGTCGTCCTCCACGGGCTTCCCGAAGCTATCGGTGAAGGTCCGCTTCTTGGGGGATGTCTTCTTCATGGTGAAAAACAGGAAGTCCAAGGTAGATAAAACCAACCGAACCGTCGCCGTAAGAAGGGGGCTGGACACCCCCCTGTGGGGCAAGGTGCCGAGACCTGTTCATTTACACTATACCTGAGTGCTCAATATAAATACTAGTAACTGCTTCGCATAATTCGTTACAAGGGTCAGCTGATCTTTGCTAACAACAATAGGTAGATTAGTAATGTACGGACGACAGAGGTCGGGCGGATACAACCGCCCCAGAAACGACGGGCCCCGCGAGATGCACGATGTCACCTGCTCCGACTGTGGAGCAAAGACCCAGGTTCCTTTCAAGCCGACTGAGGGCAGGCCTGTCTACTGCAGGGACTGCTTCCAGAAGCACAAGCCGAAGGACAGGTTCTAAACCTGA
>CAZPFU010000004.1:0-116233 GCA_964585915.1 uncultured Methanomassiliicoccus sp.
TATCGTGACCTGTTCCGTGAAGACGCCGCTGGCGCTGTTGTCCGTGCTCGATTGGCCTACCAGCACTAGGCTGCTGTCGAACAGGTAGAGATCCAGGTCCGTACCTGGATCCATGATCAGGTCAAAGTCCAGTACCTCACCGTTCTCCACGTATATCTTGAAGTAATCCTCAAGATCGTCCGTTGCGCTGACCGAACCTATCACAACATCGGAATTGACCGCCTCGACCGCTTGATCGTAATTGTTGTTGGAATCGGGGGTTGCCGAGGCGTCCCCGGAGAGAAGCAGAAGGCAGAGGGCGATCAGACCGAGGATGATAATTGCGTAACTGGCATGGCGAGCATAACGGACCATGCGCGCATGAGTTGATTTAATGACGTTAAACCTTTGCTATAGATTACAATTAATGAGAAAGCAGGACTCACATTCGAAATGGCCTTAGCCCTCATCATTGACATCCTGAAGACCGGTGGGATGCTGATCTGCGGGAACGAGAACGTGCTAGAATCCGCCATGGGCACCACCGATGAGCACATGTCCATTGATCTCTTTAAAGAGAATGCCGTGTGTTTGCGGTTGAGCGCCCGTGTCAAGTCGTACGGATACCCTTAATTACTGCACATCTTTCTCCCCATCACCGGGATCGGGAGAGCCCGCAGTAAGGTCCTTGGGACGTTGGCAAGCCATTCTGCTTCGGCAGACGGGTTCCAATCGTTCCTGGGCTTTACGAAATTATAATGGATATCGATTCGTCCAACAAATCAGGACCTGCTCGTTCTGAATATACCTGAATTGGCGCTCACCCCCTTATATATGCGCACATGATTAAAGAAGCCCCTCAATCGTTGGGGCTTTTTTTGATTAAATGAAAAATATATCGACTGCATTAGCGCGTAAGTCATCCTGCGAATAGTGACGATAACTATTGTAATGCTATGGTCTTTCAAAATGACCTGAGAGAACAATGTCAATTTTGTGATTTATTATTTTGAAAAATATGCCGAACGTTTAAATTGAAAACGCTTTATGCAGCTGGGATTATTTCATGAAGTCGTCAATAATAATCCTGACCTTGTCTTTACTCTCTGTAACGCTTTTACCATGCACTATAGCTGCTCCAGAACCGTATCATTACCTCGAACTTACGGAAACAGGCGATTTTGAGGATCGTATGGTATCTTTCAATTGTAATTTTGAAAAAGAATCGCTCAATGAAGCGCCCCGGATCGGATTCATGTCTACAGATCAGAAGAACCTGTCAATTAATATCGTCCAATTCCCTGGCTATAATCAAGTGTTGAGGATGGCGAAGAACGGGACCCTGACAAATTTCCCAAAATTGACCCTTTATACGGGCAATGGATATTCGTCAGGAATTGTCGATTTCGAATTTGATGTGAATATCGAGGAAATGAGTTCGACCGCCCATGGAGTGCAGATGAACTATGGGGCGTCCGGAGGATCCACTTCGGAACATACGATACAATTCCTGAAAAAAAATGACACCCATGGCGAGGTCTGTTTCTATGACAATCGGGCATACATTCTATATGATACGTGGCACCATCTGTTGTTTAGATACGATCTAACATATCAGCGCTTAACCTTCAATGTCGATGGGGCTATGATCGCCGTGACTGAAGCCTATTTACCTGTCGTGGGCGTCATCAACATTGCCTTCCCTGGAATCGATTCAATAGCGACGATGATGTTGGACAACCTCAAAGTGAGCGTGCATGTCCCTCCCATCTATCCGGTTTTCGACCCTCAAGGCCGCGTGGCACTTTCAATAATGTTCGATGATGCGAATATCCACGATCTTGATGTCGCTGCCCCAGTGCTCGGGGATGCTCCAGCGAGCAGTAACCTCTTTGTCGGGGACATCGGAGATAGTGGCCGCCTCGATTGGACGGATGTCCAGACCCTTGTTGATCGCGGTTGGGAGATGCTCAGCCATTCTCTTGATCACCCGCATATGACCGACTGCTCCGAGGACGAGGCGATGGCTCAGTTCGAGTTGTCTAAGACCTATGTCGAGGCGAACACCACTGCCGAGGTGAGGGGGTTCGTCTATCCATATAACAATTATAACTATTGGCTGGATCAAATTGGTTGGAATTATTATTCCTATATCGGCGGCGGAAGTCCTTACGATGCGATGAACCGCATAAATTGCGATGTCGTGAACAATTCGATCGGTTCTTCCATTGGCCCGTTTTTTGGTATGTATAGGATAATGCGAGTCCTACCTGCGGCCATCTATGGTTCGAACGTACATCTGCTCCCATATTTCCACGCAATTCAGGATAGGGAATGTCCTACTTATGGATGCAATCTCTCCGCTTTTAAGTACTTCATAGATGAACTCAAATCTGAGGGGGTTTGGTTTACTACCCCTTCCATGGTTCAGGAGTTCTATCGAAACGCGGTAAATGCTAAGATCACCGGTAACGTTACCATGATCGGTGTGGAATATCCAAAAGACCGTGGGAACTACGTTAATGATTCCGTTTGGATCCACATAAGTGGGGATTTCGGAGAAGAATCGTATGTGGTGGTCGATGAGAGAGGTTTGCGGGTCGGCGGTGTTTATAGCCCCGTCGATAACAATTTGACTGTCCTTCTATGGAGCGGCAATTATTCGCTGATGACCCTCTCAGATTACATTGAATCGCAAGACAGGTCGAATGATGTATCGGCTTTGTTGCTGATCTCGACCTTCCTGATCCTATCAGTAGCAGTCATTGTCGGTTGGGCTGTGGGAAGAAGGGGCGAACGGTGATGTTCCAATAGCCAGAGGAGGAGATATCCTGATAAGATCTTCTTTATTGACCCAGGAACGGTTCTTACGAAAATTACATCATCCATGTGCGGCGTCTACATTCGAAATCAAAGGAATGGAAACCTGAATGAAGTCCTCAGACGCGGTCGCTGAATATCTGGTCAGGCATAACATCACTCACTGCTTTGACCTGGCGGGGGGGATGATCACCCATCTCCTGGACAGCCTTTCCAAGCAGAAGGGGATGATCATCACACCAATGCACCACGAGCAGGGCGCCGCCTTCAGCGCGGAGGGGATCGCCCGGGCCACCCGGGGCAGGGAGATGGGTCTGGCCATGGGCACCAGCGGGCCGGGGGCGACCAATCTTATTACCGGACTGTGCAGCTGCTGGTTCGATTCCGTGCCCTGCCTGTTCATCACCGGCCAGGTCAACGAGTCCGAGCTTAAGGGTGACCTGAACGTGCGGCAGCAGGGGTTCCAGGAACTGGACATCGTCTCCATGGTCAAGGGGGTGACCAAGTATTGCGTTCAGGTCAAGAAAGGCGAATCGTTCCTGCCGGAGCTGCACAAGGCCTGCAGCATCGCCATGTCCGGAAGGAAGGGACCGGTGCTTCTTGACGTGACGTTCAACGCGCAGCGCGAGGAGATATCCGCGGAGGAGGCGGAACGATGGATCTCCAAAGCATGGAAATTGGACCCGGTCCTGAAAGACAAGGGATGGCTGGAGGAACTTTCCAAACTGTGCGCTTCCTCGCGGAGACCCCTGGTCTGTCTGGGAGGAGGAGCCATCTGGGCCGATTCCCTGGGACCGTTCCTGGAACTGCTGAGAAGGAACGGCGTTCCCTATGTGTCCACCCTCATGGGCGCCCAGTCCCTGGTGAAGGACGACATGTACTACGGAATGCTGGGCACCTACGGTCGCCGCAGCGCCAACTGGGCGGTGCAGAACTGTGACCTGCTGCTGGCCATCGGATCTCGCCTGGACGTGCGGCAGACCGGAGCAGACCCGAACGATTTCGCTCGGAAAGCTAAGATCGTTCAGGCGGACATAGACCCTTCGCAGCTCAACAACCGCGTGCGGGTCGACCTGGGCATCGAGTGCGACGCGGAGGAACTCTTCCGAACATTCCTCTCCGGAAAGATCGTTTTTGGCGATACCAACGAATGGATGAATATTCTTCCGGAAAAAAGGAAGGCTCTGGACTTCGATGAGTACTCGTCGTCCAAGCTCACCCCGTATGGATTCTTCAAGGCGGTCAACGAGCTCTCCGCCGGAAAGGAGATGGACTTCGTTTCCGACGTCGGCAACCACCAGATGTGGACGGCGGTCCTGCTGGACCTAGACCAAGGGCAGCGGGTCCATTTCTCCGGTGGGCTGGGGGCCATGGGCTTCGGCCTGCCCACCGCCATCGGCATAGCCATGAGGACCGGGAGGAAGGCGGTAAACATCACCGGGGACGGCAGCGTGCAGATCAACATTCAGGAACTGGACACCCTGAAGAGGCTGGACCTGGATGTCTGCGTCATCGTCCTGAACAATTCCGCCCTGGGCATGGTAAAGAACTTCCAGGACATGTACTTCGAGGGCAATAACCAATCCACCGTGATCGGCTACAGCAACCCTGACTTCGTGTCTGTGGCCAAAGCGTATGGTCTGAAAGCCTGCCGGGCATGCACCGAGGAAGAGTTCCGTACCGCTTACGGCCAGGCGCTGAGGCACCGCGGCCCCGCGCTGATCGAGGTCATGATGAGCGACGGCCACGAGTGCCGGCCCCGGCTGGCCTTCGGAGGCCGACTGGACGAGCAGTACCCTCCCCTTCAGAAGTGAGGAGCGGAGCTCTAGGCCGGGCCAGTCGTCTCGCGGACGTGCCTTACCACCCTGGCCATGCCGTCCCCCACCTGGATGGTGGGCGAGTATAGCTCCCTCATCCGGTCGATGTTGGGAACGTAGCGGGGGGGAAGGCCGACCGTGGTCGCCCCTTTCACCTGCACCTCCACATCGCCGACCTTGCGGGCCACTATATCCGCCAGTTCTCCTATGGAAATCTCCGGGCGGTCGTTCCCGGCGTTCAGCGTTCGTCCGGCGGCTTGGACCAACGACTTGATGATCATGACCGCCAGGTCCGACTCGTAGCAGAAAGACCTTATCGGCCGGCCGTCCCCGGTGATGACTATCTTCTTCTCCCTGAACGCGCTGCCAATGAACTCCGGCGCGGCGAAGCCGGCGCCGAGGTCCTGGTTGGGGCCGATGAAGCTGAAGCCCCGCAGTATCGTGTACGGAAGGCCGGAGGAGGTAAGCATGAGCTCCGACGCCCGCTTGGCCTCTCCGTAGCAGGATTCCTTTCGGCCCAGGACCGGCGCCCCTGAGTACTCCTCGGGAATGCGCTTCAGATCGGGCGGCTGCACTCCGTAAACGGCACCGCTGCTGAGCAGCAGGAAGTTCTTCAGGGGGTTCCTTATCCCCAGAGCGATCGCGCTATAAGCGAGCGTGACCGTATCGGCGATGGTACGTAGAGGTGACGCGTTGTTCAGCCGGGGGTCGCAGGGCGATGCGGCGTGAACGATGTGATCGACCCGGCCTTGGTAGCTGTCCATCTCCTCGATCGGTATCACCTCGACAGCGGACGTCAGCCGTTCCCCGAACACGGCCCTGAGCTTGCCCGGGTCCCGGGTGGTGAGCACCAGCCTGATGTTCAGGTTCCCGGCGGCCGCTAGCAGGGATTCGGTCAGCTCCCGGGCCAGGAAGCCGGTAGACCCGGTGATGAGAACGGAGGAACCGCGCAGTGCCTCGAGGTCCGAGCGGCATTTGGCCAGGATGTTGTTGACGTCCTCCTGCACCACCGAGCTTAGCTGGGGACCTGCGACGGACGTGGTATCACCCCGAGAAGAGGGCGCGGACCTGCTCCGCGGAATACCTGATCATCTCTTCGCTCAGGCCCTGATGAACTCCGATCCAAAGGCAATCGTTCATGATCCGGTCGGTGTTCTCCATGCTCCCTATGACCCTCCGAGGTACGCCCTTCATGCAGGGCTGCCTTATCATATTTCCAGCGAAGAGCAGCCTGGTGCCGATCTTCCTCTCATCCAGATGTACCTGGAGGTCCCGGCGTTTCCCCTCCGCTATCAGCAGGGGCATGCCGAACCAGGACGGCTCGGAACGGCGGTCCCATTCCGGAAGGGTTATCTGTCTAACATCCCGCAGCAGCTCGTACATCAGGCGGAAGTTCCTTTCCCGGGTGGCATGAAAATCATTCAAATGGTCGAGCTGGGCCACGCCGATCGCGGCCTGCATGTCGGTCATTTTCAAATTGTAGCCAAGGTGGCTGTAGACGTACTTGTGGTCGTATCCGAAGGGAAGCTCTCCGAACTGCTGGCCGAAACGCTTTCCGCAACGATTGTCCCTTCCCGGCTCGCAGGTGCAGTCACGACCCCAGTCCCGCAGGGAGACCATTATTCTGGCCAGCTCATCAGAATCGGTGGCCACCGCCCCGCCCTCCCCGGTGGTGATATGATGCGCCGGGTAGAAGCTGAAGGTGGATATGTCGCCGAACGTCCCCACTCTCCTTCCGTCGTACTTCGAACCTAAGGCGTCGCAGCAATCCTCGATAAGCCATAGATCGTGCTCCTTGGCGAATCGGGTGACCCCTTCCAGGTCGAAGGGGTTTCCCAGGGTGTGCGCCATCATGATCGCTCCAGTGCGCGGGGACAGCGCTTTCTCCAGGGCGTCGACGTCCACGTTGTAAGAGGGAAGCGAAACGTCCACGAACACCGGCACAAGACCGTTCTGCAGTACCGGAGCTACAGTGGTCGGAAAACCGGCCGCTAACGTTATGACCTCGTCCCCTGGTCTGAGCGCCCGGTCGCCCAAAGAGGGGGAGGAGAGCGCGGATACGGCGATGAGGTTGGCGGACGAGCCGGAATTGACGGAGGCCAGGTGTTTCACTCCGATAAAGGACCTCAGCCCCTCCTCGAAAACGGAGTTGAAACGGTCAGCGGTCAGCCAGAAATCCAATGACGAGGAGAGGAGCATGGACATGTCCGTCTCATCGAACAGCTTTCCGGAGACGGGCACGGGGTCCAGGCCGGGACGGAAAGTCCCTTTGCGATGCACCTCCCGACAGTATTCCCTGCCCAGGGACAGTATGTCCTGGCGCAGCTTCTCCGCCTTCTCGGTACGGTCCAGCTTCTGGTTCCTTTCCAGCTTTTTCAGGTCGTTCATTCGGACGACCCCCAGAAGGCCTCGATCTGCCGGTTGGTGATATCGAACGCGTCCCTCCCTTCCGACCAGCCCTTGTACCAATCCACGGTGAATCTTACCGCATCATCGATGTCCAGGCGGGGCTTCCAGTCCAATCCGGACCTGGCCTTGCCGCAGTCCAGGCGGAGCATCTTGCTCTCGTGATAGTTCTCGTTCGGAACGATCTCGATGGGGACGGTCTTACCCCAGGCGGTCATCATCATCTCCGCAACTTGTCTGACCGTTCGCGCCTCCCCGTCAGGACCGAAGTTCCAAGCGTCCGCTGCCCGGGAGTCACCCTCCAGCATCCTCGAGGCCAGTACCAGGTATCCGTTGAGGGGATCCAGCACGTGCTGCCAGGGTCTCACAGAATTGGGATTTCTGAGAACCAGCGGTTTGTTGCCTGTCAAGCAGTCAACGATGTCCGGGATTATTCGCTTCTCGGCCCAGTCGCCTCCTCCGATGACGTTCCCGGCGCGCGCGGAAGCGACCTTGGCGCCCTCCTTGAAAAATGAGCGGCGGTAGCTGGATATCACCAGCTCGGCCGCTCCCTTGCTGGCGCTGTATGGATCGGCGCCGCCCATGCGGTCATCCTCCTTGTACCCGTAGTCCTTTTCCATATTCTCGTAGCACTTGTCGGAGGTGATGCACACGCAGGCCTGCACCGAATTACATGACCGCATGGCCTCCAGGACGTTAGCGGTGCCCATGACGTTCACGTTGAACGTATCCAGCGGCTCCTGATAGGACCGTATGACCAGCGGCTGGGCGGCCAAATGGAGAACGACATCTGGTTCCTGCTCTCTCATCACCTTCTTCAGACGTCCCAGGTCCAGAATGTCCGCCCGGATGTCCACGCATTTCTCCTGCAAGCCGGTCTCCACAAAGAAGGAGGGCGCCGAGGGTGGCTCCAGTGAATAACCGACAGGCTCCGCTCCCAGCTTGAGCAGCATGGCCATCAGCCAACCTCCCTTGAAACCGGTGTGGCCGGTCACCAGGACCTTCTTCGAGCGCAAAATATCGAGAGACGTCATGAGTATCGAGCTCACCACATCTTCCAGGGGGCGTTCCCCTTGTTCCAGGTATCGTTCAACAGGTTCTTGTCCCTCAGGGTGTCCATGGCCTGCCAGAACCCGTGATGCTTGTAGCCCATGAGCTGTTTCTCACCGGCCAATCGTTCCAGGGGAGCCCTTTCCCAGATGCAGCCGTCCCCGTCGATGTAGTCGATGACGTCCCTGTTCAGAACGAAGAAGCCGGCATTTATCCAGGAACCGCCGTCCTTCGGCTTCTCCATGAAGTTCTTGACCGAGCCGTCATCCCCGAAGTTGATTATGCCGAAGCGCTCCGGAGGCATTACCGATGTCAACGTGGCCTTGCGTCCGTGCTGGTGATGGAACTTCACCAGCTGGTCGATGTTGATGTCAGCCACCCCGTCGCCATAGGTCAGCATGAACTCGTCGCCGTCGATGAAGCGCTCGACCCTCTTGATCCTCCCGCCGGTCATGGTGCTGTCGCCGGTGTCGACCAAGGTTATCCTCCAGGGCTCGCAGACGCTGTCGTGTATCTCGATCCTGTTGTTCTGAAGGTCTACGGTCAGGTTGGAATTGTAACGGAAATAATTGGCGAAGTACTCCTTGATCATGTCACCCTTGTAACCCAGGCAGATGACGAAATCGTTGTACCCAAACTTGGAATATATCTTCATGATATGCCAGAGTATCGGTTTTCCCCCGATCTCCACCATTGGCTTCGGTCTGACCGAGGATTCCTCGCTGATCCTGGTCCCCAATCCTCCAGCTAGTATCACTACCTTCATGGACGTCAGGGGGATATCAGGCATTGTGATGATATGATTTTTGTTCGAAGGCCGGAATAAGAGCCCAACATGCGACCGTTGACGGTCATCCCCGGCACCCGTGGCATGGCCGGGGATGTTCAGACCCGGTCCGTTCACTTCTTCTTTGTTCTTTTATACAAAAATAATACCATTCTCCGCACTGGCCCCGGCATGGAGCGATAGACCCTCTTCAGCCTGAACCGGTACATCCTCTTTGATATCGCCCTGTCCAGGTCCTCCCTCATGAGCGGGTCCTCGATCATCTCTTTGAAGAACGCTTTAGCCTTGGAATCGAAATTCTTCAGTTCGGCCCGGAAATCGAACTTGATGCCCTTGTCCACCCCGAAATGGTCCCTTATGGATTCGGTCTTGATGACGTCCTCCCAAAGGAAGGTGGCCAGCCCAAGATATTCAAAGTACAGCCGCTCGAACATCTTTATCCTCAAATCGCGGTCTTCGATGGTCCGATCGGCCAATCTGGCGAAGATCTTGAACTGCTCGAAACGGTTGCGGGGATGGAAATAGAACTGATCGTTGGGCTTCTCCACGAAGCTCTTCCGCCCCTCATAGCTGCCCGCCGTACAGAAATCCATGTCCATCGTAAGGGCACCACCATCGACGCAGGCGCGGGTAAGCAGATTGATATGAGGATACATGCCATCCTCGAGGGTGTACTTGTCCAACTGATCGGTGTCTATGTGCTCCTTGTTGATCATGATGCCGGACATGTAATGGTGGGTGAACCCCGCGTTGAGGACCGCCCGGTCGCCCTTGGGATACTCGGCGTTCTTGTAGGAGTAATAGTACGTCCCATCCGGCTTTCTGACATTCCCATAGATCACAGCGAGCCCAGAGCGGTTCTTGGTCGAAAGGTCGTTGAGGACCTTTTCCATCGATCTGGTTTCCACGGCATCCTCGTCGCTGAGAAGGAACACCCATTCACCCTTGGCCAGTTTGATGGTCTGAACTATGTTCATCACGGCGCCTATGTTGCTTTCGTTGCGATGGTAGCTGATACGAGGATCTCCGATGGAGCGAACGGCTTCCTCCGTTCCGTCGGGAGAAGCGTTGTCGGAGATCAAAACTTCGATGCGGTCGCTGTCGATCTCCAGTACCTTAGTGGCACAGCGCTTTACCAGCTCGGCCCGATTGAAAGTGGGTATGCAGAAACTGACCAGAACACGATCTGAGACCATTGATATTCTCGGGGTGATGGCGTTCAGCACAACATAATGATTTTTACTGAAGACCAGGAAAACAATATCAACTGACCTGTCGTTTATCGTCCGCAGGATAACATGAAAAAGATCCCATTATTCCAGATATTCAACGACCAGGACGATGTCGACGCCGTGGTCAAGGTCATCAGTTCCGGCCGGGATTGGTCCTCCGGAAAGGTCATCAGCGACCTGGAAAGGGAGATCGCCTCTTACATAGGCGTGAAGCATTGCGTGACCTTCAGTTCCGGCGGGACGGCCCTTAACGCGGTCATGCTGGCTTTGGGCGTGGGCAAGGGAGATGATGTCATGGTTCCGACCTTCACCTTCATCGCCACCGCCTACGCCCCGCTCTACACCGGAGCACGCCCCAAGTTCGTGGACATAGAAAGGGAACGCTTGGGGTTGGACCCCGCAGATGTCAAGAGGAAGCTGTCCCCGGAATGCAAGGTCGCCATACCTATCCACCACGGCGGAGCTCCCTGCCTGGTGGAGGAGATCGCGGAGAACCTGGACGGGTCCGGGATCGACCTCATCGAGGACGCCGCGGAGGCCTTCGGGGCTAAGACGAACGGTCGAAAGGTCGGCACTTTCGGAAGAGCCTCGATCTTCAGCTTCTGCCAGAACAAGATATTCACCACCGGCGAGGGGGGATGCGTGGTCACCGATGACGACGATATCGCCGATAGATTGCGACTCATGTGCTCCTACGGACGCGTGGCCTCGGGGGATTACTTCAACAGCGACGCGCCCGTGGACTACGTCATGCCTGGCTCTAACTGGCGGTTGTCGTCCTTGCAGGCCGCCCTCGGGCTGTCCCAATTGAAGAAGGTGGACAAGCTCATCGCCATGCGCCGGAAGGTGGCCGATACCTATCGCCAGGAGCTGGATGGTGTTAGCGGTATTTCCCTACCGACCGAGGATGGTTATTTCGACGTTCACCAGATGTTCACCGTGCGCATCAAGGACAAGAAGACCAGGGACGGGCTCATCGACCACCTGGGAAAGAACGGCGTGGCCTGCAAGGTCTACTTCCACCCCGTGCATCAGTACTCGGTCTTCAAGGGCTGCCCGGCGAACGGCCTGGAAGTAAGCGAGGAGATGTCCGGGAAGGTGCTATCCCTGCCTATCTACCCATCCATGACCGACGAGGACATTTCATATGTCTGCCAAACCATCAGGTCTTATCTCAAGGGGGCGTGAAGTGGAGCAGTACAAGGGGAAGAGAGTGCTGGTCACGGGTGGTGCGGGCAGCATCGGCCAGGAGATCGTGCGCGAACTGACGGAACAGGGATGCGCCCAGATACGCGTTCTGGATACCAATGAGACCGGCCTTTTCGAGCTGGAGAACCGGCTGAAGTGCGACGATCTCCGCCTCTTCATCGGTGACATCCGGGACAAGGACCGGCTGTCCAGAGCGATGGAGGATGTTGATGTCGTATTCCACGCCGCCGCCCTAAAGCATGTCCCGTTGTGCGAGTACAATCCCTTCGAGGCGGCCAAGACGAACGTGCTCGGCACGCAGAACGCTATCGATTGCGCCATCGATAACGACGTTGACAGATTCATCATGATCTCTACGGACAAGGCGGTCAACCCCTCCAACGTCATGGGCACCACCAAGCTGCTGGCGGAACGGCTGACGCTGGCGGCGAACTATCACAAGGGCAACCGGCGCTCCAAGTTCTCCGTGGTACGCTTCGGTAACGTGCTCAACTCCCGCGGCTCGCTCCTCACCACGCTGAAGCAGCAGATAGAGAAAGGTGAGGACGTCACGCTAACGCACAAGGACATGACCAGGTTCGTCATGTCCATCGAGGAGGCGGTAACCCTCGTTCTGAGCGCTGGCGCCAGATGCCAGGGGGGTGAGATATTCATCCTCAAGATGGACGTCCTGCGCATCGCGGACCTCATCCGGGTCATCGCGGACGACCTGGGCAAGAAGCACGGTCACAAGGTCGATATTAAGACCATCGGCATTCGTCCCGGGGAGAAGCTGTACGAAGAGCTCTTGACCGAGGACGAGTCGCTGCTGGTCGAGGACATCGGCGACATGTACGTTCTACGTCAGGGAGCGACCGCCCGGACCAGAAGGAAGAAGGTGATCTACAATTCCCAGGACTGCACCTTCCTGACCAATGCCCAGATAAGGAAAAAATTGAAGGAGATCGGATATCTGGAGTGATCATGACCGCTCATAGGGTGCTCGTTACCGTGAATGTGGTGGTGTTCCTGTGACAATTCTTAAGAAGGCTATCTGGAAGGTTTTGTCTCAACCCGGTGAGCTTAGGTTTCACAAACAGGAGAACGACCGTTGCCGGGACGACTTCATGGAGCGCTCAGGTCAGGAGTTTACCGCTTGGGGGTTCCGTCCAGACGAATTCGCTGGAAAGACCGTTATGGACATCGGTTGCGGCTCTAAATTGAGAACGCTCTACTTCACAGACGCTAAGATAATCGCACTCGACCCGCTTGCAGACAAGTTCATCGAGGATGTGCCGTGGTGCGATCTGACCAAGGCAGCCGAGGTGTACTCGCTACCGGCAGAAAAATTCATCGACGGCGTTGAAGGTCGTGTGGACCTGCTGGTTTGTATGAATGTGCTGGATCACTGCTTTGACACTGAAGATATTCTGAGAAACATGGACCGTTACCTAGCGGTAGGCGGCAAGATACTTCTATCCGTGGATGTGGAGCACCATTTACATCACCTTCACCCTAACCTTGTAAGCAGGGAGTTCTTGCTGAAATGGTTCGACACGAACGGTTATATCGTCGATGTTCTGGACGCATCAGCTACGCCCTATGGCATGGGTCGAAAATTCACCATGCTGGGGGTCAAGCAGACCGGGAAGTTGGAGTGATCGGTCATGAACGACGAACCTCGGTTCAGGTCCAAGGGCCGGGATGTGATTGTCTACCCCATGGCGCGCATCGTCAACGCCGACCGCATCGATGTTGGGGATGGGACCCGCATAGATGACTTCACCTTCATCAACGGCGGACAATGCATCAAGATAGGCCGTTTCGTGCACATCGCCTCGTTCACCAGCATCATCGGCGGCGGGGAGCTGGAGATAGGCGACTACGTCAGCTTGGCCTGCGGCGCCAGGATAGTCACCGGCACCCACGTGCCGACCGGTGGAAAGCGGATGACCGCCTCGTTGCCTATTGAGGAGCAGAGCGTGATGCGCGGAAAGGTGGTCATAGGAAAGGACGCCTTCATCGGCACCAACGTCATCGTTCATCCGGATGTGACCATCGGCGAAGGCGCGGTCATCGGCAGCAACAGCCTGGTCCTGGAGGACGTGGAGCCGTGGAGCGTGAACGTCGGCAGTCCTTGCCGTAAGATAGGGATGCGCGAGAAGGTCACTATCCAAGATCATTGAGGCCCTCATGAAGATCGCCATAATTCCAGCCAGGGGAGGTAGTAAAGGCCTACCGAGAAAGAGCGTCCTGCCGTTAGCGGGAAAGCCGCTGATCCTCTGGACCGTCGAGGCGGCACTGGGGTCCGAGCAGTTCGACATGGTGCTGGTAAGCACTGAGGATGCGGAGATAGCTAAGGTGGCCACCTGCTACGAGGAGGTGCGCCTAATAAACCGCCCCAAAGAGCTGGCGACCGACGAGGCGACGACCATGGACGTGGTCGTACATGCTTTGGAGGCCGTTTCAGCGGACGATATGGATGTCGTTACGCTGCTTCAGCCCACTTCGCCTTTGCGCACCGCGGACGATATCCGCAAGGCCATGAGGCAGTTCCTCAATGGCAAGTGTGATTCACTAATCTCCGTCACGCAGCTGGACCGCAAGGCCAACTGGGGTATGCTCATCGAGGACGGTGTTTTGGAAAAGATGGTTCCGAACGCCACCTCCCGAAGGCAGGGGCTTCCGGACCTCTACGTTCCGAACGGGGCGATATACATCTCCAGGGTCGGGGACCTGATCGTCAACGACTCCTTCATCGGAGATCGTTGCGTGCCTTATATCATGGACGCCGACCGTTCGGTGGACATCGACACCGGCGCGGACCTCCGAAGGGCGGAGTCACTGCTGAACCCTGACCCTAAGGTGATCATCGGCGACCGGACCATCGGTCACGGGCGTCCGGTCTACATCATAGCCGAGGCCGGGGTGAACCACAATGGGGAGGTCGGGCTGGCCTTGAAGATGGTCGACGCCGCCGCCGATGCCGGGGCGGACGCTGTCAAGTTCCAAACGTTCCGGACAGAGAAGCTGGTGGCCAAAGGCGCCAAGAAGGCCGAGTACCAGAAGGACGGTACGGACGAGGACCAGTACCATATGCTCAAGCGGCTGGAACTCGGACCGGATGACCTGCGTAAGGTCCAGGCCCGCTGCCTCGAACGCGGCATAGAGTTCCTTTCCACCCCCTTCGACCTGGAAAGCCTGGACCTGCTGGTAGGCATGGGCATGAAGGCGGTCAAGGTCCCCTCGGGGGAGCTGAACGACACCAGACTGCTGAAGGCCGTACGGGATTCAGGGCTTCCGGTTATACTATCGACCGGCATGGGCAGCCTGGAGGAGATCGACCGGGCGGTGGAGCTTTTACGTTCCGAAGGCGTCCCGCTCATACTGCTGCAGTGCACCACCAGTTATCCCGCTCCTTATGACACGTTGAACCTGAGGACGGTGCAGACCCTTAGGGAACGTTACAACCTCCCGACCGGGCTCTCGGACCACAGCCACGGACTGTCGGCATCGATAGCGGCCGTAGCGCTCGGCGCATCGGTCATAGAGAAGCATTTCACCCTGGACCGGGGGATGCCCGGCCCTGACCACAAGGCCTCCCTGGAACCTTCCGAGATTAAGGAGCTGGTTTTACAGATAAGGAACGTAGAGAGAGCCCTCGGTGACGGCGTGAAACGGCCGTTCCCTCAGGAGCTCGAGCTGAGCAGGGCCGCCAGGCGCAGCGTGGTGGCCACAGTGGACATTCCCAAAGGAACGGTCATCAAGGCCGGTATGCTCGACCTGAAGCGCCCGGGGACCGGGATCCCTCCGGAGGAGCTGCCGTCGCTCATAGGAAAAAGGACCAGGATCCAGGTCAAGGCGGACGAGCTGATCGAACGGGGGATGCTGGAATGAGAAAGGTCCTGTATATTACGGGTACCAGGGCCGACTACGGTCTCATGCGCTCGACGTTAAAGGCCATCGAGGCAAGGAAGGACCTGGAGCTGCTGGTGGTGGTCACCGGCATGCATCTCATGGCGGAATTCGGAGGAACGGCGAAAGACGTGGCCAAGGATGGCTTCCGGACCGTCATAGTGCCGTCCCTGTTCGAGAGCGATTCCAGGGCGGCGGCACCCCGATTCCTGGGCACATTCCTTCGTCAGCTCACCGATGTAGTAGAACGGGAAAGGCCGGACGAGATCCTTTTGCTCGGCGATAGGGCGGAGATGTTGGCAGGGGCCATCGTCGGCAGCTACATGAGCATACCGACGTTCCATGTGCATGGTGGGGACGTCTCCTCCACGGTGGACGAGCATGTCCGCCACGCCATCACAAAACTGTCGCATTTCCACTTGGCGGCCACAGAGCTTTCCGCGGAAAGGATCAGGAGGATGGGAGAGGAGGAACGGCGAATCCGCGTCGTTGGATCGCCCTCGATAGATGGGATCAATGAGCTAAAGAATATCTCCGACGCGGAGCTGAAGGACATGGGCATAGATCCATCAGAACCATACATCATTCTTGCCCAGCACCCGGTCAGTGAGAGCTCCAAGAGGTCAGCGGAGCAGGTGTCTGAGACCATCGACGCGCTCATCGAAGATGGACGGCAGACGGTGGTGATCTACCCGAACGCGGATTCCGGAGGCAGGAAGATGATCGAGGTCATCGAGGCCCGATGCGTTCCGCCCCAGTTCGTCCGCTTCCAGAGCCTTCCCCGAGAACGATACCTTAAGCTGCTCTCCCGGGCCTCAGCCCTGGTCGGCAACACCAGCAGCGGATTGGTGGAGGCCCCCTCGTTCGGAACCCCGTTCGTGAACGTGGGAGACCGGCAGAAAGGAAGGGAGAGAGGCTCGAACGTGGTGGATGTCGGCTACGGAAAACTAGAGGTTCTCAGGGGATTGCGCATCGCAAATGGACCAGAGTTCCTTGCCGAAGCTGGACGGATGGTCAATCCCTACGGCGACGGGAACGCTGGAGAGCGCATAGCCGAGATATTGGCGACCGAACCGCTTCCGACGGGCGTGACCCAGAAGCATTTGAGCTACGGCATCTGATATTGCCCGATCCTCAAGCGTTCGGCGAACTCCCTGAGAGAGCTTTCGACATCTCCCATGGCCATGATCCTGACATCGCTGCCAAGTATGATACGCGCGGTATACAGGGAGGTCGACCAGGGACCGATGACCTCCTTCAAGCGCCTGCCCCTCAACATGAGATACACGACCTCTAGAGGCAGGGACCTGGGCAACGTTACGCATCCTTCGTAGTCACCGAGGTAATCTCCACCCTCGCGGGGATGATACTTGACCGCCACCTTGTCCAACCGGCCTATGGCGTCCATGGTGACCTTTTCTAGATCGGCCCTGAGCTCAGTGGGCGTCTTCGCGCCGGCGATGCTCAGCATCTCGGAATGTGGGAGGACCAAGAGACCTTCGAAGTCCAGATCGCAGTTGCCGATGAGGTCGCGCAGAAGACCAACGTCGATCTTGTCGAACATACCCGCGCTCAGCTGGCGGACGTCCATACCGCTCAGGGCAGGTACGACCAGCTCCGGGAAGAAAACCAGGATCCCCTTAGCGTATCCGCTGGTTCCCAGTGTCGTTATGCTACGGTAGAAGAGCCCGAACAGCAATTTTCCGGCCAGCTCTCGAATTGGATTTCCTTTCTCTGCCGGAGCCGGCAGGTATGCCGCAAGGCCGTCCTCGGCCATGACCACTTCGGCCCCTATCCGTCGGCCGAGAAACGCTGCATACTGTGTCTCTGGCGTCCTATCGTTAAAGAGGATGATCCGTCGGGGGAGGTGATGATAGACGAGACCTTTGAACGCGCGAATGTTCCTTCGAGATTGCTTCACCCGGCGCCCCATCTTCTCCCCTGCGGTGGCACGCCCTGGCAGAACGTTAGGAACTGATAGCTGAGGATAGTGCTTCCTGATCAGGCCAACGTAGGTTTGAGAACCCTGGAAATCGTCGATCACCTGTAATACATCATTGGGACTTGAGAGACCCAGGGCCATCAATACATGATAGGGCGTCTGGGCGATGAATATGGTGGTGGGCATCCAGTACGGAATGGGGCTCGGGGATATTTTATATTTCATATGAAAATATATTGGCACGGGTCGATTAATGATCTCGAACGTAAGGACCCGTGACGGACCGTATTAACGCGGAGTCTTTTAAGGCCCCGATGCGCCAAGGCTCAGGGAGGTCGCCTAGGATGCACCAAGCTAACCAGACCATTTCCTTTATAAGTCATCGAACCTTGTCAAATCACTTGGAGGGATGAACGATAAGCTATCGTGAAACGGTCAATGCGCTGGACCCTGGCAAGAAAAGGGTCATCTTCATCATCTCCACCACATCTCAGGCGCGCCTTGTCGGGTCGATCGTGGATTCGCTCAGCGATTGGGAGAACATCGTCATCAATGAGAACTTTCATAGCAACCAGGTCGAGATCGAGCGCCTTCTCGCCGACATGGGCATGAACTGGTTCACCGTGGAGTCGGTGAGAAAGGGATGGGTCCGCGGGATCATTGACAAGATCGCTCCGAACGTGATCGCCGTGTGCAATGACCGCTCACCGATGTCCTCGATCTTCATCAAGGCAGCAAAAAGGAAGGGGATTGGCACGCTGCTCATCCAGGACGGTCTGTTGACCTTGCCAGAGATGTCCCGCCCGGAAAGACCGAGGGCCGGACTGAAACTTTCGACGATCCTTGCTAGAAGGTTCCGTCGGTCGGCAGAAGAAGGTGGTTACCTAAGGGAGCAGCTCGCCACCCTCTACCTCTTCATCGTCAACGGATTCCGAAGCGGGGGGGAGTACGGCCTGGGAGGATGCGATTCGATAGCTGTGTTCGGCGCGGACACCAAGGTGTTTCTTGTTAAGAAAGGTGTGCTTGCCTCCCAGATATTCGTAACCGGCTCACCGAAGTTCGACGAATTGATCGATCACGGATCTGAAGGGCTGGTCGAAAAGAGCGACACGAGAAGGGTGCTGCTGATGACCCAGTCGTTCGTGGAACATCAGCTATGGACTAGACCCCAATGGGAGGATTTTGTAACCACCGTCATTACCGCGCTGAACGGTATGAAGAACATCGCCCTGACCATCAAGGTCCATCCCGGAGAGGACGTCGCCCCGTACGATAAGCTGCTTGGATCATATGATCTCCATTACGAATGGGAGATCATCAAGCAAGGGGCGTTGTCCGAGCAGTTACGAAGATGCGACACGTCGATAACGGTCAATTCCACGGCGGGACTGGAAGCCATGTCACAAGGGAAGCCGCTGGTGATCATTGACCTGTTCTCCAATGGTGGGACTGAATTCTATGAGCACAGCGGAGCGTGGACGGTCTCCTCGAAGGATGACATTGCGGTTAACATCGAGAACAGCCTCGACCCCGCCCGATTGGACGAATATAGAAGAACGTCCGCGGAGTTCCTGGAAAGACATATTCATATGAGGGACGGCAGGGCGGCTGAAAGGATCGCTGATTTGATCAGACGATCGGCCGATCGACCACTCGTAAAGAGTTAGCTCGTATGGAGTTAAAATTAAGTGATACATCGCGACCGATGTGCATCTGGAACATGCTAACATTTTTTTAAGAGGTCCGAAAAGTATAATCACCTTGAGAAGATTTGTAGGGCAATTGGATTGGTCGTCAGATGGCACTTTCTAAAGAACGCTTGATCCGGATGATCGATGACCGTGAAGCGGTTGTGGGAATAATTGGACTTGGCTATGTCGGACTCCCTCTAGCTATGACATACGCTAAAAAGTTCGCTGTAAGGGGATATGATATATCTGGACCAGTGATCGAACGGTTAAATCAGTTCAGGTCGAACATTCAGGACGTTCCCGATTCCGAGCTGAAGAGATTTGTGGGAAGAACATTCATACCATCCAACGACCCCAAGATCCTTTCGGAATGTGATTTCATCATCATTTGTGTCCCGACACCCCTGGCTGACGGCCGGATTCCAGACCTAGCCTATATCAAGGACGCTGGAAGGACCATCACCTCGCAACTTCGGGAGGGTCAGTTCATAATATTGGAGAGCACCACCTACCCGGGGACCACTGCGGAGATATTGATACCTATACTCGAAAGATCGGGCTTGAAGGCGGGGATAGACTTCGGTGTGGCCTATTCCCCGGAGAGGATAGACCCAGGCAACAGAAGGTTCGCCGTGGAGGAGGTCCCCAAGGTCGTGGGTGGAATAGACGATACCTGCACGGATATTGCTGTCGCCCTGTACAGCAGCGTCATAACCAATGTCCATAGAGTCCGGGACACCCAAACGGCCGAATCAGTAAAGATGGTGGAGAACATTTTTAGAAACGTAAATATTGCCCTGGTCAACGAACTGGCCCTCATCTTTGAGCATATGGGCATAGACACTTGGGAGGTCATTGATGCCGCGGCTACTAAACCATACGGTTTCATGGCCTTCTATCCAGGACCGGGAATCGGGGGGCATTGTATTCCCTTAGACCCATATTACATGTCCTATAAGGCAAAGAAGTTCGGTTTCATCCCCCGGTTCATCGAGACCTCTGGCGAGATCAATGAATACATGAAGGTCCACGCCATCAACCTGGCGGAAAGAGGATTGAAACGCAGAGGGGAGAGAATGTTCGGGGCCAAGATCGCGGTCATCGGTCTGGCTTATAAGAAGGATATCAACGATCCCAGGGAATCGCCTGCCATTGATATTATCGACGAGCTATCCCAGGTAGGCGCCAACGTGCTGGTGTACGACCCCTACATACCTTCTATCAAGACCAAGACGGGCACTTACGTTTCGGAGAAGGACCTTGAGACGATCATAAGCAGTTGCGACTGCGCCATGTTCCTGGTTAACCATCAAGAGTTCACCAAATTGTCCTTGGAGCATCTTAAATGCAAGATGAAAAAACCACTTATCGTGGATTGCCGTAACATCTTCGAGGCGGAGCCTGACGATACTTACTATGCCATAGGTAAGGCCAACAGGTAGATCCCGCAAGATCACTGGCCAAGTGGTGAAGGCTTTCGACCTTGGAGAGCTTGCACCAATCCGAACTGGATAGGCCGGTTGCCCTTGAATGGGAGGGAGACTAATAACTAGTAACATGCCATACCCATCCCTGATGCCCGTCGCGTACATCCCTGGTCAGCGGACCGACTACGTCAGGAATTCCATCATCGTGAAATGCCTGAAGGAGAATGGCTACGCAGTCCTTGAAATGGGTTCGATGCGAAAGAAATATGTGGGGCGTTTCTGCGAGCTGCTTATCAAGATCATTGCGATAAACAGGGATAGGCCGGATGTAGTCTTCGTTGGGTTCTACGGGCAGCCGCTCGTCCCTCTGATTCGATTGTTCTACAGGGGACCTTTAGTCTTCGATGCGTTCCTTTCCACCTATGACACATTATGCCTGGAAAGGAAGACCTTTAAGATGGGTTCCATAATGTGCGCCCTCTGCAAGAGATTAGATGAGACAAGTTGCCGGAAGAGCGACCTGATCTTGTTAGATACGAACGCACACATCAGATTCTTTGTCGATACGTTCGGAGTGCCTGAGAAAAAGTTCCGCCGGATCTTCGTCGGCGTGGAGAATGACGTCTTCAAACCATTGGAACAGAATGACCATTCCGGGTTCGTTGTGTTCTTCCATGGTACATATCGTCCCCTCCAGGGCATCGATGTAATCGTCGAGGCCGCAGCGCTATTGTCCGATTACGATGACATTAGATTCATAATTGTCGGAAAGGGGCCTGAAAGGAAAAGGATCGAGGGACTGATCTCGGAGAAGGGGGTGAAGAACATAACCCTGAAGGACTGGGTGGAATACGGCTCACTGCCCAAGGCCATAGGGGATTCCGACGTGTGCTTGGGCGGACACTTCTCCGAACTCCCCAAAGCCTCGAGGACCATCGCCGGAAAGACCTTCCAATACCTGGCCATGGGACGACCGGTCATAGTCGGGCGGAACGACGCGAACCGAGAATTGCTCAGGGACGGGGTGGATTGTATCATGTGCGATATGGGCGATCCTGAGCAATTGGCGGAATGCATAAGGCTATTGTACGTGGATCGAGAATTGGGAAAGCGCATCTCGGAGAATGGATCTCGGCGGGTCGCCGAATTCGCCAGCCTGGACGTGCTGGTCAAAGATGTGGGGAAGATCATGAGGGAGCTCGGCGGGGGAAAGAACGAATGATATTTGGCTTGCTCATGCTGCTGTTCTGTCTGGTCGTTCCAGGGTTCGTCCTTCTCCACTCGAAGAGGTTCCAGGACCTGAAAGGTGCGCCATTAGGAATTGAGGAGAGGGCCTTCTACTCAGTATTGATAAGTGTTGCAGTGTCCAGCAGCTTCCTGATCGCCCTGCTCCCTTTCTCCCTTGTATCCGTGGGAAACCTGTTCCTTGTCGACCTGGCATTCGTACTTCTGATATTCATCGTCTCTAAGGGCATGTCCTTTCCTGAGATTAGTGTCGATAGGAGGGCAATAGTTCCAATCATCCTGTTGGTGATAATTTGCCTTGCGCTATACACCCACCCTTCGGAGGAACTGTCCGCCAGACATGATATAGGCGTCTACCTCAATACTGGCATTGGCATCGGCAAGACCGGATCGATCACCGCTCAGGACCTGTTCATGGCGGGCGTCCCTGAGGAGTACCTGTCCACTCTCTACTCCATCTATCCAGAGCCGTTCGACGCGATCCAAGGAAAACAGTTCCCTGACATAGTGATAACCGACGCCTCCGGTGGTAGCGTGCTGCCTATACAACCGCCGCTTTTCCAGACCTGGGTCGGTATCTTCTACTCGGCCTTCGGACCATCTGGGATAACCTGGGTAAGCCCACTTTTCGCCACCCTATCCGTTATTGGGATCTTCTTCCTGACCAGGACCGCCTTTGGCAACCTGGCGGCGGTTGTATCATCCTCGCTTTCGGCGATCTGCTTCTCTCAGGTGTTCTTCGCCCAGTATTCCAGCCCAGAAATACTGTTCCAGATGCTCATGGTATCCGGACTGCTGTTCCTCCTGCTGATGTGGAAAAGGCCATCCTGGTCGTGGGCGATAGCGTCAGCCCTGTGCTTCGGACTGCTGTTCTTCGTCCGCATCGATGCCATCATGATAGCGCTCCCCGTGGCGGCGATCATGTTCCTCAGCGCTTGGTACCATTACTTCCCAGGGCATTGGAAGACCTTCATCTTCCTGATGGCGGCGCAGATGGCGTCCTTCATAGTGTACGCATTCGTTTACCTGGGACCGTACATCGACCAGATGACGAACAACTTATCGAAAACCTACCATGTCCCTTTGACCTTGGAGATCGCCATGGTGCTCTTCATCGTCGCTTTGCTCCTCTTCATCGTTCTACCGTTGATAATTGCCAGGAGGGAGCACATGCAGGAGACGAATGATACGGTGAGGCATATGGTCCCATGGAAGATTGTGTGCCTGGCCATCGGGGCGTACATTGTCTTCCTGGTCCTCTCCTCCTCTGAGGTTGGCATTATCGAGGGACTCCCCAGAGGAAACGTGGACCCTCTATCCGTGCTTTCTATGTTCATTTCCCCGATCGCAGTGGTCCTGGGATTGATGGGAATTTTCATTGGACTAAGGGAGAAGAGCCTGAGCACCGCCATGATACTGACCGTTAGCTCGATGTTCTTACTGCTCTATCTATTCACCATACCGAACAATCCAGCCTTCCCTTGGTTGACCAGGAGACATATCACCGTGGTCATCCCGATCTTCCTGATATTCTCTGGTTACATGATCAGTTACCTGTTCGAAAGGGCTAGACCGATGGCAGGAAAGAGGTCCTTGGTGCTGAAGGGCTTGGCGGTTAGCTTGGTGGCGGGAATGGTCCTTTGGTCTGCCGTTATGCTCCCCACCCTTACCACCACTCAGTTCGATGGTTATTCGGAGCAGGTGTCCGAGATCGCAGCCGATTACGATGAGAACGACGTGATCTTGGACTCGGGAATGTTCACGGATGTATCATTATCGATGAACCTGAAGTATGGATATGGACTGAACGCCGTATACCTATGGAACCTCACTCCATCCTCCGACAATCTTAACCATACGTTAGACTGGATGATCGGGGAAGGCTATGATGTGTACTTCTTCAGCGTAAGCCAGTCAAGAACGAGTACCTATTTCAAAGGGGTTGACAATTACTCGCTGGTCAAGGTCAATGAATATTACATCCGCGTTGACAAGCTCCTGTGGGAGAACAAAGAGTTCAACAATAGACGTTCATCCTCAGACGTGCTCGTCGAGGTCTATCAAGTAATCCCCAAGGTCTGAACCGAAACGCTCAATCCATTCACTGGCCATTGATGGAGACTCCCGTCTTTCCTCAAGTATGACCTTCCTTTTCGCCATCAAAGAAGATAGAGCGGGTATCAGGTTCAAGAAGGCCTTCGTGGTCACTATCGCCAAGGTGACCGGGTCAATCCCCTTGGTCATCGAGTTGAAGCGCTCCCTCTTTGACATGGCCCCCATGAGCCGGACGGCGATGAATGATATGGGCAATGCCATGACCATGGTGAACGGCAAGTTCTTGATGCAGACATAATTGGAGTTCCGCATTACGTGATACATCTTCCTTGAAGGATCCCTGTTCGAGGCGGAATGGGCGTGGATCGCCACCGCCTCACCGACAAGATAGCTGGCCCATCCGGACCACCTCAGGCGCCAGGCGAGGTCGACATCCTCCATGTACATGAAGAAATCCTCATCGAAAAGCCCGACGTCCAGAAGTGCTTCTTTCCTGTAGACGGCGGCAGCGCCGCTCACACCGAATATCTCAAATGTCGGAAGTGCCACATCCGGCGATCCAATGCCCAGATTGAACGCCCCGCCGTCCCTTAATGGGACCACCCCAAGAGTGTTGATTCCCCGTCCTTCGGTGAACGTCACCTTGCCTTGGCATGCACCAGCCTTGGGATTTTTGTTAAAAAAACCTACAATGGACCGGGTCCAGTCTTTTTCGACCAGGGCATCGTTGTTAATGACTGCTAGGTACTTAATTCCCTCAGACATCATTGCGGACTTGAAACCGATGTTTACCCCGCCAGCGAAACCGGTGTTGGTCTCCATAACTATGAGCTTTACGTGTGGAAAGCGTGATCTCACCATCGAGACGGAATCGTCGGTCGATGCGTTATCCACCACGATGATCTCATCCGGAAGTAGGGATTGCTTCTCCAAGGAATCGAGGCATTGACCCAACATCTTCGACCCGTTGAAATTAGGGATGACGGCGGCCAGCCCGGATTTATTTCCATCCATATCTGCTCTCCATCCTCTTCCCGCGGTTCATCATGTCCACGACCCGCCAACTTTCCATCATTGGTAGCCATGCCGCGATGCGGTGCTCTGACTCGTCGGCCCTGGAGACCAGACCGTCACGCAGCCCTTCCATAATACCTTGGTTGAGCTTTCTCCACCAGGCAACCCCGCCAATCCTCAGGAACCTTAGCTGCCAATATGAGAACGATATTAAGATGGGTAGAAAGTTCTTGACCAGCAGGATCGCCGGAAAATGTTTTAATAGTATTCTTACACGATTTCCTTCCTCCAGGCATTGTTTGAACATGACCTTATCGTCAATATTTCCCTTGATCGAATGGGAGAACTTGTGATATATCACAGAATCGGATGTGAACAGGAAACGTCCACCTCGATTGTGAAGCCTAAGGACCAGGTCAAGTTCCTCAAGGTACATGAAGAAGTTTGGATCGAAAAGATATGTTCCATCGAGCGATTCGGACCTTATTAGCATACAGCAGGCCGTTATCATCGGAACGTTTCGCTCGCCATCGTATTGTCCGGCGTCCTTCTCGCCGTGACCCACTGAATAGGCGGAACCAATGCTGGTGAACGTCGAACCCGCACTATCGATCAGATCGCTTCCCTCCAACATGATCTTAGGACTTACCGCAAACGCTTCCGGATTATCGATTAGGACCTTGATCATTGGTTTCAGGAATCCCGGGGGAACTCTGGTGTCGTTATTCAGCAGAAGCAGATATTCGGGGTTAATGTCGCTTTTAACAAAATCCCAGGCCAGGTTGTTCGCCCGACCGAAGCCCAAATTCTCCTTGGATTCGATGATGTGAACCTCGGACGGTATCATATCTTTCAGCGATGCGAGATCTGACTCAGAGGACCCATTGTCCACCACGACTATCTTAACATTTCCATTATCGCCGCTCAGTAGGCCGTCGATGCACGCTAAGGTATCATGTGAGCCGTTGAAGTTGACCAGTTGAACACAGATCAGCGGCCCTTCGCCGTTGGGCTTGGATACCATAAGCAACGCATATATTCCACACCTTTACAAAACTATCGAGACTATAATTATTAATTATCTTGATATATTGATTGCTGTCCTCAGCCGAGATGGAGCGTGACAAGCCATCGTTCCATACCTCAAATGTTATTTATCGAGACCACAATGGAGGGTCACTGGGCAAAATGAAGATAGTGGCATTAATACCCGCTTACAACGAAGAGGGAACGATCGCGATGGTGATCGAACAGGCCCTGAGCTTCGTGTCCTCGGTTGTGGTTGTGGACGACGGTAGTAAGGACCAGACCGTCAAGCTCGCGACCGAGGCAGGAGCCATAGTTATCAGCCACCCAATCAATATGGGGGTGGGGGAATCCTTTAAAACTGGAATGCGGGCGGCCTTGGACATGGACGCCGACATCCTGGTCACACTGGACGGAGATAATCAGTTCTACATAGAGGACCTGCCTAGGATTATATCACCAATAATTGAGGGAAAGGCCGACTTCGTCACCGGTTCCCGGTTCATGGAAGGTGATGGCGATGCGAAAATGACCCGCATGAAGAAGTTCGGCAATCGGATCTTCACCAAACTTGTAAGCTATATGGTGGGTAAAGAGTTCACCGATACTCAATGCGGATTTCGAGCCTATTCTAAGGAGTCGTTGCTCAGGATGACATTGTTCGGTCGCTTTACATACACCCAAGAGGTTTTTCTGAACCTTGCGAACAGCAACCTCCGCATATTGGAGGTGCCGATAAAGGTCCGGCCACGAGAGACCGGAGAGTCGAAAGTAGTCAGGAACCCCTTCCACTATGGTTTCAAGGCCATCAAGATAATACTCCTGGCAGAGAGAGACCATCATCCGCTCAGGTTTTTTGGCACCATAAGCGGCGTGTTCTTCTTGTTGGGGATCTTGTCCCTCTCCTTTGTTTTTATAAATTGGCTGGTGGTCGGTATGACATCCCCCTATACCTCCCTGATCACCGTAGGGGGATTTTCGATCATCATCGGTGCCATTCTGCTCGTCATCGCACTGATGGCGGACATGCTCGGCAGGTACAGGCAGATTCAGGAAGAAGTGCTATACCTGCTAAGGAAGAACAGGGGAAAATGATGTTTATTCGGCCATGCCAACATTCGCCAGTCGAGAGCTGGTCAACATCTGATGCTCGGTCGACGGTTGGTTCTCTGTTCTGGAGTGAACAATGCATTTATCCGCTGGACCTGCAATTTATAATCGCGAGGTGTTCCTATGACCGTTAAGGACCAGGTCGTACTGGAGGCCATCAAGAGATGGTCAATACCTCTAATCTTCATCGCCCTTACCTCGGTGGCGATCGTGCTGCGATTGCTGCCCTACTTGATACATGACTATTATTTCGTGGTCGGTTTCGATACTGGAATGTACATGAGATTGACCTCGTTCTATGTCGAGTCTGATTCTTGGAGCATTTTGCCTGCCTACCCGGAGCTGCCTCTTGCATACTCCTCATACATATCGCAGGTAGATGCGGGCTTCCTGGTTTTCTCGGCGTCCATCGTCAAGTTCTCGGGAATGGACATTATTTGGTTCTTCAAATATTATTTGCCAATGTTCGTCACCAGTTTCTCAGCCCTAGTATGCTTCGTCGCTGGCAATCATATAGCAAAATCCCCGGTAGGCGGGTTGGTGGCCGTAGCCCTGTTCTCGTTCTCGTACGTACAGATGGACTCCCTGAACGAATCCTATCATCGGTTGGTCATCGCCACCCTTCTCATAGTCCTGGCATCCGTTCTTCTCGATAAGTTCATCGAAACGTCCGAAAGGAACTATCTGGCCTCGTCCATGCTCTTATTTGCAGGAACCATCGCCTATCATATCTCCGCGGTCATTATGGTGTTCATAATAACCGTTTTCGCCATCTCCTACCTAGCCTATAAGAAGGACGCTGAAAAGCTGAGGTATCTGTCCTTCGGGACCATCGTTATGCTCCTGGTATCTTCGATAGTTTGGTATCCCAAGCTGCCAGATTATCTAGATACGCTATGGGCGACCATAGAAAAATCCATTTGGAGATCCTCCACCCTGTTCTCCGGGGAGGGGTTCTGGCTGGCTGGCGGAGGGGTCCCGGAACTTTTCAGAGAAAGCTCACACATCATCCTGGGATATGTGGACGTGTTCACCGCCTTGATCATCTTGGTGATCATCTCCTACGCCATCCTTTGGTTCACTAAAAGGATGAACCTGATCCTGCCGTTCGTGTCGATATTCCTGTGGATTTACATCTCCATGTGGTTCTTCTATGGCAACCGGATGTTGACCTTGCTGGACCTGCTCATATGCACCATCATTCCAGTGGTCTTCGTTTTCATTCTGTCCATTAAGAGCAAGAAACCATACCTCAAGATTGCCGCGATCGCCTTAGCATCATTGTCGCTCATATCGCCGTTCACCATAGCGGTGCAGTATCAGGCCGAGAAGGCACCCTATATCGTGAACAACATGGAGGGCGTGGAATGGATCGCGGATAACATCGATGCGGATAACAGCATCATCTTCGCCCCAGACTACATCTCCATCGACCTACTGCAGATGGGGTATGACATGGCCATATGGGATTTCACCCTGACCGATCAGACGGTCCATCCACTTAGGACCGCGGAGGAGTTCATGTTGATGTCCCCGACCAACGCGACATACCTCCTAGAGTTCTTCTCCGAAAATCCGAGGTATCGTGACCTGAACATCTACGTGATCTGGGGGGAGGCGGACGCTGACCGCCCCCTCATATCCTCCAAGCAGCTCATCCCCATGACTGATTATAGGACCAGTGACAATTTTGTTCAGAGATATTATGGTCGTGCCGAGATCCTTGAGATATTCCAGTACGTCGGTCCAATCTATGAACCTGCACCCTTCGAGCGGTATTTTGAGTAAAGCAGCGCCACATCGAAAGCTACCAGAATTATAACGACCAGGATGGAGTCGGCCATGGTCCCTCCGAGGTCCAGAACGGGATTCAAGAAGAAAATGGCTAATGGGACCATGACCAAGGAGAAACCAATGGACACGGTCACCCTTTCCATCCAGATGATAAATCTGTTCTCCCCGCTGTAGAGGATGTGGGCCCCAGGTGAGAAAAGATAGAAGCTCAAAAGGAAGCCTGGAAGAAAGTACAATAAAAACGTGCCAACAATCACCAGGGCGTATTCCAATTCAATCTTGCATTTGATGACCGACACAGTATATCAACATTATTCATGGTAACTGGTCATGATCTGAATGGACCTTGGTATGGGCAAAAAGGTGTGTCCACCATCATAATCGAATAAATAAAATATTTAAACAGGATGGGATACCTCATCATGAAAGGAATTGTGTTGGCCGGGGGAAGCGGTACCCGCTTATATCCCATGACCTCGGCGATTAACAAACATCTACTTCCAGTATACGATAAACCGATGGTCTACTATCCGTTGTCCATCCTGATGATGGCTGGAATAAGGGATGTCCTCATCATTTCCACGCCAGAAGATCTTCCTAACTTCAAAACTCTGCTAGGGACGGGAGAGAGATTGGGCATAAAACTGAGCTATGCCGAGCAACCGTCACCGGATGGACTTGCCCAGGCATTCATCATCGGAGAGGAGTTCATAGACGGCGAGCCAGTGGCCATGGTATTGGGCGATAACCTGTTCTACGGAGGAGGCCTTGTGGAGAGGCTGAAGTCCGCAGTGAAGAACGCGCAAAATGGACGCGCGACCATATTCGGTTATAAGGTTCGAGATCCAGAGAGGTTCGGGATAATTGAGATGGGACCGGACAACAAGGTCATCTCTGTGGAGGAGAAACCCAAAAAACCCAGGTCAAACTATGCGGCGACCGGACTTTACTTCTATGATCAAAGGGCGGTGGAGTTCGCGAAGCGAGTCAAACCGTCCTGGCGGAACGAGCTGGAGATCACCGACCTCAACAACATGTACCTTCAGGAAGGCGACCTGGATGCCATCATGCTGGGAAGAGGATTCGTTTGGATGGATGCGGGAACGCCCCAATCGCTTGCAGATGCAACCAACTTCATTAGGTCCGTTGAACAGTTCCAGGACCTCAAGATCGCCTGCCTGGAAGAGATAGCATACAACAATGGATGGATCGACAAAACACATATCGAAGAGTTCGTTGGTGTTAATAGCAAGAACGATTATGGTAAGTATGTTGCAAGAACACTGCTCGGCGCACCAGGCCGGTAAGGTGCCGTCATGAGCGCTCCCTGCACACTGCGAGATGTTCTGGTCGTCGAACCGAGGGTTTTCGGTGATCGAAGAGGTTGGTTCTTCGAAAGTTATTCAGCAAGGACCATGGGATCGTTAGGCATAACCAATACTTTCGTCCAGGACAATCATTCATTTTCAAAGGACAAGGGAGTGATCCGCGGCCTTCACTATCAGAAACGCCCGATGGACCAGGCGAAACTGGTAAGGTGCACTGCCGGAGAGATCCTGGACGTAGCGATCGATATACGTAAGGGATCTCCGTCATTTGGAAGGTGGTTCGGAACTGTCCTCAGCGCTGAGAATAAAAGACAGTTGTACATCCCGCGCGGATTCGCCCATGGGTTCCTGACATTAGTGGAGAACTGTGAAGTTCAATATAAGGCAGACAATTTCTACAGCCCTGAGCACGATCGAGGGATAAGATACGATGACCCGGATATCGGTATCGAATGGGGGATAAGCGACCCGATACTGTCTGAAAAGGATTCCAGAGCCTCTTACCTGAGGGAATGCGACAATAATTTTTCCATGGAAGAGTGAGTAAATGAAGTGCTTGGTTACTGGCGGTGCTGGGTTCATTGGAGCCAATTACATCAGAAATAGGATCACCTACGGAAAAGGTGAGATCCATTGCCTTGATGTTCTCACCTATGCGGGCAATATGGATAATCTGGAAGGAGTCGCGGGAAAGCCTAATTTTAAATTTATTCGTGGGGATATAAACAATCGAGACCTGATAGATGACCTGTTCAATAAGGAACGCTATGATCAAGTAGTTCATTTCGCGGCAGAATCGCACGTGGATCGTTCCATAAGCGACCCTGCCGCGTTCCTTAGGACAAATGTCCTGGGAACCCAGAACCTTCTAGATGCCTCCATGAAGTACGATGTGAAGAGATTCCACCATGTATCGACGGACGAGATCTATGGAGACCTGCCGTTAGACCGGGTCGACCTTAAGTTCTCCGAGGAGAGCCATATACGGCCCTCCAGCCCTTACTCGGCCAGCAAGGCCTCCGCAGACCTGCTATGCCATGCGTACCATCGGACCTATGGATTACCTGTCACTATCTCTAGATGCTCCAATAACTATGGCCCGTATCAATTTCCGGAGAAGCTGATCCCCCGGATGATCATGTTGGCTCTTCGCGATGAGCAACTGCCAGTGTACGGGACTGGGCAGAACGTTCGTGATTGGCTGCATGTCAATGACCATTGCGACGCCATCGATGCCATACTAGAGAGGGGGAAAATCGGTGACATCTACAATATTGGTGGTAATTGTGAGAAGCGCAACATCGATATTGTGAAGATCATCCTGAATAAACTTGGGAAGAAGGAGAGCCTTATCAAGTTCGTGGAGGACCGCAAGGGTCACGATCTAAGATATGCCATCGATAACGGTAAGATCAAACGCGACCTGGGCTGGACCCCCAAGATTGGGTTCGAGCAGGGAATCGAAGCCACCATTAATTGGTACATATCAAATAAAAGGTGGTTGTCCAGAATCGAGAGTGGAGAGTATTTAAGGTAAAATTTGTTAAAGACTGATAATTAATATACTGTTAAAAAAATTGACTGTGATTAAACGTTAAGTGATCATTGCCACCGAGGCCGCCGTTATGATTACATTCCCTGTTAATCATCCCATCTTATCCTCTATCCCATCCCTCGGGTTGGCTAACTTGCCCTCAATCTCGTTCAGTTGTTCCTAAAGTGATCTTTGAGACCATCGAGGATGCTATATTCGTCAACAAAGCGACCTCGAACATTTACGCATACCCGTGCCTAAATTCACGTTAGTAACTTGAATCACCTACACCCCGGCTTCAAGGCCCTCCGGCATGGTTACCAGGGTGATAACCGTTCCGCCCCTAAACCTCTCCAACTCATATGTTTCGTATTTCAACTCGCCCCCCATTAACTAATTACTCCCTATCGACCATATCTTCTTGTCAGGTTGCCAGCGCGCCCACGTCAGCTTAGATGGGTGCGGCATTCTTAAGGTATCGCTCCTTCAGCACCTAGCTCGGTGACTTCATTCCATTTTCGGTGGCGTGAGAGATTTTTTTAAAAAGGATGGAAAGGGTTTTCCTCAGTTTTTTCGGAGCAGAGCAATCGCGCTTATGGCGAGCACCACGACCAGCAGCGCCACCAGCACGTAACCGATCATAGCGTCCATCTTCCCGTCCGATGATTCCTGCAGATCGGCCAGCTCGGCCCTGGTATCGTTGAGTTCGTTCCTCAGGTTAGAGAGCTGCTCCTGCAGTTCCGCCAGTCGGTCCGTCGGCGTCGGCGCTTCCGTTACCGTCAACGTCAGCGGATCGAACTTAATGATGCCGGACATCCCGACCCCCGTGTCCACGTTGGTGATGATGACCTGGTACGAACCGGGCGCGAGGCCCTCCGGGACCTCCAGCAGACCGGAGGCGGTGCCGTTGCCTACGGCCGTCATGAGGCAGCTGCCGTAGGTGATATCGTCCTTCACCAGATAGGCCGTGGCGGTCATCCCCTCGTTATCGTAAGAGGTCGCCTCGAATTCTGCGTACACGCGCACCGAGGTGCCCGCATCGGTAGTTCCAGAACCAAGCCAGGCCTCCTTCTCGTACAGGTCCAGGGAGAACACCTCCCTGCTGATGGCACCGTGGTCCTCCCCGCCGAATATGACCACCCTTCCGTCGTTGCTCGCGGCGATCGCCCCGGAGGTCGCCTTGGTAGGCACGGCTGGCCGGGCCTGCAGGGAGCAGTCCCTGAGGTCCAGGGCGTGCCACATCTGGACATCGGGATAGTACGCTACCGACCCGAAGAGGTGCACCAGGCCATCGCCGGCCAGCACGCCATCGCCGACCATATGAGGTTCGGACATGCGGCCGAATATCTCCCAGTGCCCGGAGGGAATGTCGTACCTGAGCACCGAGAACGCCAGCTCCAAATCGAAGCCGTCGAAACCGCCAATATAGTACATGGAATCGCCGGCCTTGACCATCGTTCCATAGCCGTTGGGGTAGGGCAGAGGTTCAGCGGTCAGGAAGTCTCCCAAACGGATGTCGAATATCAGGCACCCGTCCTCCGGTATGATCGGGTGGGTGATGGCGCCCCCGGCCAGCAGTATGCGTGAATCGTCCAGGGCGGCCGCCTCCCGGAACGACCCCAGGTTGATGATGAACGGTATTATGTCCCAGGTATCCTCGGCCACATCGTAGACCAGCACTCCGTGGTCCCATTGCTGATTGGAATCCATGCCGCAGAACACGTAAACGTTGCCGTCGGGCATGTACACCGCGGACGAACCAGCCAGCGCCAACGGTGAGCTGGCCTTGCCCCCCCAGGTGTCCGTATCGGGATCGTAGAGCCAGGTCTCGTCCGAATTGTCCGTGGACCCCTCCTTCTGACCCCCGTTGAAGAACACCTTGCCGTCCGGCAGCTGGGCCGTGGAGAAGGATATGGTCTGGAAGGGCATGTCGTCCAGCTGTTTCCAGTCCTCCGCGGCCGCCGCCGGGACAGATGTCAACAATAGGGAAAGCACCATCGCGGCCGCCAGGACCGCCGTGAACGTGATATTGCGCAAATGAACCCCCCGCCTGCCCTTGAACCTAGGGCGAGTGAACTAGGGTTCGGAGGGGTTATAATGATGATTCCTGAAATAAAAGATGAATGGAAGGGGTTTGCTCATTTCTTGCGCAGCAGGGACACCACGGCCACCAGCAGGGTGATGATGACCACGATCAGGATGACGTAGCCGATCATGGCGTCCAGCTTGGCGTCCAGGGCTTCCTGGAGGTCCTCCCGCGTATCGTTCAGTTCGTCCTGCAGCTGGTCGATCCTATCATCGGTGGAGGGCGCCTCGGTCACCGTCAGCGGCATGTCCTCGAACTGGAAGTCCTGCTGATAGTTGTATCCCACGTCCGCCAGTACCAGCACGTAACCTAGCGGCATGGCCCCTTCGGAGATGGGCATCTCCACATAGGCCATGTCCCCCGTGGCGTAGAAGTCGTAGGTGGCGTAGGTGACCCCCATGGCGGTCAGGAAGACCGTTCCGTACAGCCCGTCCATCTCCGCGTAGTTGGTGTGGACCGTGAGGCTCAGCCAGACGCTATCACCTTGTCCGACCGTATCAGAGCTTATGGACGCTTCCACGCTCCAGATCCTCAGGGTGTTGACGTCCAGCGGTCCCGCCATGCCATCGTGCCCTCCGAAGCACACCAGCCGGCCATCGGAAAGTTCGTAGGCGGCGGAGTACTGGGTCGCCTCCGGGAGGTCCGGTATGATGATGAACTTGCCGTTAAGCTCGTCGTATGCCATACAGTCCGCGATGCTCAGGCCGTACCAGGTGTGCACGTCGTTCCCGCCCAGGAGATAGATGAGACCATCACTGGCCTTCACGGCGCTCATGGCCGTGCGAGCCTCCGGCAGGTTCGAGGCGGTCCACCAGTAATCGTCATCCACGTCGTATTTGAACACCTCGTCCCTGACGGTGTTGGTGTCATCGGAACCTCCGAAGTACAGCAGATAGTCCCCATGCTTGACCAACGCCCCGCACAATCTGCCGTCCGGAAGGTCGCTGGCGGAGGCGAACGTCATCTCGTTCTTGTCATAGATGTAGCAGCCGTCACGACCTACTCCGGTCCCAACGATCATTATTCGGTGATCGTCGATCGCCGCGCTTCTCAAGTAGCTGCCCACGAAGGGAGCGCTCGGGCCGACGGCCCACTCCCCGGTCCAGACGTCATAAGTCAGCACGGTCTCCACATAGGTGTAGTTGGCGAACACCCCTCCGAAGATGTAAACAACGTCCCCGATGCAGGCCCCCGTGCTATACAAGGTCCTCACCGGAGGATCGGCCAGCCTGGTCCAGGACAGATCATCTGTACCGAATATGTAGGCGTCCGAACAGAACTGATCGGCTGATGAGTTATACCCAAGGGCGACGAACACCCGGCCGTCGGACAGCTCCGCGCTGACGAAAGAGGTTCTTTCCACAGGCATCTGCCCTTGCGTCTCCCAGGTCGCCGACGTCGCCTCGGCGCTGGGAGCCATGGGCACCGCGCTCAAGCATAAAAGGAAGACCAAAGCTAAGATGAATACCGTTATCCTCACAACGCTCACCTTTCCCCCGACCCCTTGGGTCGATTTAGCTTGAGTCTCGGGTGTATTATTGGTTTGCATCCCGCGCCGACCGCGCGATTGATATTACTTTATGGTCATTTCCGAAGCATGACGGAAGAAAAGTTCATCGCCGCCTTCCTGGCCATGAACCCGGAGGCCGACCCTTCCAAGCATCGCAGCGTCATCGAGGCGCCGATGTACCGGCTGATCAGCGTTCTGGTGAGGGACGAGACGCAGGCTGAACAGGTTTGCGCCGAACTGGTGCGGAAGGAGGGCGTCAGCTCTTTCATACTGTGCCCCGGCTTCAGCAATCAGGGCGTGGGAAGGCTGTCACAGACCCTCGGTCCAAGCGTATCGGTGAACGTATCCAGAGGAGACGGGGCGAGCAACGCCGTAGCCCGCAAGGAAATGGAGAGGGCGGGCTTCTTCCGGCATTGAAATAGTTAAAAGGAAGGGGTTTGGGATCACTTCTTTCGAACCAGGATGACCACGCCGACCACCATGGTGACCGCCACCAGAATGAGGATGACGTACCCGATAATGGCGTCCATCTTAGCGTCGTTGGCCTCCTTTAGCTCCGCCAGGTCGTTGGCCAGTTCGTCGTTCTGCTGCTCCAGGGCGTCCAGTTGGTCCGATAGGTCCTGGTTCTGCAGCTCCAGTTCATCGAGCTTGTCCTGCAGCGCCTGGTTCTGATCTCCCAGCTCGTCCAGGCTTTCCTGGGTCGTTGGGGCGTCAGTCACGGTCAGCACCTTGGCCTCGAACGGCAGCGCCTGGTACCAGTATTTCACCATGCGCACTTCGCTGAAGATGACCTGATAATCACCGACCGGCAGCATCTCCGAGATGGCCATCTCCACCATCACGCCGTCCCCTCCGGACGAGGAGAACTCATATGCCCCGTAGGTGAGGTTGTCGCGCACCAGGTACAGCGTTCCGTACAGCCCGTCCACGTCCTGGAAGTTGAAATGGACCCTGATGCTCATCCAGGTGGTGCCGCCCTGCTCCACTTCCGATGAGATGAGCTGAGCGTCCATCTCCCACATCAGCAGCGAATGGACGGCCTTGTTGGGGGTTGTCCCGTTGATACCGTACAGGTAAATGATGCGCCCGTCGTCCAGTTCGTACACCCCTGCGTTCCTGACCGGTTCCGGGAGCTTCGGAAGCTCGGTGAAAAGGTTGGTCTGCGGACTGAAGAGATACGCTTCCTGCAGGGCAGCGTCGTACCACCATACGCCGCTGCCGCCGCCCAGGATGACCATCGAGCCATCTACGAGCACGGTCACGCCCATGGCCGTCATGGGCTGGGGCAGGTAGGTCACACTATACCATGAGTCGCTCTCGATGTCGTATACGAACACCTCGCTGGTGCCATCGCCGCTAGAATCGAACCCCCCGAAGTAATATACCGCGCCAGAATAGAGGGCGATACCGCCCAGCGCCCTCGGCTGGGGCATGCTGGAGATGGTCGTGAACTCCCCGGTGACGATGTCGTAGAGGTAGCAGTTGCCCAACACGGATGCGGTCCCGAAGTCCGTGGCCCCTCCGGCCAGCATTATGGTCGTGTCGTCCACGGCCACGCCCCTGATGAACAGAAGGTCCTGAGGCAGCGCCGGCCCGTAGCTCCATTGGTCGACCTCTGGATCATAGATCAGGACGTCTCGCAAATATTTCCCGCCGCCAGCGCCCCCGAACAGGTACACTTTTCCGTCGGGCATGCCCACCGCGCCGGTGGCCTCCGTGGCGTTCGGAGAGTCCGCCGCCCTGGTCCATTCCATGGTCTCTGGGTCCAGTAGCCAGGTATCGTTCTGCAGCTCCGCTTCGGTGAAGTTGTAACCCATGGAGAAGAATATCCTCCCATCGGGGAGCCGCGCCTCGGCATAGGATATCGCCTCGCCGGGATTATCGCCTTCGTACACCCAGTCAGCCTCCGCGGCCTGTACGCCTGGCACAAGGGCGATCATGCTCAACGCCATCATTATGGCCAATGTCAATACCAACAACCTTGCTTTAACCTGGATCAATGGTCCTCCCCCCGGCCCTTTCCTAGGACCTCGAAAATGTACTAACCAGAGAGATTTATATCAGTATGCTTGAATTCGAAGGAGATGTGGAAGTATAGGGGACGCGGCCGGCAAACCGTAAATAACCTGCCGGCCTTTCGAGAACACCGTTGCTAGAGATGTTGGCCTTCATTCATCCCACCCTTGGACGGTGCTAGAAGTGGCGATGGTGCGCACCGGATCGCTGACCCGCCGATTCGGCAGCTTCACCGCCGTCGACTCCCTGGACCTGGTGGTCCAAGAGAAGGAGATATTCGGTCTGCTGGGTCCGAACGGGGCCGGGAAGACCACCACCATCAAGATGCTGAACACCCTGCTCCCGCCCTCCTCTGGCCGGGCATACGTTAACGACCTGGACGTATCACAGGACCCGTCCAAGGTCCGCAAGGCCATCGGCTACGTCCCTCAGCTTCTTTCCGCGGAGGCTAGCATAACCGGTTACGAGAACCTCATCATCTTCGGGAAGCTGCACGACGTTCCTCGCAAGGACCTGGAGGACCGGGCGCGGAAGGCGCTCGAGTACATGGGCTTGGACGAGTTCGGCGATAAATTGGTGCGAACGTACTCGGGGGGAATGGTCCGTCGTCTGGAGATAGCACAATCTTCGCTGCACCACCCCAAGGTGCTCTTCCTGGACGAACCTACCATCGGGCTTGACCCGGTGGCTCGCCGGGCGGTCTGGGACATGATCAGGGACCTGCGGACGAACTTCGGCACGACGATATTCCTGACCACGCACTTCATGGACGAGGCGGACGCGCTGTGCGACCGCATTGGCATAATGCATCACGGCAAGCTCATCGCCCTGGGCAGCCCGGAGGAGCTGAAGGACCGAACTGGAACGACCAATCTGGACGAGGCCTTCATCGCCCTCACCGGTAATACCTTGGAAACCAACGGCAACGTGCGGGACATCCAGCGGGACCGCAACACCGCCAGGAGGCTGGGCTGATGCTGGAAGCCGTGAGGTCCTTTATCTCCAAGACCATCACCATCGCCGAGCTGGAGGCCCGCAAGTTGCGGCATGACCCGCTGGACCTCTTCACCCGGGTGGTGCAGCCCGTCCTCTGGCTGGTCGTATTCGGTCAAGTGCTGGCGCAGGTAAAGGCCATCCCCACCGGCGACATGCCCTACCTGGACTTCATGACCCCCGGGATCCTGGCTCAGAGCGTTCTCTTCATCTCCATCTTCTACGGCATATCCATAGTCTGGGAGAGGGACCTGGGCATCGTGCAGAAGTTTTTGGTCTCCCCGACCCCGAGAACGGCGATAGTGGCCGGCAAGGCCCTGTCGGCCGGGATACGTTCGCTGTCGCAGGCCCTCATGGTGTTCATCCTGGCCGTGCTGCTCGGCGTGAGCGTGGTGCTCTCGCCCCTGGCCGTTCTGACCGTTGTCATCGTGGTGCTGCTGGGGGCGGCGATATTCGCTACCTTATCGCTCATAATCGCCTGCCTGGTGAAGACCAGGGAGCGGTTCATGGGCATAGGGCAGATGGTGACCATGCCCTTGTTCTTCGCCAGCAACGCGATATATCCGATAGACATGATGCCCGGCTGGCTTCAGGTCATCTCCTACGGGAATCCGCTGACGTACGTCGTGGACGCCCTGCGCGGGGTGATGGTGGTAGGCGGGGAAAGCGAGTTCGGCATTCTGCTCGATGTCGCTTTGCTGTTCATGATTTCGGCTTTCCTGATCGTCATCGCCGGAAGATTGTATCCGCGGGTGGCCCGGTGATGCTCATCTCCTTACTCCGGGCATGAGAACGAAACGCTTGATCCCGTACAACATTATCAGCACCACCACCAGCACCGCCAACGGGGTTCCGAGCACCAGAATGACCGCGGATACGGGGCTCACTTCGATGATTTTGGCCGCCTCCTCGTAGCGGTTCAGCACGGAGACGACCACCACGGCAAATATGCCGACGAAGACCCCGAACGTTTCGATCACCCGGACGAAATAGGTCCTGATGACCTGGTCGTGGTCGCCGATCTTGCCCTCCATGTCCCCCATCTCCCGGCTGAGGGTGGTGACCTTCCCCTCCACCTCCCCGCGCATGCGCTCCAGGTCCTCGTGCACCCTCTCGTACGTGCCGACCATGCGCCGTTCCAGTTCCATTATCGTCTGCACATCCGCCGGCATGGTGCGCATCTCCAGCTCCTGCAGACGCTCTATGCCGCGGGCGGAGATCTTGAACCACCTTCCCTCGCCGGTTATCCCTTCCCCCATGGTCGATTCGATGTACCCCCGGTCCACCGCGTCGTCCAGGGACCTGGATATCATCTCCACGCTCGCTCCGCTCACGTCCTTCTGCACCGCAGCCACCAGGACGATCTCGTCCACCTTGGCCGGGTACACCTCCCGCAGGGTTCGGAGCACCTTCGCCGCTATCTGTTCGGACCTCTCATCCATGCTACCCTCCCCATACCCCCATCCTCTTTTCGAACGTCATTTGGCGATCGCCACCTGTTCCTCGGTGGCCGTCAGCAGCCGCAGGGAGCGGGAGACCTTGGCCTCCTCGGCCCGGTTGCCAAGCGTGGCCAGCAATCCCAGGGCCAACTCCAGCTGCTCCACCGAATCCCCCTTCCTGCCGACCTTCTGCAGCTCCTCCCCGTACCAGGCGCGGACCATCGCCTCGCATAGAAGGCTGGTCATGCTTCCCTGCAAAAGGGAAAGGGACTGCTGGAAGCGCTCCTCTGCCTCCTCCGTCCTCCCTTCCCTGGCGGAGACCAGGGCGCTCACGCCCCGTACGAACCCGGGGGCCAGCATCTTGACCCGGGCCTTCATGCCCTTGATGGCCTCCTCGGCCTTCTCCAGGTCCTCCCTTGCCCTTTCGATGTCGCCGGAGGACAGCAGGACCAGCCCCCTCACGGCCAGGGCCATGCCCACGGTGAAGGGGATCTCGGCCCCCTTGGCGTACTGCACCGCCAGATCGGCCTCCCGCTCCGCCCTGCCGTTCTCACCGCCGAGGTGCAGGGCCAGGACCATGAATATCTGGCACCAGCACTTGGGCATCTGCTCCCCCAATTGGGATAATGTCTCCTTTCCCTTGCCCAGGGCGGCCACTGCTTCCACGTAAAGGCCCTGGTGCAGCAGTATCTCGCCCAGGGCGTAATTGATCTCGCCATCTCCACGCATTCCGCCAAGGCCGGCCTGCACCTCGCTTGCCTTATGTACGTTGGCGTAAGCCCGCTCCATGTCCCCCAGGGAGATGTAAATGAAGACGTGATGCAGCAGCTGGCTCAGGTATCTCTGCCGGTTCCCGGAACGATCGAAGAACTCCTCGGAGAGCTTGCTGTAGTGATTGGAGGAGTAATAATCGCCCTGCCAGAGATGGTACAGGGCGCGGGCGGAGGCCAGTTCCCCTCTTTCGAAGTCATTGATCAGCGGGCATAGTTCTCCTTGGTCCAGCAGCTGCAGGAAGGTGTCCGAGGAACCTTTTCCCAGGCGCGCCGGGCCCCAGCACTCCGCCCTTTTACGAATGATACGGGCGCATAGCGGACCGCCCCCGGACATCCCGGTCAGTTCGGTCAGCAGCTCGTCGGCGCCCTTGTAGTCCGCTCTCTCGTACCGGCAGTCGGCCAGTCCCTCCAACGCCCTTATACGAAGGTCGCGAAGCTCCTCTCGCCCAGTGGTGAGCTCCAATGATCTTTTGAAATATGGTTCGGCCTCGAAGACGCCGTTGCATTTCAGCCAGCCCTCTCCGGCCGCCAGGTCGTGCGGCAGCGCCTTTCCGCTTTCACCTGCTCTTTCCAGATGATAGGCCAGGGCGGATATCTCCCGAAGATCGGAGGCCTTTCCATCCAGCCTCGAGGCCATCATCCGGTGCAGCTCCCGGCGCCGGATGTCGGATATTCCCTCGTAGACGGCCCTCAGCACCGCTTCATGACTGAAGGAGAAGCGCTCATCCTGCTCCACCCGCACCAAGGAATGCGGGGTCTCCAGCTCCTCCAGGGCCTCGATGACCTCCAGGCGGCTGTGCCCCAGGATGTCCGCGAGAGTGTCGACATCGAAGCTCATGCCCACCACCGAGGCGCATTCCAGCAGCCGGCGGCGCGGCTTGGAGAGCCTTTCCACCCGCCGGAGCACCACCTCCCGGACGGTGCCGGGGACGCCCGCGCGGTCATCGCTCTTGGCGCACCAGAAACCATCCAGCTTCTCCAGCTCCTTGGTCTGCAGCAGCAGGTTCACCGTCTCGATGACGAAGAGGGGATTCCCTTCCGTCTCCTTCATGACCGTATCAACGAAACTGTGGTGACTGCGGCCGGAGACCAGGTGGTTGATGAGCAGTTCAACATCACCCTCCTTCAGCAGACGGAGGTCTATCTCCTTGCACCGGCCCTCCCTCCTCATCACCCGCAGCACCTCCGCCAGGGGGTGCGGGGATTCCTCGGAACCTATCTCCTCGGGCCGGAACGTGGCGGCCAGGAGCACCCGGTCCCTCTCCAAGTTGCGGCTCAGGAAATGAAGCAGCTGCACCGTGGCGGAATCCGCCCAATGGAGGTCTTCCAGGACCAGCACCAGCGGCGATCGTCCAGAGATGGACCTGATCCAGTCCAGCATCTCGAACATCACCTTGTCCGGAGGTGCGCCGCACAGCTCCCGGCAGCGTTCCGCGCCGTCCTTCCCCTCCTCCCTCATGGCCTCCAGGAAGGGAAGGTAGGGCATGGGCGCCCCGGGCAGGCAATGGCCTATCAGCACCTGGGAACCGGTCATCTCGCAGAAACGTCCCAGCTCCTCCACCAGCCTGGTCTTGCCTATGCCCGCCTCGCCGTAAATGAAGACCACTGATCCGTGCCCGGAAATGGCCTGGGACAGCAGGGACTGGAAGGCCTGCAGCTCCCTTTCCCGGCCTACCATGGAAAGGTGGATACGCTTCGCCGTTCTCCCCCTGGGCGTTAACATTGGCGAGAGGGACGATAAGAGCTTTCGCTTAACGCCCTATAAATGTTTTTCTGTTCATATAAATAAGCTTTATAAGCTACACCGCAAATCGTTTAAATACCCTAGGGGGAGGGGAGAAAAATATGGTCTGTGATAAAGGGACAAACCCGCTGCCGAGCGGACCGTGCATCAAACCCTACCTGCCGCAGATGGACCCGAACGGATTCGACCCCGAGATATACATACCCGAATTTGGGCTGAAGATAACCGTTCACATAAGATGGGACCTCGCGACGAGGACGATCAGGGTCGAGGATGTGGTTTATAAGTCATACAAGCCGAAAGCGAAGTAACCATTTCTGTGGGTGGCCTAACCGGCCACTTCATCTTTTTCCGCCCTCGGCCAGCGAAACTGTTTTGTCCGCCCCCAGTCATGAGGGTGCGAGGGACATGATCAAGGTAGTACTGCTTCGCCACGGGGAGAGCACCTGGAACAAGGAGAACCGCTTCACCGGCTGGACCGACGTCGGTCTTTCCGAGAAGGGCGTGGCGGAGGCACACGAGGCCGCCCGCCTCCTCAAGGAGGACGGCTTCGAGTTCGACCTGGCCTTCACTTCTGTTCTCAAGAGGGCCATCAAGACCCTGGACATAGTGCTGGAGGATATGGACCTGTGCTGGCTTCCGGTGCGGAAATCATGGCGTTTGAACGAGAAGCATTACGGCGCCCTGCAGGGATTGAACAAAAGCGAGATGGCCAAGAAGTACGGCGAGGAGCAGGTGCTGCTCTGGCGCCGCGCTTATGACGTACGCCCACCGGCGCTGGAGCTGGACGACCCCCGGCACCCAGTGCACGATCGCCGTTACGCGGACCTTTCGCCGGAGGACGTCCCCAGCACTGAGTGCCTGAAGGACACGGTCTCCAGATTCGTCCCCTACTGGAAGGAGCAGATCGTTCCTGAACTGAAGAACGGCAAGAGGGTGATCATCGCCGCGCACGGCAACTCGCTTCGCGCTTTGGTAAAGTACCTGGACAACGTCCCTGACTCGGAGATCGTTTCCCGCAACATCCCGACCGGAGTTCCGCTGGTCTACGAGCTCGACGAGGGATTGAGGCCGACGCGCAGCTACTACCTCGGAGACCAGGACTCGGTCAAGAAAGCAATGGACGCGGTGGCCAAGCAGGGCAAGGCCTAGGCAAACCATTGGAGGCCTTCGCCCTTTACATTAATGGGTGGGTTCGTGGGGATGTGCTTTAATTATTCCGTCATCGCCAATACGCGATCTTTGAGAAACGCTCATCTCGACCACGATCAATGATCATTATGCGAACCGTGTAACGGTCGGAGGTAATGAGATTCTGATAGATAATTATCATAATTCTTTATCACAATTGGTACATCTGCGGGTTGCCAATATTTAAAAGGGGAACATATTTCAATATTTATTTATAATAATTGAATTTAATATTCGACTAATTCCAGCACCGAGGACCAAGCATCCTTTATCCAAATATTATCAAATGGCCAGATGCCATATTACCATGTAATTCCGATTTTTTCCGGGCATATCTTTCCATTATTTTGATAGCCGAAAGCAAGACTTTATAAGCCCGGGAATCCAAGAAAGAATATGCCTTCTAGGCTAAGGCGTCCGGACGAAAGGCCCATCCCATAACCCTCTCCCTGATTTGTCGTAAGATCCTCCGCCGATCCCCGCCGGACGCTGATATTTTGTTTAGGGGACCCACGCTCATCTGATCAGAATGTAATGAGATCCGCGGCCCTTTCCCTGCCGTAAGAGGTATCCTGCCCTATCCAATGCCTGAAGGTCGTTGTAGGCGGTAGGCGATGAGACGGAGAGGGCGAAAGAGACCTCGCCAGTGGTTATCTCGCCCTTCTCCTCGACCATCCTGAGGACCTTTTTCTGCCTCTCGGTGATGACAAGTAGCTCCCGGCAGGAGGGACCGAGGAGAGTGACCTTGAAGAAACCTCCGATCTCCTGGAACAGGGGTTCGGGAAGACCGGCATCCCTCATGCTGGCCTTGACCTTTGGTATCCCAGTGGCCATGCCCTCCAACAGCCTCAGCTCGCGTAGTAAGCCGTATAAAAGGGGGTTCCGCTGCTTGGACAATGCACCGATGTCCTCGAGGGACAGACCGGGAAGTAGCTTCCCGGGGTTCGCTATCTCCAAGCGGTCCTCGAATATGCTGACCTGGACGGCGTTGCAATCGAAATAGTCCCTATGCACCAGGGCGTTGATCAGCAATTCCCTTATCGCAGACACCGGATATTCTGGAACATCCTTGCGAATCATTCCCTCGATCCGGTGGCCGATCCTAATGTTGCGCATTATGAAAGATTCGGCCGCCGCGAGGTTCTCGAGGATGGTCCCGTTGACGAATTGAGAATCGAGAACCCTCACCCTTTCGCGTCCAGCAAATCTAGCAAGGCGTACTTCGCATTGCGGAACGGCCCTTTGCGGGCTTTTACTGAACATGAGGACCGCCGCGTTCCTTATCCGGCCATCCCGATCCGCCACGCCCAGATTGAAAAGCAGGTCAGCAATTGAGGCGTTCGAAAGATTGGCCAAGGGTGAACGCTGTCTCATGTACTCCCGTATCTTCACCTCGTCTAGGTCATCCATTGACTCCTGGCTCAACCTAGAATCGTATCTCAGCACCTCTCGATCCGTCAGGAACTGCATCATGGCCGCGCCTTCCATACGGAGGTTGGCGCTACCGGACCGTACGTATATCAGGCCGTGATGGGTGCAGAACGAGTCCGGAGCCATCGACCTGACCTCTATCTTGATGATCTTCTTCCCTTCCATGGTATCCAGGAGGATCCTGTGTAGAGGAACTGGTGAAACGCATTGGACCGCACCGGAAATGCGCAGCTGGACCTCATCGAGCTTGCTCTCGTCGATTCCGGTGACCTTGCCATCATCGCCCACCCCTACGATCACCGTCCCTCCTGCGGTGTTGGCGAAAGCGCAGACGCACTGTCCCAGGTCGTTATAGTTGCTGACCGATTTCTTGAGCTCGAGTCCTTGCCCTTCTTGCATATCCGTAGGAGCACCTGGTCAGAATTGTTCTTAGTGATTATTTAATGATTATTAATGATTTTATATTGATTATGCTCGACAAAGGATACAGCAGTGATGCTCCGTAGATATTCAAGATTGGAAAAAAGTAATAAGCGTCCATCGTTTGCCTTCTCCCGGTCAAAATGAACGACGCCGAGATCAACGCCGCCAAGGAGCACTTCGGTAAGATACTAAAAGAGCAGCTCAAGCGGGTGGAGGATATGAAGGCCTCCTCCGGCTGGATTGACTACTCCAAACTTGACAAGCTCATCATCGGCGTGGTCGGCGGGGACGGCATCGGCCCGTTCATATGCAAGCACGCCGAGAACGTGCTCAAGGAGTTGCTAAAGGAGGAGATCGCCGCCGGGAAGGTCGATGTCAGGACGATCGAAGGCCTGACCATAGAGAACCGCTGCAAGCAGCTGAAGGCCATACCGGACGAGGTGCTCGCGGAACTGAAGAAGTGTCACGTCATTCTGAAGGGCCCTACGACCACCCCGAAGAAGGGGGACGGCATGCCGAACATAGAGTCCGCTAACGTCGCTATGCGCCGCGAGCTGGACCTCTTCGCCAATGTCCGTCCGGTACGTATGCCTGAGCAGGGAATAGACTGGACGTTCTTCAGGGAGAACACCGAGGGGGCGTACGTCCTGGGAAGCAAGGGCGTGGACGTGAACGATGACATCTCCGTTGATTTCACGGTGGCCACCACCCAGGGGAGCGAGCGCATCATCCGGTTGGCGTTCGATCATGCCAAGAAAACGGGCGTGAACCGTTTGACCGTAGTGACGAAAGCGAACGTCATAAAGAAGACCGACGGCAAGTTCCTGAGCATTGCCGAGCGCATAGCGAAGGAGTACCCGGGGGTCAAGTGGGACGACTGGTTCATTGACATCATGACCGCCAAGCTCATCGACCCCTACCGCCGCGCCGAGTTCAAGGTCATGGTGCTGCCGAACCTTTACGGTGATATCATCACTGACGAGGCGGCGCAGATCCAGGGAGGCGTCGGAACCGCAGGCAGCGCCAACATCGGCTCTCGCTACGCCATGTTCGAGGCGATCCATGGCTCCGCGCCGCGCATGGTCGAGGAGGGACGAGCGCAGTACGCCGATCCGAGCTCCATCATCAAGGGAGCGGCGATGCTGCTGAACCATGTCGGTTACATGGACAAGGCTAAAAAACTGGAGATGGCCCTGGACCTCTGTACCCAGTTCGAGAAGAGGATCAGGATGACCGGCCGTTCCGATGGCGCGACAGGCGAGGAGTTCGGACGCTACGTGCTGGAGACGGTGGCCAGGATGGACCTTGAAGGATCTTGGAAGAAGGCCAGCGGCAACTGATGTTATTTTTTCAAACACTATCCCGTTTCACATTTTATAAAATGAATCAGATAGTTTTATCATGTCTTGGAAAAATACATTCTGACGCAGGGAAACCTAGGTGTTCAGGTTAAGGCGGACCTGGAGCGGTCCGGTTGGACCTTGATCACCTTCGACTTCTTCCTCACCGAGCGGAGGAGGGGTGCGCGAGCGACCCTTGAAGAAGGGGTAGGGAGGTAGACCTATGTCGAATATGGAGATGCAGCAGACAATCTTGGCAGCCCTGATCATGGTTATGCTGATCGCAACGGTGTTCTTTGCGTTCGCCAACAACACCGCGGATGAGGATGAGCAGTGGATATCTCCTGAGGGACGTTTCACCTACCGCGTACAAGTGGAACTGGAAGGTATGGTCTACAACGGCACCGAGGTGGTGAACACCATGGGTTCGAACATATGGACCTGGGAGAACGAGACCTTCGCGGAAATGCTGGAGGAAGCGAGGGATGAGCCCAATTCCTTCGTTTTCCTGCACGTCATCAGCATCGGTATCTATCAGATATTGATGGACAAGGTGCAGATGGACACCCCTTGGGGCGTCAAGAAGCTCGATCGCGGGATCACGCTCTGGCCTGACCTTGAGGGCGGGTTCCTCATGAGAGTATCGTACGGAGGGGGTGAAACGCTTCTCACCTATCGTCATGACATCATCGCCAAGAACTGGAGGGCCACGTTCCTGCTCACGGGGACGGACTATCAGGGACTGGAGAACAAGGACCGGGAGTGGTCGGACCGCCAGAGGTACATCGGCACCTCCGACGAATATTACGGCGATGTGTGGACCCTGCGCGGGGATTCCGAGCTGCGGTTGATGAGCGCGGACGACAAGGAATACGAGGTGTCTGTGAAGAACTATGCTTATTACCATTTCAGCCAGGAAGTGATGATGAGCATGTTCGAGGGCGGCACATTGCGCTATGACGAGGAGAGGTCGGTCATCGGCAACGGCAGCGTCCGGTTCAAGCTGGAAGGGGACTGGTATCTGCGGATCATAATGCCGGAGGGTGACCAGCCCAACCTGTTCATGATGGATTCAAGGGGTTGAACCCGAACTCGACCCCGGTGATGGAAGGACGCTCACCGTCCAGACGGAGAAAGGAAGAGAAAGATCACTCGCCGGTCTGCTGGCTCTGGTACTTGGTGTAACGGTCCAGATAATAGATCAGGCCGTCCATGACCTCCTTGGTGATGGTCCCGGCGGCCTGCTGCTCGCGGACGTAGTCCTTGGCGTCCTTGATGCTCAATCGGGATGCCTTGGCAATAACGCTCGCCAAGAACGTAGATGCTAGGTCGGGGTCCATCTGGTTGTCCACGAACAGCTCCCGGACGTCGTACCTGAACTCGCCCAGGCGGCGTTGGTTAAGCATGCCAACGCGGGTGGAGGGCGCGTCACGGTCCCGGTAGTTGTTCGGTTTCCCCGCCTTGCTCTTGTTCCTGTTAGGTCGATACGCCAAAGTGATTTCTCCGGGATGAAGTGATGAGGAGTTATTATAAATACTTTGCCAAAATAAGAATAAATTGATTAAAATAATAAAAGCGAGAAAGATGTTTTACGGCCGGTAACTGGCCTATTTCTTCTTGGCCGGTTTCTTACCTGCCCCGGGCTTCACGGAGACCTTCCTCGGGACGGCCTTTGTGCTGAGCAACTTCTTCTCCGCGTCCTCCTCGTCCCATTCCTCGAACAGCTCGGTGATGCCCTCGCGTGCGGTGGACCAGGACGGAACGCCTCCAGTGAGCACCGCTATGTTCAGGGCCTCCATGATCTCCTCCCTCGTGGCACCGCAGTTCTTGGCCACCTTCGCCTGCGGATAGATGCATCCGTCACACATGCGGACGGCGACGCAGGCCAAGGCGATCAGCCGCTTGGTCTTGCGGTCCAACGCCCCGTCGGTGTTGATGACCTTGTCCATGTCCCGGATGATGACCGCCAGGGCGGGGTGGTTGTTCTTGATGTGATGCAGGGTCGGCGGAACGTAGCCGCCCATCTGCTGCTCCAGCTCATCCACGGCCTTCTTGGCCTTCATCTTGCAGTCGTTCATTGGCTGAATAATGGCAGTGGGTTGTTCATATCTTTTTCTTTACTTTTTATTCTTGATGCTACGGGCGTAGAGTACGAGAAAGGAACCAACTATTACGATTACTCCGAAGATAAAAATACGAGGATGATGGATTGGTGATCAAGAGGTTGACATATGGCTACGAGATCCTTCACTGAACGTTTTGAGATTCAGGACGATGAGTCAGCCTCGGCTTTTCTAAAAGCTGCGGACGAAGCCCGAGATCGCAAGCCAATCGAGAGAAAGGATGTGCTAAAGGATCGGGAGAGTGGCTTGAGATACCTGAGAGAAAGGTATTCCCATTAAGGGACCTGCTATCGACCATTGACGAGTCAGATGTTCTTTCAGATCTCTCCTCGTTCTGTTGCGCCAGGGATCCAGATGTCCAGGATTTCCTTCTGAGGACCGCGATTCCTTATGAAAAGGCAAATAAAGCGAGAACTTACCTAATAATCGATCTGCCGTCGAACAGGGACCGGGAACCTGCCATAATCGCTTACTTCTCCATAGCGTTGAAGTGTTTCCATATCGGCGATGGTGTTTCGGTCACGATGAAGAGACGGTTGAACGGGATATTCCAGAACGATATTCTTCCCTGCTATCTATTAGGCCAGGTCGACAAGAACGACCGATACGCTGACATGATCAAGGGAAAGGAGATCGTGGATCTGGCGCTGAACATCGTCCTTGACGCCCATGAACTGGTGGGCGGGAGGTTTATCAGCGCTGACTGCAAGGACTCGGATGGACTACTGAGATTTTATCGAGATAGCGGGTTCACGGTCCTGCCGTCCGGGGATGGACGGGAATATCACCGTTTGGTTAGATTTATTTAATTCTTCAATTTTTTACAATTACGGCCATTGACATGATGGCAAGATAATTTCCCAATGATGGGCAGGAATCGAAAATCGCGCAACCAAAGAAGGTTGTTCGTTGTCAAGAAAGAGGTTTGGTAAGGGGTTTTGGAGCGTTCTCATCGTCACTTCAGGTCCAGCTCGGAACGGGGGTCGGGGTGCTCGAACACGCGGCACGGCGGCTGCTCCACGTTCCCGGTGCGCAGCTTGGGGTCCAGCCGCTCGCCGGTGACCATATGGTACACGTACTCGCCTATATTGCAGGCGTGGTCCGCCACTCGTTCCATGTAGCGGGCGACGAGGATCAGGTCGATACCAATGGTTATCTTCCGGGGGTCCTCCATCATGTAGGTCAGGATCTCCCGGAAGATGGTGTCGTATAATGCGTCGACAGCGTCGTCCCGCTCATGAAGGTGAGATGCTTTTTCGGCATCCCTCTGCAAGAACGAATAAACGGCATCGTCCACTATGCCGACGACGAGGCAGGACATGGTGCGCAGCGACTCGAAGCGCTTGAACGCCTTTCCCTCCTCGAAATCATCAATGAGCTCGGCGATGTCCGTGGCGTATCGTCCGAAGCGGTTGAGGTCCTCCACCATCTTCAGGCAGGCGGATATTAACCGAAGGTCGCCGGCGACGGGCGAATGCAGCGCGATGATGTCCAGGCAGTGCTTGTCGATCTGCTCGTTCAGCTCGTAAACGCGCTTGTCAAGCACCCGCACCTCCTCGCGCAGGGAGAAGTCCATATCGGCGATCATCTGCACGGACTTCTCGAAGGCGGTCTTGGAGGCATTGGCCATTTCCGTAATTTCCTTGGTCAGCTCCTCCATCTCGTGGTTGAAGGTCGTTCGTGGCGACATCAGCCCATCCTCCCGGTTATGTACTGCTCGGTCAGCTCCTTCTGCGGCTTCTCGAATATCTGTTTCGTATCGCCCATCTCTATCAGGTCGCCCAGGTAGAAGAAGGCCGTCCTATCGGATATTCGTGCCGCCTGCTGCATGCTGTGAGTGACTATCACCACCGTATAATCCTTCTTCAGGTCCACCAGCAGGTCCTCGATCTTCGCTGTGGCTATCGGATCGAGAGCCGAACATGGTTCGTCAAAGAGGATGATCTCTGGATTGACCGCCAACGTCCGCGCGATGCACAACCTCTGCTGCTGCCCTCCCGATAACGACGTCCCGCTCTTATCGAGGCGGTCCTTGACCTCGTCCCATAACGCCGCCCGGCGCAGGGAATGCCCCACAATATCGTCCAGTTCCTTCTTGGTGTGCTTGCGTCGTTTAGGCTTCCCCTCCACCATTTCCGCGACGCCGTGCAATCGCGGCCCGTAAGCCACGTTCTCGTAGATGCTCTTGGGGAAGGGGTTCGGCTTCTGGAACACCATGCCGATGCGCCTGCGGACGTCCACCACGTCCACGTCGTCATCGTTGACGTCCTCCCCGTCCACCATTACTTTCCCCTTTACCGAGCAGCCGGGGATCAGGTCGTTCATGCGGTTTATGCACCTGATGAAGGTGGACTTGCCGCAGCCGGACGGGCCGATCACGGCGGTCACCTGGTTCATCTCGATGTCCATGCTGACGCCCTTGAGGGCGTGGTTCTTGTCGAAGTATACGTGAAGATCGTCGGTGTGGATTGCGGTCGTCATAGTTACCACCTGTACTTGTCGCGATATCTCTTTCTGAGCACGATAGCGATGAGGTTCATTCCCAGCACCAGAAGCAGCAGCACCAGCGCGGTGGCGTACTGGATCGGGCGAGTGGCCAGCAGATCGGATGATTGCGTGGCCATGTAGAACACGTGATATGGCAATGCCATGAAGCTGTCGAAGAAGCTGTCCGGCAGGCGCTGCAGGGACATCGCCACTCCGGTCAGCATCAGCGGCGCGGTCTCTCCGGCGGCCCTGGAGACGGAGAGGATTATGCCGGTGAATATTCCCGGCAGCGCGTAAGGAAGGACGTGATGCCAGATGGTCTGCCATTTCGTGGCGCCTAGCGCGTACGAGGCCTCGCGGACCGTACCGGGCACGGCGGCTATGGCCTCCCTGGCGGATGATATCATCAGCGGCAAGGTCATTATGCTCAATGTGAGCCCGGCGGAGATCAGGGAGAAACCCAATCCCAGATAGGCCACGAATATCCCCAGCCCCAGGAGCCCATACACGATGGAGGGCACCCCGGCCAGATTGTAGATGGCCAGCTTGAACACCCGGCCCATCCAGGAGCTCTGCTCGTACTCCACCAGATAGATGGCGGACATCACGCCTATCGGGACCGATATGGAGAGTACTATCAGCATCAGGTAGAACGTACCTACGATGGCCGGCAGTATCCCTCCCTCGGTGTTGGCCCGGCGGGGCATCTCGGTAAGAAATTCAATGCTGAGGCGTTCCAATCCGCCGGTGGCGATGTATCCCAGCAGCACCACCAAGGCCAGCACGACCAACAGGGCGCATACCCGGAACATGGTGAAGACCGCCGTCTCGGTGGCCTTACGATTCAGCATCATCAGTAGTCCTCCTTGAAGCACCGGGTGACCCAGTCGGCCAGGAAATTGATGATGAAGGTGATCACGAACAGCACCAGTCCGACCAGGAAGAGCACGTGATAGTGCTCGGAGCCGAACTCCACCTCGCCGAAGTCTATGGCTATGGCCGCGGTCATCGTCTGCACGGAGCGCAGGATATCGAAGTGTAGCAAGGTCGCGTTCCCGGTGGCCATGAGCACCGTCATCGTCTCACCGACCGCCCTGCCGAAGGCCAGAACAATCGCGGCCACCACTCCTGACAACGACGCCGGGACCACCACATGCCGGATGGTCTCCCACCTGGTGGCGCCCAGGGCCAGGGACGCCTCGCGGAGGCTCCGAGGTACCGCATTCATGGCGTCCTCGGCCACGGTGACCATGATCGGCACCATCATCACCGCCAGCATGATCGCCCCGTTCAGGGCGTTCAGCTTGGTCACCGGGTCGAAGACCACGGCGATCCATTCAGAAAGTATCACTAACGCAAAGAAACCGAATATGACGGACGGGATTCCGGCCAGTATCTCGATGGCCGGTTTGAACACGGCTTTCACGCGGGGGCTGGCCAGCTCCGCCAGCCATATCGAGCAGCCCAGGCCCACCGGTATGGCGATCAACGCCGCGCCGAAGGATACCATGAGCGTTCCGACGAACAGCGGTAGTATCCCGTACAACGGGTACATGGGGTGGGAGGGGTTCCACACCGTGCCGGTGAAGAAATCGATGATATTGATGGAGGAGAACGCCGGCAGCGCCCCCATGAGCAGCTCGCCGAACACCGCGGCCAAGGCCACCACGGAGGACCAGGTGGCGACGGTGAGCGCCAGCTGGATCGCCTTCTCCCGGGGAGGAAGATGCTTGTTCTTGCGCATCCTGCGCCTCCCTTCCGTTCTCAACTTTAACGCCACTCTAACAACGCTCCTTTGGGGTTTTTGAAGGGGTTTGGAAGATCCATTGAAAGAGGTTGGTTAAGGGGTTTGGATCAGCCCAGCTTGGCCCTCTCCTCGGCGATGACCTCGTCCGACAGGGGGTAGAAGCCGACCTCGACCGCCACCTGCTGACCGAGCTCGGCGTCCAGTATCCAGCTCAGCCAGCGGCTGACCTGGTCCGTGGGCGTCCCGTCGGTGTAGATGTACAGGTACCTGGACAGGTCGTACGCTCCGGACTGGACCGCGTCGGCGTCCAACGGGGAGTAGGCGGTCGCGGTGTCGTTCTTCTTCAGGTCAAGGACGTTTATTCCGGAGGCGTCGGCGTAGCCGATGCCCACGTAGCCTATGCCGCCCTCGTCACCCTGGACGGCGGCGACAATGGCCGAGTTGCCGGAGAGCATGTTCATCTCCTGGGAGTAGTTCTCCTTCTGCAGGACGTGCTCCCAGAAGAACTCGTAAGTTCCGGAGGTCGACTGGCGCCCGTAGAGGGTTATGGCCTCATCATTCCCGCCCACCTGGTTCCAGTTGGTGATCGAGCCGTTGTATATTCCGCGCAGCTGCTCGACGGTCAGGACGTCCACCGGGTTGTCCTGGTGGGTGATGATCGCTATACCGTCTATGGCCACCTTGAACTCCACGGGGTTCACGTCGTTGGCCTGGGCGGCCTCGATCTCGCTGGCCTTGATCTTCCGGGAGGCCTGGGCCAGGTCGACCTGCCCGTTCACCAGGGCGGTGATGCCGGTGCTGCTTCCGCCGCCGGACACCTCCACGGTTATCCAGGAGTTGTCAGCGTGGAAGTCCTCGGACCACAGCTGGCAGAGCTCCAGCAGGGTGTCGGACCCCTTCTGCGTCAGGGTCACCGAGGCGGGGGATATTCCCATCTTCACCAGGTTGTCCTCGTAGGCGTTCTGGGATATCTCGTAGAAGCCGATCTCTCCCACCATGCTCTGACCGTCATCGAAGCTGACGATCCAACGCAGGTAGTCCTTCACGATGCCGGTCGGGGCGCCCTTGGTGTACAGGTAAAGATAGCGGGACAGGTCGTACTTGCCGGACTTGACGGCCGATTCGTCCGTGGGGGCGAAAGCTTCCGATGAGGAATCCTTCTTCAGGTCTAGGACGTTTATTCCGGAGGCGTCGGCGTAGCCGATGCCCACGTAGCCTATGCCGCCCTCGTCACCCTGGACGGCGGCGACAATGGCCGAGTTGCCGGAGAGCATGTTCATCTCCTGGGAGTAGTTCTCCTTCTGCAGGACGTGCTCCCAGAAGAACTCGTACGTTCCGGAGGTCGACTGACGGCCGTAGAGGGTGATGTCCTCGTCCGCGCCGCCGACCTGATCCCAGTTGGTTATGCTGCCGTTGTAGATGCCGCGCAGCTGCTCCACGGTCAGTTCGCCGATGTCGTTCGAGGTGTGCACGATGATGGCGATGCCGTCGATGGCCACCTTGAACTCCACCGGGGTGAACCCGGCTGCCTGGGCGCTCTCTATCTCGCTCGCCTTTATCTGGCGGGAGGCCTGCGCCACGTCGACCTGCCCGTTTATAAGGGCGGTGATGCCGGTGCTACTTCCGCCGCCGGAGACCTCGACCTCCACGTCAGAGTTCTCGGCCATGTATTCCTCTGCCCAGATCTGGCAGAGCTCAAGCAATGTATCGGACCCCTTCTGCACGATGACGCCGCCCTCGCTGTCGTCATCATCGTTGCCCTGGAAGAGGAACACACCGACGGCGGCCACTATGATTATGGCTACGACGCCGATGACCAGGTACTTCATCTTGTTCTCCATTCTTTCACCTTTGGAACGTAAAGAAAGAACAAGGAGCCGCGGTCCAGTCATTCAGGACAAGAAACGGAGGATCGAGTCGGCGCGATACGCCTAGGTCCTTTCCTGTACCGGCAAGCTCTTTGTGCATTTTCTCCGGGACGAGCTACGAAAGGCGCCGTTTATATACATTAGCGAAATAGAATATATTCTTGTATTTTGTATATAGAGTAAGTATATTTAAGAATTTTTTATATTTCTAGTAAGTTTTGTATATACAATAACCACTTAAGTATGTTTGTGAAACGGGACAATAACATGAACACAGAGGTCCGACGGGTGCAGAAGACCGGGGCGTCCACGTTGACCGTTTCCCTTCCGAAGGACTGGGTGGACTCTTCCGGGCTCAAGGCCGGGGACCAGGTCTCCATGGCCGTCCAGCTGGATGGAACGATACTTTTGGATACCAACATGGACCGTCGCAAGGAGACCCTTCGCAAGGAGATCTGGACCGATGCGGACGAAAGTGCCGAGCACCTCACCCGCAAGCTCATAGGCGCCTATCTGGTGGGATACAACGTGATAGAGGTCCGCTCCAAGGACCGCATGGAGCCGGAGGCCAAGAGCGCCATACGGGAGTTCTCACGCTTGGCGATAGGACCGGAGGTCGTGGAAGAAACCGCTAACAGCGTCATCATGCACGACCTTTCAGACCCGGTGGAACTGCCGCAGGAGAAGTGCGTGCGCCGTATGCACCTGATAGTGCGCACCATGCATGCTGACGCCGTGGAGGCGTTGTGCGAGGAGGACAAGGGCCTGGCGGAGGACGTCATCGATCGGGACACTGATGTTGATCGATTATACTGGATGGCGGTCAAGCAGAACAACCTCATCGCGCGGGACCGCAAGCTCGGCGACCGCATGGGATTGGACATATTCGAATCCAACGACCTTATGCTGGTGGCGCGCGGCATAGAACGCATAGGCGATCACGCCGTGCGCATATCCAGGAACGCCCTCATAAGCGCCGAGGACCCGGACAAGCTGCCGGCGGCCGCCGAGATAAGGAAGTTGAGCGCGGAGTCCATGAAGGTCCTGGAGAAGGGAATGGACGCGCTGTTCCGCAAGGACATCCCGGAGGCGAACGAGGTCATCGATCAAGGCCGGGAGGTCGTCAAGCGCTGCGAGAAGCTCGGCCAGGTGACCAGGGCCAAGGACAGCCGGGAAGCGATAATCATCAACATGGTAATGGATTCGATAATCCGGTCGACCATGTACGCCGTGGATATCGCGGAGATTGCGATCAACGGGGCCATGCGTCAATGATGGCCCATGTTCATGATCGTGTATAGCTGGAAATCGGAAAAGAGGATGAGGCCCTCATTTGTTCTGGGCGCTCTTCCATAACAGATAGGCCAAGGCGGCGGTGCTTAGTCCGAGAATGAATCCCATGGTCAGGGCGCCGTCGGCCTCCGTATCGTTCTTGTCCGGGATATCGACGATGTTCTGCCGTTGAAGTTCCTCCCAGTCCAGGGCGTCCGTGCCTCTCCGCACCAGGTAGGCCTGGACCTCCTTCAGTTTATTGTAATCATCCTCCTTCAAGCGAATCGTCTTGTATTTCTTTTCCGTGGAACTATCATCGTCAGTGCTCATGAACACACCTTTGTAGTAATATGCATGCTAATGCATAATCTAACGATATTATTTAAATAAATATGTTATGCTGATCTCGACCATGTCTCGCATACGGAACAAATAATTATCCTACCCGGCCACCGTACTGGAGGATTCCAGTATTTCTATTGTAATCTTATGATCCAACACAATGCGATGCCGATGATCACAGGCACATTGACCTGCGTAGATCGTGAGTAACTTGGTGAACTGAGCAGCGTATCCTCATTCCATCAATGAAAAGTATATAGTAGATACTGAGTCATAATATCCCAAATAATAGGTTGTTATGACATCATTTCAAACCACGTTGATTTGGCAGAAACTACTGATCGACGGGTCCAAATTCGTGACCTCCGATGCGATCGGGGTAATGGCAGAAAAGTTCGGCAAGGATGAGGAGAGGAGCCTAAGATACCTCCAGGAGCACGGATATGTGCTGAGGGTCCTAAGAGGCATATTCTACGTAATGAGCCCCGAGGAAATCGAGGGTGGCTATCGCAAGTATTCCATATACGAGATGGTCTCCGAAGCGCTGCGCTTCAAGGGCGTGAAGAACTGGTATTTCGGACTGGAGACGGCATTGAAGATGAACCGTATGACGCATGAGTTCTTCACTGTGGATTACGTCATTACTGATTCGTTCCGGACCACGAAGACCATTGGCATACTTGACTCACGGTTCGTCTTTACCAGTTGGAAGACCGGGAACGGCCCGGCACCGTGGAAAGTGAAGCGCATAACTGACCACGGGTGCGTCTTGTTCCACTCTGACAAAGAGAGAACAGTGCTGGACCTATCTTACCGCAGTTATCTCAGGAAGGAAAGCTTGGAGAGAACTATCGGCCCGATCATCGAGTTCGAGGATCAGATAAACAAAGATAGGGTCAAGGGATACCTGACATCATACCCGCCTAAGTTCAGGGAGACGATCACCAGTGGATCGGTTCTTTAGGGCTGCGACCGATATCGGTAAAGCCAGAAGGGCCGATGTCGTTGAAAAGGACTACTATCTTCATCAACTGTTGATGGAGATCTCCCATGATCCCTATCTGCGAGATAACCTGGTGTTCAAAGGTGGCACCTGTCTCGTCAAAGCTTACTCGGGCTATTATCGCTTCTCTGAGGATATCGATTTCACCTGGGCTGACCAGACCGGATGGTCTCAAGCCACCACGAGCAGGAGGAACGACCTCTGCGCCAAGGAATGTGAGGAGATCATCCGCCATGTCAAGATAATTGCAGACCGGATGGGGCTATCGTTCAGTGGCAGCAAGAATGGAGACGATGTCCATATAAGCAGCGGGGGTAAAATGCTAACCCTCCGCCCCACCTACTATTCTGCCCTGGGAAGGATGAGGAGCGAGGTGAAGTTGGAGTTCAACCTTCACGACCTTGTATTGTTCCCATTTCGGGACCGGAAGCTGGGGACGTACATCGAAGGTGATGGTTTTGGTTCGTTGGAGTCATTGTTCGAGGAACCATTTCACATCTATACAAGCTCGGTGGAGCTGACATGCTATGATAGCCGGGAGATATTCATTGAGAAATGCCGAGCGTTGATGACGAGGAAGGTATACAAACCCCGCGATTCCCTGGACCTTTACCATATGGGGAAGACGATGGGGTTCACGGTCCGCGACCATGAGGAAGGCATCGTCCGAAAGGTCGGGTTCTCCCTGGACACATATGAAAGATATTTGGACAACATCGAGGACAACGATCTTTCCAAACTGAGATACGATCGCCGTGATGAGAACCTGTTGCTCCGAGAGATGCCAGATGATCTTGAGGCTTCGATCGTGGATATGCATCGCGAGCTGGAGAGCATTAGGGCGGGGATCGTTACGGCAACCCGTAGATGATCTGGTTTGATCGCTAGTGAAAGGGGTTCGGCGATCGTCCGCCGGCATCTAGGGGCTTTCCGTACGATCGGGATTTGCGATCAGCTTAACCGGAGCGCATGACCTGGTTGTCTCCCACCTGGAAGTCCTGGTAGATGTAGATCAGCTCGTTCTCGGAGAGCGATCGTTTCAGAGCGATGGAGTTCGCCCGGACCTGGTCCAGTATCTTCTGCGCCAAATCGTCATCCACCTCGATGCCTTTGTTGGCCAGTATCTGCTTGATGGTGTGCCGGCCGGAATGCTTGCCGATGACTATCTTCCTGGTCAGCCCGACCTCCTCCGGAGTATAGGGCTCGTAGTTGCTGAGGTACTTGATGACGCCGTCAGTGTGAATTCCCGCTTCATGCGCGAAGCAGTTGGTGCCGATTATCGGCTTCCAGCCGGGTATCTCCCGCGCGGACGATTTGGCGACGTACTCCGCGACCTCCCGGAAGCGTTCCGTGCGGAAGTTGACGTCCATATGCAGCAGGTGCTTGGCGCACATGATTATCTCCTCCAGAGGGGTGTTCCCGGTGCGCTCGCCGATGCCCATCACCGTCGTGCTGACGAACCTGGCGCCCGCTTGAACGCCTGCTACCGCGTTCGCCGTCGCCATGCCGAAGTCGTTGTGGGTGTGCATCTCGATGTCGATGCCGACCGCTTCCCGCAGCGCCTTTATCTCGTCATACGCCCGCCGAGGCTCCAGCAGACCGATGGTGTCGCAGTAGCGCAGACGGTTGGCGCCCGCTTCCTTGGCCGCCTTTCCGAACTCGATCAGGAAGGCCGGGTCCGCGCGGGAGGCGTCCTCGGCGTTGCATGATATGTAGAGGCCGTGGTCCTTGGCGTACTCCACGCTCTCCACGACCTTCTCCAGGACCCATTCCCTGCTCTTCATCAGCTTGTTCTTGATATGGATGTCCGAAGAGGACATGGATATGGCGACCGAATCTACATCGCAGTCGATGGAGTGCGCCACGTCCTCCTTGTTGGCCCGGTTCCAGCCGAGGATGGAAGCGTCCAGTCCCAGGGAGGCGATCTTCTTGACGGCTAGCTTCTCGTCCCCGCCCATGGCCGGGATGCCGGCCTCGATCTGCTGGACGCCCAATTCGTCTAAAAGCTTGGCGATCCTCAGCTTCTCCAAGTTGGCGAAAACAATGCCGGCGGCCTGTTCACCATCGCGCAACGTAGTATCGCAGGTGATCAGGGGGCTCTTCTCGAACTTGGCAATGATCTCGGACCGGTCTCTCATCTGTCTACCTTCCGCTTCGCCGCCCATACGAAACATGATATATGGTCAGGTTGCCCCTTTTCGGACATAGTGCCAAAAGGAGAGTCTCCCTGTCGACAACTATTTCCCAAAGAGCCCTGGACCTCGGTAAATGGACGGTAAAAACTCAATAAAGAGGACCGTACAAAAGGGTTTCGGACCGCCTAGGACCAACTTTTATAACTCCACCCGATAGTGTTTTTCATTGGACTGGGAAATGACGGGGTGACCTAACGAACGAGAAGGAGAGGCTCGTTTCGGTCCTGGATCTAAGGGACGTCGATCGGGTACCATGCGCCTGCCCGCTTCAGACAGGGACCATCGACCTGATGAGGATGTCAGGGGCTTTCTGGCCGGAAGCCCATATCAACCCAGTGACCATGTCCAAGCTGGCTCGGGCTGCCAGGGAGTTCGCGGGCATGGAAAGCATACGTGTGCCTTTCGAGGTCAGCGTGGACGCCTCGGCCTTCGGGGCGCCGACCGATGAAAGGCGGCTGATACGACAGCCATTAGTACTGAGACGCATGGTCCGAAGCCAGGAGGACCTGTTCAACACCAGGGTTCCCGATCCCCATATGGACGGGCGTGCGCCTGTGGTCCTGGAAGCATTGGAGCTAATATCTCGTCAGGTCTCCGATGTTCCCATCATCTGCGGGGTGGTCGGGCCGTTCCAGTTGGCCTGCCAATTGCGGGGCGAACAGCTTTTCCTCAAGGACCTTGGAGATTCCCCGGACTTCGCACGCACTCTCCTTAACATCACTACCGAATGGGGTGTTCGGTTCTCGCTCGCCGCTTTAGAGTCCGGGGCGGACGTGATATGCATCGTCGACGGCACCGCCACCGCGGAGACGCTGACCAGGGAGATGTACGACCGTTTCTCGTGGGCATACGAACGAAGGATAGCCAAGGCCATCAGGGGTCAGAACGGGCTTTCCATTTTGCATATTTGCGGCGACACCTCACGCAACCTGGACCTGATGGTCAGCACGGACGTGGACGGCGTTAGCGTGGACCACCGGGTACCGATATCAGGAGCGAAGGCGGTTTGCCATGGTCGCACCGCGGTGATAGGGAACGTATCGCCGACCACCACGCTCAACACGGGTACACCCTTGGAGGTGGCCAAAGAGACCCTTTCCTGCCTGGAGGCCGGGACCGATGTCGTGGCGCCTGGCTGCGGATTCGCGCCTGAGACGCCTCTGGAGAACATGAGGACCATGGTGCGGGTGACGAGGTCCTTCATCCCCGAAAGAGGACGGTGACGGGATGGGGGCGAGAGGCAATGCCATGGGGCTGATCGCCTGTCACATGCTGGAGGACGAGATGGTGCATGTCCTTTCCCGAGATAAGGGGGTGGAGCGGATATTAGTGGTGGATGCCCAGGTGTCCAACACCTTATTGCGCAAACTGAGACAGAATTGTACTAGGGCCTCGATCGAACTGATATCACCTGACGACATCGCGGATCTGAGACTGGAGGGTGCGGAGCGCGTGTTGCTCTGGCAAAGGCCGGTGAAACTGCATGTCTCTCCCGATCTGCTTCGCGACGACGTGCTGAAGATAATCGGAATGATAGAGGAGCTCTGCTCCGTCATAATGGTGTTTTACGGGTTGTGCGGCAACGCCTTCCGCAACCTGGAATCCATTGTGAAGGACGTGCCCGTTCCGGTGACGATCCTGAAGGATGACACTGGACAGGTGGTCGACGACTGCATGGGGGTGGCCGCAGGTGGTGTGGAATGCTACCTGAAACTGCTCCGCTCGCACCACGGCGCTTTCTTCTTGAGCCCGATGTGGGCCTCCGATTGGCGAAGGTTCTTTGTGGACATAATGGTCCTCCAGGACCCCGAAGACCTGGAGGGGGCGCGTTACATCTTCCAGTACATGAACTACACCACGGTCACCATGATGTGCACTGGGCTGGGTGGAAACGATGAGTTCCACCAGGAGGTTGACGAATTCTCAAGGGCTTTCGGGTTGGCGATAGAGGAACATGAATGCAGCACTGATGTGGTAGACCGCTCTTATGCGGAAGCAAAACGATTGGCCTGTTCAAGACCATAGACCGTTGCACTTTTACATTTTCAAGATTGGGGGGCGGGGTCGTTGATCAGATCTTATACCTTAGTAACGCACCCATCCCGCCCAGCGCCTCCAGCTTCTTCCCGCCCTCGTGCAGCTCGCTGACGATCGTCACTCGACCGCGGGCCTCCTCCACGGAACGCATCAGCGCCTCCACGTCCTTCTCTCGGACCATCGAGTCCAGTATCAGCAGCTGCTCCACCGCCCCGGCCTTGGCGGCCTCGCGCACTTCCTTCGGTCCGTACGTGGCGAAGCCGTCCGTCCCCACCTGCTCCAGCAGCTTCTCTACCAGCTCCGTTTCTTCCGCCACGCGAGAGTCCTTGAGCACCTCGGTGCACATCCCCCGCTTCATGAGCTCCTGGATGCCGGTCATTCCTGACTGCCCCGTGTGGTAAAGGCAGGCCTTGGAGAACATCTCCGGCTCCTTCTCCTTGCCCTTGGCGATCAGCGTCTCCTTGGCGAAGCCCGGCCCCAGGATCACTATCGGCACGCCCGGAGAATACCCTTGCTTGGCCTTGGCGATTATCTCGCCGAAATAATCCCCCTCCTCCTTGGTGGCGTACATCTTGCCGTGCCCGCCGGCGAATATGTCCGCCAAACGCTGCACGCCGAACTGGCGCATCACGGCCACCGTCGCTTCGTCATCGTCCAACGAGATGAACATGACGCTCGGTTTCTTGCTGTCCTCGACGGCGCGTCGCACCCGGTCCAGCTGGGAGGGTTTCCAATGCTGCTTGATGACCGAGAGAACCTCGCCCTCCTCCATGATCAGGGTGTGATAGGAACCCACATCCTGCGGCCCTTCCTCTATCATGCCCAATAAACGTAATCGGTTATCGAACTCCCCGAACTCCACCTTTTCGAGACGGATGCCAAGGGTCATCCGCTTTTTCTCGCCCCGCTCCGCTCGGATCTTATCGGACTTCGCTTCCTCACGACGATACGTCGAAGCGAACACCAGGTCCCCGGGGGTCAGGATGTTATAGAGATGCCAGAGATCGTCGGCCACCTCCACCTGCATCTTGATCTCCCCCTTGAAGCGGTCCTGGTGCAGTACCTTCATCGTCCTGGTCATGCTCTACCGGGCATTTATGGTTGTCCCAATGCGTCCGGAATTGGACAAAAACATAAACTAACCATCGAAATTCTGGACGGTCTGTAGGCATCCAGACAAAAGGGTTCCAGTCGGGTTTGGAATCTCAGTAAGCATTAAGTACCCTACAATGCTACCGTGGATTTCTGATGGCGAAGTGCTTCCTGGTTCTCGAGGACGGGACTATCATGGAGGGCACGGGATTTGGTTCCATGGAGAACACCTCTGGGGAGGTGGTCTTCAGCACTGGCATGACCGGCTATCAGGAAGGCCTGACCGACCCTTCATTCCGCGGCCAAATTCTCACGATGTCCTACCCCCTCATCGGTAATTATGGTGTCAATCTTAAGGACAATGAGTCCGAGAAGGTTCAGGTAAATGGTTTCGTGGTGCGGGAGCTTTGCGATTCCCCTACTGACGTTTACGGAGGGAAGGACCTCAATTCATTCCTTAAGGAGAACGGGATCCCGGGGATCGCGGGCGTAGATACCCGCTCCCTCATCATCAAGATACGCAACGCCGGGACCATGAAAGGAGCGATCGTCTACGATGGCGATGTCGAGGAGCATCTCGAACGGATAAGGAAGATGCCCTACCCCTCCGAGAGCAACCTGGTCGGAGAGGTCAGCCCCCAGAAGGTCCATCACTTCCCTAGGGACGGAGCGAAGAAGGTAGCCCTGTTCGACTGCGGCGCCAAGAACAACATCATCAATGAGCTGAGGAAGCGCTTCGAGCTTTACCAGCTTCCCTACGATACCCCGGTCAAGTTCTTCCGCGACCATGAGATCGATGGTTTATTCCTATCCAATGGTCCGGGCGACCCGGCCCATCCCGCTCTTCAGGAAACGGTCATCAGCAACGTCCGGAAACTGAGGGACGATTATCCCATCATGGGCATATGCATGGGCAACCAGCTGCTCTGCCAGGTCTTCGGCGGCACCACCTATAAGATGAAGTTCGGTCACCGCGGCGCGAACCAGCCGGTGAAGTATAACGACCGGGTGTTCATCACCTCCCAGAACCACGGTTATGCGGTCGACCCGGAGAGCATCCAAGGCTCCGGGATGGAGGTCGAGCAGGTCAACGTCAACGATGGGACGGTCGAGGGCATGCGCCACAAGGAGCTGCCGATATTCTCGGTTCAATATCATCCGGAGGCGCGCCCGGGACCGGCCGATACGCGGTTCCTCTTTGACGATTACGCCAAGATGCTGGAGGCGAGTAAGTGAGCAAGGGGAAGCTCCTCGTCATCGGCTCCGGACCAATAGTCATCGGCCAGGCGGCCGAGTTCGATTTCTCCGGTTCGCAGGCCTGCCGCTCCCTCCGCGAGGAAGGCTACACCACCGTTCTCGTTAACTCTAACCCGGCCACCATCCAGACCGATCTGGAGATGGCCGACATCGTTTACATCGAACCCCTTAACGTGGAGACCGTCGCCGAGATCATCCGCAAGGAGAAGATCGAGGGCGTTCTCTCCGGCATGGGCGGGCAGACCGCCCTGAACCTGTGCTCGGAACTAGCGGATAAAGGATATCTCGAGAAGTTGAACTGTCGTTTGTTGGGTACACAACCGCGCGCCATCGCTCTCTCCGAGGATAGGGAGCTGTTCCGGGAGACTATGATCGAGATCGGAGAACCGATACCTCGCAGCGTCACCGTCACCAACATCGACGACGCCAAGAAGGCTGTAGAGCAGATAGGCGGTTACCCGGTGCTGATCCGGCCGGCCTATACCCTGGGAGGCACTGGCGGTGGCATCGCCTACGATGAGGAAGAGCTGATCCCTATCACCGGCCGCGGGTTGATCTATTCCCGTATACGCCAGGTCCTGATCGAGGAGAGCGTTCTCGGCTGGAAGGAGCTCGAGTACGAAGTGATGCGGGACAAGAAGGACAACTGCATCATCATCTGCACCATGGAGAACCTGGACGCCATGGGCATCCACACCGGCGAGTCCATTGTCGTGGCGCCGCTCCAGACCATCAACGACGAGGACCATCAGAGGATGCGTACCGCCTCCATCAAGATCATTCGCGCTCTGGGGATAGAGGGCGGCTGCAACGTGCAGTTCGCTTATAACCCAGCTACCAGGGAGTACCGGGTGATCGAGGTGAACCCGCGCGTCTCCCGCTCGTCCGCCCTAGCGTCCAAGGCTACGGGATACCCAATAGCCAGGGTGGCCGCCAAGATCGCTATCGGGAAGACGTTGGACGAGATACCCAACAAGATCACCGGCAAGACATACGCGGCCTTCGAGCCGACCATCGATTACGTGGTTGCGAAAATACCTCGCTGGCCTTTCGATAAGTTCCGTACCGTCGAAACAAAGATCGGCACTCAGATGAAGAGCACCGGGGAGGTCATGTCCATCGGCCGCACCATCGAGGAGTCGCTGATGAAGGCGGTGTGCTCGCTGGAAACGGACCGCATCGACCTGGAGCCGGAGATCTGGAACGACAAGGAGCTGGAGGCCGAGCTTATCGCGCCTTCCGATAAACGTCTGTACGCTATCGCGGAAGCGCTGCGGCGAGACTGGACCGTTGAAAAGATCGCCGACCTCACCAAATGGGACGCCTTCTTCGTTCGCAAGGTGAACAACATCGTGAAGATGGAGAAGGAGCTGGCCGCCGGCCCGCTGATGCCTGAACTAATACGCAGGGCGAAGCGCATGGGCTTCCAGGACGAGAGCATCTCCAAGTTCTCCAAGAGATCGGAGGCGTCCATCAGGCAGACCAGGCTGGAGAACGGTATCGTACCAACTTACAAGATGGTGGACACCTGCGCCGCCGAGTTCGCCGCGCAGACCCCTTACTTCTACTCGACGTACGGAACGGAATGCGAAGTTCCGCGGTCGGATAATAAGAAAGTGATCATCGTCGGCGCCGGGCCGATACGCATCGGCCAGGGGATCGAGTTCGACTACTGCTGCGTGCACGGCGTCATGGCCTGCCAGGCCGCCGGGGTGGACGCGGTGGTCATCAACAACAATCCCGAAACGGTCTCCACCGATTACGACATCTCGGACCGCCTATACTTCGAGCCGCTCACGCTCGAGGACGTCATGAACGTCATCGAGAAGGAGGACGCCGACGGCGTCATCCTGCAGTTCGGCGGGCAGACCTCCGTGAACTTGGCAGTGCCGCTGGAAGCAGCCCTCAAGAACCACAAGTGCAAGGTGCTGGGCACGTCACCGGACATGATGGACGTGGCGGAGGACCGCAAGCGCTGGTCGGCGCTCATGAAAGAGCTGAACATATCCCAGCCGGAATCCGGCACAGGGCACTCGTACGAGGAGGTCAAGGCCCACGCCGACCGCATCGGCTATCCTGTGCTTCTGCGTCCGTCGTACGTGCTGGGCGGGCGGGGCATGGAGATAATCTACACCGAGGACGAACTGAAGCAGTACGTCGCCACGGCCGTGAAGGTATCCAAGAAGCACCCGGTGCTCATAGACAAATACCTCACCCACGCCCGGGAGCTGGACGTGGACGTGGTATGCGACGGCAAGGACGTGTTCATCGGCGGCATCATGGAGCACATCGAGGAGGCGGGCGTGCACTCGGGCGACGCGACGATGGTGCTGCCCTGCCAGACCATACCGCCGAAGGTCATGGACCGGGTCATCGAGATAACCAACCAAGTGGCGTTGGCCTTGCAGATCAAGGGCAGCATGAACCTTCAGCTGGCGGTGAAGGACGACGAGGTGTTCATGCTGGAGGCGAACCCGCGTGCTTCCCGCACCGTCCCGTTCATTTCCAAGGCCATCGGCGTCCCGTTGGCTAAGCTTGCCACAAAGGTCATGCTCGGCGAGTCGTTGAAGGACCTGGGCTACGTGGGCGTGGCCAAGTTCGATCATGTCGCCGTTAAAGCGTCCGTCTTCCCGTTCCTGAAGCTGGTCGGGGTCGATTCCATCCTTGGCCCGGAGATGAAGAGCACCGGCGAGGTCATGGGCATCGACAAGAACTACGGCGCGGCGATGTACAAGGCCATGGTGTCGGCCGGAAACAAGCTGCCGATGCAGGGCGGCGTGTATGTGACCGTATCGGACGCCGACAAGGCCAACATCCTGCCCATGGTGAAGGACCTGCACGAGATGGGCTTTACCATCTACGCTACGAAAGGGACTTCCACTTACATGCGCAACAACGGCGTTCCCGTCACGACCGTATACAAGGTGGCGGAGAACGTCTCGCCTGATGCGTTGGGGTTAATGCGACGGGGGGAGATCAACCTGATCATCAACACCCCCACGTACTCGTCCGGATCTCGCCGCGACGGGTACATGATGAGACGCCTGGCTGTAGAGCTGGAAATCCCCTTTTTGACCACCGTGCATGGAGCCAAGGCCACCGTGTGCGCCATCAAGCGAGCGAGGCAGGGCGACCTCAAGGTCCGGGACATCGCGTCCTATCACTGAAACCGTTTTTTCCTTTTCCAACCCTGATTTAACCTGGAAAGGTAATATATCCAGGCATGACTTTAGCCTGGTTTGTAGAAATCGGGGGGTTTCTGATTGTCGAGAAGTAGAGCTTTAGCCTTAGGTCTGCTCGGTGTGATGGGGTTGCTATTATTGGTCCTGGTGCTGTCCGCGGGGAACGCGACGGCGGCCGATCCTGCTATCTACGAGGGCGATCCCGACCTGGCGCAGGCGGTCATCGATGGTAATTGCACCGGCAGCGGCACCGCGGATGATCCTTACCTCTTCGAGGACCAGGTCTTCGAATGCGCGGGATACAGCTATGGTCTGTGGTTCCAGAACATCACGGAACATGTTATGATAGTCAACAGCACCTTCAACAACACCTACGCGGTCGACTATCTGCAGGAGGGCGTGGGAGTGGTGCTGGTCAACTGCTCAAACGTCGACATCGCCAACTGCACTTTCACCAACGCCAGATACGGCATCCTTATCGGATCCTCCGACAACTGCTCGGTCCAGGCCGTGATCGCCGCGGAGCTCTGCGCGGTCACCATCCTCGACTCCGAGAACATCACGATCTCCAACTCCTTCCTTAACGCGTCCGCCATCAACGCCGTCAAGGTCGTGAACGGCGACGCCATATCCTTCCAGGACTGCGCGGTGCTCGGCGCCGGCATCGACGGGTTCCTCCTTACGAACTGCGCGAACGTGGTGGTCCGGAACGTCAACATCGACGCCTGGGGCAGCCATTATGCCTTGGTCATCGAAAACAACGCCGGTCCGATCGACATCAGCGAGTGCCGGATGTTCAATCTCACGCTGGGCAGCTCCGGCGTGAACGGCATGGCCATCAGACTCCACCAGGCCTCGAACGTCAACATCGAGGATTGCTCCTTCGTCGAGGCCCCCGTCTCGATAGGGGTTCTCGATTCCGACAACGTAACCATCACGAACTGTGTCGTGGAGACCGACATCGGGCTCTGGGTCTCCGGATCGGATTGGGTGGAGATGACCGCGAACGGGATGCTCACCCCCGCCTCCCCCACCGCCAGGTTCGCCTACATCCAACAATCCAGTTTCATCGCGGTGAACGATAGCGAGATAAGCGTGGTCGGGCTCGGGATCTCGGTCACCGGCTCCCAGTTCGTGGTGGTGAACAACACCCGGATCGACGGCATCGCGATGGCATCCAACAGCGGCATCTATTTCCAGAACAGCAATAATTTCACCGTCTCCTGGTCCACCATAACGTCCTGCGACGGGGCCGCCATATCCCTCGAGGACTGCCAGGACTTCTCGGTCACCAACAACTCCATCTGGAACAGCCAGAGCGGGGGCGTGACCACCGACCTCTGCAGCCGCGGGGAGTTCGCTCACAACACCCTGGTCAACCTCGTTGGCCAGGCCATGCAGGTCCGGGGGGATAACCTCACGGTCCTGGCCAACTCGTTCATCGGCATCGGCGACGCCGCCATCTATGCGGCGATGGTCGACGGGAATATCGGCGGGAATCTCGTGCAGGACTCCGAGGTATCGATATGGATGCACGCCTGCGCCAATGTGCTGGTCATCGACAACGACCTCCGTTCCCACGGGAACATATGGGTCGACACCTGCGCGAACGTCAGCCTGGTGCAGAACGACATCACCAACGATGAGGAGGGACCGCAGTCGGCCATCATATTCTGGGACACCCGTTCCATTCGTATCTTCGAGAACACCATCTCCGGTCCCTACCTCTACGGGATATGGGGCCAGAGCGACGGACAGCAGAATGCCATTGGGATCACCGACAACGTACTGGACATCGCTCCGATCAGCGAGTATGCCGCCGGGATATACCTACAAAGGGTCCGTGGACTGGACCTGTCCAACAATTCGGTGACGGGGGATGTCCTTCACGGCATCGATCTGGACCAAGTGAGCGATTGCCGGGTGACCGAAAATATGATCGCAGGCACCATCAACGGATTGTACGCGAGGAGCATCTATGACGCATTCATCGGCATGAACACCATAAGCGGTGTGGCCGGTTATGGCCTGGATGCCACCGGCATCAGCGGTTCCTCTGAAAATAACATCACCATCGCCAACAACACCGTGTCCTCCGCGGACATCGGCATCAGCCTGGTGAACGCCGGTTACTCGGTTCTGTTCGGGAACGATTGCCCGGACTTCGATGAAATCGGTTTCCGGGTCCTGACCTGCGTCGGGGTGATCCTGACCAACAACAGCTGCTCGGGGCAGGACCATGATTATGGCCTGTACCTGGACGGCTGCGTCTACGCTACCGTCACCGGCGGAGAGTATTACCACGCCAACAACGGCATCCAGATCTACGATTGCGCCGGGATGACCCTGACCGGGGTGGATTCCTCGTTCAACGCCAATGACGGCCTGTGTATCGGGCCGATGTGCGAGCAGCTCAGCGTGACCGGGTCGTCCTTCTCCAACAACCTCAACGGCATCACCTCGTACTACGGGAACCCCTACTACGTGACGATCAGCGGCTGTATCCTGGAGAACAACTCCCAGTACGGGATAAGGCTCGATAATGGAGAATTCTGCGCCATCATCGAAAACTATCTGGCCAACAACGGAGGGGAGGGCGTCGTCTTCGCCGGCCTGTCGTTCTCCGACGTTGAAGGCAACATCTTCGTCGACAACGCAGGCACCACCGGGGTGGCCGATCCCTGGCCCCAGGCCTATGACGACAACCATGGCCATGACCCGGAGTCCATTAACCAGTGGTATCATAACGCCTGGAGCAACCAGCGGAACATCGACCACAACGAGGACGGATACGTGGACGAATGGTATCAGGTCGGTCCCTTCATCTACGATGCGGCACCGCTCCCCTACGGCATGAAGATCGAGGCGCCCTCCGCGCCCCAGGACCTGACCGGGACGGTCGTCGACTGGTACGTGCATCTGGAGTGGAACGCACCGCAGAGCATGGGCAACTCCACGTTCCTTTATTATGACGTGTACTTCGGGACCTCCCCGGACTTCCAGAGCATGCAGATGTTCATGATGGACACGGAGGAGACCAGCTACGATCACGATTGGGACCTGATCAGCGGTCAGACCTACTACTACGCGGTGACGGCCTGGAACGAGGACCTCTTCGAGAGCGAGCCCTCGGACGTGATCTCGGTGGTCTACGATCCCTTCCCCGCCGCCGACCCGTTCTGGATCTACATCCCGAGCGACCAGGCCTTCTCCGATATGGCCGCCGCGCAGAACTGGGCGGGGGACGGCAGCACGGATGATCCGTACATCATCGAGGGCTACACCATCGACGGCGCTGAACACGACGCCTGCATCATGATAACCGATACCACGGTCCACTACGTGATCCGCGACTGCGTCCTCTACCAGGGTAGCATGATCGATGGGTCGCCCCTGACCTGCGGCATCTGGCTGGTGAACGCGCCCAACGCCCTGATCGAGAACTGCTCCTTCCTGGCCTTCATGGGTGACGACATCCGCGCGGAGGGATCCCGGATCGAGGTGGTGGATTGCCGCCTCAGCGGACCTGGGTCATACGGCATGTTCCTGATGGAGGCCGGCGGCTCCAACATCACCGGGAACCTGTTCGAGAACATGACGAGCGGTGTCGGGATCTGCCTTCAGGGGTCCCCGGACTGCCTGATAGCCTCCAACACCTTCAGCGATGTGGGCCAGAGCATACGTCTGGAAGGCTGCGGCGATTCCATCGTCCGGGACAATCAGATCTCGGGAGGGGTGGACGCCATATATGTCTACGGATGCGATGACATCGTCGTCAGTGGTAACACCGGGTCCGGCAACGGCGCCGGGACCGGCCTGTGGATTGGATTCAGTCAGAACGCCATAGTAGAGGATAACGCGTTCAGCGATCACTCGGTGGGTATGAACATCAGGATCTCCCAGGGCACCGTCTCCGGGAACCTGGTGAGCGGTTGCGGTAACGGGGTGCTGATGGGAAATTGCTTCAGCACGGTGTTCGTCGGCAACAACATATCAGATAACCAGGGTAACGGGCTCTGGCTGATGGACAACTGCTACGGGAACACCATCAGCAACAATGTCCTCGTAGACAACCTGAACTACGCGATCTACGCCGGGGAGGGGGACTGCTACGATAATGAGATCTTCGCCAACTATCTGGAGGGCAACCACGGCAGCGGGGCGAGCTACGACGCGGAGCTGGCCCAGATCTACGACGAGGACGGGGACAACTATTGGTACGGCACCGAGCTGGACCTTGGCAACTATTACTACGATTGGAAGGCGCCGGATGTCGACCCCAGCAACGGCATCGTCGACCAGCCGTACATCGGCTGGCAGGGCGTGGACCCCTTCCCCCTGGCTTTGCTCTTCGGCCCGGTCATCGGAGGCTCGGCGCAGGTGGGGCCGGTGTACGTCAACCTCAGCTGGGAAGGACCGCTCTTCGACTTCAGCGACGGCGTGACCGGCTACATCGTGTACCGATACGACGGGTCAGCGTATGTGGAGATAGGGAGGGTGGCCGCAGGAACCAGCTGGTTCCTGGATACTGACGTGGAGATCGGGACCACCTATCTCTATCGCCTCGCCGCCTACCGGCTGACGGAGACAGGCGTACCGGGAGAGGTCATCTCGGCCACTCCCAGCGACGTGCCCGGGGCGCCGACCGGACTGACGGTCACTCCCGGCGTGGGCAGCCTGACCCTGAACTGGCAGGTCCCGTCGGAGGACGGAGGCGCGGAAATAACCGAATATGAGATCTGGAGGGGTTCGCTCGCCTCCAACCTGGAACTGCTGACGACCGTGCCCTCGGCGATACTGGAGTACGGCGATGGGGCGCTGGGGAACGGGGCGACCTACTACTACGCGGTCAGGGCGGTCAACCAGGCCGGCGCGGGAGCCGCCTCGCTGACGGTCGGCAATACCACCTTCCGCCCCCCCGGGGTGCCCACGAACGTGGATGCCCAGTTCGGCGACGGGAACCTCACCGTGACCTGGGACGCCCCGGCCGATGATGGCGGAACGCCCATCACCGGTTACGTGATAATGCTGCTCCACGAGGGCGTGGACAGCTACAAATACCCGGAAGCGGGCGACCGCTCCTATCTGGTGACCGGGCTCCCCAACGGGGAAATCTATGAGATAAAGGTCAGGGCGATCAACGCGGCGGGAGACGGGAACTGGTCCTCGTCGGTGTACCAGACGCCGGCGACAGTGCCCGGTGCCCCTGGAATGATGACGGCGGTCCCCGGACAGGGGATGGTGTCCCTCAGCTGGCAGATTCCGGCGGAGAACGGAGGGGACGCACTAAGCCTTTACCGCGTCTACCGCTGGGACATCAACAGCTCTTGGACGGTGATCGCCTCGGTGGCGGCCTTGGCCTATCAGGACGCGACGGTAGATGACGGAACCCTATACAAATACCGGGTCACCGCGGTGAACAAGGCGGGCGAGGGACCTTACTCCGAAATGGTCCAGACCGTGCCCGGGCTACCGCTGGCGCCAAGCGGCCTGGCGGCAGCGAACTCGGCCGGTAAGGTCCTTCTGAACTGGACCGCCCCGGCGGACGACGGCGGTTCGGCCGTGATCGACTACAAGGTCTATCGCGACGGCGGTTCCGGTTACGTTTACATCGGCCATACGGGCTCGTCATCGCTCACCTATCTGGACGCCACGGCCGCGCCGGGGATAGATTATCTCTATCGGGTCGCCGCGGTCACCCTGAAAGGCGAGGGTATGACTTCCAACGAGGCGACGATAACCCTGCCCCTGGTGTCCCCGGAGGCGCCGATTATCGATTCCGCGGTGCAGGGGGATGATGGAGTGCTGATCATCTGGCATGTACCGGAGAGCTCCATCGTTCCGGACCAGTTCCTGGTGTACCGCGGGGCGGCGCCCGACGGGCTGCTACTGATTGCGGTGATCGACGGCGACCTGAGGGAATATCTGGATGTGACCGGGACGGTCGGGACGTACTACGCGCTGCGCTCCTCCAACGAATATGGGATCGGTAACCTGAGCGAAACTTTCCTGGCCACCCTGGGCATCATCCTTCCCCCTGAAGCACCCGTGGGACTGCAGGCCATAGCGGGCGATTCCCTGGTCACCCTGAGCTGGACCGCTTCCGAGGGAGCGGTGGGCTATCATATATTCAGGGACAACGGGATCGGGTACGTCCTTCTGGACACTGTATCCGGAACGGGATACGCTGATAGCGCGGTGATCAACGGAGCAGCTTACTCCTATCATCTGACGGCCTATAACGACGGCGGGGACAGCGTCAACTCCACGACCGTGCTGGCCACTCCAGGAAGCGTTCCCGGGGCGGTCCAGGAGCTGACCCTGATCGAGGGCGAGGGACTGGTCACCCTGAACTGGCTGGCCCCCGCGGACGACGGCGGATCGGCCGTGCTCGGCTATCGGGTGTTCCGGGAACTGAACGGGACGGTCATCATGCTGGCCATGGTGAGCTCGCTCATCTTCGCGGACCACGACCTGGTCGATGGACTGACGCATATCTACTGGGTGGTGGCCATGAACGCCTGGGGCGCCGGTCCCGAGTCCGTTCGGGTCAACGTCACCCCGGCGGAGATCGTTGTGGAGGGACTGCCGGCCCCGGCCTATCTGATGGCTGCGGTCGGCAACGGGTCGGTGACGCTGACCTGGGACCCCATGACCTCGTTCGCCGTGGACGGCTTCCGGGTGTTCCGCAGCGATGGAGGGAACCTCACCTTCCTGATCGCCCAGCCGGGATCGACCTACGCCGACACCGGCCTGGTGAACGGTGTTGAGTACATGTATGTGGTCTACGCCTTCATCGGCTCTGCGAACGGGGAGAACGCCACCGTGACGGCTACCCCGGGAACGGCGCCTGGAGCACCAACTCTCAACGGGCAGGTGGCGGTCGACCGCGTCACCCTGGGCTGGTCCGTTCCGGAGAACAACGGCTACCCGGTGGTCGGCTACCGGCTGTACCGCACCCCCGGCACCGGGACCAGGGTTCTGCTGGCCTCTCTGACCGGCAACGGATACGTGGACACCGCCGTCCTGGCCGGCGTCAATTACACCTACATGGTCACGGCGCTAAACGCCTTCGGCGAGGGAGCTCCGTCCAACCTGATGGTGCTGCGCACCAGCCAGGAGGTCTCGCCCAGCGTGGAAGTTCCGGCCGAGCCCTACCTCAGTTCGGCCACCGGCGGAAACACCAGCATATCGCTGCTGTGGAACGTGCCGAGCGACAGCGGCGACGGACCGATCACCGGCTACAACATCTATCGGGGAACGAGCCCGCTGGCCGCGGAGCTGCTGGTGTCGGTGCCCGCCGGCTCCACCACCTACGTGGATGGGGCGGTCGTCTACGGAACGACGTACTACTACTGGGTGTCCGCCGTTAACCAGTGGGGGGAGAGCGAGCCGTCCCGGGTGCTCAGCGCCTCGCTGATCGAGATGGCGGCGCCGGGCGAGGTGGACGTGGAAGCGGAGGCCGGCCAGGGACGCGTGACCCTGAGCTGGGAGGTGCCCGATGAGGGCAGCTCGTCCGTCACCGAGTACCGGATCTACCGGCGGGGCGAAACCGGCGATCGGCAGCTCATCGCAACCGTCCCGGCAGGCACCGACACCTTCGTCGACGGTTCGGTGGAGGCCGGTACGGAGTACGACTACTGGGTGACGGCGGTGAACGCCGCCGGCGAGGGACCGCTTTCCGACACCCCGGTGACCGGTACTCCGCTGGCGGTCATCACCGGTGAGGCCGAACCCGGACCGGTGCCGATGATCGCCCTGGCGCTCGGGGCGATCGGCCTGCTGGTAGCTGCGGTCGCCGTAGTGCTGGTGGTTCGCAAAAAGTAGGCTAAACCATTTCCCCTTTCCTTTTTAAAATCCAGTGACCATTTTTTGCCAGCGATTGCGTTGTTGTAAATTACGGTTTATAAGTAATGTACGTTTTCAATAAATCGTAATTTACAATCATTTGACCAAAGAACCGTAGATGGAGAATTATCGGCCAGCCATCATTGATCATTGTCGCGCTTGATCGAGGGGCGGTCCGAGGCGGCGAGAAGAATCCCGATCAGCACCAGGGGCGCGGCCATTATGACCGTCCAGCTGGGGACCTCGGACAGAAGCGCCAAGGCGAGCAGGCTGGCCAGTATCGGCTCTCCGAGCAGAGAGGTGCTGATGACCGGCGCCGCGAGGTACTTCAGGGACCAGTTGTAGACGGTGTGACCGAATATCGTGCACACGACCGCCAGCGCCAGGAATAACAGCAGCTCCTCGGTCGGGTACGGCCAGAGCGGGATGCCGCTGACGACCGCGGCGACCAGCAGCACCGCCGCCGCGGTGAGATATACCGAGAAGGCGTAGGTGAAAATGCCCAGCGTTTTCCGAAGCATCCGGCCGGCCAGGATATAGATGGCCGCCATCACCCCGCCCAGCAAGGCCAGGGCGTTGCCGACCGATTCGCCGGTGCCCAGTCCCGTCAAGGCGATGACCGCCACGCCGACGAAGCCGATGGCCACCCCGACGATGGTCCTCTTTGATGATTCCTTCAGGATGAGCACCGAGGCGGCACCGACGATGAGCGGATGAAAGTTCACCAGCAATGTGCTGGACGCCACGGATGTGTAACGCAGGGAGGAGATGAAGGCGAAGAAGTGAACCGCCAGCACCACCCCGGTCAGCATGATCGAGCCAAGGGTTCGGCGGTCCAACGGCTGGGCATCCTTCCGCTCCTGGAAGGCGAACGGCGCGAGGATAAGCGAGGCGAACAGCATGCGGTAGCCGGCGATGACCAGCGGATCGGAGTCGCTCCAGCGGACGAAAATGGAGGCGAAGGAGACGGCCAGGATGGCGATGAACAGCGCAGGATACGCCAGGCGGTGCTGTTCGGGCATGGTATCAGTGGATGACGACGGAACGCACACCCTTGCAGGCGCGAATCTGCGGCAATAGTTCCGGAGGAACCGACCCGGCGGTGATAATGAAAAGACGAGGATCGGGCGACAGATCCGGATCGCTGACCACCGTCTGGCGCACGGATATGCCCTCCCGGGCGATGAGACCGGTGACCTCGGCGACTATGCCCGGCGTCGCCGCGTCGGTGGGTATGATCTCCAGGGCCGTCCAGCCCATTACCGGCGCCACGTCCGTGAGCAATGCCGTGGGCATTAGACGCGAGTACACCGCGCTCAGCTCCGGGCTCTCCTGGATGGTATCGATCGCCGAACGTACGATGCGGCGGTCCACGCCTGCGGCGCGTCCCAAGGCCATGTCGGCGATCTCCACATCCCCGCAGTACACCCGGCCCTCCTGGACCTTGAGACCATGCACCAATAACAGCTTGGCCACCTTGGCCTGGGATGGGTATTTGCCGAAATGCTTGGAGAGGGATTTCCACATCATTGAACGGGATGCGTTACAACCTTATAATCGTTGACAGAATGGAACACTGATGCTCATTTCGGTCAACGGACATAGGCTTCCGTCATCGTCCTGATGACGGCGCGCCCGCGGCCTAGGCGGGCTGGAATATATTCATAAAGCTTGCACATTATATTTGTCAGGAACGCAACAGTTATATGCGTGCTATTAATTGACACGGCAGGAAGGTGAAAAAGTGCTAGGCAAGAGCGTTAGGATGGAGCGAATAATGGACCGCGGTACCGGAAGGGCGGTTATCGTCCCTATGGACCACGGCATTACCAACGGCCCCATCGAAGGATTAGTTGACATGAGGTCGACCATTGACAAGGTGGCCCAGGGAGGCGCCACCGCGGTGGTGCTGCACAAGGGCATCATCCCGTACAGCCACCGGTCCTTTGGGCGCGACATCGGTTTGATCGTGCACCTCTCGGCCAGCACCAAGTTCAGCAAGCGCACCGACCAGAAGATCCTGGTGACCACGGTCGAGGAGGCGCTCAAGATCGGCGCGGACGCGGTGTCCATCCATGTCAACATCGGGAACGAGTACGAGAACGAGATGCTGGAGGACTTCGGAAGCATCTCCCGCATCTGCAACGAGTGGGGCATGCCGCTGCTGGTGATGATCTATCCCAGAGGCAAGGACATGAAGGACGCCTACGACCCGGACGCGCTTAAAGTGTGTGCGCGTGTGGGAACCGAGCTCGGCGCGGACATCATCAAGACCAGCTACACCGGCGACATCGATACCTTCCGTGAGGTCGTCCGGGGAGCGCAGGCCCCTGTGGTGATAGCCGGCGGCCCGAAGATGGACTCTGACGAGAAGCTGCTGCAGATGGTCCGCGACTCGATAGACGCTGGCGGAAAGGGCGTGTCGATCGGCCGCAACATATTCCAGCATCGGAACGTGATCGGTATCACCAAGGCCGTCAGCGGCATCGTGCTCGAGGACATGGAAGTAGAAGAGGCCATGCAGCTCCTGAAGTGAGGGTATGTCCGGAAAGGGCAAGATCATCTGGGTGAGGACCGATCACCTCACGTCATCCGCAGATAGGAAGCGCATGGTGACCTCCGCCTTGGAAGCGGGTTACGCCGACATCGTGCTCAGGGAGGAGGATTCCGCCCTGCAGAAGGTCGGCCGCTATTACCCGATCGTGCGCAAGGGCGAGGAGCTGTTCGCTGACGGCAAGCAGATCGGCGTAGTTCTCACGATCCGCGACCACAAGGACGCCGAGAAGGCGTCCCGCTTCAAGGGCAAGCAGGAGTTCGTGCTGGTGGAATCGCACGACTGGAAGGTCATCCCGTTGGAGAACCTTATAGCGGAATTTCAGGGCACCAGCACCAAGGTGATAGCGTCCTGCTCCTCCCTGGAGGAGGCCAAGCTCTTCGCGACCACGCTGGAGACGGGCGTGGACGGTCTGGCGATCACCTTGAGCGATCCGGCGAAGCTTTCGCAGTTCTCCGCCCTGACCCGGTCTGACGTCGCTGACGTGGAACTGGACGAGGCTACGGTGAAGGCCGTGCGCCCGGTCAGCGTCGGCGACCGGGTGTGCGTGGACACCTGCTCCATGCTCGCCATCGGCGAGGGGATGCTGGTCGGCTCGCAGTCGGCCTGCCTTTTCCTCGTCCAGAGCGAGTCCATGGACTCGCATTACGTTTCCTCCCGTCCGTTCCGAGTGAACGCCGGAGCGGTGCACGCTTACGTGCTGGGTTCCGACGGACGGACCAAATACCTCTCGGAAGTGAAGGGAGGCACGGAACTGCTGGCTGTTGATTCGCAGGGAAGAACGAGACCGGTCGTGGTCGGGCGGGCCAAGGTGGAGGTGCGCCCGCTTCTCCTGCTGGAGGCGGAGGCTGACGGGACGTTGTTCACGACCATACTGCAGAACGCGGAGACCATCCGCCTGTGCACCAGGGACGGCTCGATCTCGATATCGGACCTCAAGGAAGGGGACAAGGTGCTGGTGCGCCTGGAGAAGGGCGGAAGGCACTTCGGTCATGCGGTGAAGGAGAGCGTCGTGGAGAGATGACCAGGACCTGCGCGACTATATCGGAGGCGGACGCGGCCTCGGCAATGGCGGTGGCCAGGGAAGCGATAGCTCGGGGCGCGGAATGCCTGGAGTTCCGCTTCGACCACATGCCCATCCTCCCGGACGACCTGAGCCCGTTCCAGCAGCTGGAGGTTCGACGCATCGCCACCTTGCGGGAGAGGGAGCAGGGCGGGGAGTGGGAGGGCACCAACGAGAAGAAGTGGGAGTTCCTGTGGCGGGCCGCCCGCGCCGGCTTCGACATAGACCTGGAGCTGGGGCATCCCTTGGTACACCGCGCCCACCTGCTCAAGCCGGCCAAGGTCATCGTCTCCTATCACGATCACAAGAAGACCCCGCAGATGGCCAGGATAATCGAGTCGCTGGTGGAATGCTCGGCCCGCTCGGACATGGCCAAGGCGGCGTACTTGGTAAGGACGATGCGCGACCTGGCGCAGCTGGTGGAGGCCACGCACTGGTTCTCATTGAGCCGGGAGAGGTACACGGTCATCGGCATGGGCGAGATGGGCGCGGTGACCAGGGTCCTGGCGCACCGCATGGGCTCCGTGCTCTCCTACGCTTCCGTCTCCCCGGGAAGGGAGACCGCACCCGGGCAGCTGGACCTGGAGACCTCCAAGTGGCTGGGCAAGGAGCCGGTGGTGACCGGGATAGTCGGTTACCCGCTCGATCACACGTTGTCTCCGGTCATGCAGAACGCCGCCTTCCGTGCGGCGGCCGTGCGCGGCATCTACCTTAAGTGGGTCACCATGGTGGACGAGCTGGAGGACTTCCTGGACGTGGTCGAGGCCCTGGGCATCAGGGGCTTCAACGTCACCATCCCGCACAAGGAGTCGATAGTCCCGCTGCTGGACCGGGTGGACCCGGTGGCCGAGCGCATCGGCGCCGTCAACACGGTGGTCAACGAGGACGGTTCCCTGGTGGGCCGCAACACCGACGTCATCGGGGTCGAGAGGACCTTCGAGAGGCACGGGGTGGACGTGAAGGGGAAAGCGGCGCTGGTCCTGGGGGCCGGGGGAGCCTCGCGATCGGTCCTCTCGTTCCTGGTGGGCAAAGGAGCGGACGTGGACATCACCAACCGCACCATGGGCAAGGCCGAATCATTGGCCAAGGCGTTCGGGGCGGACGCCGCGACCTCCCGGGTGGCCGAGGAGAAGCAGTACGACATCATCGTGAACTGCACCCCGTTGGGAATGAAGGGCTTCCCGCAGGAGATGTCCATCTCCCCCCACGTGCTCCGCGAGGGGCAGTTCGTGATGGACACGGTCTACAATCCTCCGGTGACGCCGCTTCTGGTGGAGGCGTCACGCAAGAACGCCATCGCCGTGAACGGCAAGGACATGCTGATATACCAGGCCCTGGCCTCCTTCGAGATGTGGACCGGAAAGGCCGTGGACTACGATGTTATGGAGAGGGCCTTCCGGGAGGCGCTGCCTTGAAAGGAAGAGGGGAGGCCCATGGCGCCGTCACGATAGTCAACGCCATCGCCGCCGGGAAGGGCTGCGCGGTGGGCATAGACCTGCGCACCTGGGCGGAGGTGGAGCTGGCCTCCGGCGAGGGTGTGGAGGTCCGCTTGGAAGGCCTTCCGGACGAACCGGTGAAGCTGGTTGAACTTTGCGTCCAGACGGTACTGGACCACTTCTCCGTCAAGAAAAAGGCGATGGTGCGCACCGGTTCCCAGATCCCCGTCTCCCGGGGGCTCAAGAGCAGCAGCGCCGCGGCCAACGCGGTGATCCTGGCCACCCTGAACGCGCTCCAGTCGGAACTGCCGGCCGATGACGTCCTTAGGATGAACGCCGATGTTTCCATCAGGGCGGGGGTCTCCGTGACCGGGGCCATGGACGACGCCGCCGCCTCGCTGCTGGGAGGAGTGGTCTTCACCGACAATCACGCCAGGACGCTGCTCCGTCGCGAGCGTTTCGACCTCTGCGACCGGGTGATCATCACGGTACCGGAGCGGATGATCCGCAAGTCCGGGCTTCCCAAGGAGCGCATCGCCCTCTACCGCCCGCTGGCGGAAGAGGCCTTCCGCCTGGCCTGGAACGGGGAATACATCAAGGCCATGACCCTGAACTCGCTGATCTACGGAGCTGCGCTAGGTCTTGACCAGGAGCTTTCGATCAAGGCCCTGCGCGCCGGTTCCGTGGCCTCCGGCATCTCCGGCACCGGTCCGTCGGTGGTCTCCTTCGTGGACGCGCTCACGGAGAGGCAGGTGGCCGAGGCCATGGGAAAGGACACGCTGATCGCCAAGGTATACCAGGGGGTGCATTGATGAGATTGAGGGTCGCCGCGTCCAACGCCGAGGGGAGCGTTCTTTCCTCCCCGTCCAAGAGCTACACCCACCGGGCCATGACCCTGGCCCTGCTGGCCGAAGGCGAGAGCGTGCTGCGCCGCCCGCTGCTGGGGGAGGACACCCTGGCCACCCTGGAGGCGGTGAAGGCCTTCGGCGGCAAGGCGGTCAGGGATGACGTCCTGCGCATCACCGGCGGGCCTCTCCGATGCCCGGACAATGTCATAGACACCAGGAACTCCGGCACGACGATAAGGCTCATGGCCGGCGTGGCCTCGCTGCTCCCCTGCGCCACGGTGCTGACCGGCGACGAGAGCGTCAGGCGCCGCCCGATGCAGCCGCTGATCGACGCCCTGAACCGGCTGGGCGTGCGTTGCGAAAGCACCCGCGGGAACGGTCTGGCCCCGCTCATCGTCAAGGGACCGAACCTGGGGGACCGTACGGAGATCCGGGGCGACGTCAGCTCGCAGTTCATCTCCTCATTGCTGATCTCCTCGGCCCTCAAGGAGGTGGACACCGAGATCGTTCTGACCGCCCCGCTGAAGTCCAGGCCCTACGTGGACATCACCGTGGACATGATGCGGCGTTTCGGCGCATCATGCCATTCCACATCCGAAGGGTTCATGGTCCAGGGCGGTCAGCGCTACCGCCCTCAGGAATACACCGTTCCTGGCGATTTCTCCTCTGCCGCGTTCCCTCTGGCGGCCGGCGCCCTGACCGGCAAGGTTACGGTCAGGAACCTCGACCCCCGGGACGCGCAGGGCGACCGCGCCTTCCTGGACATCCTGAGGTCCCTCGGCGCGGCGGTGGAGTGGAAAGAGAGCTCCCTCACATGCACATCGGCCGAGCTGAACGGCACGGACATCGATCTGGGCGATGCGCCGGACCTCTTCCCCATGACCGCGGTGATGTGCGCCTACGCCCAGGGAGAGAGCCGCATATACAACGCTTCCCACGTGCGTTTGAAGGAGAGCGACCGGATCGCCGCCACCGCCCTGTTCCTGAGGGACATGGGCGCGGACATCGTGGAGAAGGAGGACGGCTGCGTGATCCGCGGCGGTCGTCCGCTGCACGGGACGAAGGTCAACGCCTTCAACGACCACCGCATCCTCATGGCCGCGGCAGTGGCGGCCCTGAGGGCCAGCGGCGAGACGATCATCAGCGATGGCGAGTGCCACCGCATCTCATACCCGGACTTCGTGAACGACATGAGGTCCCTGGGCGCCAGAATGGAGATGATACCTTGAACACCATCGGCAGCGAGCTACGGCTGACCTTGTTCGGTGCAAGCCACGGACCCTGCGTCGGCGCGGTGCTGGACGGGGTCCCTCCCGGAATGATGATAGACGTCGCGCGGATCCAAGGCGAGGTCGACCTCCGCCGGCCGAAGGCGGACATAGGTACGCCGAGGCAGGAGGAGGACCGGGTGGAGATCGTCTCCGGCATGACCGAGGGAAGGAGCACAGGGGGACCGATCACCCTGATGGTCATGAACCGGGACACCGACTCCAAGAAGTACGAGAGGTTCAAGAGCGTTCCCCGTCCCGGGCACGCCGACCTCACCGCCCGCTCCAAGTACTCGGAGTGCGTGGACCTGCGCGGGGGCGGCCAGTTCTCCGGGCGGATGACCGTGGCGCTGGTGGCCGCCGGCTCGATCGCCAGGATGCTGCTGGAGGAGCGCGGGATACGGGTGGCCGCCTTCCTGAGGCAGGTGGGAAAGGTCCGTGATACGGAGGAACGAGATGTCACCTCTGGAGTGCTTTCTCGCTCCAACGACGTTCGGGCAGCCACGGACGAGCTGGCCGAGTCCATGCGCTCCGAGATACTGGCCGCCAAGGAGGACGGGGACAGCGTCGGCGGGGTCGTGGAATGCATCGTGGACGGCCTGCCCATGGGGCTGGGGGAGCCTTTCTTTGATACGGTGGAAGGGGAGCTGGCCAAGATGATGTTCGCCGTTCCCGGTGTAAAGGGCATCGAGTTCGGCGCCGGGTTCCGGGCGGCTGGCATGCGCGGCTCGCAGCACAACGACCCGTTCGTTCTTGTCGACGGAAAGGTGCGCACGGCCAAGAACGACGCCGGCGGCATACTCGGAGGAATAACCAACGGCATGCCGGTGGTGTTCAGAGTGGCCATCAAGCCCACCGCGTCCATCGCCAGGGGGCAGCGCTCCCTGGACCTGAAGAGCGGTAGGCAGACCGAGCTTAAGATAGAAGGACGGCATGACCCGTGCATCGCGCCTAGGGCGGTACCGGTGGTCGAAGCGGCCGCCGCCTTGGTGCTGGCGGACCTGAGCATGAGAGGTGGTACGGTTGACTGATTCCGTCGAGGGCATCCGGTGGAAGATCGAGGAGATCGACAATGAGATCCTGGATTTGATCAAGAAGCGCATGAGCATCGCCGTGGCCATGGGCCACCACAAGGTGGACAAGGCCATGCCCGTGCGGGACCTGCGCGTGGAGGAACAGGTGCGCGACCGTTATCTGGCAAGGGCCAAGGAGGTCGGGATCAGCGACGCGGCGGCCATCGAGCTCTCGGCACTGCTGGTGCGCGAGTCCGTGGAAGCCCAGGCCAAGCTGCCCCGCCCCATGAAGCCGCGCAAGGTGCTGGTGGTCGGAGGCGGAGGGGCCATGGGCCAATGGCTGTGCCGCTTCTTCGCCTCCCGCGGGCACGAGGTCAAGGTCTTCGACGACCTGCCGGGCGGCGAGTTCCCGAACGTCAAGCTGGCAAAGGGCGTCAAGGAAGCCGATGTCATCGCCGTTTCTTCGCACATCTCTGCTACGGCCGAAATGCTGCGCGACATATTCAAGCTCAGACCGAAGGGGCTGGTGTTCGATATCGCCTCGGTGAAATCGCCGATCGTGGACGTGCTTAAGGAAGGCGCCGACCAGGGACTGCTGGTATGCTCCATACACCCCATGTTCGGCCCCAGCGCCTCCTTCATCTTCGCCCGGAACCTGATCGTTTGCAACTGCGGTTCCGATATCGCGGTGAACAAGTTCATGCCTTTGCTGAACGGCACCGGCGCGAACGTGATAGAGATGCCGGTGGAGGACCACGACAAGATAATATCCGTGGTATTGGGGATGAGCCACGCCTTGAACCTGGCGTTCTTCGGAGCGCTAAGGGAGAGCGGGTTCTCTCACGAGGAGCTGCGCAAGGTGTCGTCGACCACCTTCGAGCGGCAGATGAACACCAGCGGAAACGTCGCGCGAGAAAGCCCAAACCTTTACTACGAGATCCAGCATCTGAACCCGCACAACCGGGAGATGCTGGAGAAGCTGATCGAGGCCCTGCGCGAGGTCCAGCAGGCCGGTTCGGATGATGATCGTGCGCACATGATCAGATTGATGCAGGAAGGTCGCAAGTATTTCGAGGTGAAGCAATGAAGAAGCTGCAGGTGGCGGTGCTAGGCGCCACGGGAATGATCGGTCAGAGGTTCGTGCAACTGCTGGAGGACCACCCCTATTTCGAGATAGGCGGCCTCTACGCCTCCGAGCGCTCGGAGGGCAAGTCGCTCGGGGAAGTTATGAAGCTTAAGGGGGTCCCCTTCCATGACCAGACCTTGGCCATGAAGATCGAGGCCCTGGAGCCCAAGGCCATCGCCAAGCGCTGCCGCCTGGCCTTCTCCGGCCTTCCGTCGGACGTGGCCGGGGATTATGAGACGTCGCTCTCCAAGGAAGGCGTGGCGGTCTTCTCCAACGCCGCCTCGCACCGCATGGAGCCGGACGTGCCGCTGCTCATCCCGGAGGTCAACCCTGACCACCTGGAACTGGTCAGAGCGCAGCCGTCCTTCGCCAACGGCGGCTTCATCGTCACCAACGCCAACTGCTCCACGACCGGCCTCGCGGTCCCGCTGCAGGCCATCTACAAGATCTTCGGCCTCAAGGCCTGCTACGTCTCCACATACCAGGCGGTCTCCGGCGCCGGTTACCCCGGCGTCCCCTCGCTGGACATCTTGGGCAATGTGGTACCCTTCATCAAGAACGAGGAGGAGAAGATGGAGGAGGAGATCCACAAGATGCTCGGCGCGTACCAGGACGGCAAGGTCAAGTACGCCGAGTTCGACATGGTGGCCAGCTGCGCCCGCGTGCCCGTCGTGGACGGCCACCTGGAGTCGGCCGTGCTGAGATTGGGAAAGGAGGCCGACGCCGCGGCGGTGATCAAGGCCCTGGAATCGTTCGCGCCGGAGCCGCAGAAGCTCAAGCTGCCCACCGCGCCGGTCCATCCGATAATCGTCCGCCGGGAGGAGAACCGCCCGCAGCCGGCCGCCGACGCCCTGGCCGGGTCGCCGGAAAGGGCCAGGGGCATGGCCGTGTCCGTTGGACGCGTACGGGAAAGCAAAGGATATATCAAGTTCTGGTTGCTTTCCCATAACACCCTGAGGGGCGGGGCCGGCGGCTCCGTTCTGAACGCGGAACTGGCCGTGGCCAGGAAGCTCCTCTGAGGGGGTGCCGGATGAAGCGGACGGTCGCGGAGATCAACCAGAAGATCAAGGACGGGGACGTGGTGGTCATGACCGCCGAGGAGGTCATATCCTACGTCCAGAGCGAGGGCGTGGAGCGCGCCGCCAAGGAGGTGGACGTCGTTACCACCGGTACCTTCGGGGCCATGTGCTCCTCCGGCGCCTTCCTGAACTTCGGTCACTCCGAACCGCCGATCCGCATGCAGAAGGTGACCCTCAACGACGTTCCAGCTTACGGCGGGATCGCCGCCGTGGACGCCTATATCGGCGCCACCGAGCTGAAGACCGACGACCACAAGGAGTACGGCGGGGCGCATGTCATCGAGGAGCTGGTGTCCGGAAGGCCGGTCCGCCTGAAGGCCACGTCGGACGGAACGGACTGCTATCCGCGCAAGGACATCGACACCTACGTCTCGCTCAACACCGTCAACCAGGCCTACCTTTTCAATCCGCGCAACGCCTACCAGAACTACGCGGCCGGGACGAACTCGTCCGATCGCACTCTGTACACCTACATGGGCAAGCTCCTGCCCAGTTATGGGAACATCACCTTCTCCAGCGCCGGACAATTGTCCCCGTTGCTTAACGACCCCACGCTGCGCACCATCGGAATTGGTACGCGCATATTCCTGGGCGGCGGCGTTGGATACGTGGCCTGGGAAGGCACCCAGTTCCGGACCAACGTGGAGACCAAGTTCGGGGCGCCAGTGGGCGGAGCTCGTAACCTGGCCACCATAGGGGACATGAGAGGGATGTCCCCGGAGTTCGTGAGAGCGCTCAACCTGCCGGGCTACGGCGTCTCCCTGGCCCTCGGCGTTGGCGTTCCCATCCCCATCTTGGACGAGGAGGTCCTCAAGGCCACCGCCATCAGCGACGAGCAGCTCTTCGCCCCGCTAATCGATTATTCCGTCCAGTCGCGGAACAGAAAACCGCTCAAGCACTTCTCGTACGCCGAGCTGCGCTCCGGACGCGTGGAGCTGTTCGGCAAGGAAGTCAGAACGTCATCCCTATCCAGTTATCTCAAGGCCAGGCAGATCGCTGAAACGCTGGCGGAACGCATCGAGAGCGGAGAGTTCCTGCTGACCGAACCGGTGGCCTCGCTACCAGTTGACAAGGGCGTGGGAACCCTGGAGGTTCGTTCCAAGGAGGAGGCGGTCTGATGGCCAAGAAGAAGTTCCTCCTGGGCTTCAGCCCGGACATCGTGAACGAGGCGATCGTCTATCGCCTGGTGAAGGACTACGACCTCAAGATCAACATCTTACGCGCTGAGGTGCGAGAGCTCGGCGGCCGCCTCTTGATGGAGGTCGAGGGCAAGGCGGCCAACATCAAGGAGGCCGCCCGCTACCTCAACGAGGCGAAGGTAGACGTCAAGGAACTGGTCACCTACGTGGAGAAGAACGAGGACCGCTGCACCCACTGCGGGATGTGCATCTCCATCTGTCCGGTCGAGGCGCTGACCATGGACAAGCCGGCCTGGAAGGTCCGCTACGATTCGGAGAAGTGCATCGCCTGCGGCATGTGCATCGACGCCTGCCCTCCGGGAGCTATGAAGTTCAGGATATGAGGAGGCATTTCCAGTTCAAGGAGACCGCCGCCACCATCGAGGCCGACGAGGAGTATCTCGGCCTGGCCGAGGAGGCGATGCTCAAGGCCCGGGAACAGGTGGAGGTCTACATCGCCAAGGACCCTTACTTCAAGGCCACCTTCGAGCCTTATCCGGTCCGCTCGGACATGGGCGAGGTGGTCAAGCACATGTGCAACGCCGCGCAGAAGGCGGACGTCGGTCCCATGGCCGCTGTCGCCGGGGCCATATCCCAGGCGGCGGTGGAGGCCATGGTGGACGAGGGCTGCAAGCACTGCCTGGTGGATAACGGGGGCGATATCGCCATGCGCACCAACCGTACGGTCAACGTCGGCCTTTACGCCGGGGAATGCACGCCTAACTATCTGGCCATCGAGGTCCCGGCCACCAAGAAGATGCTCGGCATCTGCACTTCGTCCGGCACGGTCGGACCGTCCATATCCCTGGGCAGGGCGGACCTGGCCACGGTGATATCGGAGGACGTGGCGCTGGCCGACGCCTGCGCCACCAAGCTGGGGAACCTCATAACCGAGGACGACCTGACGCTGATGGACCGCTCGATACGAGAGGTGCTGGCGATCAAGGGGGTCAAGGGCGCCCTGGTCATGATCAACGGCAAGCTTGGAATGGGCGGGGACGTCCCGCGCCTGGTGCGCTGCGACGTGCCCCCGGACAAGATCTCCCGCATCCGTTTCTAGATCGGCGTCCACTTCAGGACGCTCACCGTGCGGTCCTCGCGTAAGGTGAACCGCTCGCCTTCCGATTTCCCTCGCACGTTGTCGGTGATGACCTTCTCCACCCTGGCGTCCACCGTATGGAAGAGCGAGAAGTAGCGGACCAGATGACGGACCATTCCCTCCACGGAGACCTCGGACTCCTCGTGCACGTCGAAGAGGCGCAGCGACGGCCGCCGGTCCATCTCCTTGAGGATGCGGTACGGGAATATCGGATCGAACCCTTCCATGGATATCCCGGAATGGCCCAGTTCCTCCCAGATGTCGAAGGCGAGACGATCGCCGGAGGACCCGGCCAGGGAGACCAGGCAACAGACGCCGCCGCTCATGGCGTCCATCCTCATCACCGAGCTCAGATCGTCCACCGCCGGGCAGAAGGAGGAGAAGACCAGGTCGTAGCGTTGCGGGGGAACGAACTCCTCCCAGCTCTGGCACAGCAGCTCCACGTTCCCCTGGCCCGCGCAGCGCCCCTTAGCAACGGACAGCATGCCGGGCGATATGTCCACCCCCAGGACCCGGGAGAACCGGGGGGCGATCATGGAGGTCAGGGAACCGGTCCCGCAGCCGATGTCCAGCGCGGACCCGCCCCCGGAAAGGACGGACATGCCCTCCAGCAGACCGAATATGCGTTCGTCGATGAGCGACATCGCCTCGCTGTCGTAATCCCGGGAGACCTCGTTCCAGTGCTGGACCAGCCGCTGGCGGTCCACCGGGAACCGGTGGTAGGGGGAATGGGAGATGGCCATCTCCCAAATGTCCCGCCAATCCTCCGCCGCCATGCTCCCTCGGATTTCAGCCGCTTTATTTGAGAATTCGCTATTGACGACCAACGAAGGCGAACCGTTCCCGAGCTGAGAAATTAGCAGAATGTTGCTTCCGGGCGCGGGCGCACGACCAGAGTGTCAGTAATTATAAGTAGCAATTGTCCATTGATGGGAATTGCCAAGGGTTATCACATGACACTCAGGCTGGCCATACCCAACAAAGGAAGGCTGAGCGAGAGGTCCATCGAGATCCTCAAGCAGGCCGGACTGGAGATCGAGAACGGCGACGAGCGCAGGCTCTACGCCAACGTCAAACGCCAAGACCTGGCGGTCATGTTCCTCCGGGCCCAGGACATCGTCAAGTTCGTGCACAAGGGAGCGGTGGACGTGGGCATCACCGGCTACGACCTGGTGCTCGAATCCGGCCTGGACGTGGTGGTCCCGTACCGCCTCAACTTCGGACGCTGCCGCCTTTCCGTGGCCGTCCCGGACTCCATGAACGTCAAGAGGCCGGAGGACCTGCCGGACGACCTGGTGGTCGCCACGTCGTTCCCGAACCTCACCAGGCAGTACTTCGAGAAGCTCGGGAAGAGGGTGGAGATAACCTCCATAGCCGGAGCGGCGGAGATAGCGCCGATCCTGGGCGTGGCCGACATCATCGTGGACCTGGTGTCCAGCGGCTCGACGCTGAAGATGAACCACCTGCGCGAGCTTGCGGTCATAGCGGAATCGCAGGCGGTGGTGATAGCGAACCGCAAAGCGTACGAGGGATGCGAGCAGCAGGTGCAGGAGATCATCAGCGCCATGCTGAGCGTCACCGAGGCGGAGAACAAGAAGTACCTCATGGCCGACGTTCCCAAGGCGTCCCTGGAAGAGGTAAAGAAGGCCTTCCCGGGAATAGCCGGGCCGACCATCATGAACATCATCGGCCGGGACGACGTCGTCGCCGTGCACGTGGTCATCGAGAAGTCCGATGCCTTCGACGCCATCAACAAGCTCAAGCGCATGGGCGCCACTGGTATCCTTCTAACGCCCATCGACCGCATGGTCCCCTGAGGTGGTCCACATGAACAAGGACTGGATACGGAGCACCTGCCGGGACCTGCAGCTCTACTACAACCCCAAGGTCGGCGATAAATTGCGCATGGACACCAGCACCAACGCCCTGGGCGCCAACCCGGCCGGGCAGCGGGAGCTGGTGGAATGCACCAAGCTGGACGTGGGGCAGTACCCCAACACCTACGGCGACAACCTCCGCGGGGAGCTGGCCAAGCTTTACCGCATGAAGGCCGACAATTTCGTGGTCGGCAACGGCTCCGATGAGGTGTTGGACATCATAATGAAGACCTTCGTGGAGCCGGGGGAGACGGTGATGACCGCCCACCCCGCCTATGTGCTGCACTCCTTCTTCGTCAAGATCAACGCCGGGCGCACGGTCACCGTGGACCTGAACGACGATTTCCAGCTGGACGTGGAGAAGATCAATTCCACCCCAGGGAAACTGGTCCTCCTGTGCACGCCCAACAATCCCACCTCCAACACCTTCCGCGCGGACGACCTCAAGGCGGTGATCGAGGGGGCGGACCGCCCGGTGGTGGTGGATGAAGCGTACGGAGAGTACACCGGCAACTCGTTCCTGCCCCTGGTGAACAAGTACGACAACCTCATCGTAACCCGCACCTTCTCCAAGGCGTACGGACTGGCGGGAATGCGCATCGGCTACATGGCCGCCGGGCTGGAGATGGCCGAGGCCATGCAGAAGGTCAAGATCCCTTACTCTTTGAACATGATCGGCGAGCGGGTGGCCATGGCGGCGCTCAGGGACCGGGAGTTCCTAGAGAGGAGCGTGCGGGTGGTCAACGAGGAGCGACCGTTCCTGGAGAAGGGGCTCAGGGACCTGGGCTTCCATGTGTTCCCGTCCGAGGCCAACTACATCCTGTTCCGGACGGACGTTCCCTCCCAGTTGCTCACTTCCAAGCTGGCGGAGAGGGGAGTGCTGGTAAGGGACTTCGGGAAGGTCCGTCGCTTAGAGAACTGCATAAGGACCACCATCGGCACCAGGGAGATGAACACCGTCCTGCTGGATAGGATGCGGGAGGTGCTGAGGGAATGCCGCTGAAGGTGGCCCTGGCCGATTATGGCGTCGGCAACCTGCACTCCATCCGCAAGGCGTTGGAGAACTGCGGGGCGACCGTGAACGTCGTGGAGGACATGTCCCTGCTGTCGGAAGCGGAGTGCATCGTGCTTCCCGGGGTGGGAGCGTTCGACAAGACCATGGAGCGTCTGCTTCCTTATCGGGAGGAGGTCGTGCGGCGGATGAACGAGGGCGTTCCTTGCCTGGGCATATGCATCGGCATGCAGATCATGTTCCAGAGCAGCGCCGAAGGCAGCGGCCCCGGCCTGGGCTTCCTGCACGGGAAGGTGGTTCGTTTGAAAGCGCCGCGCATACCGCACATGGGCTGGAACGTGGTGGAGACGGACGACGAGATAATGAACGGGGTCGACGACAGGCACTTCTACTTCGCCCATTCCTTCCACGGCAGCCCGGAGGACGGTTCCGACGTTGGGCACACCGATTATTTCGGACGGGTCCCGACGCTCTTCCATAAGTCCAACACCTACGGCACGCAGTTCCACCCGGAGAAGAGCTCCTTCGCTGGAATGTCGTTCCTGAACAACTTCGTGCGCTTCGCGGAGGAGAGGAAATGAGGATCATACCGGCCGTGGACATCCTGGACCACCGCGTCGTGCAGCTGGTCGGGGGCGTACCGGGAACGGAGCAGGTCACCCTTCCAGACCCGCTGACGGTAGCGGCCGACTGGGAGCGCAAGGGAGCGAAACGATTGCACATCATCGACCTGGATTCGGCGCTGGGCAGAGGGCACAACGCCCAGGCCATACGCAGGATCGTCGAGAAGGCCGAGGTGCCCGTGCAGGTGGGGGGAGGCATACGCTCCACGGAGGTGGCCGAGTATTATCTGGACTGCGGCGCCGACCGCGTCATCGCCGGCACCAGGGGGCTCAAGGACCCCGCCTGGCTGAGGGATATGGCAGTGAGGTACCCCAAACGCATGGTCCTGGCCCTGGACATGAAGGGCGGGAAGATCCAGATGCACGGCTGGAAGGAGGATTCCCCGCTGGAGCTGAAGGACGTCTTCGCCTCCATAGCCGAGATGCCCTTGGCCGGGGTGCTGTTCACCAACGTGGACGTGGAAGGCCAAGCCAAGGGCATAGACGCGGAAGCGGTGCGCTCCTTCGTGTCCGAATGTCCGCACCTGACCATCGTCTCCGGCGGCGTTACCGACGAGCGTGACGTGGAGGCCCTCGAGCGCATGGGCGTGCAGGAGGCGGTGGTGGGATTATCACTTTATACTGGAAAACTGAATCATAACGCAATCCGGAGATGAGGCCATGGACCGCAAGACCGAGGTAGTGCGCAAGACCAGGGAGACCGAGGTCCGGCTGAAGCTGGACCTTGACGGCGAGGGCGTGACCAAAGTGGAGTGCGAGGAGCAGTTCCTGCGCCACATGGTCGAAACGCTGGGACGCTACGCCGATTTCGACCTGACCCTGGAGGCCAAGGGGGACGACGTGCACCACCTGGTGGAGGACGTCGCTATCGTCCTGGGCAAAACGTTCAAGCAGTGCCTGGGCGAGACGCCCATCGAGCGGACGTCGTTCTCCATGATCCCCATGGACGACGCGTTGGTCCAGGTGGCGGTGGACATCATCGAGCGGCCGTACGCGGACGTGGACTGCCCGGACGACCTTTACGCCCACTTCTTCCGCAGCTTCGCCATGTCCTCCGGGATAACCATGCACATCATGGTCATCCGCGGCTACGACCAGCACCACATCGTGGAAGCGTCCTTCAAAGCATTGGGCAAGGCGCTCCGGTCCGCCGTAAGACCGCGCCGGAGCGAGCTGAGCACCAAGGACAAGCCCAAGGTGAGCAGGGGATGAGCCTGACCAAGCGCATAATCCCCTGCCTGGACGTCAAGAACGGGGCGGTGGTCAAGGGCATCAAGTTCCTGGACCTGAAGGACGTGGGGTACCCGCCGGAATTGGCGGAGGCCTACGAAAAGCAAGGAGCGGACGAGATCGTCTTCCTGGACATCTCCGCCTCGGCCGAGGGGCGCAAGACCTTGCTCGGGATAGTGGAGGAGACCGCCAAGCGTCTTTTCGTGCCCTTGACGGTGGGAGGCGGCATCCGCGAGAAGGATGACATGCGGGCGGCGCTCAACGCGGGAGCGGACAAGGTGTCCATCAACACCGTGGCGGTGCAACGCCCGGAGATCATCTCCGAATGCGCCAAGGACTTCGGCTCGCAGTGCGTCGTCGTCGCCATCGACGCCAAGCGCCAGGGCGGGAACTGGACGGTGTACACCCACGGAGGAAGGAAGGACGCCAAGATGGACATGGTGTCCTGGGCGCGCCAGGTGGAGGACCTGGGCGCCGGTGAGATACTCCTCACCAGCATGGACGCCGACGGCACCAAGGACGGCTACGACATCGCCATGACCAGGGCGGTGGCGGAAGCCGTGAACATTCCAGTCATAGCTTCCGGGGGATGCGGTTCCCCCGAGCACATATTGGACGTTCTGACCGAAACGAAAGCGGAGGCGGCCTTGGCCGCGTCCATATTCCACTACGGCCAGTGGACGGTCAGGGATGTCAAGAGGTATCTCAGGGAGAACGGAGTTGAGGTGAGATGAGCAGCCCCAAGTTCGGCGAGGACGGTCTCATCCCTGTCATAGTGCAGGACCACGAGACCAACGAAGTTCTGATGATGGCCTACGCCAACGAGCAGGCGTACCGGGACATGCTGAGGACCGGCTTCACCCATTTCTATTCCCGTTCCCGGAAGTCCCAGTGGAAGAAAGGAGAGACCTCCGGGCACGTGCAGGAGATCGTATCCATACAGCTGGACTGCGACAACGATACTTTGCTCGTAAGAGTGAAACAGACCGGGGTGGCCTGCCACCTGGAGCGGATGTCCTGCTTCGAGGAGGTCGTCTACGGCGATATCGAAGGGACCATGGCCGTGCTGCCTCAGCTTCTGCAGGTGATCAGGGACCGCCATGCCAATCCGAAGGAGGACAGCTACACCTGCAAGCTCTTCGCCGACGAGAACAAGCGCCTGAAGAAGGTGGTCGAGGAGGCCGGCGAAGTGCTGCTGGCGGCCAAGGACCGCAAGCCGGCCGAGCAATCTTGGGAGGTGGCCGACCTCATATACCACCTGATGGTGGCGGTGGAGGGCATGGAGGTCGAGTGGACGGACGTGTACCGGAAGCTGGCGGAGAGGAGAAAATGAGGGCCGAACTGCACACCCACACCCTGTTGAGCGACGGCGAGCTGCTGCCGATCGAGCTGGCCCGCCGCGCCCTGGTCAAAGGCACCAAGTATCTCGCCTTCACGGACCACGCCTCGCTGAGCAACCTGGAAAGGGTGATTACCGAGGGGCGACGGGACGCGGAGCTGGCCGAGGAATGGGGCATGAAGGTGCTGGCGGGGGTGGAGATAACCCACGTTCCGGTCCGGCGCATCGATGAGGTGGTCTCCAAGGCCAGAAAGCTCGGCGCCGAGATCATCGTCGTTCACGGCGAGACCATAAGCGAGCCCGTCGAGAAGGGCACCAACCTCGCGGCGGTCATGAACCCGGAGGTGGACATACTGGCGCATCCGGGCTTCATCACCCTGGAGGAGGCGCAGGCTGCCCGCGACAACGGGGTGGTGCTTGAGATAACCTCCAGAGGATCGCACTGCAAGACCAACGGGCACGTGGCGCGCATGGCCCAGCAGGCCGGCGCCCTGATGGTCGTGGACACCGACGCACACTCTCCCGGGGACCTCATCGACCTGGCCACGGCGACGCAGATCGCTTTGGCCGCGGGGCTCACCAGGGAGCAGGCGGACCGCGCGCTCATCGAGACGCCCAAGGCCATCATCAAGAGGAGGTGGCGCAGCTGAAGGTGCTGAAGTTCGGCGGTTCGTCCCTGAAGACCGGGGAGTGCATGCGACAGGTGGCGGAGATAATCGTCGCCGAGAAGGAGAAGAAGGCGGTCGTGCTCAGTGCGGTGACCGGGGTCACGGAGATGCTGGTGCAGTTCATCTCCCGGACGCGCAGCGAGGAGGACGTGGACGCCTTCATCAAGGACATCACCAGATTGCACACCGACCTGATCAGGGACGCCCTGCGGACGGAGAAGGGGCAGGCCAAGGCCATGGAGGAGCTCGTCGCCAAGCTGGTGAAATTGGAGCGCATGCTCTACGGCTCCTGCTACATAGAGGAAGTGAACCCTCGTATCCGCGACTACGTGCAGTGCTTCGGGGAACGCTTATCGGTCATCATGCTGGCCGCCCTGCTGAACGAGATGGGCTCCCAGGCCCGGGCGGTGGACGCCGACGAGCTGGGCATAATCACCGACGGGCTGTACGGTACCGCGACCGTCAACATGGAGGCCACCCGCTCCAACATCCGGCCTAAGCTGATGAAGATGCTTCAGGACGACGTCACGCCGGTGGTCACCGGCTTCTTCGGGCGGGCCCCGGAGGGGAGCGTCACCGTGTTCGGACGCAACGGAAGCGATTACAGCGCCGCCGCCGTCGCCAACGCCGTGGGCGCTTCGTCGTTGGAGATCTGGAAGGACGTGGACGGGTTCATGAGCGTGGACCCCAAGATCGTTCCGTCGGCAAGGCCCATTCCCCGGCTGAGCTATGACGAGGCGGCCGAGCTGGCGTACTTCGGGGCCAAGGTGGTACACCCCATGACCATGGAGCCGGCGCGCTCGGGCAACATCGAGATCCGGGTCAAGAACGTCTTCCGGCCGGAGGCGCCTGGCACCGCCATAGGCGGCACCGGCCACGTGGACAAGAGCATCAAGTCCATATCATGCATGAAGAACCTCTCGTTGGTGAAGGTCTTCGGCGAGGGCACCGGCTACAAGCTCGGGGTGCTGGCGGACGTGGCCTCCATACTGAGGGAGGCGGAGATCAACATCTACAGCGTGGTGACGTCGCTGACCTGCATCGCGTTGCTGGTCGACAAGAAGGACGTGGCCAAGGCCCAGAAGGTGCTGGCCGATTCCGGCGCCACCCGCGTGGAGACGCACACCAACTTCGCCCTGATGTGCATCGTGGGCGAAGGGCTCGGCCATCACAAGGGACTCGCGTCCCGTGTCTTCAAGGCCGTGGCCAAGGAGGGCGTGAACGTCGGGCTGATCTCCGCCGGAGCCTCGCTGGTCGCCTATCACTTCACTGTCGACGAGGGTGACCTGGAGAAGGCCACCAAGGCCGTTCACGAGGAACTGTTCGGGTGCTGACATGATAGTGGCGTTCCAGGGCGTGAAGGGAGCGTACAGCGAGGACGCGGTGTTCAGCTGGAACGCTGATGCTATCACCTTGGAATGCGCGGAGTTCGTGGACCTCTTCGACGCCGTGCGTTCCGGACGCGCCGACCTGGGGATGCTGCCGGTGGAGAACAGCATCGAGGGCAGCGTCACCGCCGCCAACGACCTGCTGTTCAGAAGCGACCTGAAGGTGGTGGGCGAGGTCATGGTGCACATCCGCCACTGCCTGATCGGTCACCCGGACGCTGAGCTGGGGGACATTAAAAGGGTGTACAGCCATCCGCAAGCGTTAGCACAGTGCCGGGACTTCCTCAACTCGCATCCGGAATGGCAGAAGGTGCCCGCGTTCGATACGGCCGGCTCGGTGCGCATGATCAAGGAACGTGGATCGAAGGAAGAGGCCGCCATCGCCTCCCGCCGGGCCGCCTCCACCTACGGGATGAGGGTGCTGATGGAGGACGTGCAGAGCGTGAGGAACAACATCACCCGCTTCTTCGTGCTGTCCCGTCAAGCGTCCAGCGAAAAGGGCAACAAGACCGCCCTGGCCTTCACCACCAAGAACCGGCCGGGGGCGCTGTTCGAATGCCTGAAGGCCTTCGCCACGCACGACGTGAACATCACCAAGCTGGAATCCCGGCCTTGGCACGGCCGGACCTGGGAGTACGTGTTCTACCTGGACCTGGACGGGGACGCCCGGGATGGAAAGGTGGCCGAGGCGCTAGCCGTCCTCGGCGAGAGCGCCTCCTGCGTTCGGATCTTCGGCTCCTTCATGAAGGCGGCGCAGCCCTCAATCGGGCCTTAGCACCTTCAGCGGCTTGGCGGCGGCGGTCCAGTATTCCCCGTCCCAGTAGAGCAGCGCCTGGCTGCGGTCGTACTTCTCCACTATATCGGTATGCTTGATCTCCCCGAGATACCAGGTGTGGTCGCCGACCTCGAAGGACTGCGTCTTCTTCACCTCGATGTTGATCAGACATTCCGCGATGCGCGGTGCTTTCGTTCTTTTCCCCTTGACCGCGGTGAGGCCGGCCAGCTTGAACTTGTCCGTGTCCGCGCCGCTCTTCTCCCCGCACAGGATGACCTTGTCCATGAGCTCCTTGCCGGGGATGTTGATGGTGAACTCCTCGTTCTCCTCTAGCAGCTTGTAGCTGTGCCTGGAGGTCGTTACCGCTATACCGATGATCGGAGGGCGCACCGAGAACACGTTGAACATGCCCACCGTGATGATGTTCTTCTCCTTGTCCCCCACCCCCACCAGCACCACCGGCGCCGGGGGGAGCGACATGACCGCGCCCATATGGTCCAGGTCCACCTTGTCGTCCATGCTTACCAGAATAACACCCGAATTAGAACGGGAGCGGGACGGTAATAAAGCTTTTCAGCGCTTTCTGATGACGTCGCCGAGCACCCGGAACTCCCCGGACCAGTACATGAGCGACTTCTCGCGGTCGGCATCCTTGGCCATTTCCGCGTGCACGACCTCGCCCAGGTACCAGATGTGATCGCCGGCGTCGATCCTCTGCCTCTTGACGCACTCCAGGTTCACCGCGCATTCGTCGATGACCGCCGCCTTGATCTTCTTGCCCGGACGGGGCTCGAAGCCGCAGTCCTCGAACTTGTTCACGTCGCGGCCGGAGCGCCCCCCGCAGTAGAGGACCTCCTCCACCAGTTCCTTTCCGGGAATGTTTATGGAGAAGTCGTCCGACGCCTCAAGCATCTCATAGGTGTGCCTGGCCGGGGATATGCCGATGCCCAGCACCGGCGGGTTGAAGGAGAACATGTGTACCAGGGCGACGGTGATGATGTTGTTGTTTCCCTTGCCATCGCTGACCGTGGCCAAAACGACGGGGAAGGCCGGAAACGCCCTACAAGCCCAGATCGGGTTTACCTCGCTCTTCTCCATTGTGAACTCCCTTTCGGAGATTTTGGAGGACATAAAATAAGGTTTGGGAGTATCGTTCGCCGCCTACGAAATTTAAACCCCGTTAATCCATCCAGCCGCCGGCGTTCAATTTATTACTCCCCAGTTGACTATCCGGCAGGAGCACCATGAAGGCAAGGATAGGCATAATCGGTGGGACCGGGGTCTACGACCCCAAGATGTTCGAGCTCAAGGAGACCGTCCGCCCGCACACCCCGTACGGGCCGGCCTCGGACGAGATCCAGGTCGGGGAGCTCAAGGGCGTTCCCGTAGCATTCCTGCCGAGGCACGGCCGCGGCCATGTCATTCCGCCGCACATGATCAACTACCGCGCCAACATCTACGCCCTGAAGCAGCTGGGCGTGGACCGGATAATCTCGCCCTGCGCCGTGGGCTCTCTCCAGGAGGAGTTCAAGCCAGGCGAGATCGTCCTGGTGGACCAGTTCATAGATCTCACCAAATCCCGCAAGTACACCTTCTTCGACGGGCCGAAGACCGTCCACATCGGCGCGGCCGACCCCTTCTGCCCGGAGGTGAACTCCCTCTTCGCCAAGGAGGCCAAGAAGGCCAAGATACCCGTGCATGACGGCGGGACGTACGTATGCATCGAGGGACCGCGGTTCTCCACCCGCGCGGAGAGCAGGATGTACCGGGCCTTCGCCGACGTGATAGGAATGACGTTGGCGCCAGAATGCGCCCTGGCCCGGGAGATGGAGATGTGCTACACGAGCTTGGCGATGATCACCGACTACGACGTTTGGGCGGACCATCCCGTGGACACCGCCACCATCTTGAGGACCATGTCGGAGAACATGGACAAGATCAGGAAGCTGCTCTCGGCCACCATCCCCAGGATACCAGAGGAAAGGAAGAAGTGCTCCTGCGGGAGCGTTCTGGCCGACGCCGGTGCCTAAAGCGAAGCCACGGCCTTCATGGCCTCTTCGGCGTGCTCCTTGGAGCGCAGCGGGGAGTTATAGACCATGCGTATCTTCCAGTCGCGGTCGATGACGTAGGTGGTCCGAGCTGGCGTACCTCCGAGGCCGTAGGCACCGAAGGCCCTCCTCAGTTCCTGCCTTTCATCGCTGAGCAAGGTGAACGTGAGCTCGTGGTCCACCGCGAACTCCTTGTGCGTCTTGACATCGTCGGAGGAGACCCCTATGACCTCGGCGCCGGCCGCCTGGAACCTCTCGTGCATCTGGCGGAAGGCCACCGCCTCCATGGTGCACACCTTGGTGAAATCGGCCGGATAGAAATAGAGCACCAGGGCCTTCTTTCCCTTGATGTCCCTGGAGCCGACCATCCTGCCGTCCTGGTCTGGCAGATCGAAATCGGGGGCGGTGTCGCCCTCCTGCAGCTTTCCCTTCATGGACGATTAGATGGAAGGCCGGCACATATTAAGGATTCGAAAAGGGACTGAAACATTTTTATTTCCATTAAAGACATACTATTGGTCATGACCTGCTACTTCCGGCATCTCGACCCCGTGTTCAGAAGGGCGGGGCTGCAGATAGACATCGACAACCGAAAGCGGGTCGACATGATCATCCACGAGATGGTCGGCGTGAAGTACAAGGACTGCTCGCATACCTGGGCGGCCGTCAAGGAGATGCTGAAGGACGAGGACGCCTTCGTGGAGCGACTACGGGCGGAATGCCAGGCCCACAACATCTACCTGGACTACTGATTCATTCGCCGATGTGCTTACGGTAGGCGGAGGCGTCCATCAGCTTTGCCAGCTCGCTTGGGTCGGATAACCTGATCTTGGCGATCCAGCCACTGCCATAGGGGGACTTGTTCATCTGGGACGGGTCGTCGTCCAGAGGACCGTTCACCTCGATCACCTCGCCGGAGACCGCGGCGTACACGTCGGCGGTGTTCTTGACGCTCTCCACCACAGCCAGCACGTCGCCCTTCTTGAGCTTGGCTCCTTTCTTGGGCAGCTGGACGTAGACGAACTCGGTGAGCTCGCCCTGGGCGTGGTCGGTGATGCCCACGGTGGCGACCTCGCCGTCTACCTGAGCCCATTCGTGGTCCTTGGTGTAGTGGAGTCCCTCTGGTACCTCGCTCATGCTATCCCTCTTCGGAACGGATTACGGATATTTATGCCTCGTGCGGTAGGGACTGACAAGGAATATATATCCGGGGCTGGATGGAAAGGGGCATGCGGATAACCGTGAGAGGGGTGGTCCAGGGGGTCGGCTTCCGACCGACGGTGCATCGCCTGGCCAGGTCCATGGGCCTTCACGGTTACGTGCAGAACAACGGATCCAACGTGGTCATCGAGATCGATGGAGACCCGGAGGAATTCGTCCGGCGGCTCCGGGAGGCGCTGCCGCCCCTGGCCCGTCTGGACGAGGTGGTCATCGCCGCGGGGCTTCCCGACCCCGAACTGAAGGCCATGGGCTTCCGGATAGTCCCTAGCCAGCAGGGCACCAGGGGGGTAGGCATACCCAACGATACCGCCGTTTGCGACTCGTGCCTGAGGGAGATGTTCGATCCCTCTGACAGACGCTATCTCTACCCTTTCACCAACTGCACCGACTGCGGCGCGCGCTTCACCGTGATCGAGGACCTGCCGTACGATCGCGACAAGACGTCCATGCGCCCGTTCCCGCTATGCCCGGAGTGCCAGAAGGAATATGGCGATCCGGACGCCAGGCGGTTCCATCACCAGACCGTCACCTGCCCGGTCTGCGGCCCCCGCTACTATCTGCTGGACCGCGACGGTGGAAGGGACGATGAGGGGCCGATAGAGAAGTTCGCCTTCCGTCTGCACCAGGGAAGCATCGGCGTGGCCAAGAGCTGGGGCGGGATGCACCTCTGCTGTACCTTGGACCGTCTGCCGCATATGCGCGAGTGGTACCGCCGCAAGGAGAAGCCGTTCGCCATCATGGTCCGGGACCTGAAGGCCCTGGAAAGATACGGCATGCCTTCCGAGCATGACCGGGAGCTGCTGACCTCCAGCCACCGGCCGATCGTGCTGGTCCCTAAGGTCGATAGCGACATCACGGAACTGGTGGCCCCCGGACTGGACACCATCGGGGTCTTCCTTCCCTACACCTCGATGCAGCACCTGCTGTTCCATCACCTGCAGGAGGACGCCCTGGTGATGACCTCGGCGAACGTTCCCGGCGAACCGATGGTGCTGCGGGAGTCGGACGCCCTCACCCTGGGCGCGGACATGTACCTGATGCACAACCGGGAGATAATCAACCGCTGCGACGATTCCGTGGTGCGATCGTTCCAGGACAAGACCTATTACATTCGAAAGTCCAGAGGGCACATACCCTCACACATCGACCTCCCCTTGGACGGCGTGGCCATCGGCGTGGGGGCCCAGGAGGGGCTGGCCGGAGCCCTGTCCCATGAAAAAAGGCTCTACGCCACGCAGTACATCGGCGACGCCACCTCCCCGGGGGTGCTGGAGTTCCTGGAGGAGAGCCTGAAGTATCTGAGGCGGCTGCTCGGCGCCGAAGAGCTCGATGCCATCGGCATGGACCTTCACCCCGGCCATTCGACCAGACGGCTGGCCAAGCGTTGGGCGGAGGAGGGCGGAATAGAGCCGGTGGAGGTGCAGCACCACCATGCGCACGCCGCCGCCCTGCTGGTGGAATCGAAGCTGGATGAGATGGTGGCTATCACCATCGACGGCACCGGCTACGGCGACGACGGGGTGGCCTGGGGCGGAGAGGTGCTCCTTTCCAACCTGAAGGACTACCGCCGCGTCGGCCATCTTGAAGAGGTGCCTCTGCTGGGCGGGGAGAAGGCCGTCTACGACGTGCGCAGGATCGCATTCGCGCTGGCGGAAATGACCGGCGGAGGACTGGACTACTTCAACGAGAGCGAACGGGAGCTGTTCCGCAAGATGATGCCCCGTTCCGGCCTGAGCACCTCGTTCGGCAGGGTGCTGGACGGGATATCCGCTTACCTGGACATATGTCGATACCGCAGCTACGACGGCGAGCCGGCCATGAAGCTGGAGAGGTGGCTGAACGAAGCCAAGCGCCTGGACCTGGTGCCGACCGTTAGACGCGCGGACGTCATCGACACCCCGGCCATGTTCCGCTGCATGATGGAAGCTCGGGGGAGCAGGGCCGACCGGGCCGGCAGCATGGTTCACGCCATGGTGCGCGGGCTGGTCGATATCGCGGCCGAGAGAGCGGAGGACGAGGGCATGGAGCATATAGGCCTCAGCGGCGGCGTGAGCTACAACCGGGCCATCTCCACCTGGACGAAGGAGATCGTGGAATCCCGCGGCCTCAAGTTCGTCTGCCATGACCTGACGCCCAACGGCGACGGTTGCATATCCACCGGGCAGTGCGCGGTGGCCCTATCACGGACCAGGGGCTAGGCCTGCAGGGCATCACGGACCGCCATCCAGGCCTGTAGACGGTCGGACCACCTCATGGCGTTGGCCGGCGAGGACGAAGGCAGCACCTTCACCGTTCCATTGAACGCCCCCCGATGATATCTGAGATAGAACTTGAAGGCGGTCCTGCCGTTGACGAAAACCTGACGGACGCTGTCGTTCTCCTTAAGGAAGGCCGCGAGATCGTTAGGGACCGGGTTGATGATGGTGTGGTCCCTGCTGCCCCGGATGTCACACTCCGCCAGCACGTCCCAGACGGCGATCCTGCGCCTTTTCAGCATATCGCATCTGCCCGGGTAGTCCTCGATCGCGCTCTCGCCAAGCACCTCCGACATCAGCCGCCAGAAGTGGTTCAGAGGATTGCCGTAATACTGTCCTCTCAGGGCGGACTGGACGCTGGGTATCGTTCCCAGAACGAGCACCGCGGGCTCGCTGCCCAGGACCGGAGGGAGCCCGACCCGGTGCTCCCTCCCTTCGTGCTCGGACCGACCCATGACCGCTCGGATGGCTTTGGGAGGATATATGGATGCCCGGGGTTGGACGATACGACCAACAGATATTATATGGCCAAGGCCATTCGGAAGCGTCAGGCCTGTTAAATGAGGAAACTAATAATCCTGCTGGACGGCGCGGCCGACGAGCGCATATCCATATTCAACAACCGCACCCCCCTGGAGGCGGCCCGCAAGGACTTCCTGGACGGCGTGGCCCGCGAAGGGAAGGTAGGCACCACCGATGGTAAGGATTACACCCACACGTTCCTTTTAGAACTGCTGACCGGCAAACCTTACGACATTCCCCGGGGAGTGATCGAGGCCTATGGCTTGGAACTCCCCATTGGCGAAGGCCGCGTCGCCTACCGCATGACCCCGGCCAAGGTGCACGATCACAACGTGGAATGGTATTACAACATCACCTGCGACGAGGAGATGTTCCTGCAGCGGGCCATCATCAAGAACCGCTCCAAGCTGGCGGGGATGGACCCCAAGATCCTGGCCTATCATGGCGGCAAAGGCGTCCTGACGGTGAAGGGCGATGAGATCCTGAACTTGCCGAAGCCGCCCGGCCCGGCGCAGATAAGCTCCGAGGACCTCGGTCCCTTCCTGGACTTTGCCAAGGGCGTCAGGGAGAGCACCGGCGGCATAGCGCTCCTACCCTGGGGTGGAGGTCTGGGCAAGGTCGCCGTGGACGTCCGACGGGAGATCTCCAAGGTCCCGGACCTGAAGGTCATTTCCAAGAGCCCTTCCGCCCTGGGCGTGGGCAAGTTCCTGGGCATGGAAACCCATCGCGTACCAGGCTTCAAGGAGGGCATCAAGGTGGCCGCCCAGGCCTTGGATGCGGACGACGTGTTCCTGCACATAGAGGAGACGGACGACATCAGCCACAAGTGCAATCCCAAGAACAAGCTCAAGCTCATCGAGGATATCGATCGGGAGCTGCTGCGCTACGAGAAGCGCTTCCGGGAATGCCAGGTGGCGCTGCTGATCGATCACGGCGCCTCGTCCTTGACCGGGGAGCACCTGCGCATGAAGGTCCCCTACGCCGTGCGCGGCGGGCGTTGGACCGGAAAAGGGAGCGACGGATTCCACGAGAACGGCGGTGAAAACGTTCCCCTGGGAACGCTGCTGGACACCATCCTCGAGGATTGATCTTTTTTTATCGCATCCAACTCGGGAATAGGTTAAATATCTTCTTCGCATTGAGTTGGATGATACAACCAATTAGCTGTTGCGTCCAATCCAGAGGTTCTGATCATGCATAAGGCGGACATCATCTACGCGTCGGAGGAGCAGGCGGGAAGGAAGTTCGTGGAGAGGGTCTGGGGCAAGCGCCCGACCTACGCCGTGGTCATCGGCAACACCGAGACGGCCAAGATCCCTGGCGTGTCCGCCGCCGGCGCGGTGCCGGAGATAACCGACTTCACCCCCGCGGCCGACGTGGAGCTTCTGCATTACGGCCGCTGCAAGTGCATCGACGGCGTGCCGGTGACGCCAACCGGCGTTCCCACCCCGGGGATCATCACCATGAGCGCCCTTCAGCTCGTTTCCATGCCCACCTTCGCCATCAACGCCGGCGTCCGTGTCAGGCCGCATACGCCGTACTTCGAGCTGGAAGGCGTTCCGGGCGAGGACATCCGCACCGGCAAGGCCCTCAAGGACCCCCGCCGGGTGTACGAGAACGCCGTTCTGTTGGGCAGGGAGATGGCCAAGGGCAGCGAGTACCTGGTGATCGGGGAGAGCATTGCGGGCGGGACCACCACCGCTCTGGCCGTGCTCATGGCCATGGGATACGACGGGCAGGGCAAGGTCTCCAGCTCGATGATCGATAACCCCCACTCCCTTAAGGAGAGGATAGTTTCGGAGGGCATCTCCAACTCCCCCTTCAGCAGGGAGGAGATGAAGGCCGACCCGTTGAAGGCGACCGCGGCCGTGGGCGATCCGATGATGCCCGCCGCGGCGGGCGTGGTCGCGGGGGCCGCGGAGAGCATCCCGGTGATCATGGCCGGGGGCACCCAGATGGCCGCGGTGATGGCCATCGTGAAGGGGCTGGCGCCTAACGTCCTTTCGAACATCGCCCTGGGCACCACTAAGTGGATCGTCAATGACCGCACCTCCGACGTTCGCTCGATAGTCAGGCAGATCGGCAACGTTCCCATACTCGCTGCGGACCTGGACTTCGGACCGTCCCAGCATGATGGCCTCAATGTCTACGAGAAGGGACTGGTCAAGGAGGGTGTGGGCGCCGGCGGAATTTCGGTGGCGGCCTTCCTGGCCTCGCAGGGGAAGATCGGCAAGGCGGATATGCTGGCCAAGGTCGAGGAGAACTACGTCCAGCTCATGAGGATCATGGGCAAGTGAGCCGCTGGTGCATAACCTTCTCGGCCTTCCTCAGGTCGGAGATGGTGTTGACGTTGATCGCCACGTCCGGAGTGTCGGCGACGTAATAGCTTCCCGGCAGATATTCCCGGGTCAGCATTCTCAGCCGATCCACCACGCTCACCCCGCAGGGCATCAGCGGACGGCCGTCCACGTTCTCGTAGAACGTTACATCCACCCCGAACTCCAGAGCCCTTTCCAACGGTATCCCGACGGTCAGGGACTGCTCCTTCCTTTTCAGGTATTCCTTTACAATATCATCGACCAGCTCCGCTCTCAGCAGCGGCAGGTCGGCCGGGCAGATGAAGATGTGCTCTTCAGATATCCCTTCCGCCGCCTGGATCAGGTCGTGGCAGTACTCAGTGCCGGACGTGTCGATGGTCCGCGCGCCTATCTCCTTCAGGTGCTGCCGGGTCCTAGGAACGTTATCGCTCACCGAAACGTAGACGGAGGATATCTCGTCCACCAGCATCATCTGCTCCAGCACATGGTCGACCATCGGCCGGCCGTGCAGAAGGGCCATGGGCTTCTCCACCCCTAGTTCCCTGATCCTGGTCCCCCGCCCTCCGGCGGTGATCAGCGCGGCCACGCTCATAGCGCCACCAGCAGCAATAGGACGATCAGTACCACCGGCCGGCAGATCTCGTTCGTGGCGCCCATCACGTCGCCGTTCACCGCCCCGAAGTTCTTCATGGCCACGCCGCTGATGAGCAATCCGGTTATTGCGCTGACCAGCCCACCGGCGATGGTGAACAGGACGATACTGTCGATATTCCAATACATGGTGGGCAGGCACACCAGCAGGACCAGGCTGAAGGCCAGCATGATCGATATGACCAGCGAGATCAGGGCCTGCTTGCCCTTGGTGTTGGAGACGAAAGAGTTTCCCAGTCCCTCCCGGGCCTTGCCCCCGAAGGCGCAGAAGACCATGGCGTTCTTGTTCATGATCTCGGCGATGAGCGGGAAGAAGAGCAGCTCGGCCTTGCCGGTCAGCGAAGCTAGCGCGGCGAAGCTCAGAATGGTGAAAACTAGCGCGTACCCAACGCCTCCGGCGCCGGTCTTAGAGTCCTTCATGGCCGCCATTCTGCGTTCGGCATCTCCGCCGCAGACCATCCCGTCCCCGAAGTCGCTCAGCCCGTCCAGGTGCAGGAAGCGGTTGAGCAGGTGGAACATGGCCAGGACCATGGCGGCCAGGACGGCCGTGGAAAGGAGGTCCTCCCCCAGGTAGAACACCCCCGAGGCCAGGACCCCGTACAGCGCGCCTATGAACACTACGAGATAGAACCTTCGAGATAGGTCGTCCACGTCCTGGCCGTCCACCTTGGCCGGCAGGACCGTGAACATGGTGAGGGCGGCCTTGAGCGCGCCTAGGACAGACGTCCTTCTCCCTCCAGTATCTCCGAGTATATGGTGGACATGGTGGCCCCTATCAACGACGCGACTATGTCGTCCATGAACGGACCCAGCTTGGACAGTATCCCCGGCTTCTTCTTGTCGTAGCGGATGTACTCGAAGACGCACTTCGAACCGCCTATGTACTCCGCGAGGGCTATCCCAAGCAGTTCGTCCGCCAGCAGGTGCACCGGGTCCTCCTGGTACGTGGCCTCGGGAAGCCCGTACAGTTGGCCATAGCGCCCCTTCTCCTCCAGGAGCATGGCCGCGGTGAGCAAAGCGTTCACGTTCACATCCTTGGCCAGCAGTTCGAGCTTCCTCTCGAACCTCTTGCGTATATCAGCCTCGTCCCAAGCCGGGTCCAGGGCGTTCATCTCCTTGACCGCGCTCCACATGTCGTCGTAGGTGATACCGCGTATGGCCAGATGCCTCAGGAAGTGCACGGAATCTCCGTTCGCCCCCTTCCACTTGGTTATCGATTCACCTAATGCGGACCGTACGGCCACGGCCATGGCGATGCCGTGATCGGAAGAGCTTCCGGACCACAGGCATCTCTTCCCCTCGGAGGGGCACATCACCAGCACCGCGTCGCTGGTGGTCCCCGTCCCGGGGATATGATGGTCTTGAAGAGCGGCGGCCTTGGCTTCCGTGACGGTCATTATGGCGTTGGCCAGAGCGCAGTCGTCCAACGGTTCGTCCGTAACCACCATCACGTTGATCGTCCCGACCTGGCGGTGCGGAACGCTGCCCTCCCGGGACGATTCGCCGGCCCGGATGGCATTGGAAATGCCGGCGCTGACGAACGCCAGGGCCTCTGATCCGTTCTGCTCTATACCTTTCGAACAGAACGCCTTGTCCAGCTCGGCGGCGGTCATGAAGCATACGGTGTCCGGGGGAAGTTTCAGACGAGGGAGCAGGGAGCGCATGTGCTCGATCGGATCGGCGTGATCGTAGTGCAGGGAGACCTGCAGCATAAGTACGGAATCGGTCTCCCCCAGACCCCCGTTCAGTATCGTCGACGCCATTGCGCGCAGGCGGCGCGGCAATCTTATCGCCACGTACTTGTGACCGTCCACCGCGCCCTTCTCGATCCGCACTTCGCTCAGTTTCATCTCAAACACCTATGAACCCCAGCAGCAGGTCCTCCAGGAACACCTGCGCCTCCACCCCTACCAGGAGGTAGAGGGGGACGACCACCGTGAGCACGAAGAGATACGAGGCCATGGTCATGACCTTTATGGTGTCCCGCAAGACCTCCGGGTCCGACGGAAGTGGCCCGTCGCCCATGACGTACCAGCCTATCTTCTCGAACCTTATTCCCAATCCGCCAGCGAAGGCGGACATGTGCCAGCCCTTGTTCGGCGATAACGTCTGATCGTGATATTTCTTCGAAGCGTCCCAGCCGGCCCTCCAGTCCCTGCCCAGGATGATCAACGCCAAAAGAATGAAGGGCACCGCCGCCCGGGCCATGACGAAGTTGGTGCAATCGTCAAGCTTCGCCGAGAACCAGCCTACGTAGCGGTACTTGTCGTCCAGGTAGCCGACCATGGCGTCCAGGGTGTTGGACACGCGGTAAGCTACGGCGGCCGGGAGTCCCAGCAGGCCGAAGTAGAACAAGGGCGAGAAGATGGAGTCCACGGTGTTCTCCGCCGCGCTCTCCGCCGCGCAGGAGATCACATGCCCCTTGTCCAGCTGGCTCACGTCGCGGGAGACCATCATGGCCGCTTTGCTCCGCCCCAGCTCCAGATCTCCGGCCAGCAAGGCCTCGCGCACCGGCTCGGTGTGCTTTCCCATGGCCGCCATGGCGAACATGGTCTTCAGCAGTATCCCGCCGAATATGGCCCATACCAGCAACCCCAGGACGTCCCTGACCAGGGACATCAGCAATAGGACCAGGAAGGAGAAGAGCAGGATGACGGTCAATGCCATGAACATCCCGAAGAAACGCTCCCGGCGGGGGTGCCCGCGAGAGATGCGCTTGTCTAAGAAGGATATGACCTTGCCCATCCAGACCACCGGATGCAGAGCGTTCGGTGGCTCTCCGATAAAGCGGTCGACCAGCAGTGCCACTAGAATGGTCAATAGGGCGTAGGGGACCAGCTCAAACATGCATCCTCGCCCCGAACGCCGTACTGCGGATCTCCCTGGCCGTATCCTCCATGGCCGAGATCAGAAGGTCGTTCTTCTCCGGCGTCTTCACGCTGAAGCGGACGAACTTGTCGAACGGCCGTCCGAAGGTGGAGCAGTCCCGCACCAGCACCTTGCGCGGCAGAAGATGCTCCACCACATCCATCGCGGCCATCTTTGGATCGTTCACCCGGGTGAAGAAGAAGAAGCACCGGTCCGGGAGCGGGCAGAACAGCCCATTGCCGTCCACGGCCTTCTTTATTCGTCCACGCTCGGAGGCCATCATCCGCGCCGCCTTGCGCACGTGGTCCTGATGGTCCCGCAGCAGCCGGGCGCCGACGTACTGTTCTATGACGCCTAGATTCCAGGACAGCCTGGCGCGTTCCATCATGTCCACTATCTCCACGCTTCCTACACCGTAACCGACGCGCATGCCCGGGATGGCGAAGGATTTCGTCAGCGAGGAGATGATGAACAGGTTCTCGTGGCTCTGCACCTCGGACATGCAGGAGACGCTCTCGCGATCGTCCACCAGCTCCAGCAACGTCTCGTCCAGGAAGACCAGCTTGCCGGCCGCCTCGCACTCGTCCACCAGCTCCATGATGCGCCTCTTCGGCTCGACCGTGCCGGTGGGATTGTTGGGATTGCAGATGTACAGCGCCCTGGCCAGAGGAAGCTTCTCGTGGATGGCGTTCATGTCCAGGCGGAAGCCTTCGCCCTCGATCAACGGAACGTCCAGTATGTTCGCGCCCTGCATGCGGCAGGCGTGCGAGTACTCGGAGAAGGTGGGCCGGGGAATTATTACCCGGGCCTTGCGGGAAAGGAACACCTCTGGATACAGACGGATGAGCTCGGCCGAACCGGCGCCGGCGATGACGTTCTCCGGCCACACGTTGTGCAGTCTCGCCACTGCCTCCCGGAACTCCTCGGCCGTATCGTCCGGGTAATGGTCCAGGTGTTCGGCGGCCTCCGCCACCAGCCGCGGCAGCTCCGCTGGCGGTCCGTACGGGTTGAGGTTGTGGCTGAAGTCCTCCACCCCGGGAAGCTTCCAGCCCTGACCCCCGTGCACGGGCCGCTTAATCGGCAACAATTCCTTTTTCACAAGGTCTTGGATCTTCATCGTCGCCCTTCTCCGGGTCCGCCGGCCGCAGCGGGATGACGTACAGCTCCCCGTTGTCCCGGATGACCGTGACCTCCACGCCGTACACGGCGCGGATGATCTCCTCGTTGATGACCTCCGCCGGAGGTCCGTAATTGATTATCCCGCCGTCGCTTATGACTATCACCAGATCGGCGTACTTGGCGATCAGGTTGATGTCGTGCGATGCGGTTATCACCGTAACGCCCTGCCTGGACAGGTCCTTCAGGGCCTGCATGACCTGCAGTTTGAACTTGAGGTCCAGATGCGCGCTCGGTTCGTCCGCCAGCAGTATCTTCGGCTGCTGCACCGCCCCCTTGGCCAAGAGCACCCGGGCCTTCTCCCCGCTGCTCAGCTCGGCGAGCTTGCGGTCCTTTAGATGGGTCACGTGGTACGCCTTCATGGCGTCACGGACCAGCCGCTCGTCCCTCTCCCCCTCCCACCAGATGCCGGTGACGAAGGGGTATCTTCCCAAAGAAACGAACTCCTCGACCGAAAGATGGAAATCGTCCGGCACGTCCGCCGGGATGTTGGCGCAGATCTTGGCCACCTCCATCATCTTGAGGCGGTCCAGGTCCTTGCCGTCTATGTATATCGCCCCCTCCTGAGGCTTCAGGACCTTGTTTATGCAGCGCATGAAGGTTGTTTTTCCACAGCCGTTCGGGCCCATTATCCCGATGAGCTGCCCCTTCTTGGCGTCTATCGTGATTCCCTTGAGGGTCTTGGCGCAGAGGCTCTTCTTGGCGCCGTAGCTGAAGGAGATGTTGTCGACCTTCACCGTCAGCTCGTCGTCACATGACATATTCCTTGCCCATCCTGATCATCAGGTATCCGAAGAACGGAGCGCCGATGATCGATATTATGGCGCCTATCGGCAGCTCCGAGGGAGCCACCACGGTCTTACATACAATGTCGGCCACCAATAGAATGTTTGCCCCGACCACCATGGAGGCCGGGAGCAACAGCCGGTGATCGCCGCCTATTAGCATCCGGACCAGGTGGGGAACGATGAGGCCGACGAAACCGATTATCCCGGTGAAGGCCACGCATACCGCCGCCAGGGCGGACACCAGAATGAACATGCCGGTCTTGAAGCGCTTGACGTTCATCCCCAGCTGCTGAGCCTGTTCATCCCCTAGAAGAATGACGTTCAGCTCCTTGGCGTAGAGCAGCATGATCGATGAAAGCACGGTAACGCCCAGGACGATGATCCAGGTCGATTCCCAGTTCAGGGTGGAGAAGGACCCGAAAAGCCAGTAGAGCACGCTGTGCAGGCGGTCGGCGTTGAAGTACATTAAAATGGTGGTCCCGGACTGCAAGGCGATCCCCACGATCACCCCACCCAGCACGTAGCTTATCGAACGCCCGCCGGCGGCCTCGGCCAGGAGCATGGTGAACAGGAAGGCCATGACCGCCCCGATGAAGGCTACGATCGGTGTGACGAACACGCCGAGCCCGGCGATGGTCACGCCCATGAGCACTGCGGTGGTAACTCCCAGTGCCGCTCCGGAGGAGACACCGGTGATGTACGGGTCGACCAACGGGTTTCGGATCAGCGCCTGCATGACCGCCCCGGCCACGGAGAGCCCCACGCCGACGGCGACCACGCCCAAGGCGCGAGGAATGCGTATCTGCCAGAGGATCAGTTCCTTGGTGTTCTCATGCTGCCCTCCGTTCTGCAGGAGGTTCCAGAGCCCGGACATGGCCTCCTGGAAGGAGATGTCCATGACCCCGGTGGTCAGCGAGAGTATGAAAAGGAGGACGATGCTCAGCGACCCCAGGCCGAGAATCAGGGCTAACTTGAGCTTCGCCCTGCCTGCCTTGGTCGATTCCATCTCGCATCACCCTGCTTCTTCCGGAAGCGGTGCGGGACACCCTCCGGAGGTAAGTTGTTTCCCGTAACACGGGCCAGCTATTATATTTGCGCCTCGTGCCACGGGGAAGGAGGACCAGTTCATTCGATGCGAACCTGCACCATCGCCATGATCTCCGCGCCCTCCGCGTAGACCGCCTCGGCCTCCGGGGAGTCGCCGGACGAGACCCAGTCGACGTAGTCGTCGGAGATCACGTGCGGCAGGCTGACATCGAACACGTCAGGGTGCAGTATCTGGGCCAGCAGCTCCACGGCGTCCACCATGCGCGGGCCGGGGCGGCTGAACACGTTGTCGCACTGGCCGGTCAGGATGTACACCCGTTTGTTCTGGACCGCGGACAGCTCGGACCAGATGGTGTCGTTCTCCAGGTCGGAGATGATCTCCTCGCCGGGGGATGACAGGTACATCATGGACACCACCAGATAGTCAGGGTCGGTCTCCAGCAGGGATTCCACCGAGACGTCCGGCCAGCCGGTCAGGTTGTCGTAGACGTTCTCGCCCTTGGCATGGCCCATGACGTCAGCGGCGAAGGTCCCGTTCCCGCTGAGGTAGATGGGGTCGAGCCAAACCGCGAAGGTCATGGTCGGCAGCTCCTCGATATCTCCGACCTGGGTCTCTATGGCGGTCAGCCGGTCATTCATCGAATCGATGAGGTCCTCGGCCTCCTCCTTGACCCAGCAGATCTCGCCGATCATCAGCATGGCGTCGTAGACCTCATCGAAGGTGGTGCCCTTGTCGAGCACGATGACGTTGAGCCCAGCGTTCTCCAGCTGGGTCAGCATGTCCATCTGGGCCTGCACGCCCCGGTCTAGCAGGATGAGGTCCCCGTCGGCGGCGATGACCGCCTCGACGCTGGGGGTGAAGTATCCGCCCACCGAGGTCAGTGTTCCAGCGGTCTTCCTGGTGTTTACCTCCGCCGGCCAATCACAATAGTCGGTCACCGCCACCAGGCGCTCACCGATGCCCATCGCATAGACCATTTCGGTCAGGGAGGGGGAGCAAGAGACGATGCGCTCCGGCGCTTCGTTGGTCGTTACCGTCCGACCCTCGGCATCGATGACCGTCACCGGCCCCTCGTTCTCTCCCCCGGAGGGGTTCATTCCTAAGACCATCACGGTCCCGACGGCTACCAGCGCCACGACCAGTATGATTGCGATTATCGCTTTCCTGTCCATGTGGGATCACTTTCTGCTAGTTAGTTGGATGTATTATCCAACTCAGATTGGATATATCATCCAAGTATAAAGCCGTTAGCGGTCCCTTTTTATTAGTGGCATGACAGTACCTAAGATGACTGGGAAGGAGGTGGCGGCATCAAATTCATCGATGAGCTGAGGAAAGAGCCGATACTGCTGGCCCATCACCCTCTCTGCGGCCGCTTCGACGATCACCTGCTGACCATCAGAGGCCGCAAGGTATGCCGGGGATGCGTTACAGTATACCCGACCTTCTTGGTCGTTCTGGTCCTGCTGTTACTGGGCTGGCCGGAGTTCCTGGCCGCCTTCGCGGCCTCGTTGTTCCTGTTCGTCTTCCAGTTGTCGAGGTTCCTCATCCACGGACGGGGGTGGTCGATATTCTTCAACGCGGTGCTGGGGTCGAGCCTGGCCATGGTCATCTATTCCGCCATCGTTTGCCCACCGGAGCTGAGGATCTACGTATATCCGTTCATCATCACCGTTATTGTGGTGTTCGAGTACCTGAAGGGGAGAAGGATGCTGGACCGCTGCAAGGAGTGCCCGTCCTACGCCTCCTACCCGCTCTGCGCGAGGGGACCGGGGAAGCCCGAGGATTGAAAATAAATGGGAACGGATAAATATTCCTCACGTTGATGGATGCTAAAAGGTGGAAAGTCATGTCGAAGGAATTCACTGGCAGCTGGGTGATCTTGATCATCCTGATAATAATATGCTGGCCTGCGGCCATTATCTACTTCCTGATGAAGTACGAGGAGCGTCCGCAGTATGGAACGGGCTACTACGGCAGCCAGCCATATCAACAGCCCCCTCAGCAGTACCAGCAGCCGCCCCAGCAGTATCAACAGCCCCCTCAGCAGTACCAGCAGCCGCCCCAGCAAGGCAACACCTGCCGCAGCTGCGGCGCCGCTTACGAGCCGGGCGCCCAGTTCTGCCCCAAGTGCGGCAACCGCCTCTGAGACGGTCAAACCCTATCGATAAGGCCGCGGACCCGCTCAAGGTCCCAGGCCCCTTCCCATTTTTCCAATACCGTGTCCAGCTCACGCATCCAACGCTGCCTGATGTCCCCGGAGCCGTGACCGTTCCCGGACGGCCTTGTAAGGTCCAAAGAATCCTCGGCCGGGGCGCTGAACCGGACCATCGGCAGGACGCCCAGGCAAGGGACCTCCATCCGAAATTCCAGCTCTTCAATCCCTTCCTTCAGTATCGAGGAGTCCCCCCGGAAACGGTTGACGACGAATCCCTTCAGCAGGTCGCGTTCCTCCTCGTCCATCAGTAGATACGTGCCGTATATGCCGGCGAAGACCCCGCCCTTCTCGATGTCCCCGACCAGGACCACCGGCGATCGCGTCGCTTTCGCTAGCCACATGTTGCTGACGTCCTTGTCCTTGAGGTTCATCTCCACTGGGGAGCCCATGCCCTCGATCAGGACCAGCTCCCTTCCCGTCGCGTTATCGCGGAACGCGGACAGCACCTGCTCCCTGAGCATGGCGATGACCTCGGAGGTGCTCCCTCCCGGACCAAGGTCCTTCCAGGGTTTCCCGCGAAGCACGATCTGGCATTGACCGTTGCCTTTGGGCTTGATCAGGATGGGGTTCATGTCCGCTGAGGGCTCGAGCCCGCAGGCCCAGGCCTGATACGCCTGAGATATGGCCATCTCCCGGCCGTCCGCGGTGACGAACGAGTTCAGCGAGACGTTCTGCGCCTTGAACGGAGCGACATCCGTTCCACCCGAGGCGAGATGGCGGCACAGCGCGGCGGTCAGGGTGGTCTTCCCGGCTCCGGACGTTACGCCCTGGACCATGAGCTTACGGACCATCGCCATCACCTCTAAGCAGAGCGTCCAGGTCCAGATGCGTCTCCACCATGGCGGCGAGGCGGTCCAGGGAGATGTCGATCTCCGCGTCGTGGTCCGTGCCTTTGTCACTGATACACTCGCGATGCTCGATCATGGAAAGGAAGAAGCTACGGAAGCCGGGCAGGTCGAAGACCCCGTGCACGTAGGAGCCCATGACCTTCCGTTCGCGGTTCCAGGAACCTTCCCGCCTCCCGTCCGGACGAAGTTGGAACAGCGGTCCCTCGGAACTCTCGGTGCGGCCCATGTGTATCTCGTAGCCACGCACCTCGCCGCCGTCGATCAGTGAACCTTGCACCTGCACGGTCCTCTTATCATAGGAATCAAAATGGGTCACCGCGTTCAAGAGCCCGAGACCCTCGATCTCCGATGGACCGGCGCCCTCCAGGCCGTGAACGTCGAATATCTTCCGGCCGAGCATCTGGTATCCCCCGCATATGCCTAGGAGGGGGACATCTCCGGCCTTCTCCAGGATCTTCGCGGCCATCCCGCTCTCCTTCAGCCAGAGCAGGTCATGGACCGTGTTCTTCGTCCCCGGCAGGATGATGGCGTCCGCCGAACCCAGTTCTTCAGGCGTCATGGCGTATATGACCTTCAGGCCCTCCTCCAGGGAAAGCGCATCGAAGTCGGTGAAGTTGGAGATCATGGGCAACCGGACCACGGCCACCACGGTCTTTCCGTCACCCTCATCGCGTTGGTCGAGGTCCATGGAGTCCTCCACGGGAAGGTACAGGGAGGGAACGTGCGGAAGCACCGCCAGTACCGGCACACCGGTCGTCCTTCTCACCATGTCCAATGACTCTCCCAGGGACCCGCCCCCGGGGCACATGTTGTTGATGAGCACGCCTTTGAAGAGCTTCCGTTCTTCCTCGTCCAGCAGCATCAACGTGCCGATCGCGTAGGCGAACGCCCCGCCCCAATCTATGTTCACCGCAAGAAGGCAGTCGGCCCTGGCCAGCTTGGCCACGTACATGTTGGCCACGTCCCGACCGCGAAGATTGATCTCCGCCGGCGAACCGGCTCCCTCGATCACCACGACGTCGTTGGAGCGCAGCAGCCAGTCCAGGTTGCGGGATATGATGGCCGGGGCCTCGTTCGGAACGAAGTCGGAGTAGTATTCCTGCACCGTACAGTCCTTGTACGGTCTCCCCTCCACGATCACCTGGGAGGTCACCCCGCCCTTTGGCTTGAGCAGTATGGGGTTCAGCTCGCCCCTGGGCCGCGTTCCTGCGGCTCGAGCCTGCAGGTCCTGGATGCGGGCTATCTCGTCCCCATCCTCGGTGACCATGGAGTTCAGGGACATGTTCTGCGATTTGAAGGGAGCGACCTTCAGCCCGCGGTTGCGGTATGCCCGGCAAAGCGCGGCGACCAGCAGGGACTTGCCCGCCCCGGAGGTGGCGCCCAGCACCATGATGGCCTTGGCCCTCTTGCGGTGCTTTTTCTCCAGTTCCGCCTTGAGCGACGACCTGGTCCTATCGTCCAGGCCACCCTCGCCGACCTCCGGCATCAACCTGAACAGGGACCCGGAAACGTCGTCCCGGTGCATCCATAGGCAGCCCTGGCAGGACCAGACCCGGCCCCCGGTGCGCCTGGAGGTGACGTACTCTCCCAGCTCGGGATCGAGACATGGATACAGCGGGCAGAAGCAGAAGGTGCAGTTCTGACCGGTATGGTGGCAGGGGTAGTGGGCGCATTCGGTGTTGCTGCTGATCAGACCCCTTTTCATCTGGGAGCGGAGGACGGCGATATGCCTGATGTAGTTCTCCTGAGAATCGTCCTGGACCCCTTCGGTTGGATTAATCATCCAATTGGGTCAAGCCCCTGAGGCCATAATATCCTTTCCCCCGTCACCTGCAATGTTTTAAGCACATGTTCGCTTACTGCCATCCGAGAAAGATGGCACCGACGGCGGACTCCTTCCAAACCAAGAGCGTCCTCGAGCTGAAGGACGGACCACT